>JANQPP010000071.1 GCA_028289405.1 Pirellulales bacterium
TCGCGCGTTGGGCGCTAAACAGAAGGACATCACTCGGCAGTTTCTCATTGAAACGGTCGTGCTCTCGGTGGTGGGCGGAGCCACGGGAATCCTGGGCGGGCTCACCTGCGGGCCGATGGTTTCTTGGTTGCGTTACATGGTGCAACGCGCCGCGCCCGCCACGATGGAAGCCCTGCCGGAAGTGGTGCAAGATATCCACCCGATCGTCGTCTCCTGGTCGATTCCGCTGGCGTTCGGTATTTCGGTCGCGGTGGGCGTGGTATTTGGCCTCTACCCTGCGATGCGTGCGGCTAGCATGGATCCCATCGAAGCCCTGCGGCACGAATAACAGGTTTGCCGCCGGTGTTTTTAGAACAGGTGGTTCCTTACAATCCTTGCCTTGGAGCGGCAGCGAGCGCCTCCGTCAGTCGTCCCAGCATGTCTGGCGTATGGGCCGCCGACAGGCTGACTCGCAGTAGCGCCTGCCCCTCCGGGACCGAGGGTGGTCGAATCGCCGGGACAAAGCATCCTTGGTTCCGCAAATACTCAGCCAGGTTCATGGCCCTGGCTGAGTCGCCGATGTGTAGGGGGATGATTTGGCTCTCGGAGTCACCGACATCCCACCCCAAATTCCGCCAATATTCACGCGTCTTGGCGACCTTGTCGAGCAGAGTAATTCTTCGTCTCGGTTCGCTCCGCACGATGTCCAGCGCGGTGACCGCCACCTCGGCTGCCATGGCGGGAAAGGCCGTGGAAAAAACATACGGGCGCGCTTTCTGAAAAAGCCAGTCGATCAAAGTTTGCTTTCCGCAGACGAATCCGCCGATGCATCCAAAAGCCTTGCTTAGCGTGCCGATCCGAATGTCCACATCGGCTTCGACCTCAAGCTCTTCGCACAGGCCCCTGCCATGGGATCCGAAGACACCGGTGGCATGCGTTTCGTCGACCATCAACATCGCCTCCCAGCGTTTGGCCAGGTCAGCCAAGTCGCGGAGCGGAGCGATGTCCCCTTCCATGCTAAACAAAGAATCGGTCACGATCATGCGGCGTCGCGCGGGGTTTTCGCTGAACAGCTTTTCCAAGTACTCCGTATCGCGGTGCGGATAAATGTGAATATCGGCTCGGGAAAGCCGGCAGCCATCGATGAGGCTGGCGTGGTTTAAGGCATCCGAAAATATCGCGTCCCCCGGGCCAACCACAGCGGGAATGGTGCCCATGTTGGCCGCGAAACCACTCGGAAACAGCAGCGCTGCCTCGGTCCCCTCGAACTCGGCTAGCGCTCGCTCCAGGGCATCATGCCCAACCGCCCGGCCACAGATGAGGGGGCTAGAGCCGGCCCCCCAACCTTCGGATACGAGGGCAGTCCTTGCTGCCCGAACCAAGCGTTCATCATTGGCCAGGCCGAGATAATCATTGGATCCAAAGTTAGCCAACTCCCGGCCGTCCAGCGTGATGACGGGGCCTTGCGGTGTGTCACGGCGAGTTGTCCGCCGCCGCAGTCCGCGATGGTCCCAATCATGCAGCGCGGCTTTCAGCCAGGCGAGGCGATCATTTGACATGGTTGTATAGGAGGGGGCGCACTTCGCTTTGAATGATCAACAGATGTGGTTTCATCGCTCGGCGCGGAAGCCTGGGCCAAGATTTCGCGCTGGATATTTTGGCGATCAAATGGCCTGGGAGCCATGTACAGGCGGGCGAGGCTGTGAGTCATTTACTCTTTCGACAAGCGCCATGAGGGCAGCTTCAAAAAGCTGCCCCGCATGTTCCCAGGTGTGCTTACACGCCGTGGCATAAGCACGTTGTGACAAATCGCGCCACGTGGCGCCGGACATGCGGCAAACACGGAGGATCGCTTCCGTCATTTGTTCCGCGTTTTCCGGCTCCACGAGGATTCCTCCTCCATCCCGCAACATGTCTTGAGCACAGCCAGCAGGTGTCGCGATGACTGGCGTGCGACAGGCCATGGCTTCCAGGACGGGCAGCCCAAATCCTTCTCGCCGGCTCGCGAACAGCCAGGCATCGCAGCTCGCATAGAAATCCTTCAGGCGATCTTGGGGAGGCCGGTAGGTAAAAGAGGCGGACTCCGGCAGCGCGAGCGATTCGGTGGGATGCTGCGCACCAAATGCGACCAATTTCAACTCCGGGATGGTTTGCCGAGCTCGATGGTAAGCACGCAGGGCGATGTCACTCCCTTTGATTGGCGCGGTGGAAAAGACGAAGCCCACCGTGGGCGCCTGCTGCTTGTCCCGCGATGGCGCGAAAAATCGCTGCGCGTCCACACCGTTGGGAACGCAGGCCACATCGTTATCGCCGTATTCGTCCCGCGCGATCTGTTGCAACCATTGTGCGACGACGATTTTCCGCAGGGGCAAGGACCAAGTGGCTTTTAACCTGGCAATCTCTTCGTCATTGCCCAGGACATCCACCTCGTACCCTTGCAGGAAGTAAGCCTTCGCGCCTTTGCTCGGCGACAGAGCGGCAACCCATTCCGCCGTTTCCCACCATGTTGCCACGACCACATCGGCATCGGGGACATCGGCATCGGTGATGGGCCGCCATCGGGAGAGCGCACGATGTGAAATTGCCAGATCGTCAAAATGCGAGTGCGTGGGCCGAGTGCCCGTCGGTGGTGGGGTCCCCTTGACCCAACTTCGGCATCGTTCCTTCCAGGAGGGACGTCGCGGACCGGTCGAGATCACGAACACATCGTGGCCACGACGCTGCAAATATTCGGCGTGCATGGCCACGACGCGGATTCCCCCGGCCATATTTACCTTCGGCATCACGAATGTGATTTTCATCTCGCTGTGCGTGCCATATTCGTCGCGTCGTAACGCTCCGTCCGGCTTGGACGGACGCATTCAACCCTCCGCCGTGTCGACCGACCGAGCGAGTTTTCGTGATAACCGCAACACGGTCTTGAATTCATCCTTGGTGACCGGTTGTACCGACAAGCGGGAACCTCGCCGCAGTAGCTCCATCTCTTGAAGTGTAGGCTCCTCGCGCAACATGTCCCGTGTCAAAGGGACGGGAAAAATCTCCACCAGCCGCAGATCGACCATCTGCCAAATAGGATTTTCTGGCGAAGCTTTCGGGTCGTAATGCCCTTCGCTAGGGTCCCAAGCGGTGTGATCGGGGTAGGCTTCCCTTACCACTTCCGTGACCCCCACGATCGAGGCGGGATCGGTGCTGGAATGATAGAACAGTACTCGATCCCCTTTTTTCATCCCGTCACGCATGAAATTGCGTGCCTGATAGTTACGCACCCCATCCCAGCAGGTCGTTTGGTCCGGCGCATCCGCCAGATCTTGAATGGAGAAACAGTCTGGCTCACTTTTCACGAGCCAAAGGTTCTTGGAAGGCTTTTCTTTGGGCATGGGTGCAGGTTCGAAATGTTCTGGGGGGATGGCGAGTGATTTCCAAATTAGCTCCAGGAGAGTGAACCCGGATGTCACGGTCCGGGAGCATCGAAGCAAACGGCCAAGTGTTCGCCGATATTCACCTCGAGGTCCGTGCCTCTCATGTTGACTATTTCTACCAAAAGTCGAAAGCCACCAAAATCGGGTCCATGTCGATGAGTTGGCCGATCGATATTTGATTCGAAGGCCCCTGGCACCTCGAAAGCCGCTGAAAAAAGAACAAGTGGTCCATCTTGACGGGCCATTCAGCCATTTGACTGGAGGGTCGATTACGCCATAATCCGGTTACCGGCCTTGAAGGCCCCTCTCGACGTGATTGCAAGCCGCCACGCTTCCCACGCCAGCATCTTGCGTGGGTTACACGAATAAATCCCGGAGAATTGAATGTTCAGGAATCTCAATACCCAAGGGATGCGGATCTCCAACCAGGGGAGCGAAGCCATTGAGCTGGCGCTCACTCATGGATTCAAGGGGATCGATGTCGACATCCTGGAATTCAAGGAGCAGGTGGAGAAAAAGGGCTTCGATGGAGCGCGGCGGCTGCTCAAGAGTGCGAAACTCAAATTTGGCAGTTTTCGCCTACCGATTGAGCTGACGACCAAACCCGGCGCTTTCAAGTCCGAATTGATCAACCTGGCGGACATCGCCAAACTCGCCGCGGAATTGGGCTGCAAACGCAGCGTCTTGTCGCTGGTACCCTTTCACGACGAGCTACCCTACCACGAAAATTTTGAACAACATCGCGAACGGCTCAACGAAATCGCGGGCGTGCTGGAGCCGCATGAGATTCGCTTGGGGCTGGAATTTCACGCCCCGAAGAATCTGCGTGAAGGCAAAGCCTTTGAATTCCTGGCCAATTTGGACTCGGTATTGACCCTGATTCAGATGGTCGGCTCTTCGAATGTCGGGCTTTGCCTAGATCCCTGGCAGATATACGTCGGTGGTGGTGATCTGGAAAAAATTCGGGGGCTCCCCGTCGAGCAGATTGTCTGTGTCCAGCTTGCCGACGCACCGGCGGATCAGCCCGCGGACTCCTTGCAGGAAAAGGACCGACTCCTTCCCGGCGAAACGGGAACGGTGGATCTCGTGGGGACCCTGCGTATGCTCCAGGAAATGGAATACGATGGACCAATCACTCCGGCTCCGGATTGGTCGCACTTGCGCGGCAAACGCTTGGAATCGCTTGTTCGCGACATGGGCAGCGCCTTGGACCGTTTGTGCGCGGAAGCCAAATCCAGCGATGCACCACGGAGCGAGCTTTACGAGCCGTCGGCGTAGCTTCACGATCATTTGGTGGCCTTGATCTCCCAGCTCCTTCACTCGTTCGTCCCGGCAAACACGCCATTACGCCATAAGTGGAACTTGAAACACGACGTTCGCCCTGCTGCGATTCTCGGTCACCGATCCCACAATCACGGAGTTAGCGCGATGTCCCAAACAGAAAACCGTTCGATTTCAGTCCGTACCGAATTTCCACACGAGTATGGCGACCCCCCTACAGGCTCCGCATTCTCCGCAGCGGAAGTCATCGCTTCCCAGGATGCCGAGTTCGATGAAGAGGACTTCGACGAAGACTTTGATGACGACTTCGAAGATGACGACGAATTCCTGCGGGAATTGGAAGCGGAATTCGAAAGTGACGGGGAAAAACCGGACACTGGCGCGAACTCCGGCCAAGGGAAGCAGGAAGTTGAGACGGATGAAAAGGAGTAGTTGATGGCCAGTGATTACTTCTTTGATATCCACTCCGCCGCCGAATACGTCCGCAACCAGTGGAATACGAAACCCCATGCCGGCATCATCCTGGGTACCGGTTTAGGAAGCTTGGCCGAGGAAATTCAAGCGGATGCGACGTTCGACTATGAAGACATTCCTCATTTTCCTCGTTCTACTTCGATCAGCCATGCCGGAAATCTGATTTGCGGGAAACTGCGCGGCGTTCCCGTGATCGCCATGGAAGGGCGTTTTCACGCCTACGAAGGATACACCTACCAACAAATCACCTTTCCCGTGCGGGTCATGAAGGCCCTGGGGGCTGAACTGTTGGTCGTTTCCAACGCCTGCGGCGGGATGAATCCGAATTACCGCTGCGGCGATATCATGGTCATTGATGACCACATCAATCTGATGAGCGGAAACCCTCTGATCGGGGAAAACGACGAGCGGCTCGGTCCTCGCTTTCCGGATATGTCCCGTCCCTACGACCCACTGCTCGTCGATCGTGCTTTGGAAATCGCGCGAAAAGAAAATATCGTGGCCCACCGTGGCGTGTACGTCGCGGTGACAGGCCCAAACCTGGAGACCCGGGCCGAATATCGCTTTCTACGGACAATTGGCGCCGATGTTGTCGGCATGTCGACGGTTCCCGAGGTCCTGGTGGCGGTGCATGCCGGGATGCGGGTGCTGGGTTTGTCGGTGATCACGGACATGTGCCTCCCAGACGCCCTCCAGCCAGCCCATGTGGAGGAAATCCTGGCCGTGGCAGCAGAAGCCGAGCCCAAGCTCCGACACCTCGTATCGCGGTGCATCGAGGAAGAACGGACCGCGCTATCTGAAAATCTTGCCACCTGAGTCATGGCACCATGAAGCTGGCTTAGGGTACCGAACTTGCTCCTCGGGCTATGTCTCCTTCTGGTTGCCCGTGATCAGCGGCGATTGAAAAATCCGGCGCCGCGTGATTTACTTCTTGGGCCACCCTTCGAATTGATCACCTACTCTTCATGGACTGCCCTGGACCATGTTCGAACCGGTCGAAAGTTCCGTTCGCTTCCCGCAATTGGAAGAACACATCGCCCGATTTTGGTCGGATAAAGGCATATTCGACAAATCGTTGCGGCAGCGCGCCAATGGCCCACGATTTGTCTTCTACGAAGGCCCTCCAACCGCGAATGGGCTTCCCCATCCTGGCCACTGCCTGACGCGGGCTATCAAGGATCTCTTCCCTCGTTACCGAACCATGCGCGGATACCTCTGCGAGCGGAAGGCGGGCTGGGATACGCATGGGCTCCCCGTGGAAGTCGAGGTCTGCAAGGAACTGGGCATCCATTCCAAGGAGGAAATCGAAGCCTTCGGGGTCGAGCCCTTCATCCATCGCTGCATGGAAAGCGTGTTCCGCTACACGCGCCAGTGGGAACGCTTGACCGAGCGAATCGGGTTTTGGATTCACCTGGAAGAAGCCTATGTCACCTACCATCAGAGTTACGTGGAAAGCGTTTGGTGGGCGCTGAAGAATCTTTTCGAGCGCGACCTGCTCTATCAAGGATATAAGATCGTGTGGTGGTGGGCGCAAGGAGGAACCGCGCTCAGCTCCGGAGAAGTCGGCCAAGGATATCGGGAAGTCGCGGATCCGAGTGTTTTCGTACGATTCCCTCTGGTGGACCAGCCCGGAGAATCGCTGCTCGTCTGGACGACCACGCCCTGGACACTTCCTAGTAATCAGTTCGCGGCGGTGCACCCGGAATTGACCTACGCCCGCGTCAAAGACACGGAGTCGGGCGAAATTTTATTACTAGCCCAAGATTTGGTGGAACAGGTCGCGGCGAAAGCCAAACGGGAATGGAGCGTCCTGGGCACACTCCCTGGGCGTGATTTGATTGGGCGGCGCTATGAGCCTCCCTTCCCTTATTATTACGCGCAACATGGGGACCAGACGGGGAAGCTTCGGTCGGGCGGCACCGAACCGCTGGCTTGGCGCGTCGTGGCGGCCGACTTCGTGACCGTCGAAAGCGGCACCGGCATTGTCCATCAAGCTCCCGCTTTTGGCGAGGTTGATTACGACATCTTGCTAGCGGAGCAGGAGCGCTTCGTGGACGGCGAAGGTCCACCGTTGATTTGTGCGGTGGCGTCCGACGGAAAATTCACCAGCGAAGCCCCCGATTACCAAGGCAAATGGGTTAAGGATGCGGACAAGGAAATCGTCCGTGCGCTCCGCGACCAGCGACGATTGTTCCACCAAGAACAGTACCTGCACGACTACCCCTTCTGTTGGCGGGCCGAGGAAGACCCACTGATCCAATATCCGCGACGAAGTTGGTTTGTGCGGACCACGCAATACAAGGACAAAATGCTGGCCAATAACGAGCGGATCCACTGGTATCCCGGTCATATCCAGCATGGCCGCTTCGGCAACTTCCTGGAGAACAATGTCGATTGGGCTCTCTCGCGAGAGCGGTATTGGGGGACACCCTTGCCGATTTGGGTCTGCGAAGAAACAGGACACGCCGAGGCGATTGCCAGCTACGACGAACTGCTCGCCAAACCGAGAGTCCAAGGCACGGAAGTTTGGCAGGCAGCCAAACAGAAAAATCCGGAACTGTCGGACCATCTCAAGGTCCACAAACCGTACATTGACGCCGTCACCTACGACTCGCCGAAGGCTTCCGGCAAGCGGATGCGGCGCGTGCCCGACGTGATCGATTGCTGGTTTGATTCCGGCGCGATGCCCTTCGCGCAGTGGGGGTATCCACATACCGGTCGGGAGAAATTCCAACAGCAGTTTCCCGCCGACTTTATCAGCGAGGCGCTCGACCAAACGCGGGGCTGGTTCTACAGCCAACTCGCGATTAGCACGCTGCTATTCGGTGATGAAAATGACACCCAGGATACGGACCGCCCGCTCACGGCATGGCCTCACCCGTTCGCGCACTGCATCGTCTTGGGACTGATGCTCGGCGAGGACGGGGCGAAGATGTCCAAAAGCAAGCGGAATTATCGCGAGCCGCAGGAGATTCTCAACAAGTACGGAGCCGACGCACTCCGCTGGTACTTTTTCGCGAACCAGCCCCCTTGGACGGCCATCCGCTACAGCGAGCAAGCTATCAAGGAAAGCATTCCCGATTTCCTGTTGCGAATCTGGAATGTCTACAGCTTCTTCATCATCTATGCCAACATCGACCACTTCGAACCGGGAAAGCTCCTGGCTGGTTCGCTGGATCAACTGGAGTCGGACGAACTCGCGCCAGCCGAAGGCTACCGCCCAGTGGCTGAGCGAGTGGAACTCGACCGCTGGGTCCTCGGTGAGTTGTACAAAACTGCCGCGCTGGTGGCCGACCGCATGGACCATTATGACAGCTATGCCGCGTGCGGACACATCACGGCCTTTGTCGATGGGCTGAGCAACTGGTACGTGCGCCGCAGTCGGGACCGGTTTTGGAGTAGCGAACACAACCAAGACAAACTCGACGCCTACTGGACACTGTACGAAGCCCTGCTGGTCACCAGCCGCATGGTCGCGCCGTTCGTGCCGTTCCTGGCGGAAACCATCTGGCGAAATTTGGCTGTTTCACAATTTCCGGGAAGCGTCCGGGAAAGCGTGCATCTGTGCGACTTTCCGGAAAGCCCGCCACGAGTCGTCGACGAAGAACTCTCGCAACTCATGGCGGTTGTCCGGGACGTCGTCTCCTTGGGACGCAGCGCGCGGATGTCAGCCAAGCTCAAAGTGCGGCAGCCGCTGGCCAAGGTGGAGATCGTCCTGGCCGACCGCAGCCAGCAGGCCGACTTGGAAAGCCACGCGGACCTGATCCGTGAGGAACTGAATGTCAAGGAAGTAGAATTCATTCAGGACGCGGACCAGTACATTTCCTATCAAATCCTGCCCGACTTAAAGGTGCTCGGACCGCGTTTGGGCAAGCGGCTCCCCCTAGTCCGCAAAGCGCTCGATCAGGCGGATGCGCAGCAGCTTCATCATGATCTGGAAAACGAGGGAAAAATCACGCTGCCGTTGCCCGATGGCGACGTCACACTCACGCCGGACGATGTGCAGATCCGTTTGCAAGCCAAAGAGGGGTGGGCGGCTGCCCAGGGCCATCATTGCGTGGTGATTCTCTCCACGGAGTTGTCCGAGGAGTTATTGGAAGAGGGCCTCGTTCGTGATTTTGTGCACTTCGTGCAAAGTGAACGGAAACGGCGAGAACTTGAATATACGGACCGCATTCTCCTCGGCGTCGTTGCGACGGATCCGAAGTTGACCAAGGCATTGGACCAGTGGTCCGATTACGTAAGGCGCGAAACCTTGGCTACCGAACTTGATAGCCAGGCGCTACCGGACGTGGAGCCCAAGGAAATCAAAGTCGGGGACGGAACGGCGGAGCTCTATTTGGCCGTTTCCACCGCGAAAACTTCGGACGCAAAATCGGCTTCCTCAGCGGACGGCGAGCAATGATCGAACCGCTCCGCTTGGCCGTGCTGATTTCGGGCACTGGGCGCACTCTGAAGAATCTCCTGGATGAGATTTCCGCGGGCCGGCTACCCGCGCGAGTGGAACTGGTCATCTCCAGCCATGCCGAGGCAGGTGGTTTGGAATTCGCCCGGGCGGCGGAAATCCCGGCCCAGGTTTTCCCCGCGCAGGGACGCTCCTCGAAGGAGTTGAGCGCCGCGATTTTCGCGGCTTGCCGTGAAGCACGGGTCGATTACGTCCTTATGGCCGGCTTCATCAAGCACGTCGAGATTCCTGACGACTTCACGAACCGCGTGCTCAACATCCATCCCTCGTTGATCCCCGCCTTCTGCGGGCAAGGGTACTACGGAGCCCGCGTGCATCGCGCGGTGCTCGAATTCGGGGCGAAGGTGTCCGGTTGTACGGTCCATTTCGTGGATAACGAATACGACCACGGGCCGATTATCCACCAGGAAACGGTGGCCGTGCGGGATGACGACACGCCCGAGTCGCTAGCGGCCCGGGTATTCGAGGCGGAGTGCCGGGCGTATCCCACGGTTTTGCGCTGGCTTTCCGCCGGCCAATTGGAAGTCCACGGTCGGCGTGTCGCACGACGTGACGTGTAGTGCGTTCCGTAGGGCGAACGGGGGTTGACTCAATCGCCGAAGAATTTCCCGAGGAAGTCGTCGTCCAAGAGACCGAAGTTGTCTTTCAGGATCGAAAAATCGGTTAAGTCAACATCGCGGTCGAGATCCCCTTGGCCGAAGGTTACGCCTTGCCCGAAGTGGTCCTTTAGTACGGACAAGAACACATGGCCACGACCATGCTGATGGAGTAAATTAGAAGAATTGCCCGCCTATCCTCGAGAGGGGAGATTCATGCCCGCCTTTCTCCGTGTGCCACTGCTCAGAGCAGCGCTAACCATCGTTTGGCTGCCAAGTTTGGCCTTTGCCGCCGAGGACATATCGCCCGAGGAACGCGAATTTTTCGAACAGGAAGTTCGTCCGATCTTGGTGCGCCGCTGCCAGGAATGCCATTCGGCGAAAGCAGAAGACCTGGAAGGCGATTTGCGGCTCGATTCGCGTGCCGGCTGGGAGGAAGGGGGTTATCAAGGTCCGGCAATCATCCCGGGCAAGCCAGAAGAAAGCCTGATCATGCGGGCCGTCCGTTACGATGACCCGGACTTGCAGATGCCGCCACAATCCAAGATGCCCCAGCGGGAAATCGAGATCCTGCGCAAATGGATCGCGGAAGGCGCTCCCGATCCGCGGACCGAATCGCAGGCCGAGGAATCAACTCGGGAAGAATTCGACTTGGCGGAGCGCAAGGAGGATCATTGGGCCTGGCAGTCGATCACGCAGCCAGGCACACCGGAAGTAGGCCAACGGGATTGGCCCGCCGATTCGCTGGATGCTTTTATCTTGGCGCGGCTGGAAGAAGCGGGGCTGGCACCTGCGGAGCAGGCCCAAAAAGCGACTTGGTTGCGGAGAGTTACGTTCGCCTTGACGGGCTTGCCCCCCACCATTTCCGACATCGAGGCATTTTTGGCCGATGATGCTCAAGAGGCATATGAACGGGTCGTGGATCGGCTGTTGGATTCTCCTCACTACGGGGAACGCTGGGCCCAGCATTGGCTCGATCTGGTCCGCTACGCCGAAACACGGGGCCATGAGCAGGACTTCGCCATCCCCGAGGCATATCGCTACCGGGATTACGTGATCCGGGCCTTCAACGCGGATGTCACCTATGACCAATTCGTCACCGAGCACATCGCGGGCGACCTGGTCGATCCGCCGCGAGTGAATCCCGGCCTACGGACCAACGAATCAATTCAAGGAACCGGCTTTTGGCACCTGGGGGAAGCGACGCACAGTCCTGTCGATATTCGCGGGGACGAAGCGGACCGCGTGGCGAATCAGATCGATGTGTTTTCCAAAACGTTTTTGGGCCTGACGATCGGCTGTGCCCGCTGCCATGACCATAAGTTCGACGCGATCACCACGGCGGACTACTACGCGCTTTGCGGTTTCCTCCAGAGTTCGAGTTATCACCTGGCGGATGTCTCCGATCCGGTGGCCCAACAGGCGGCTGCCGAAGCATTGGGATCGTTGCGTGAAAAACAGGGGCCGACAGTCCTGGACGCCTGGAAGGAATACCAGTTATCTCAGCTAAAGGGTGCGGAAGAGTATCTAACCGCCGCACTGGAGATACTCTCGAGTCTTTCCAAAGGCCTCCAGACCGACGAAGAAGAAGCGATAAACGAAACTTCCTCCGCGATTCAAGAGGCCGCTCAAAGCCAGGGATTGGATCCGGTCCGTCTCCAGACCTGGGCCAGGCAACTGGCCGATGCGGAGCGTGATCCTTCCCATCCACTGCATGCCTTTGCGCGGATTTCTCAACGGCTGAATAAACACCAGGCGCTGGACACTTTGCGGGAAGAGATATTGAAGGAGTGGCAAGCGGACTTGGAAGCCGTCAAGCAACGGGCGAAAGACCAAAAAGTCGTGGCGACCGTGGAACAAGGGGAACGCAACTACGTCAGCCAGGAACGCGACTTCACGCCCGAAGATGTGAGCCTCGACTATGCCCAACCCGGACCGGACGATTGGCTCGTCGTCGGCCAGCGGTTCGGGCATGCTCCCCGGCAGCCAGGAGAAGTATTCTTTGGAGATTCCGCGGAAAAAGCCGTACGCTGGCTGGCCGAAGAGCCGGCGGCGGCCAGTGATTACCTTTCAGCGAAGTTTTCGGGGATGCTCCGCACGCGGACGTTCGAAGTCGCCGGCGATACGCTGTGGTACCGCTATCGGGGCAATGCCAAGGTTTTTCTGGTGGTCGACTCCCACCGCGTCGTGGCAGGACCACTACACGGCGTCGTGAAGCAGGAACTGAAAGGGAATCACGAATTCCAATGGTTCGGGCACAATGTGCGGGATTACATCGGCCACCGAGTGCACGTGGAATTCACCCCTCTGGAAAATTTCGAACTGAGCCGGATCCAATTTGGAGCGGACGAACCGCCTGCGGAAGTGACGGCTCATCCGGAGACTCTCTCGCTAATGCGCGAACCCGCCGTCAATGACCTGGCGGCACTGGCGGTGAATTGGCGGCAGATATTGGCCGATGCCATCAGCCGAGCGGTTTCCGGAGAAATGGACTCATCCTGCTCAGCCGCCGACGCCCGACTCGTGAATTGGTGGCTGGCGCACGAAGAGTTGGGAGACATGGATGTGGCAGCCGGCGCGAAACTTCAAGCGGCGTTTCGCGAGTTCCAAGCCCGGCGAGAGGAAATCGAGGCGACAATCCCCGAGCCAACTCCCGCCTTAACGCTCATCGACGGCAGTGGTGAAGACGAGTTCGTGCATATTCGAGGCAGTCACCGGCAGCTCGCCGCGACGCCAGTGACGCGAAGGTCGATCGCCGTCCTTGATGGTGAAGGTCCGCTAATTTCTGGGCGAGGGAGTGGCCGGATGCGACTCGCCCAGCGGCTGGTCGCGGAGGATAACCCGCTGGTAGCGCGGGTCATGGTCAATCGCCTATGGCATCACATGTTTGGCCGGGGCTTGGTCCCCACCGTGGACGATTTCGGCGCGATGGGGCAGCCGCCGAGCCATCCCCTGCTGTTGGATCACCTAGCCAGCACCTTCATGGCGGACGGCTGGTCCATCAAGCGGCTACTGAAGCGCATGGCGCTCTCCAGCACCTACCGCATGTCGAGCTATCCAGGCGATGCCCGCGCCGAACAGTTCGATCCCACCAACCGCTTGCTGCATCGCATGCCGATTCGGCGGTTGGAAGGGGAGGCCGTGCGGGATAGCTTGCTCGCACTGTCGGGGGAATTGGACGATCGGCTGTTCGGCCCCAGTGTAATGGTCCACATCACGTCGTTCATGCGGAGCAATCGCAGCCCCTCCGGCAGCGGGCCGATGGATTCGGATGGACGGCGGAGTATCTATATCGAGGTCCGCCGCAACCATCTGTCCCATTTCCTCTCGGCCTTTGACCGACCAGTTCCCTTTACAACCATCGGCGGGCGGATGGTCTCGAATTCCCCGGCGCAACCTCTGATCCTGCTCAACGACCCATTGGTCCATGAACAGGCCCGGCTCTGGGCGGAGCGATTGTGCTCTCCAGAAAACGAACCCGCGGCGGCACGCATCGAACGGGCCTATCTGATGGCACTGGGCCGGCCTCTCGAGTCGTGGGAAATGGATTTGGCGTGCGAGTTTTTGAACGTCGACAACCCGCATGCGCCGTGGATGGTTTCGAATGAAGAGGACCTCCAAGCGTGGGCCGACTTCTGCCACACACTGATCAACATGAAGGAATTCATCTTTCTTAATTGAAGAATTTTCGCGCACCCTAGACGAGGTTCCACCGTGCATTGTGGCCGATATCTTCCGCCCCCTTTATCTCGCCGGCAGTTTTTGTCGCGGTGCGGGCAGGGCTTTGGTGCTTTGGCGTTTGCCGCCTTACAGGCCGAACAGGCTGAGGCGCGGGGCACTTCGCCTCTCGCGGTGAAGCCACCGCACTTCCCGCCCAAAGCGCGTAATGTCATCTTTCTTTACATGGACGGCGGGGTATCGCAAATCGACAGTTTCGATCCGAAACCGCTGTTGGACCGCGAGCACGGAAAACCGTTCTCCGCCAAGATCGAGCCGACGCAATTCGACAACATCGGCACTACGCTGAAGTCTCCTTGGAAATTTCGTCCTTATGGGGAAAGCGGCATTCCCGTGAGCGATCTGTTTCCTCACGTGGGAGAGTGCGTGGACGACTTGTGCATCATCCGCTCGATGGTCTCCAATTTTTCCGAACACAACACGGCCAACTATTTCCTGCATTCGGGAATGGGCATGCAAGGCCGCCCCAGCATGGGCGCCTGGATCGGCTACGGCTTGGGGACCGAAAATCAAGAACTCCCCGGCTACATCGTGGTCAACGGCGGTTTGATTCCTTCGGGGGGAATCGATTGCTTTGGCAGTGGCTTTCTACCGGCGACGTATCAGGCCACCATGTTTCGTCCCCGCACCGAGCCGGTGGCCAACATTTTGCCGCGTGAAAACCCGCCTTCACGTCAGCGGGCCAAGTTGGACATGCTGCGTCGGCTCGACCAGGGTGTGCTCGAGCGTTATGGCGAAGTCGACGCCGTGGAATCAGCGATCGTGAATTACGAATTGGCCTTTCGCATGCAGGCCGCCGTCCCCGAATTGACGGACTTGAGTACCGAAAGAGCGGCCACCAAGCGGCTCTACGGCCTCGAAGCGGAATTCGAGCCGACCCGCCTCTTTGCCCAGCAGTGCCTACTCGCGCGGCGGATGGTGGAGCGGGGAGTGCGTTTCGTGGAATTGACTTGTCCCCGTACCAAGGGGAACGACCGCTGGGATGCCCACAGCAACCTTCGCAAGAACCACCGGGAAAATGCCTTGGCCACCGACCAGCCCATCGCCGCCCTGCTGCGCGACCTCAAAACGCGGGGCCTGCTCAACGAGACCATCGTGGTCTGGGCGGGCGAATTCGGTCGGACACCTTTTGCCCAAGGGAGCGATGGCCGGGACCACAATCCCTTCGGTTTCACGATCTGGGCCGCTGGCGGTGGCTTCAAGGGCGGATTTACCTACGGCGCGACCGACGAATTCGGCTACCGCGTGGTGGAAAACCGCGTGGAAATCCATGACCTGCACGCCATGATCCTGCACCTGCTCGGGCTGGAACATACCAAGCTTACCTTCCGTTTTGGTGGGCGGGACATGCGATTGACCGACGTGCATGGGCACATCTGGGAAGATTTGCTGGCGTGATTCCACTGGCAAGCAGCACGGCTTTTTTGACCACAACAACCCAAGACGAGCGTCGCTTGCCACTCCAGCCGCGTTCCCTATACTACTTACACATGGGGGAACAAACTCCTAAGTTAGACGGACAAAACCCACTCCCGCGTAGGCCCCTAGGCATGTTTCCGCCGAGAGGTTCGCGGGCACCAAGACGGAGTTTTGCCTGAGTGCTCTTTATGACGTGACCGTGGGTCACGGGTAGGAATCTCCAAGCGCATGACGGATTCGCAGCCTTCGCCTTCGTTTCTCGCTCGCCACGAATTTCTCATTCGCCGGTTGCATTCGCTCAGCGGCCTCATTCCGGTGGGCGCTTATATGGTCGTGCATTTGCTGACCAATGCCAGTGTGCTGGCGGGTGCCGCGACATTTCAGGCCAACGTGGATCGGATCCATTCGTTGGGACCAATTTTGCCGCTCGTGGAATGGACGTTCATTTTCATTCCCATTCTGTTTCATGCCATCTTGGGAGTGGCGTTTATTTGGGGGGCGGTTCCCAATACCAGCGACTACCCCTATTCCAGCAACATTCGGTACATGCTTCAGCGGGCCACGGGGATGATCGCGTTTGCCTTCATCGCTTTCCATATCTGGCACTTACACAAGTACGGCGAGCCCTTTGGCGGAGGCGCCTTCGACCCGCACCACGCCACTTCCACCGCCGGAACGGCTATCCAGTCCGCGTTATGGATCCAACTCGCCTACGCGGTCGGTGTCCTGGCTTGCGTCTATCATCTGGCCAACGGTATTTGGACCATGGGCATCACTTGGGGCGTGTGGACTAGTTCCGAGGCGCAGCGGAAGGCAAGCTACGCGTGCGGAGGATTTGGCGTACTTCTCGCGGTCGTGGGGCTGGCGGCGCTTAGCGGTTTTCGCATGGTGGATGTCGAGGAAGCCGCGGCGGTGGAAGATCGCCTGGAAACTCACCGAAAAATTGCCGAGGGTGAAGTGGCCTGGGGTGAAGAGGAATCCACCGAGGAGGGGTCCGAAACGTCCGGCGATTCACCAGATGTTTCGTCTCCCTAGCCCGTGTTGAGCCAAGGTTTTTCGGGCGGCCACGTTTTCCTACCCGAATGTTCGTGGGAACGTCCGACGCCTCGAATTGAAAACAGAAAGTAAACGACATGCCGAAACAACGGGTGATGGTCGTGGGCGGAGGTTTGGCCGGTTTGGCCGCCACCATGCGGTTCGCGGAAATGGGTATTCCGGTCGACCTCATGAGCCTGACCCCCGTGAAGCGTTCCCACAGCGTCTGCGCGCAAGGCGGAATCAATAGCGTCAACGACCAGACTCGTCAATTGGGCGACAGCGAGTGGAAACACTTCGACGATACGGTCTATGGAGGGGACTTTCTTCAGCACCAGCCCCCCGTGCATGAGATGGCCCTCTGGGCACCCAGAATCATCGACTTGATGGACCGTCTGGGTGTCCCCTTCAACCGCACTCCGGAGGGCTACCGCGATCAACGGCGATTCGGCGGCACTCTTTACAAACGCACCGCCTTTTCCGGTGCGACGACCGGACAGCAATTGCTATACGCCCTGGATGAACAGGTTCGACGCTGGGAAGCCGAAGGGCTGGTGACGAAGTACGAATTTTGGGATTTCCTCGGTCCGATCCTGGATGACAACGGCATCTGTCGAGGTTGCGTGGGCCAGAATTTGACCGATATGGAGATCCGGTCGTTCCCCGCCGATGCGGTGGTCTTGGCGACCGGGGGATGCGGATTGATCTATGGCCGCTCCACGATGTCCATGGCGTGCAATGGCAGTGCCGTCAGCCGCGCGTTTCAGCATGGCGCCCTTTACGGAAATGGCGAGTTTGTTCAAGTACATCCCACCGCCGTGCCCGGCGCGGACAAGCTCCGCTTGATGAGCGAAAGCGCCCGGGGAGAGGGAGGGCGTGTCTGGGTGCCCCGCAAGCCACAGGACCCGCGTGATCCCAGGGAAATCCCCGAGGCAGAACGTTACTTTTTCCTGGAAGAACGTTATCCGGCATACGGCAATCTGGTTCCCCGCGATATCGCCACGCGCGAGATCTTCAACGTTTGCATTTATGAAGGCTTGAGCGTTGAGAAAGAACGTCCCTGCGTTTACCTGGATTTGACCCACCTGCCTCGTACTACGTTGGATTTAAAGCTAGGCGGCATTCTAGAGATTTACGAAAAATTCCAGGGTGTCGACCCGCGCGACGTGCCGATGAAAATTTTCCCGGCCGTGCATTACACCATGGGCGGATTGTGGGCCGACTACGAACGTACCAGCGAGGGCCGCTTGGACATCGGTTCTCCGAAGAATCAAGCCACGAATATCCCGGGCCTGTTCGCCATCGGCGAGTGTGACTATCAATACCATGGCGCGAATCGTCTCGGCGCGAATTCGCTGCTGAGCTGTATCTTTTCGGGATTGATCGTAGCGCCGGGCATCGAAAATTTGCTCAAATCTTCCTCGCATGGCGCTAGCGACGATCAGCCGAGCAGCTTGTGGAACGCGGCGCAAGAGAAATACCAGCAAGAGCATGACGCTCTGTTGAATCGCTCCGGGGGGGGCGAAAACCCGTATTTGATCCACCAGGAGTTGGGGGAAACGATGACCAAGGCAGCCACGGTCGTGCGGCACAACCGCGATCTGTCGGCCGCACTTGAAAAAGTCCGCGAGCTACAGGAACGCACCAGTAGATGTTCGCTTTCGGATACGGGCAACTGGACCAACCAAAACGTGGTGTTCACCAAGGCTCTGCAAGACATGTTTCCCTTGGCGAAGACCATTTTGGAAGGCGCCCTGGCCCGGGATGAATGCCGGGGTGCGCACTTCAAACCCGACTTCACCATGCCGGGCATTGAAGCGGAGGATCCAGCGGAACGCCGCCGCGAAGCGGAAAAGTGGTGCGACCGCTTTGCCGAAAATACGAAGAAGTGGCTCAAGTCCACCGTCGCCGAATGCGGAACAGATAGCGAGCCGAAATTGAGGTATGAGGACGTGGATACTTCGCTGATACCTCCGCGGCCAAGATTGTATGGTTTAGTAGGTGCCGAAGTCATTGAAGAAGTCTGGAAAGAACGGGTCGCCGCGGGCAGTCAAGCCACGTCATCACGGCCCAATGGCGAGAAGGCGGAGGCCACCAAGCATTCCCCTTCCACGGTAGGTTAGCCCTGCTCGGCCTTCCAGTATTCCGGTAGCTCGACGAGTAGGATGCGAGTAAACGTATGATCAGTCCAGCCAAGCAGTCGATTCCTGATGTCTTTGATGTCCGTATTTTGCGGCAAGACGGTCCGGGAGAAAAAAGCTACTGGGAGCGCCACCGCGTTACCCACCAGCCGGATATGAACGTGATCAGCGTTTTGCAGCAAATCGCCGCTCGCGCGGAAACGGAGGAGGGGAAAAAGGTTTCGCCAGTCGCCTGGGATTGCAACTGCCTGGAAGAGGTGTGCGGTGCCTGCACGATGCTGGTCAATGGCCGCACTCGGCAGGCTTGTTCGGCGCTTGTGGATAATCTGCTGCAAGAACAGCCGGATGGAATCGAACTTCGCCCGATGAGCAAATTCCCCGTTGTGCGAGATTTGGTCGTGCAACGCGACCGGTTGTTTCGAGCACTCAAAAAAGTCAAAGCTTGGGTTTCGGTGGACGGGTACTTCGACCGTGGCCCTGGACCGCAACAGTCTCCCGCCGACCAGCAGACAGCCTACCCGTTAAGCCAATGCATGAGTTGCGGCTGTTGCTTGGAGGCTTGCCCGCAATACACGAAGATCGAGGTCACGCGCCGCGAAGGAGAAAGCGAGGCCGATTTCAAAAAGCGTGAAGCAGCCGCTTTCGATCGCGGATTTATCGGCGCTCACGCCATTAGCCAGGCGATACTCTTCAATATCCATCCCACCGGCAAGATGAACGCCGGTGAGCGGCTCGATGCTCTGACGTCCGAAGGCGGTCTCCAGATCTGTGGCAATGCCCAAAACTGTGTCGCCGTCTGCCCCAAGAGTATCCCGCTCACCACTTCCATCGCCCGCGCGGGTCGCGCCACCACGTTGCATTCCTTGAAGAAATTCTTTGACCGGTAAATTTGCCTGCGATTTCAATGCCGATGGCGTTCCGAAACCGCATGCTTGGCTGCTGGCACTCGTCGGCATGTCGTGCCCGATCACGTCTCGCCGCGTCAGGTAGCACACGGCTCTTGAAGCTTTTGCCACTCCACATCGGAACGCGTTCTAAGACGAGCTGCCGCTTGGATGTAGTCGTCGCGCCCATTAACGAGAGACGCCGCGATGGGGGCTAATGGCAATTGTTCCGCTTCCCAGCAAATCGTGAAATGAGACTGGTTGGACGCGATGTGGGTTGGTTCCACGCCGCCGGTCGCGGCCACCAAAGCTTCGCGTAACCGATCCTCGGCGGCCTGTTGGGGCGTGACGAGTAGCAAGCGCCGGATTCCACCACTAAAGAGCAGTGAAGGATTCGCGGCCTGTACGAGTTGCTTCAAATCAATGACGGGGCCATCCGCCGGTTCTTCCTCTTCTTGGTCCGGTTCCGACGAGGCAACCACGGCCTCCACGACGTCGATGGATTGGAAGATTTCCGAGACCAATCTCCCCGCCATTTGCCGCGCGGCATCAATGAAGGCATCTCGCGCTTCTTGGCCATGCGCCCCCAAGTGTTCAATCCCTTCAGCGGGCTGCATGTATTGCTCCTGGAGTTCCTGATCCATTCGGGCGGAGAACTCGGAGCGGTTTTTTTCGAATTCATGAATCGCACGAGAAGCGACCCAGGCGGCGCCATCATCTTGCTGCTCGTAATCCGCCAAGACGGAATCCCATGAGGCGGGAGCACGAAACTCTTTCCCGATTTGCGAGAGTTCATGGCGTAAATCGGACACCCGATCCCGCTCGGCCGTAAGATTGGAACCCATCGTGTGAAATGATTTGCGGGCCTTCAGCAAAAGGCTCTCATGAACCTTCCTCTGCAAATAGAAAGCGAGGCATTCAGTTAGTTGCGAGATCTCTAGGTTATATGCCGCCAGCGTGTTCTTCTTTTTCTTGTCAGTCACGCCAGTGGGGATGGCCGCGACGAATTCCTTGATCGTGTGTTGTATTTGTGCCAATTTTTCCGCGAGCAGCGTGTCCTGCAATTCGGAGGCTTCTGATAGCTTTTCAATCAGCTTTTGCGCGGCGGTGAAACGGCGACCGGGAGTATTCATTACAGTGTGCAGTAGTTCCCGGATCTCGTTCTTCCATCGAGAAATTCTTTCGCCGAAGTGATCGACCATCCGCTGCTGAAGATCGGTGACGAACTCGATCTCCAAGTTCGCGATCTCGCTGCCCGGAGAAAAGGCCGTATTCAGCGTGATAATGCCCTTGCGCAATAATTCCCAGTTCTCTTCTCCGCCATAGCGCTCTCTGAGCCAGCTTTCGACTTCCTTGGCGCAGGCCAAAGTGATCTTATGCGGTTCCGCCGTCAGCATGGGCTGCAATTCTTCATCCAGTGGGCTCAACACACCCTCGAAGAAAGATTCCACCGACAGCGGGGACTTCTCTTCGGTCGACGAAGTTGAACCCTCCTTGGGGTCAGAATTCGCCTCTTCGCCGCGCTTCTTGCCTCCCAATACCGTCGTGGAGCGGGGAGTTTCCGTCCAATGCCGAACCACGTGGGAAGCTAGAGATTCAGCCATCAGCGCCGTGGCTTGCGGGCATGAACCGCCAAATTCGCTTGTCCCGAACGAGCGCAGGCTGGCACGCTCCATTCCTTTTCCTGGTTGTACGGCATCGTTCCGGCAGCGTTCGAAATATCCACCGCCGCAGGTCACGTCGAGATACAAATACGTGGCCACGTTGTTGGCGGCGGAATTCAACAATTCATCGTTCAGCCCATCCCCCAAATGCACAAGGTAATCGTCGCCAAAAAACTCGGCGGCGGCTGGCAACGCGGAGAGCCCCAATGCTGGCTCTCCTGGATGTCCACCACCGTATAAGTAGTGGTGGAGTTCTTCCAAGCAAGCATATGCGTTCGCCGAGGCCAAATCCTTGCCCGTGGTCCGCCGGTTAGTGGAATGTAACAATAAAGTCGCGACATCCGCCTTGGAGAGGCCCGCCTTCACCAACAGATCTCGGGCTAGGAATGCCAAATCCGGAATCATCCCGCTGCCCGTGCCGCCGGCAATCGAGCCGAGCAATACGATCCGCGGGCACTCGTCTCTTACTTCTAGGCCCAAAGACTGGGACGTGGCTTGGATCGACTCGGGGTTGCTCAATTGCCGCAACGACTTTTGGAGGCGGTCGACCACGATGTGGGCATGGTCGATCAAAGCAAGCCGTCCGAGAGGACGCAATCCTTCCGTTTGTAGCGATTTGGGAATGTTGTAGAGCCATCTCCGGCTCAGCCAGGAAAAGAATTTTTGCGTGTCGGAGCGGTAGTCCTGTGGGCGTCGCAGAGGCGTGGCGATCAAATCCTCGGGAGCGAGTCCCTTTCCTTCTGGTCCCCGTGCGAATTTCAGCATCGATTTCTGATCGGTATCAATCAGCAGCGTCCGCAAGGCCGGCAATTTTTGCGGATCCCCGAAATGCTCTTCCAGGCGATGCCTCAGTTGTTGCAGGACGCGGCCTGCCGTTCCGCCTACTCCCAGTACCAAAGTCGGCCGAAACCCGATCGAAAATTCTTCTGGAGAAAACCCATCGACGTCCACGACATCCGGCCGAACCATATTGCCCACGATCTCGGTGGGCCGCACGCTAGGCACAGCCGAACCGGGCATGACTTCCGTTGCCATATGGGCAGGAGAAGCCTCTGACCGCAAATTCGTGGAGCGAATTGCCGTGTTATGCTGAAGATCCGGCGTGCCCCCCGCTCCGTGCTGAATCTCCGTTCGCGCGTTGGGATCGGACCGAGATGCGCTCGACACGTCTTCTGGTGCGGTATTGGGAGCCGCCGGTGGAGACGCGGCTACCTGGCCGGCGCTGAGCAACGTATCCACGAATTCCTTGCAGGACGCGAAACGTTCTTCTGGCTTTTTGGCCAGCGCCCGGGCCACCACGGCCTGGTCGGACAATGGCAAGCCCGCCAAACGAGGCCGGCTTTGCAAGTGCTGCACGGCGAGTTGAGCCGCCGTGGTTCCCGGGAACGGCAGCACCCCGGTCAGCATTTCCTGGTATACGATCGCCAAGCTGTATTGGTCACTATGGCGGCTAGGCTGATCATCGAAGGACTCGGGCGAAGCATAGACCGGGGTGAGTCCGCCCATGAGCGACACGTTCGTCGCCTCGATGTCCTTGACGAGCCCGAAGTCGGCAACTTTGACCCGCCCGCCGAGCAACAACAGGTTCTCGGGTTTCACGTCGAGATGCTGCAGGGCATGCTTCTCGTTCATGAAATCCAGCGCGTCCGCCGTATCGCGTAAATAAACCAATAACTCCTCGCGCGGAATGCCGCTGAGTCCTTCGACTTTGCATTCATCGAAGCGCTCTTTCAGGCTCATCTCCGCCAATTCGGTGACGATCACCAACTGGCCGTCGACGACTTCAATTCGCTCCAAAGAGAGCAGGAATGGGTGCCGAACTTCCTTGACCCGGTTGAGCGCCTTCAGTTCTCGCGAGGCCCGTTCGTCGTCGAGGAATCCATAGACGAATTTGATGGCCTTGGTCAGGCCACCCGGCGCCGAAGCTCGCCAAACTTCACCGTATCCCCCGGTTCCGATCCTTTCGGAAATTGTGTATCCCAAGATGGGTTCATCGGAAGTGAGGGTCAGGTTTCGCACGTTGGTTGTCTCGTACGCGAGAGTGATTCCCTAGAAAAGGGAAATTGCATTTTTCTAGCGTCGGCCGCGGGGGAAGAACGAAGCCAGATCACGGATCGGAACAGGCGAGCTAAAAAATTCGCCCGATGCGAGTTGACAGTCGAATTGCTGGCACAAATCGGCCTGGATCGCGGATTGCACACCGGTGGCGATGACTTGACAATCGGCTTCTCGTCCTCGCTGCACAAGGTTTTCAAATTGCTTTTGCGCTTGGGAACCTCGGTCGCTTCGTTGCACGACCGCTGGGTCGAGCAGCAAATATTCGGGAGCCGCCTGCTCGAGTGCATCCCAGGCATGGAAACTCGCAGAAATGCCGCCGTAAGCAACGGAGACATCCCGGTCACGCAGACGAGCGTGAATACTTTGGAATTCTCCTTCCGCCTCGAGGACGCGCGCCGGAAGTTCCATGACGAGTTGCTGTCGCAGGTCAAGGCGCTCTCGCAAGGCATACAGATCATCGACAAAAGTGGGATCCACCAATTCTGCGGCGTAAAGTCGCAGAATCGCGAACAACTTTGCCGGAACGTTCGAGAATTCCTCCGCGGCGACCATACGTTGAAGCTGAAGCACGCGCCGCAACAACCGGCTGTGGGCCATTTTCAGGCTGCGTTCCACCAGCTCTTCCACATCGGCGGAAGCGAAGGAGTTTCCTTCAAACTCACAGCCCACGTACTCCTCCGTACCGAGATTTCGAATGGGCCGATATAGATTGCTGACGCAACGCTGTGTGACGAGTTCATGCAATCGCCGAAGCTGCAGCACGTTCCGTGAGGGACGCACCACGACTGGTTCGGGAACCGTTTCTTCTGAACGCAGGACTTGCGTAACGTTTTTCGACGACACGGAAGACGTTTCCCAGCGAAAAGCCATTTCGACATCCGCGAAGGCGATCATGTCGCCGTTCTGCAGCGTCGCCTTCTGAATACGCCTGCCATTGACATGCGTGCCGTTGGTACTGTTGAGATCTTCCAGGCAAATCACGTCGTCGGCGTGACGGAAGACGGCATGCTCCCTAGATACGCGGGTGGATTCGATGCGCAAATCGGCCGTGTCTCCGCGGCCGACGGTAAATGGGAAACAGGCGATCTCCACATGTTCTGGCAGACCGGCAACGTCCGAAACGCGATCCAGACAAGGGGAGGTCGTCGAAGGCTCATGGAGGCATTGTGTCTTCATCGCGCTATCCGCTGGATGAATTCGATTGTAACCATGTACGAGGGTAAACAGCCCTTCATATCCGAGGACGAAGCAAATGATCCATCAGCGGGCTTTCGAAAATTCTCTGATAATGCAAATAGAGAGGCGTGTCTGGTCTAGGACTTGTCGCGTGAAAATAAATTCGTTCCGTGTATGAAATTTTTTGGAAGCCTACTTGACCGCGCTTCCAGCGTACGCGCCGCACATTGGGTCACCATCCCTGCGGGTGCCAGGCGGTGAAGCGGATGTGTCTGCAATACCGCCTCGCCATGCACGGCTTTTCAACTATAGCTTAAAGCCCATGGCCAAATGCTCCTTTTCTGTTCGGTTCACAGCCTCTCTTGCTACCGAGAGACCGAAGTTGGCCATGGACTTGAAGTTCCGTCTCCAAGCGGAGAATCGCTGGACACAGGGCGTGACCGGCAGATTGTCGGATTCCAATTCCGCGTGCTAACTCGTGTGCTGGAATAACTCAACCTGGGAAAGCATGTACTAAGATTGGAAAGCCACGCTTTGCGCATGCTAAAGCCTTGCCACGAAATTCGAGCCACCCACACCATGAGTAGTCATATGCTCACTGTCTTGGCCGTGACGCCGGATCGACAAATGTCACGTTATTTGACCCGATGTTTGTCCGCTTTCGGCTACGAGGTCTTGCAGGCCACCGATGGCCAAAGTGCCCTGTCGGCCTTTCGTGGATACCACATCGACTTCCTGCTATTAGACAGCGAGCTCCCCCAGGAGACACAGGAGCAGTTATTTTCCCAAACGGGCGACCGAAACGCCGACCAATCGGCATACACGATCTACCTGCAAGATGCGGAACAAGAATCGCAAGACGCCTCCGAAGGTTCGGATTGGCCTGCCGATGACATGCTGAAGAAGCCGGTGGTCGTCGGAGAGCTGTTGGCCCGGCTCCGTGCCGGTGCACGAGTCCTGGAATATGAACGACGTCTGCAGAATTTGAACGGCGTGGATCACGTCACCGGAACGTTGCACGTGAGCGAATTTCACCAACGTCTCGCTGGCGCGATTGCGTTGAATTCCGAGAACACAGGCGCCGTCGCCGCGTTGGATGTCGATTTTTTCGAAGGCCTCACCAACGCCTATGGGGCATGCGTGGCCAACCGTGTGTTGCGGCAAATTGCCGATATTTTGAACACGCATTGCACGGACGGGGCGACGCTGTCGCGTTTGGAAAACAATCTCTTCGCGATCTTGCTTCCGGGAAATAACGTGCAAACCGCCATCGCATGGGCAAACAAAGCTCGAGAGGAAATCGCGTCCACGGATTTCCAAATCGGCAGTGAATGGCCGAGAATCACGGTTAGTTCGGCGGTCGCCAGTTGGGGCCGGGGCCAAGTCACTCCTGGTGACGTGATCAAACGGCTGCGTGAGGGAGTTCGAAACGCCAAAGCCTCGGGAAGAAATTTGGTCGTGGATTGCCAAGCCATTCGCCAGGAGACTTCTGAGATGTCGGATTTGGCACTTCCCGGAAAACTCTTTGAGAACACGACGGCGATCGACATCATGACCCCGGTAGTCTTGATGTTGCGTGGAGATGACTCGCTAGAACGGGCTACCGCCCTTTTTGAAAGCACGGATTTGCCAGCGCTGGTTACTTGTGATCACGGGGGTAAATTTTTGGGAGTATTGACTCGAGAGGACATCGAACAACTTCCTGCGGAAGACCGTGAATCCACGCAGGCTCAAGGGTACTTGCAAACGGATGTCAAATGTTTCTCGGACTCGGCCAACTTTTCGGAATTGATGGAATTCTTCACGAAAAATGCGGATTCATTGGCCGTTGTGACCGAAGACGAAGAGCCCCTAGGCCTGATCAATCGGAATTCATTGGTCGCACTAAGTATGCCTCTGAACGACCGATCATTCGCTCCTCGAGACGCGCGTCGCTCGTCGAGCGACTATCTGCGCGTACCGGATCTTTGCGCGGTGGGCGACGTGGCCTGATCCATCTCCAGAAGGTCGCGCCACGCGATTTCACAAGATGCTCCCCTTGGCAGGATCCCTCTCTTCGCATAGGAAGTATCCCACGGACTTTTCCGAGAAGAAACAGACAAAACTAGCGAACGGGCCAAAAACAGAGCGTACAATTGCTGAAGGAGCACGCCTCGCAAGGCCCTCTAGTTTGGCGTTTCAAAACACACTGGCAGCTACGCCATCCCCTTCATGGATTCACATTTTCGTCAAATCCTGGTCGCGGAGAGCGATCCGCATCTGCGGCAACAGTTATCCGCCTACTTGTCAGCTTCGGGCTATCAGGTGAGCGAAGCCTCTGATGCGGACGAGGCGTTGCATCTCGCCCGACGGGAATGCCCTCACTTTCTGATTGCGTCCGAAAAGTTGGCCAACGGCAACGGCATGGAACTTTGCCAGCGGATCCGTGAGTCCATTCTGCCGCATTACGTTTACATGATCCTCCTCACGGAGCAAGAAGGGGACAACACTCGTCTGGCGGGACTCAAATCCGGCGCCGATGATGTGCTGCCCCAACCTTGGGATCACGAAGAACTTCTCTGGCGACTCTGGACCGCGGACCGGATTTTGGCACGGGAGCGCCGGCTTTCCGAGCTCGCCATGACCGATGCGCTTACGGGAATTCCCAATCGCTTGCGGTTCACCGAAGCACTCGCCCGTGAATTCGAACGCGCCCTCCGGCATCAGGCGCCACTCTCCTGCGTGCTAATCGATTTGGACCATTTCAAGACCATCAACGACCTGCATGGCCATGCCGTGGGAGATGCCGCGATCAAGGCCGTCGGGCTGTTATTGAGCAGCCACAGTCGAGTCTGGGACCATGTGTGCCGGTTCGGCGGTGAAGAGTTTTGCGTCGTGCTCCCCGAAACTTCCGCCGAAGAGGCGGTCCGATGGGGAGAACGGATGCGCGCATCCATCACGAATCTGGATGTCAGGGCGGGTAGCGGTTCGGTCAACGTGTCCGCCAGCTTTGGCGTGGCATCACGGGACGAAGGAACGCGAAGCGTCAAGGACATGCTGGCTCGCGCGGACGACGCCCTACGGTCGGCCAAACAAGCAGGGCGAGACCGGGTCTGGCATGCCTCCTGGCGGAAAGACGCAGGCAACCATTCTCAGGGCGAGGTGGCTCGGGCTTTTGATCCCTTCGCGGACAAACAGGCCCGCGATATCATGATGTGCCCCATCATAACGCTGAATGAATCGGATACCGTAGCGACCGCCGCGGACTATTTCCTGCGGATGCGGGTAAATTCCTTACCGATTGTCAATGATGTCGGGTTATTGACCGGCATTATTTCGGAAAAAGACTTGATGATTCTCGACCTGGTGGGAGACGCCTGGAAAACCCCCGTCCGCCAGGTGATGAAAACGAATGTTGTCTCCTACGAGGAAAACACGCCGGCCCGCATTGTTTACGAATTCCTCTGCCGCCTGACCATTCGTCGTGTGATTGTCGTGCATCAAGGAAAACCGGTGGGCGTGATTAGCCGGGGAAGCATTCTCCGCTGGTTCGGCAATTGGGGAGAAATCCGAGAATACCTTCCCCGAGAAGAGCGTTTGGCCTCCGAAGAATTCCATCATCGGCGGTCCAAAAGCCTGTTGGTGGAATGGGTGCAACGCCTGGCGACTCAAGTTTCCGAACTCCAGCGCACGGTTGCCATGGATGAATTCGACTTCGTGCCCAGCGTGGTCGATCATGCCACTCGGATTCAAGAACTGACCAACGATCTGTTGGCCAGCACGCAGATTCACTATTTCGCGGCAGCCGATTCGGTACGCGGAATACCGCCGCTGCCGGTACCACCGGTCGTATCCTCACCGGAAACTCCCGACGACGCTTCTCGACGATAAGCAGGTTCGTCCGAATTCGATCCTGCACCTATCCACCCGTTTGGTGGAAAGCGTAAGGGGTCGCGATAAACATCAGCAACTTTTCCAATTCGAGCCTGGCTCGTTCCGGTGAGGAGCTGTCTCCTTTCAAAGCCAAATCCATGGCCAGCAAATAGGCCATGAGCTTCCGAGCCCGTTGACGGCCTAGCCAACGAAGCTGCGCTTCCGATTTGGCCAAGGCGAAGGGCTTGACGCCGCAGCGTTCCAATGCGGTCCGTAAGCCTATGCGACGGTTTTCCGCCTCCGCCTGCTCCAACAGGAGCGTCGCTTGAGAGAGGCGGCGCAGCGAAAAGGCAATCTGGCTGAAGATGGCCAAGGCGGTTTCTCCCGAAACCAATAACCGTTCCAGACTTCGCAGCGCGTCCTCGATTTGGCCAGCCAAAGCGGCATCCAGCAGGGACCAAACGGTTTTGGTTCCCCACCCCGCCGAAAGCTCGCGCACAAGGTCAAGCGAAACGGTTCCCTTTGCCGACACACTTGCCGCTAGCTTCGCCAATTCTTGATCGAGGATGCCCAGCTCCGTGCCCATGATCTCCGTAAGTTGCTCCGCCGCCGCCCTCTCAAGCTTGATGCCGTATCGGGACTTGCCCCATCGAACCAGCCAACTCTTGGCCCGCGCCGCTGTGACTGGTTGGCAAGCAATGGCCAGGCCTAGGCGATCGACCAGCTTCGCCAAGCGCGTCGCGCTATTCCAAGTCATGACGTCGAGGACGAGTGCCGCCTGAGTAGCAATCGATTCGACCAGCGTTTCCATCGCCGCCCGATGCTTCGTGACAAATGGATCCGCTTGCTCCACGACCACGAGCCGAGTTCCACTTCCGAACAGGTCCCGCGTACTCAGATCATCCGCCACGTCACGAAAGTCCGCCGTGGGACCTTGATGCCGGCAGGCAGCCGCGTCCCGTGCTTCTTCGCCCCATACCCCCCGCTGAATGAGTTGGAGGCATTCCCGTTTAAGAAAAACCTCCGCCCCATACAGTGCGTAAACGGGCCGAGCAGGTAACGGCTGGCATTCCGTCAACAGCTCCAGGGCATCCTTCTTCTTGGCCATGTTTTCGCCCTGCGGTGGATCGGAGGATCGAATTCGCTGCTGGCTACGGTTTCCGCCCCGGTTGAGCACGCAACGCCTTATGGCGTGAGCACGATTTTACCCGCCAGTGTGCCGGCTTGGCCGACGGTGTTTTCCTCCTGAAGTTGATGTGCTTGTGCCGCATCAGAAAGGGGAAGTACACGGTCGATCCGAGGCGGCAGCTTCCCTGCTTGCATCCAAAGGTTGATATCCTCGGCAGCTTCGCGCTGTTCTTCCGGCGTCGCGGCGAACATCACGAAGCCGTGGAGCGAACATCCCTTCACATAGAATGGCCCCACAGGGAAGGTAGGACGTGCTTCCCGCCCCGCCATGAGGATCATCCGGCCGCGCTCAGCCAAGAGTTGCACGGCTTCCTCGAAGTCGGGTTCACGACGGGTTTCCCAGTAAACATGCACGCCATCGGGCGCGAATTGTTGCACCGCCTCCGTAATGGACTCCGTACGATAGTTGATGGCCAGTTCGGCTCCCATTTCGTAACAGGCCGCAACTTTTTCATCGGTCCCCGCCGTTGTGATCACGTGTGCCCCAATGGCACGGGCCATCCTTACGACCGTGGAGCCGACGCCGCCCGTGCCTCCGTGAACGAAGATCCATTCTCCAGGCTGCAAGCGGGCTTCGCGTACCAGCCCGAGGTGTGTCGTGATGCCCACCAATGCCAGCGCCGCGGCGGCTTGGTCTTCCACTCCCTCCGGCGTCGGATAAAGCCATTTCTCCTCGACGGCGGCATACTCAGCGAACGTACCCTGCCGGCCAAGCAAACCTTGGTTTGAACACCAAACACGATCCCCTGGCTGAAAACGTGTAACGTTCGGACCCACGGCCTCCACGGTCCCCGCCAAATCGCATCCCACGATAAACGGCCGAGGCAGTTCGAACTGCACGGCGCCGGCGCGGATGTAAGTGTCAATCGGGTTCACGGCGACCGCGCCCACGCGGACCAGCACCAGATCATCGGCTGCTTCGGGTTGCGGCAGATCGCCAAATTGAATGCGGTCAGGTGGTCCCGTCTCTTCGATATATGCGGCTTTCATGCGATTTAGCCCTCCACGCGGATTGATGAGGAAAGGTCGAACCAGTCTCTCCCTATTTACTCAATGGCACGCACGACGGCCAGAGGCGGAAGCCAAGGATTCGCGCCTTCATCAGTGTTCAGTACGTGACAGCTCTTCTGATTCACACGGCATCAGCGGCAAACCGCTCAATTGTGAATTCGGGCTTCCGTCGAACTGCCGCAGCCCCAAAACCGGCATCGGAGCTTGGGCTCAGCTTGGGCTCACTAGGCCACGGTCAAGAATCGCAACCGCTCCGACTGTGCAAGACATAGCGAAGATTTCATTGATCGCCCCGGAAAAGAGTTAGAAAAATCGGCGCGTATTTCCAGGTTCTGGCATTGGCTTTTTGCGAACACGCCATGACTTTTTGGAGTATTCTCGGAAAACGACGTACACTTATCGAAACCAAGATCCAGCACGCCAAGCGGCCAGCAGTTGGACACTGTCATAGGGTACTTTTGGCAACTCAGACTTAGGCATCATTGCATGGAGCACCCGATTCAAATCCTGCTTATCGAAGATAGTGATTTCGACGCCAAACTGGTCGCCAATGTGCTAAGGCGTACGCCGGAGCTTCAGGTATCCCTTGATCACGTGGAATCGCTGGGGACGGCGGTCGCGACCCTGCATGAGAAGCATTATGACGTGGCCATCCTAGATCTTGGTTTGCCCGACAACGCGGGCCTCGAGGCCGTCCCGAAGCTGAAAGCTGCGGCGCCAGCCACCCCGGTCGTCGTGCTCTCGGGCCAAAATGATGACGAAATTGCCGTGGAGGCGATTCGCCGCGGTGCTCAAGAATATCTTTCCAAAGAACACGTGATGGGCCATCTTTTGGTCCGCGTTGTGCGTCATTCGATAGCCCGGCAGAAGCAGCTTATCGATGCCCAAGCCCAAGCACTAACGGACGTCTTGACCGGCATCGGAAACCGTCGAGCTTTCGATATGGAATTGACACGTCGACTAGGAGATTTCGCGCGGCATCGGACCCCCGTTTGCGTGGCGATATTCGATATCGACCATTTCAAACGTATCAACGATACCAGAGGACATGACATCGGCGATCAAATCATCCAGCAAGTGGCGTCAACCCTGGAAAACGAGGTGCGGGCCACGGACTTGGCCACCAGGTTTGGAGGGGAAGAATTCGCCGTTATTTTTCCTTCGACCCGTTTGACGAAAGCCACGCCTGTCGCGGAAAGAGTTCGTATCGCGATCGGACGCGAGTGCGATAAACGCGAAGATCTGGACGTCTCGGTAACCACGAGCTGCGGGGTCGCGGAGGTGGTTAACGGAGAGGACGGGCAATGCCTGCTGCGACGCGCGGATGAGGCCCTTTATGCCGCCAAGGATCATGGGAGGAACTGTTGCCAGGTCCATACCGGACAGCATGTCCAGCCCATGCAATTCGCCTAACAACACCGGATAAAACTCCGGAATTCTCGCGAGTTCCTTGCACAAGTCAGCAATCCGCGAACGGATTTGCCGCGATGCTAACCACCGGCGGCTACCACCTTTCCGGCATGACGCTCCATAGACGCATGCACTTCATTGCTTTTTCGCGGGCATAAGGTATTTAGTTAAAGGAGAGTGTCTACTCCCGCCAGACTGAATCCCTCGTGAAAGCCTTCCTTTACTCTGCATTGCCCCTGCCACGCCGCCTTGTTGGCCTGCACCAACCAAAGCTGTCTCCGACATGTAACATGACGCACGATCCGCGCCGGCTGACTCGTTTGCCGTGGCTGCAACGGAGGTTACTCCCAAAGCGCCGCCGCATCCCACAATGTGTTGCATTCAACTCAACGTCACACGTTGGGCACAACATTCTCGTGCCAGATGTACTTTGAATCCTTTGATTTGCCACCTTTGACACCGCATTGATAGCAATTGGAAGGAAAAACAACAATGACGAACACCATGACCATCAACTCGACACCTCTATCTCAGCATGATCTGTTTGCGACGAAAACGCCTCGCATTCTGTGCGTGGATGATGATCCGGATTTTCAAACCACAATCGAACTCCGCATGCGGAACTACGACGTGGAAATAGAGCATGCATTCTACGGAATGCAAGGAATCGCCGAGGCAATGCATTCCTCCCCTGACTTGATCCTCGTCGACTTTGCAATGCCCAACGGCAATGGCGAGTATTTTTTGGATTGCATTAAAGGACACGACACCACGGAGCATATTCCCGTGATCGTGCTCACCGGCATGCGCGATCCCATGCTGAAGAATCGAATGCTTCATGCTGGAGCGTCGGTTTTCTTACAGAAGCCAGTCCAATTTGATGAGTTGTTGCATCACATCAGCCGATTCATTCATCTTCGCGAGGCCAACTCTTTGGGAGGCTTGAATTATGAATGAGGGGACCGTGAAGGTGCTCCTGCTGGAAGATGACGTGGATGACTATCGCCTCGTGGCCAAACGGCTCCGCCAAGAGCGGTGCTACTTTTCCATCGACTGGGCGGAGACCTTGCAGGCGGCCATCGAAAGGCTCAGCCGGCATTCTTACGACATCGTGCTGGCTGATTTGTCCGTGCCCGACAGCTTTGGACTCGACACGGTTTCTAGCCTCCGGAAACGGAGTGGCCGGACTCCAATCATCATACTGACATCCCTCGACGACGACACCTTGGGAAGTGATATCCTCACCGCCGGGGCTCAAGATTATCTCGTCAAGGGGGAGCTCGGCGGCCGTGCCGTACCCCGGGCCATCCATAACGCTATCCAACGGCAGCAAAGCCTAACCGAGATCAACAACTTGTTGGCTGAAGTGAACGCAAGCCGGGAGTTGCTAGCCGAGCAAACTCAGCTTCTGGAAAGCAAAAATAGAAGGCTGCGCAAACTCTACAAAACGGCCCACCGGTTTGTGGACAATGTCTCGCACGAATTTCGCACTCCGCTCACCGTGGTAAAGGACTACGTGACACTCGTGCGTGATGGATTGGTTGGGGACGTAAATGACGAACAACGCCGAATGCTCGATATCGCCGGAGTGCGGGCAGATGAGTTGAACAACATGGTCGACGATATGCTCGACATCAGCAAACTAGAATCCGGTTTGTTAGGGGCTTGGCGGCGTAACTGCCACGTATCCGACATCATTCATTCGGTTCGCCCGGTTCTCGAAGCGAAAGCCAAGGTCAAGGACATCGAATTCCATATCTCACTCGATGAAGACCTCCCACAGGTGTATTGTGATCAAGACAAAGTAATCCGTGTTATCATCAACCTCGTCACTAATGCCATGAAGTTTTGCGGGGAACCAGGTTCGGTTCAACTGTGGGCTCAGCAAAACGACAGCCCTCCAGAAGTCGTGGTTGGCGTCACGGACAATGGGCCAGGAATCGGTGAAGAGAGATTGTCCGAAATATTCAAACGATTCAAGCAATTGGAAACCAACTTCAAAGATAGCGGCAAGGGTTTTGGCTTGGGCTTAAGCATTGCCAAGGAGCTGGTTGACCTGAACTTCGGCGAGATGCACGTCGAAACGGAATTGGAACGGGGCAGTACCTTCTCTTTCACCTTGCCCGCGGCTCGGCCGGTGGAAGTGATGCGGCGATACCTGGAAAGAGCGGCCCGCTTGGGCCACGATTCGACCGTCGTGTCCTTTGTTTCGGCTTGCGTTCATGACTCAGTTTGCGAAAGCGCATCGGAAGATTTGAACGCTTTTTTTAACTACCTCTTGCGACGAAACGATCTACTATTCCAGCGCGACAGCCATTGCTGGCTGTACATCGTCCCCACTCCTAGGCTGGAACTCAATCGTTTCGTGGCCCGCGCCGGCCGTGAATGGCAAAAAACGAACCGCAATCGACCTTTCGGCAAACTGCCAAAATTTGAAATGCAAGTTGAAGGCACGTGGGCTATCGCGGATCAACACGAAGTCATTCTCGATCAGTTTTGCCACTTGTTCGGAAAAGAGGCCGTCCATGCGTGACCTTGCGACGGTCCTCATCATTGAACGCGACACGGACCTCGCGATGGGGGCCGCGCGATGGTTGTCCGGCGAAGGGTTTCAAACCTTGACTTCGCAGGGCGGAATGCACGGCATTCGCCTGGCACTAAATCACCGACCGCAAGTCATATTGCTCGATACGGGCGTAGCTCCCGTCAAGGGACGCCCATTCTTGACCTTTCTTAAGGAGAACAGCAACACCGCCACGACATCCTTGATCTTGTTTTCCACGGATGCCAATACTGCAGAAACAGCCGCCACGACGAGCATTCGGTTTTTGGTTACCAAACCATTCCATCCGGCAACATTAATCCGAACCGTACGAGAGGGGCTCGATCATTTCGCCCTGAAAAACACCCATCGCGTCGCCGTGCCCCACTACCAGCGCCGGCCCGGTGTAAATCCGGTTCGACATGTTGCTCGCGGATTCCTTTCACGTGATTGTCGACGAAACACCATCACCACGACAAACGTAATGATTGGAGCGGAAACCAGACATGTCCAAGCGAGTTCTTTTGGTCGACGACGAACCTGAAGTGCGCCACGGCGCAAAGCTCTGGCTTTCCGCGGCGGGCTACCAGACCAGCGAAGCCCGCGATGGAGAGCAGGCCATCGCCGCCGCGGTCCATGACAAGCCCGATGCCATCGTGCTTGATGTACGGATGCCGCAGACGGATGGCTTCACGGCAATGTCCGAATTACTTCGGAGAAAGGATACGAAGCACATTCCGATTATCATGCTCTCCGCCAGCCTGGTCGATCAACAGCGCGCGCTGGACGCCGGCGCGCGGTTTTTTCTGACAAAACCTTATGCTGGCGACAAATTGGTCGCGGCGGTGAACGCCGCGGTCTTAAATAGCCATCAACCACCTCCCCCTGTATTCGTGAAAAGATCCACAGGAGAACGCGCATGTCCCGCCGAATTCTGATCATCGATGACGACAAATCGCTTTCTGAATCCATTGCCACGCGCTGCCGTGCCATGGGTTTGGAAGCCGAAACGGCCGCGAACCCTTTAACAGCGATCACGATCGCTAATGAACGCCCCGTGGACATCATCTGCTTGGATGTCGAGATGCCCGCGGGCAACGGGCTAAGCGTAGGTGAGTTTTTCGCTACCGATCCTTCGACCGCCAACAAGCCGATCATCATTCTCACCGGCCGCAAGGACGAAAGCACGAAACAACGCTGCGGCGAGCTACAGGCCCGATACGTGCATAAATCTCCGAATTATTGGGAACCACTTCAGGCAGCAATTACCGAACTGCTGGACATCTCACCCAAGTCGTCGCCAGCCGCCGCCAACGCGTAGCTTGGCTGCACGTACCCCACCAGACCAAAGTAGTCGCCGATGAAACGCATTCTTATCGCCGATGATGACCTGGAACTGGTCCAGCTTCTTTCCCTCCGCTGCACGCATCTGGGGTTTGAAGCAATCTCCGCGACGAACGCCATGGAGGCGCTGCGCCTCATTGACGATGCGAAACCAGACTTGGTAATCTTGGACGTCGAGATGCCCCTGGGCAACGGACTCAGCGTCTGTGAGATGATGTCGTCTCATGAGCGATTATTGGCGATCCCCGTCATCATTCTTACAGGCCGCCAAGACGAAGAGACCATCCGCCGCTGCCACCAGCTTTGTGCATACTACGTCCTCAAATGTCCGGATATCTGGTCACGGGTCGAGCCGATTTTGCAAGAAGCCTTAGGTTCTGAACCGGTTACCGCTGGCGATTAATGCGGAGATTGATTTCTCTACTCTTATTTATTGTCGAAGGTCTTCCGGGATTTCCAGTGAGACCTACGCATAAGTCTGTCCACGCGCGTATTTACAATTCCCCAACTGGCACGAAGAGGCGTAGGGAAACGTGAATTCGGCTATAAAAGGCAGACGGGATCGCAGCGAAGGATTCGAAAAAGACTCGGCGGTTGCGAGAAGCGAGTTGGTACGTGCTTCCGCATTTCATTGGATGCATTGGATCATTATTTCACTGCCAATTCTGCTGACTTTTTTTGCCTGGAGTTACACGAAATCGCAGCTCGAAGCTCGGACAAAAAATCAGTTCGAGCGAGAAACCGAGCAGGTCGTGGAACTCATCTTGGAGCGGATGAAGAAATATGAAGACGCCCTTTGGGGTGGCGTAGCACTCGTCGGGACACTGGGGGGTGACATTGACTATGATTCCTGGAAAAACTACGCCAATAGCATCGAGCTCGAGCAAAAATACCCGGGAATTAACGGCATTGGTGTCATCCACGCACTAACTGAAGGCGAACTTCCTCCGTATCTCGCCGCGCAAAGGCAGCTCCGCCCGGACTACCACATACACCCAGCCCGCGAAGCCAGCGACTTCTACCCTATTTCATATATCATCCCCGTCGAAGGAAATGAGCGGGCGGTTGGGCTGGATATAGCCCATGAAACCAACCGCCGGACAGCGGTACGCAAGGCTCGCGATTCCGGCGAAGCCCGGATTACGGGCCCCATCACATTGGTACAGGACAGCAGCAAGACTCCCGGGTTTCTTCTTTACGCGCCGTACTATGAGGGCGGGAAACCTGCAAATGTTCAAGAGCGGCGGTCACGGTTCTCGGGAATGATCTACGCGCCGTTCGTGGTTAAGAAGCTCATGCGCGACGTGTTGGAGAAGGAACGGCGGCACGTGGGCATCCGTTTGGTCGACGGAGAAGACACGCTTTACGATGAACACGTCAGCACGGAACCGGATTATGATCCCGATCCCCTTTTTCGACATGAGATGGAAATCCCGGTTTATGGAAGAACTTGGACCTTTGACATCTGGAGTACGCAGTCCTTTCGAAGAGCCGCGGCAAACCACTTGCCATTAACGATTCTCATCAGCGGCCTGGCGATCGATGGGCTTTTGGTCCTGCTTTTCTTTTCGATTTCCCGGGCGTCCCAGAAAGCCTTGCGTTATGCGGATTCAATGACTTTTCAACTCGAATCCAACGCGGAAAAGCTCCGGCGCCACCAAGAGCTACTAGCCCTACATGCCCAACAGTTGAAAGAATCAAACAGAGCACTTGAACGCTCGGAAAAACGATTTCGCGCGACTCTTGAATCTTCTCCCACGGCGATGATTTTGGTTAGCCATGAGGGGAAAGTCGTGCTCATGAACACCGAAGTGGAGAAGTTGTTTGGCTATTCACGCGGGGAACTCTTGGGAAAGCCCATCGAGACCCTCGTTCCAGAAAGATTTCGGCAGAATCACCCGCATCAACGCGACAGTTTTTTTGCGAATCCGTCCGTTCGTCGAATGGGTGGTGGCCGCGACCTGACCGCACTACGTAAAGATGGCAGTGAACTTTATGTCGAGATCGGTCTCAATCCCGTGGAAACCGAAGAAGGCCGGTTCGTCCTGTGCGCGATTGTCGATGTCACGGGGCGGAAGCGTTCGGAGAAGCGAATGCGGAAGGCCAACCGCGCGCTCGCGCAAAGCAACTCGGAACTTCAGCAATTCGCCTACGTCGCTTCTCATGACTTGCAGGAACCCTTGCGGAAGATTTCGGCCTATGCTCAGCTTCTACGCGAGGAATACGGCCAACAACTGGACGAAGAAGGCCGGCAGTATCTGAATGTCGTGACCAAAGGGGCAGAACGTCTGAAGGTGCTGATTAGTGACTTGTTATCATTTTCACGCATCAACACAAGAGGCAGACCATTGGTTCCCACGGACGCGAATCAATGTCTTCAAGTCGCTCTGGAACAACTGGAATTGACTATTGACGAAAATGACGCCCAGATCACTTGGGACCACTTCCCCTCCGTGCTGGCGGACAGCAGCCAGCTCATTCTGCTATTCCAAAACCTCCTGAAAAACGCCATAAAGTACAAGAGCGAGGCTACGCCGGAAGTTCATGTCGGCGGACGCGACCTGGGCAAACAATTCGAATTCGCCATTCGCGACAACGGGATTGGCATTGATCCCCAATTCCATGAACGGATTTTTCAAATCTTCCAACGTTTGCATAATTCCCGAGAATACAGCGGTACGGGGATCGGATTGGCAAGCTGCAAACGAATCGTCCAGCGTTTTAACGGCCAGATGCGCGTGGAGTCCGCATTGGGAGCAGGAAGCACGTTCTATTTCACCTTGAACAAATCCAATTGCGAGAAACGCCATCATGACGGAACGGAAAAATTCGACGCCGTTGCAACCAATTGAAATTCTATTGATCGAGGATGATGACGACGACGTCTTGCTAATGAAAAAAACTTTTGAACGCGATCGAATATTCAATCATATTCACCGCGTGGAAGATGGCATTGAAGCCATGGAATTTCTGCGGCGTGAAGGAAAATTCGCCGATGCCGTTCGCCCCGATCTCATCCTGTTGGACTTGAACATGCCGCGCAAGGATGGCCGGCAGGTCCTTAAAGAAATCAAGGACGACTCGGATTTACGGCGAATTCCCGTGATCGTGCTCACCACCTCCGACGACGAAAGCGATATCATCGAAAGCTACGAACATCGCGCCAACAGCTATGTCACTAAACCGGTTGATCTGATTCAATTCAGGGAGGCTTTGAAAACGATCAAAGAATATTGGTTCAGCGTCGTCAAGCTTCCGTCGGCGGGATCGAACAGGAAGTAACCGCCGATTGCCGTATCCGTCAGACTATCATCTCTCTTGCTTGCAGCATTCCGTTGCCCTCGGGAAATCAGTCTTCCCGCTCGGATTCGGGTAGTTGTAGCAACTCCGGATCCAGTGAGACGGAGATCCCCTCCTTGGGAATCGGCTCTTTCAGCGTCCACAAAATGGCCTGAGTCACCAGGCGTTGATACTCGGCTAGCTCCCAGTTGCGGTGAAAATGGAGGCAGACGAATCCGAACGACCGCCCGCCATCGGGCCGGGGCCAGGCCCAACACGCGGTTTCAGTCTCTCCTTCGATGGTCGTCTGCAACAGCGGCTGAAGTTGTTCACGGTCGGATAGAAAATCGAGCTGGTAGTAAAACTCGTCGTTCACGCGAAAATCCGTGATGCCACGCGTGATGGGATGATCCTTGTCCACCACTCGTAGATCTTGCTCCCCGACCATCCACTTGCGCTGAGGGCCGCCGCGTGTTCCTCCCAGCAACCGCAACTGCCCCGGGATGTATTTGGCTTCCTTCGCTCCCACCGCCCAGTGCAGCGCCACGATGCCCCCACCGCGCTCGGCAAGCCGCAGTAATGCCTCGTAACGGCGAGAGTCCATCTGCATCCAGCGGGCGCCCTGGGTGACATACAACACCACGCCATCCGCTTTTTCCAGGAGGATCGGCCCCTCAAGCCACGGCTCATCCGCACTAAGTTCAACCGTCTTGATGTGAGAAAACGGCTGCATCAGGTGCGACATGATGCGGACGCCCGCCATGAATTCGTGCGTTTCGGGCCGATGGCCATCCGGCCCTTGCCCAATCAGGAGTAACGTTTTCTCCTCGCCTTGCGCGGAAGAGTAAAACAAGGTCGCGAACATCACGCTGAGGAAAATTCTAGCGGAAGGACAAAGCATGAGATCGGCTCCCAGGTTCACTGAGCAAAGCGGAATATCGCGAGGTACGGATCGGCTTGCAGCGTGTTTCGCTGCACCATATGCCGAGCAAGACTTCAGAGAATACGGCCCTCCGCGGCAAAGTGCAACAAATCAGAACTTTGCATTGCAACGATATGCAAGCTGAGCTATCGACTGGCCGCGAATGCTCTGATCAAGATTGCTTCGATTTGTCTACGGACGCGCGGTCCACGAGGAGGACGTTAGTCGTCAAATCATCGAGGACCTGGCCGTGCAGGCTCTTGGAAGAGAGCTTTTCGCAAATGCGTTCGATTTTTCGGGCGGACTCTGGCAGCTTACCGAGATGATAGACTGGTTCGCCACGGCTCACTGCCGGCAACGTGGTCATGCCAATCACGACGCCATCAAATGGTGCCGCAAGCACGTTGCGTTCACGCCCAAGCAAACTCGTGTTCGTGGCTAGGGCTTCCCCTTCGCGGACAATCTCACCCGGCGTGGACCCATTTGGTCTGTTCAATCACGACTTGAAATGGCAGGGGCTGATGCTCTCTCTCGACCATTTTCAGATCCACGAGCACGTTCCGAATACCGCGCAGCGCGGTTTCGACGATACTCGGCTCGACTTTCCACACCTCCCCCCTTCGACGATAATGGCGGGGCAACTCGCCTTGCAGGCTTCACGGCGGAGCGCTCCCGCTGGTCCTCGGCCTGCGAGGATGAACTCACAGCCGAAAGTCTTGACTAAAGACAATACTTCTTCATGGTTAATATCCGCGCGGACATTCGGAAAATTCGTGCGGCGGACAGCGGCGGTGTGCAAGTCGATGCCAAAGTCGGCCCGACCCACGATTTCAGCAGACCCCCGCACGGTGTGTTTGGTGTCCCGTTGAATGGAATACACAAGAAAATCGACGAACTTTTTTCCTTCCACCTCTTCGCGAATCTTCAGATTGAAGGCGTGCAACGAGGAAAACCAGGCACCCGTGTCGATCTTGGCCTTCACGCGTTCGATCGATATTTCGGGAAGCGCGACCCATTCCCGCCAGCCAATGAGTGGACGCTGGACCGACCGCTTTTTGCCCGTCGACGTTCCCACGGCGACAGGGGTTAAACCTTGAGGGAACGGTTTTTGTATTCGGCGGGAAGCTCCCGTTCCGTGGGACCGGTGTAGATTTGGCGGGGCCGGTCAATCCGTTTGGTGTCCGAGAAGTGCATCTCCCGCCAATGAGCGATCCAGCCGGGCAATCGGCCCATGGCAAACAACACCGTGAACATTTGCACGGGAATGCCAATGGCGCGATAGATCACGCCGGAATAAAAGTCGACGTTTGGATAGAGACGGCGTTCGACGAAGTAGGGGTCAGAGAGCGCCACTTCTTCCAATTCTTGCGCGATTTCGAATATCGGATCTCGAACGTGCAGCTTCTTCAGGATGCGGTCACACGCCGCCTTGATGATCTTCGCGCGCGGATCGTAGTTCTTGTACACACGGTGGCCAAAACCCATGAGCCGGAAGTCATTGTGTTTGTCTTTTGCCATGTTGACGTATTTGGCCACGTCACCGCCGTCATTTTTAATCATCTCTAGCATGGCCACGCAGGCTTCGTTGGCACCGCCATGCAAGGGGCCCCAAAGCGCGCAGATCCCTGCGGAGATCGAAGCAAAAAGGTTGGCATCGCTGGAACCGACCATGCGGACGGTCGACGTGCTGCAATTTTGTTCGTGATCCGCATGCACGATCAACAGCATATTTAGCGCGTCCACGAATTCTGGATCCGGCTCGAAAGGTTCCGAGGGGACGGCAAACATCATCTGCAAGAAATTCTCGCAGTAGGTGAGATCGTTCCGTGGATAGATGAACGGCTGTCCGATCGATTTTTTGTAGCTGAAGGCCGCGATCGTCGGCAGCTTTGCCAACAGCCGCACGATGGAAATCTCGACCTGCTCAGGATCGCGCGGGTTGAGCGAATCCTGATAGAAAGTTGAAAGCGCGCCGACGACCGAACTGAGGATCGCCATGGGATGCGCGTCGCGCGGAAACCCGTTGTAAAAGCTCCGCATGTCCTCATGCAGCAGCGTGTGCCGCCGCAAGGTATGCCGAAACTGTTCAAGTTGTTGGGTATCGGGAAATTCGCCGTAAATCAACAGGTACGTCGTTTCAATGAAGTCGCAATGGGCGGCGATTTCTTCGATCGCGTATCCGCGGTATCTCAAGATGCCTCGCTCACCATCCAGATAGGTGATGGCGCTGGTGGCCGCTCCCGTGTTGACGTATCCCTTGTCGAGGGTGATGTGCTTGGTTTGGCTTATCATCCCCGAGATATCAATGGCCCGTTCGCCCTCGCTCCCCTCCACGATGGGAAATTCGAATTCCTTGCCAGCCACCTGTAACTTGGAAACCTCGCCCATCGAGGCATTCCTTTCCGCGTTAGAACCCAGTTCACCACACGGCCCGCAAGAGGCACGTGGATTGCAATTTACCGTTGGCAGTCTACCCGAGAACCGTCTGTTGGACAATTCTCCCAACTCCCCACATTAACCAGGATTCGTTCTTGAGGCGCGGGCCGAATGCCAAACCTTAGCCATCATCGCGGTGGTGCCATGCTGTTTGTCCTTCGCGCAACTCGCGGAATTCCCCGTCGCTTTGTTGCGGTTCGACGTAGTAGCCGGTAGTATTGCGCAGTCTGGGTGTTTGAGGAAAAGCTGCGATCGTTTGGGTTCGGGAGTATCCGAGGAATTTCTTATGAAACGCGTTCATTTGGCACTATTTCTCGCGTTGGTGTGGAACATTGCGGCCTCGTCGGCCCCTGGCGCCAATCCGGGTCAACAAACGCCGAGTTTGCTCGAATACACGGTCACCCATCGAATCCCGTATTTGCTCTACTTGCCGCCGGGATATGAAGACCAAGATGCCTGGCCGTTGATCCTGTTTCTACATGGGGCAGGTGAACGAGGAGACGACTTGGAAAAGGTAAAAATCCACGGCCCGCCGAAGCTCATCAGCGAGGGACAAGAATTCGAATTCATCGTGGTTTCCCCCCAATGCGCCGCGGAAAAACGCTGGGATGCGGAGTCCCTCTCCCGTTTGCTCCAGGAGATCGAGTCTCAATACAAAGTGGATCCCGACCGGATCTATGTCACCGGCTTGAGCATGGGAGGGTTTGGGACCTGGAGTCTGGCGCTAGCAAACCCGGAAAAGTTCGCGGCCATCGCCCCGATTTGTGGTGGAGGGGATCGCCAGCGGATTCGTCGCTTGCGGAACTTGCCCACTTGGGTGTTCCATGGAGCAAAAGACTCGGTGGTGCCTTTGGAACGGTCCCAGGAACTGGTCGACGCGCTCCAAGCCTTGGACGCGCCAGTGAAATTCACCGTGTACCCCGAAGCCGAGCACGATTCCTGGACGGAAACGTACAACAACCCCGAACTCTACAAGTGGTTCCTGCAGCATGAGCGGAGAACGGGGACCGATTGAGGGTGCTTTGCCGGCACCGATGCCAGTGATCCAGCAGGGCGATCTTCGCGTGAAGTCTCCAGCGAAGAGTAGCTGGAAGCTGGCCAAAGAGATCCGCGTGCCTTCATTATCCACCGCTGCTTCGTTCGTCGGCGGCTTCATCGGAATCGTCCGTCTCGTCCTCGTTGGACGCCGCATCATGCTCCTCGGAGGTCACGCCTTCCGGCGCGGTGGTGGAGGCATCGGGAGCGGCCTCGGAACTTGGTGCGGACGGCGTGGCGGAGGATTGATCGCTGCTATACGACGGGGTGCGTTCAGTCGTCTTGCTTTGCGTCCGTGATTCTGAAGTACCGGAACCGTTGTCAATAAAGGCCACTTTCAGTCGTTCGATCACTTGATCGATCAATTCCGTTAGCAAGCCGTAGGCACGTTCGGTGAACAATCCGGCGGCCAAGCCGAAAAAGGCGCTGGTATAGGGGTTCAGCACGAAAGTCGTGCCGCCGGGATTCAGCAGGAACACGGCCCGCCCGCTGCGTATCATGAGAAACGTGATCAGTCCCGCCCCCAAGCCAAGTCCGAGGTCCTTGAACGTGAAGACATTGTCGTCACGCATGGCGGCGATAATCGCGCCAATGCACCCCGCGACGATGACGACGAACGACAGCAGCAGATCACTGCTCTGGTAGCGAATGAAAAAGACGTGTCGTGCCACCAAGCCCGCGGCGTCCAGATCCCCGGTCGCAGGCGCCGAATCTGAGTCCATACCGATTCGGAGCAGCCGCCGCTTCAGTCCGTTGAGTGTGTGGCGTTCGGATTCCGCACCGGTGGCGATCAACACGTTGGCGGCGGAGCGAATTTCGTAGAGGCGCTGCAGCTCGCTCTTCGGATCGTTCGCGGGCGTGGCGTTGGCGTTTTCGCCGGCGGACACGATTCTCTGTTGGGACTCGTCCATCCGGCCTTGAATGTTCGCCACCAACTGCTGCCGCCCCTGAACCTCCGAGGCGGCGATCATCGATAGCACCACGCAAGCCAGCATGAACGCGATGACGCAGAGAATCAGTACGTTTTCTTTCGTGAATAGCTCACTGAGGTCACGCCACTTGATCGGCTTGCGATACGAGAGCCGCAGCTTGGCTTCGTCCAGCTCGCCGGCCAACCGATCGCGTTCCAGCGACAGTTCTTGTTGAGCGGCTGCGGCTGCGATCTGGGTGGTGCGCAGTTCCTTCTCAAGTTGGTCCCGTTCATTCCCGAATTGGTTCCGCTGATTCGCGGTCGTCGCCACATCGTCCAGGGCTTTTTTGAGATCTCGCGAGAGATTCTCGCGTTCGGCTCGGAGTCCGGCGAGTCGCTCTCGGAGTGTCCCAAGTTCATCTAGAACGTCAGGGCTGGGCGCTTCAATTATTCGTTGTTCGATCTGCTCTTTGAGCTGGGCCAGTTCCTTTTCGCGCGATTCGATTTGCGCGGCCAGTTCCGATTTCTCTTTGGCAAGCTGCTGGACATACTCACCGCTGGCTTGGCCCAGCCGGGCGTCGAGTAGCGGTTTCCATTCTTCGTACCAATCGGGCGGATCCCCGTGCCAGTAGTCACCCAGCGGCCCGTCCGCGGACGGATCGATGCTTCGTCCTGGGTTTCCGGGTTTCCCGAAATTCTTGCGGCTCAAAGCCTCGAAATCGCGTGGTGCGGCGTCGTGGGCGGCGAGTCCTAAGGCGACGAAGGTGTTGGCGGCGCCTTCGGCGGCGGTGCCAGCGGCGATGGCGGCGATTCCGGCGGCGGCCGCTGCGGCGTTGGTGTCGTGGGCGGCTTCGGCGGCTTCGGCGGTTTCGGCGACGCGGACGGCATAGACGGCGGCGAGGGCGGCGGCGTGGGCGGCTTCGGCTTTGGCGGCTTCGGCGGCTTCGGCGGCGATGAACAGGTCGTTCTGTTCGAGTTTTTCGCCCTGGGCAAATCGCGAGGCCAGTTTCAACGCGTTCTCAGTCGCTTGGACAACTTCTTCGCCCGCTTCGCGCAGGACCGGCTGGACGCGACGCGCGCAGCGGACCGCGTACGCCACCAGGGCTCTCCTCGGCAGGGTCCGGAGTTTCTCCTCGGAGGGAAGACCCGATTTTTCGGGCGCGGAGGGACTCGCCGATGAAGCCATGGCCGGCGTTTTCTTTGTCGCCTTCTTTCCCGATTTCTTCTGGACCATCACGGTACTTCTGTTTTGCTCGCACGGATCAAGTGTTGGGGGCATTGGCCCAATCCGTGGCCGTCATCATCCTCGTTCATGACATTCCGTTGTCAAGGAAAATCTCCGCCCTTTCGAAAGCGGGCTGGCGGCGGGTAGAATCACGCTGCGGTGGGCGATGCCTATTCCCGTAGGTGACACGGTCCCGGCCCACGGTTGGCCGGCGGCCAGGAGGAGACCGAGGACATGTTTGGACCGAGCGCTGGAGAAACCGGATGCATGATCACGGCAGTCGTATTCGGAACGCTCGCCGCGATGCTGTTCCTCTTCTTCTATCTGGTGCCCGCGGACTACGTGCTGGAGATCCTCCGGCTGGGCGCCGTGGTCGTCGTGTTTGGCTTGGCGATTTCGTTAGTCATGGGGCTCTGGAAGCTCGTGCTTGACGCGCTAGGAAATGACCAATCCTCGAACGCGAAGGCACTCATTCGGCTCGTGGGCGGAGCGGACCTGCATGGTGAACTGCCCGAGGGGATCGTGGTTCGGCTCAGGGGAGTCGGGCTATCGGGAACGTTCGTCGTGCTGTTGATTGCCGTGGCGCTGTCCTACTTTATCCTCAATGCCCCGGGATTGAACCGATAGCCGTCAACGTTGCAGATCGCTGAATCGGCTGTGGTTAGGTGAACAGCATGCGGAACGTGGAATCTCATTCAAGACATGTCTGCTAGCGTCCGGCCTGGCGAAATTATGCCCCTGAAATCGCCGCACATGATCCGCGATATGAAGCACGAGCGGAGAAAGCCCGAGTCCGAGGCGGACGGGAATTAGCTTGTTACCACGGAGTGCGCGGCTAGGGGTCCACCCAGCGATCGGATGATCGTGGCGGTGGGCCCAGCCTTGTTGAGCACATAAAAGTGGATTCCCGGAATTCCCGCTTCGAGCAATTCGGCCAACTGCCGCGTCGCGAAATCGATGCCGACTTGCGTTTGGGCTTCCACATTCTCGCCACATGCCTCCAGTTGGCTGATCAAGGAGGCAGGCAGTTTCGCCTTGCAGAGCGAAGTGATCTTCTGAATCTGTGCTAGCCGCAGGATCGGCATCACACCGGGGACGATCGGCACGCGAATTCCCGTAGCCGCACAGCGATCTCGGAACCGGAAGAAATCCTCATTGTCATAAAAGAGCTGCGTGATCACCACATCGGCGCCGGCATCCACCTTTTGCTTGAGATAACGCAAGTCAGTTTCCGGGCTCTCGGCCTCCATGTGTGTTTCTGGGTACCCCGCCACGGCGATGCCGAAATTTGGGAATTCGGACCGAATCAGCGACACCAATTCGTTGGCGTACGCAAGTCCGCCCTCGATTGCCTGGAACGTGGTTTCCCCTTTGGGCGGATCCCCCCGCAGCGCCACGATATGGTCCACGGAGCGCTCCGTGGCTTCCCGCAAGAAGTTCCGCAAATCCTCGACACGGGATTGGACGCACGTCAGATGGGCTGCCACGCTCACCCCGTGTTCCTGTTTGACCCGCGTGACGACATCCAGTGTTTTTTGCCGAGTGGAGCCGCCAGCACCGTAGGTACACGTCACATAACTTGGGCGGAATTGCATCAGCTCTCGAACTTGGCGAAATAATTCCTCCTCGGACTTGGGAGTCTTGGGAGGAAAAAGTTCGAAGGAGAGGCCGAATTTGTCCGCGCCGTAGGCTGCCGAAAGTTTCATGAATCCGTGAAGTATCCGATAAGAAATTGACTTGGAAAAATCGTGGACGAGTCCATCTTCTGGACTGGAATGGAGCCAGCGAATGACCCCTTTCCCATTTCGCTTCGGTTTTTACAGCGAAAGAGGTTCTCCCGCCAGTTGCCGTTCCCGCCCGGTCAAGGCGTACATGGCGTGCAAAAGCTGAACATCGCAAGGGCGTTGCTCCACGTTACGACGGGCAAACATGCGGGCTTGCGTCTGCACCATGACGTCCACCGGCAATTCCGAAATCTGGCCAAAAGAGCGGGCGTAATTCACGAAGCTGGGTACGTTCGTGGTCACGAAGCCGTATAGCATGCTGCAAACGCCGATCACTTTTCCCGTGAAGATGCTGGTATTGATCGCGGTCTTGGAATAGTCGCCGACGATGCAGCCCACGAACTGCATGTTCGATGCTACGCGCCGGCCATTGTACTCCATGTTCACCGTGCCGTAAGTGTTCTTGAGGTCGCTATTGCATGTCCCCGCGCCCAGATTGATCCAGCTTCCCAGGTAGCTATGCCCCAGGAATCCATGATGCTGCTTGTTGGTATAGGGCTCGATAATCGAGGCTTCAACCTCTCCTCCGACTTTCGTCGTATGCCCCAAGGCGACGGCATCTTTGAGCGAGGCATGTTCCAAGATACGCGCCTTTTCGCCCACGTGGACAGGCCCTCGCAGCAAGCAATAAGGCCCCACGTTCGCGCCCTTTTCCAACACGATTGGTCCGTCCCGTGTGTCGGTCACGACATAATCACCGATTTCCGCGCCTTCCACGGCAAAAACTCCGGGCCGGACTTCGCGGTACGGTTTACGTTGAATTCGGTCTTGCAGATTCTCGGGCAGTATGGCCAGATGGTTCCGGAGGACATCGTGGGGATAAGACAGCAATGGAAGCTCGACGTCCCAGGCTGGCAAGTCGAGCGTCCTGAGGTGGTCTTCCAGTGAGCTGCCGCCGAATTGCGGTCCAGAGGATGGTTGGCTTTCGCGCGTCAACGCGGCGGCCACACTTCCGTTGACTTGAGCGAAGCCGGGTTCTGCTTTCTGAATCAGCCGCCGGAGCGTTTCCCGCGTGGCGACCGAGGGGACCAGCCGCGCGTTCACGAACAGCGCGAGACCGGACGCGTCCGGCGAAGATGGTAAAATGTCGGGGAAATCGGCGAGGACCGTCTCCCACAGATGAGGCCGGGCACTCGAGCGGATTTCTTCCGACAACTCGCGCAGTATGTCGATTAGCCGGTAACTGCCGCAGGAAACAGCAAAGGCTGGTCGTCCAATCGTGATCGGATAAAGCTGCTCGACTTGGCTATCTTCAAAAACGACGATGCGCATCACGCGCTCCCCTCAATCGATTTCAGGCGGCCACGATTCGTTTCCAGCGCGTGCTATTGCGTAAGGAGATCTTTTCCTTCGGATGGCTCACCGGTCCACGCACTTGAAGCAGCTCGCGGCGGACTACCCATTTCAACATAGCATGCGACATGCCCGGCGCACTCCGTTCGGTCCATTCAATCCGCATGATCCGCCTGCTAGCCGACATAGGGTACGGGATCGCTGCGACAATAACGGTCGTCCCCGCCCGGAACCTCTCGCCGCGGCTGTTGCCAGACCACTTGCGCTCGCTTGCACTTTTGGGTGTGGTGCGTCATTCTGCCCGACTCGTGAAACGAAATTTCGAAGCCGTGAGATTGAGGGTAACCCGACATGAGGGAGATGGGAGTGGCGCGGGAAGCGGCGCGGGCCGCCGCCCGGGTATTGATGGAGCATTTTCGCGGCGATCTGATGGTGCGCCACAAGGACGCCAACCGGACGTATGATTTGGTCTCGGAAGCCGATTTGGCTTCCGAGCGGGCCCTCGTGGAAGTGCTCCGAGATTCCTGCCCGGAGCATGCGATCTTGAGCGAGGAATCGCACCATGCCGAGGCGAGCAGCGAGCATCTGTGGATCGTGGATCCTCTGGATGGCACGAACAACTATCTGCACGGCATTCCTCATTTCGCCGTATCCATCGCGTACTATCGGCATGGCGAGCCGACTTGTGGAGTCATCTACAATCCGGCCCGCGAGGATTGGTACGAATCCACGAGGGGGGAAGGAGCGTTTCACAATGGCCAGCCGGCCCGAGTGGCGGAACATACGGCGCTCGACAAAGCCCTTGTGGGCGTCGGCTTTTACTATGACCGGGGCGCGATGATGGAGGCCACTCTGGCGGCGATTCGCGATCTATTCCGTCACCACATCCATGGCCTGCGGCGAATGGGTACCGCTTCGCTCGACTTGGCTCAGGTTGGAACCGGATTGTTCGGTGGATTTTTCGAATACGAACTCTCCGCGTGGGACTTCGCGGCGGGGCGGCTCTTCGTGGAGGAGGCTGGCGGTAAGATCACCGACTGCTTGGGCCAGCCGCTACCACTTGCCCGGTCGAGCCTGCTGGCCTCCAATGGGACATTGCACGCGGACTTGTTGAAAATCGTGCGGCAGCATTACGAGTCGCTACACTCCGCGTAGTTCATCTTCAGTCGAGGTGCCCATATGGCCGAACGGCAAGAGTTCCAAATCATCCCCGATGAGAATGATATTACGCGGCTGGAGCGGGATTTTCGTTTTTGCCCTGCCGACGTCGCGCAGGCCGAGACCTTTTCTCAGGAACAGGTGGAACATTTTAATCGAGAAGGATACGTAAAAAACCTTCGAGTCTTTGATGCCGAGGAGATCGTCTCGATCCGTGAATATTTCGACGGTTTATTGCAAGCGGAACTGGCACGCGGTGGTGACAGCTATTCCATCAGCACGGCACATCTCAAACATGGCCGCGTGTACGATCTGCTCACCGATTCCCGCATCGTGGCCTACGTCCGGGATCTGCTCGGTCCGGATGTGATTGGCTGGGGTTCTCACTTTTTTTGCAAGATGCCCGGCGATGGCCGCCGCGTGGCCTGGCATCAAGATGCCAGCTACTGGCCGCTAAGTCCTTCCCGCACGGTCACGGTGTGGCTGGCCATCGATGATGCGGACGTGGACAACGGTTGCATGCGGTTTCTGGCCGGTTCCCATCATTTTGGACATCTGACCTACGTGCAGAGCACTCCGGAAGAGCACAACGTGCTCGATCAGACCGTGGAAAACGCTGAGCAATATGGCTCGCCCGTCGATGTCGAAATGGCGGCGGGGGAGATTTCGCTGCATAGCGATCTGCTGTTGCATGGCTCGGAAGCTAATAAGTCGTCGCGGCGGCGCTGTGGACTGACCTTGCGATATTGCGCGACCGAGGTACGGGCGGCTCTGGATTGGAGCCAAAAAGGGGTCATCGTTAGCGGGTCCGATGCGAGTGGGCATTGGGCCAATCCGCCACGCCCTAGCGACTCGGACTGAGCGGTCCCCAATTCAACTTCTTGCGTGGCTCCACGTCCGAGTCCGAAAGAAATGCGGATACATACAATTGTCCTTGATGGACCTCGGCGGTCACCGCTCCACGGATGGCAGTGTGCCAAACGCGGGCATCCGTCCGTTTTTGGAAACCTCCATCGCTCGGAGTGAGATATCTGCTACCGCCACTGACGAAAATATGTTGAGGCTGGCACCAATCCAAGAATTCCACGGGATTGCTCGCGAGACTGCCGTGATGCGGCGCCAAAAGGACATCGCAGTGCCAAGGCTCCTCGGACATCACATCGTACAGACCTTCGTCTTCGAGATCCCCCGTGAGCAGAAAGCGGAAATCTCCGCATTCGATGGCCAGCACCAGGCTATTCGCGTTGTCCGAGCCCGGAATACCATCACTCGTCGGATGGAAGACTTCCACGCGGCAATCGCTATGCGTGCGGAAACGATGGTCACTCCAAACCGAGCGGACTGGAATTCGTTTCGCCTTCAAGGAGTCCAACGTTGCTCGCAAAGCTGGACCCGGCGCACGCAGTGTTGTCGGTGACGAATAGACATGGCCGATGGAGAATTTTTCGGCCAAGTGGGGCAGCGTATTGAAGTGGTCGGCATCGTCGTGCGAGATGATCACCGCGTCGAGGTGCGTGATTCCTTTCGACCAAAGAACGCTTTCAATCGTCCTGGCTCCAGATTCTGGTGAGCGCAAGGTGCCCGCGTCGTAGAGCATGGTTCGCTGCCCGGGCAGTTCCAGCAGGACCGATAGCCCATGGCCCACGGAGATCGCGGTCATGGCCAAGCGGCCACGTTGGAGAACGTGGCGCTCGTAGGCGGGGACCAATAACCCCAACGCCACCCAGATGATCAGCAACCAGCGAATTTGTCTGGGAGAGACCAGTATCGGGATCCCAGAAACGCCCAACCAGAGGAGTGTATACCATCCCACTAGCCACCAATCGGAAGGTCCCGGAACCCAGGCGTACGTTCCTGGCCACTCGGCAATGGCCGTCAGTAATTGGGGGAAGAAGGAGAAAATCGGCTGAAACATGCCGGCGACAAGCGGCGCGAGAGGCGGAATCCCCCATCCCACGATTGCCAAGATGAACACTCCCAACAGGGCCAGCGTGCAGGGAATCGATAGCAAGATCGAAAGGGGGATACCCACCCAAGATACGATATGAAAACGGGCCGCGATCAGCGGCATGGTCGTCAACCAGATGGTCAGGGAAATCAGCGTGGCGAGTCTCATGACATCCACCACTCGCCGAGTTCTGCGGGCAAGTGGCGTTCCCGTTTGCCAAGCCAAGGCATGCCAAGGATTCTCGGCACGACGGAGCCTCCAGAAACGGCCGCACCACATGATCGCGGCCATCGCCAAAAACGAAAGCTGTGTTCCCGAGTTCAACAGCGATGACGGATTGACGGCCAAAATGGCCAGGCCAGCCAGGGCCAGCGTATTGAACGAGAGTCTCCGTCGGCCTTGCACACGCCCGAGCAGGCGAGCCCCACACAGTGTCCACACGAGGATCATGGCCCGCAGCGCGGGAGGGCGAGCGCCCGTGTAAAGCGTGTACAATCCGGTCACAGCGATGATGACTAGCCACAGATGAGTGCGGCGCAGTGGAAAGCAACGTCCCAACGCGTAGAACATGCTCCCCACGATGCCCACATGCAGGCCAGAGACTGTCAACAGATGCAGGCACCCGGTTCGCGCGAAGGCATCCCATTGCTCGTCGGACATCTCGTCACGACTTCCCAGCAATAATGCCTTGGCGACACCCCGTCCCGGCTCTTCGACCCAACGGTCGAGCACCGCATGTCCGGCTTGCCTGGCTTTTGACAACCAGCGGCTTGGATACCAGCCCGATCCCGATTCGATGACGCTCACACACAACGGGTGGTCCGTGCCGACGATGCAAGCGATTCCTGCCGATCGTTGATGTTTGGCATAATCAAACTCGCCAGGGTTTCCCGACGGGCGGGGGCGCTGGAGTTGGCCGAAAATTGAAAGTGAGTCTCCGGGACGGATCCCCAACAGATGTCCTTGGGAATGAAGGGCTACACTCCCCGTCGCCGGGATCCAAACTTGGCCGTCACGAATCGCCGATACACGAATCCGGAGCCGCGACCGATCGTAAGTCGGGATGATGCGTCCCGGATCAAATGCAGGTGCCGCGATCGTGCGCGGCGCTTCGAGGGCGATTCCGCGTAGTGCCACCGGCCGCGCCTGTTCCCCTGCCCAACGCGCAATGTGAAGCTCGGGGAACCAACGCCAGTGCGCGGCGTGCCAACCGCCGGCAGCGGAAAAACAGGCGGACAGCAAACAACAGGTCGCCGCGCGTTCCCAGCCGAAACGCCACGCCGCGACCCAAGCGATCAACAGTCCGAAAGCGGCAGCAAATACGGCAGGCGGAGAAAGCGCCCACAAAAAATGATCCAAAAGAATCCCGCCGCTGGCCGCGAGGAATACAAAGACCAAGGGCTGGTAGGGAATACCCGTGCTCTCGCGCACAATGGCTGGCGCGGAAGCGAGCGGTCTTTTCGAGGATAGGGAGGTAGGCATCGGGGCCGGCCCAAGGCTTTTACCGCTTTGGCCGGCGGCCGGATGTGGCCTCTACCGGTGCCGAGATGCGGAAAAACCGGTCGCTGGAATTTGGGACATGCGCTCCGTGGCACGCTCTCCGGCAAGCCTTTGCGCGAGTGCTTGCCGGTGATGGCCCACGATGAGTACCTGCCCTTCCTTGAGAAAACGGGGGGCCTTGGCCACCACCGTTATACTCGCTTTGAGCGGCGAGGAAAGTTTTTCCAATTCGTGGTCGGTCGTGAGTAGCAGGCCGTGTGGGGTATCAAGCAAGAATTGATCGACCTCTTCCAGCGTCTCCAACCTGGGAATCGTCTGGCCGGCATAGTACACATAGCTCGGCTCGACGAGGCCCCAGGATACCAATTCGATCTCGTCCGGTTGTTCGCGTAGCCATCCCAACAATTTGGGGCTGCTTTGGTATTGGGCGATTCGAGGAGCCCCCCAACCGGCTCCCAAGGCGAGAAACAATCCAGCGGACAAAGCAAATGCTCCCGCCGCATGGGCGGTTTTATGGCGGTAGAAGTACCAGGCCCCCAGCGCCCCGCCAGCCAGAGGAATCATTCCCAACAGGCCAATCGCAAACTCTCGCGGTAGGAACCAGTACGCGGCGATGGTTCCACCGACCAGAATCAGGGCACCCTGAATGCCCAAGAGCACGAAACTGGCCATCCACCACTTGTGCGACAACCCGCTCGCGTCGCTACTGAAGCGATGTAGTGCCAAGCCCAACAGCACCGCCAAGGCGGGATAAACGGGCAGAATATAGTTGGGCAGTTTGGTCTGAGCGAGGGAAAAGAACACCAAGTAGACGGCTGCCCAGATGCACAAAAAGGCGACTCCGGCACGAGACGCGGGATTTTCGCGACTCTGTTCACGGACCGCTTTCCCGGCTGGCACCAGGAAGTTTGACCAAGGGAAAAAACCGATCAGCAGCGCGACCAAATAATAGACCACCGGCCCACGGTGACCTTCCATGGGTTGCAAGAACCGGCCCAGGTTGTGCTCGCCCAGGAATCGGGAGACAAACGCTCCGTCGGTCTTCCAGGCTACGGATAAATACCAGGGCAAGGCCACGCAGCCCACGATGACCAGCGCCGTCAACGGACGTGCCGCCCAGACAGAGTGGACCAAGTTCGCGGGCGCCAGCCACGCGAATTCTTGTTTGGCCCGTTCCCACCAAGAACCGGCGGATGGTGTTTTGGCATTATTCATGAGGGCCTTCGAGAGATTGGCTCGATTCCATGCCAAATACAGGACGATCACTGTTGTCGGCAGCAGCACGCCCACGGGCCCCTTGGCTAATACCGCCATGCCCATCAGCGCGTAAGACACCGCGAAATGCCAAAATGACGGAGCCAGCAACCGGTCTGGATTTCCTTGGTGCGAAGGAGCTTCTTCCGGGCCGGTTTTGGGAAACATCCCCAGGACGAAGACGGAAAGCGCTGCCGTCGCGAAAAAGATCAAACAGGCATCCGGCGTCGCGGCACGGGCGATGACCACGAAATTCAGGCTCGTGGCGATCACCAGGCCAGCCCACAGACCCGCCCCAGCGCCGAACAGTCGGCGTCCCACATGGTACGTGAGCAACGTGATCCCCAGCCCGAGTAGTGCCGAACCAAATCGGGCGCCGAATTCGTTTTCGCCGAACACGGAATACGCCGCCATCATCACCCAGTACAGCAGCACCGGCTTATGAGGGCGTAGTTCACCGTTGAAAGTGGGAACAATCCAGTCGCCATTCTTCTTCATTTCCACCGCGCAACGGGCATTCCGCGGTTCGTCCCGGTCCCACAAGCCGGCCTTGCCGAGGTTCCAAAAGAAGAGGCATCCCGCCACGGCGCAGAGCAAAGCTTGATGGCGCAAAGAATTGGACATCCGGGAATCCCCTTCATGCATTGTTTCGGGCACGCATCGTACACACACAACGTTGGCGCGAGTGGGGACTTTAGAGAAACCATGGCCATACGGCAATGTCATTTCGCGAGATTTGTGGCCGATGTGGTTTGGGGCACGCCAGCAGTGTCAGCCCTGTCGCCGTTCGGCTAAGCTTGATGAGGGCTCCGCACACGTGAATTGTCGTGAGGAAATTCTTTGATGGCCACGACGGAAGTTCCGTCCAGCGAAGTTCTGCACCTGTTTCATCCCGTCATGCGGATGTGGTTTCGTGGAGCTTTCGCGGAACCGACCGGTGCGCAACAACAAGCTTGGCCCGCCATCGCGGGCGGAAAACATACGCTGCTATTGGCCCCAACAGGCTCGGGCAAGACGCTTGCGGCGTTTTTGGTAGCACTCGACCGGTTGATGTTTCGCCGTGAAACCGACGCGACCGAGCCGGGGATCCGCGTGCTGTATATCTCGCCGCTGAAGGCGCTCGGAGTGGACGTGGAGCGCAACCTGGCATCGCCGCTGGCCGGCGTGCGCGCCGTGGCGGAGCGTGAGGAAGCGGAATACCACTTGCCCAGCGTCGCCGTTCGTTCGGGAGACACGCCCCAGAAAGACCGCTACCAAATCTTGCGGCATCCTCCCGATATTTTGATCACCACTCCCGAATCGCTGTACCTCATGCTCACCTCGCGAGCACGAGAAACTTTACGGACGGTGGAGACGGTGATCGTGGATGAGATTCATTCACTCGCGTCCACCAAACGTGGTGCCCACTTGTTTCTCTCCTTGGAACGTTTGGAGGATCTGCGGCGGGAAAAGGACTCAGAGCTTACGGCGTGCCAGCGGATTGGGCTCTCCGCCACGCAGCGCCCGCTGGAGGAAATTGCCCGGCTGTTGGGAGGCGCGGAGAGTTCAGACTCCGTCGATTCGCCACTTGTGCCCCGCGAAGTGGAGATCATTGAAAGCGGACGGCGGAAGCAGCTTCAGCTTGAAATCCACGTCCCCGTGGAAGACATGGCCCGTCTCGGGGAGGAAATGCCGTCAGGACCGGCGGCTGCGGGACTGCCGATCCCTTCGATTTGGCCGTCGATTCATCCACGGCTGGTGGAACTTATCCGGCAGCATCGCAGCACGATGATTTTCGTGAACAGCCGCCGGCTGGCCGAGCGGTTGGCGCTAGCCATCAACGAACTGGCCGACGAAGAATTAGCCCTGGCCCACCATGGTTCGATCGCCAAGGATGCCCGCCGCCAGATCGAGGACCGGCTCAAGCTGGGATCGTTGCCCGCCATCGTGGCCACCTCCTCCCTGGAATTAGGGATCGACATGGGGGCGGTGGATCTGGTGATCCAGATCGAGGCGCCTCCTTCAATCGCGTCGGGAATTCAACGCATCGGACGGGCTGGGCATCAAGTGGGTGCCCCCTCCACGGGCGTCATTTTTCCCAAATATCGAGGAGACCTGCTCGCTTGCGGCGCCGCGGCGGCACGGATGATCAACGGTGAAGTCGAGGCGACCTATTATCCCCGCAATCCGCTTGATGTTCTCGCGCAGCAGCTCGTGGCCATGGCCGCCCAAGGCGTGGTGTCCGTGGGTGATTTGTACCGCACGGTCCGCCGCGCGGCCCCGTTTCATGAATTGCCTCGTTCATCATTCGAAGGCGTGCTCGATTTGCTTTCGGGCCGCTACCCGTCGGATGAATTCGCCGAACTCCGGCCACGCATCACCTGGGACCGCGTGGCCCAGGTCGTCCAGCCGCGCAAGGGGACGCAGCGTGTGGCCGTGGCGAATGCTGGCACCATCCCCGATCGCGGGTTGTACGGCGTATTTCTCGCCGATGGGGCGGAAAACGGCAGCCGCGTAGGTGAACTTGACGAGGAAATGGTCTTCGAAACCCAGCCGGGAGATGTGTTCCTATTGGGAGCCTCTTCTTGGAAGGTCGTCGATATCACGCACGACCGTGTGCTGGTCGTGCCGGCGCCTGGTGAACCGGGACGCATGCCGTTTTGGCGTGGCGATGGTCCAGGGCGTCCGCTGGAATTTGGACGAGCCATCGGACAACTGGCCCGAGAGATGGCCCACCAGCCGGAAGAAGAGGCGATCGACGACCTGACGGAGAACCATGCGCTTCAGCCGACGGCGGCGCGAAACCTTTGGAAGTATCTGCGGGACCAATCGGAAGCGACCTGCGAAGTCCCCAGTGATACGACGCTGGTCGTGGAGTCTTTTCTGGATGAAGTCGGCGACTGGCGGGTCGCGGTGTTGTCTCCGTTTGGTTCCCGAGTGCACGCACCGTGGGCCATGGCGATTGCCGGCAAGCTGCGAGAATTGTCGCCACAAGAAGTGGATTGGATGTGGACCGACGACGGCATGGTTTTCCGCCTGCCGGAATCGGACCAGCCTCCTCCCGCCGATCTCTTCTTTCCGGGTCCAGAGGAGATCGAGGATCTGGTGGTGCGGGAACTCAGCGGTTCGGCACTCTTCGCGGCACGCTTCCGCGAAAATTCCGCCCGCGCTTTGCTGCTCCCCAAGCGTCGTCCCGGCAAACGTTCTCCGCTATGGCTCCAACGGCGAAAGTCGGCGGATCTGCTTGCCGTGGCGGCGCGCTACCCGAATTTCCCCATGTTGCTGGAGACCTACCGCGAGTGCCTGCGAGATACGTTCGATCTGCCTGGGCTGCGGCGTCTCTTGCAAGAGATTCGTCAGCGGAGTGTCCGCGTGCATGCCGTGCAAACACAAACCGCGTCGCCCTTCGCGGCCTCGCTGCTGTTCAGCTACACCGGCAATTTTCTCTACAACGGCGACACCCCCTTGGCCGAGCGCCGCGCGCAGGCACTGTCTCTCGACCATGCCCAATTGCGGGAACTGTTGGGGGATGCGGAACTGCGGGAGTTGCTCGATCCCGAATCAATCGACGTAATTCAATGGGAACTTCAGCGGCTGGACCCGCGATTTCATGTCGGACACATCGATGATCTGCACGAACTACTGCTCAAACTCGGTGACTTGAGCCACGACGAACTTCTGGCACGCACGAAGGAGATGTTACGAGAGGGAGACACGGTCGCGACGTGGCTGCGGGAACTGGAGGCGGCACGTCGCGTCGTCCACGTCCGCATCGCTGGTGAGACAAGGTACGTGGCTGTCGAAGATGCGGGACGCTACCGCGCGGCACTCGGCGTCATCTTGCCGCCGGGCCTGCCGGAAATTTTTTTGGAAGCCCCGGAAGATCCCTGGTCCGACTTGGTATCCCGTCACGCCCGCACGCATGGCCCGTTTCGCGTGGAGGAAGTGGCCGCCCGGTTCGGCGTGGGAGTGGCCAGCGTGCAAGAAGCGTTGCGGCGTTTGGTTCAGCGTGGACGAGTGCTGGAAGGAGAATTCCTTCCCGGCGGACGGGAACGGGAATGGTGCGACGCGGATGTCTTGCGGCGAATCAAACGCCGATCGCTCGCGCGTTGGCGCAAACAGGTCGAGCCAGTCTCCCCAGCGGCGTTTGCCCGTTTCCTAGGCCAGTGGCAAGGATGCGGCCAACCTCGGCATGGTCTGGATGGGATTTTGGATGTCGTGGAGCAGTTACAAGGAATCCCGTTGCCTGCTTCCACTTGGGAACGCGACATCCTCCCCTGCCGTGTGGCCGATTTTCGTACTCCCCAATTGGATGAACTGTGCGCGGCGGGCGAAATCGTTTGGCGGGGATTCGACAGCCTGGTCGGAGGGGATGGCAAGATTGCCCTCTACCTGGCCAATCACTTTTTGGTTTTGGCTCCGTCGCCGCAACCGGCGGAGGGGGAACACGTCGAGACGATCCGCGCGTTGCTGGCGGAAAAAGGTGCCCTCTTTTTCGATGATCTTCAGCGGCAAATCGGCGGTTTTCGGAATGACGTGCTCCAATCGCTCTGGGATCTGGTCTGGTCTGGCGAAGTGACAAATGACACATTGGTCCCCTTGCGTTCCCTGCGGCGAGGGGAAAAACGCCAACGCAGTTCCCAACGATTTCGCTCCCGCCGCGTGGCACGCACGCCAGGCTCCGAAGGGCGTTGGTCTTTGTTGCTCACTCCCCAGGCCACTTTGCCGAATCCCACGGAGCGGCAAACGCAGCTCGTGCGGCAACTTCTCGACCGCTACGGCGTGCTCACTCGGGAAGCCGTCGCGGCGGAAGGCGTCTCGGGAGGATTCGCGGGCATCTATCCCATCCTGAAGGCCATGGAAGAGGCCGGGCAAGCGCGGCGCGGCTATTTTGTGGCCGGCTTGGGGGCCGCGCAGTTTGCCCTTCCGGGTGCCGAAGATCGGCTGCGCCAATATCGTGACGACGACCACGCATTAAAAGATTCGCCGCCAAATATTTTAGCGGCCACGGATCCGGCCAATCCTTACGGGGCGGCCTTGCCGTGGCCTGACACCTCCGAATCCACGGGCCGTCCGCAGCGTGCGGCCGGTGCCCGCGTCATTTTGTGGCATGGGGAATTGATCGGATATCTGGCCCGCACAGGCCAGGCACTACTGACCTTTTTGCCTTCCGATAGCTCGGAACAACGCTCCACGGCCCAAGCATTGGCCGCGGCACTAGTTGACTTGGCGACATCGGGGCAGCCCGTCTTGCTGGCGAAAATCGATGGCGGATCTCCCGTCGAAAGCCCGTTTGCCGAATTCTTGCGTTCGGTCGGATTCGTTCCCACATCGCGTGGCCTCCTGCACAAAGGAAACGTGACCTCCCCTCTCACCCACACGAATAAGTCCTAATTGACCAAGGCCCGGCACATCTCATCAAATGGAGTAAAAGAATCATGCCGGAAGGTGACACAATCTTTCGAGCCGCTTGTACGCTACGCGCGGTGCTGGAGAACCGGCGAATTGACGCCGCCACGAGCCAGGACCCGGCCATCCGCGCCGACGCATTGATTGGGCAAACCGTGACTTCCGTGGAGGCAAGAGGCAAACATCTGCTCTTGCACCTAGACAGCCATTCGGCGATCCACTCCCACATGGGCATGACCGGATCTTGGCACATTTACTCCACAGGCGCAGCTTGGCGCAAGCCCCAATCCAAGGCTTCCCTCGTACTTTCGGTCGAACGCACGGAAGTAGTTTGCTTTTCGCCAAAAACGTTGGAAATCCTTTCGACGGACGCGCTGCGGCGGCATCGGTTTCTGACGAATTTGGGGCCAGACCTGTTAAAAAATCCCTTTCCCGAGGAGGAGGCGTTGCAAAGATTCCGGCAGTGCGGGCGGCTGACGCTGGGCGATGCCGTGATGCACCAAGGAATTGTGTGCGGCGTGGGAAATGTCTACAAATCGGAAGGCTTGTTTCTCACGAACATGTCTCCCTTTCAAGTCGTGGACGAATTTAGCGACGAGCAATTGCTCGATTTGCTGAAAGAGCTTCGCGGCTTGATGCGTCGAAATTTGCAAGGCTTCCGCCGGAGGACACGGTTCGCTGCGGACGGATCCTCCTTGTGGGTCTATAGCCGGTCCGGAGAGCCCTGCCTGAAGTGTGGCCAACTCATTCGCATGCAACGCCAAGGGAACTTAGGTCGATCCACCTATTGGTGCCCTACTTGCCAAACGCTGGAAACTTCGGCGGTTCCATGAGGGGCAAAAAGAAACCTCGTCGTTCCGCGTCTCGGAAAGCGGCTCGCCCGTCGCGCCATGAAATGCCGCCGGAGCCGCGAGATATCCGCATCATCGGAGGGAATTTCCGTGGACGGAAATTGGCCGACACGGGATCTATCCGCACGCGGCCGATGAAGCACCGCTTGCGAGAGGCACTTTTTAACCTCTTGCGAGACGAAATTTCGGGCCGCTTCGTGCTCGATCTGTTCGCTGGAACTGGAGCAGTGGGCTTGGAAGCGATCAGCCGTGGCGCGGGACAGGCACTGTTCTTGGAACAGCACCGTGGAATGGGCCAAGTCATCCAGCAGAACGTGGAGTTATTAGGTATCTCCGCACTATCCGAGGTTGTGATCGCGGACACGTTCACCTGGTGCCGACAAGATCCGGCCTTGCCCAACCATCCTTGGCTGGTTTTTTGTTGTCCGCCGTACGAGTTGTACGCGAGCCAGGCGGAGGAACTGAAGTCCATGCTGGAGTGGATCGTAGCGAAAGCACCCACGTCCAGCACGATTGTAGTGGAGGCGGAACTGCCGTACGATCTTAGGCAACTCGGGATCGGCACCGATTGGGAAGAGCGGGCCTATCCGCCGGCGGTTATTGGGATCCATCGCATAAATCGCGACTCCGAAGAGGTCTCCTAGCACCGAAGCTGTTTTCCTCGCGATTCGAAAGGCACGGCAAGTCATGGAAGTGCGAAAACTCAACGAAGTGGAAGCTTTCACGACCAAGGATGGTTCGGAGATCCGCGAGCTCCTGGCCTATCGCAATTCGAGCATCCAAAAGCAAAGCCTGGCCGAAGCCCGCTTGCCGCCCGGAGCCAGCACGACGCCCCACTTCCACAAGATCACGGAAGAGATTTACTACATTCTCTCGGGACAGGCTCGGATGCAAATCGGCGAAGAGGCCCGCGACGTGCAGCCGGGAGACGCGATCGCTATTCCTCCCGGCGAAATGCATACAATCACCAACACGGGAGAGGACACGTTGGTCTTCTTGTGCTGTTGCGCGCCGCCGTATGAGCATGACGATACCGTGCTCATGCCCGAATAATCGGCAGGCTCGCCTTGTTCTCCCTGGTTTGAAAATCTAATCCCCGGCACGGCACAATCGTCGTGACCCTTCCCTCCCGAACCATGAACACTCCCGCAGCGCCTCATAATGCGCATTCCGCGACAATCCCGCTCGATTCCGTCCCCGCGCCGCCCGATCTAGCAACAAAAGACGGGTCCATTTCGGTGGACAGGGAGGGAAGCTGGCTCGGGAAATCTCCGCATGGCGCACCAAGAGCAGAAAAAACGAGGAATGCTTCTGCACGCGGCGTTGCTGATCGTGTTTCTGGCCACGATTTGGCTGCCTCGAAGCTGGGACGACCGCCCATTACGCGATGCGTGGTCACGTCAGATGAATGCCCGACCCTCCATCGAGATTTCCCGGGCGGCAAGGGCCAGGGTCACGTCGCCACCGATCATGCCTCAGCCCCAGCCGGTAGTGTTGGAATATACGCCGCGAGTGGCCATGAGGGACGATCCCCTTTTCCCTTCGCCGAATGTGGACGATCTCCGCGAACATTTGGAATTGGCTCCAATAAACGAGGATCCACCGGGCCGTCCAGGCAATAACTTTCCGACGCGAGAGGAACCTTCCTCACTCAGTTTTCCGACGGAGGAGCCTTCCAGCCCGGTGGCTGAACCTTCCGCGCCAAAGCTGCCCGAGGAAGCTCCGCTGTTTCCGCCACCTAAGCGGCCGATCTTGAAACAGCAGCCGGAACCAAGCCACATCGTGGAGCCCGCCGAGGTTCCCCAAGTGCCGAGTGTGTGGGCCACACCGCAGGCGCTGCAAAACATGTTGGATGAGTTGGTCGCCGAGTGTGAAAGTGGCGAGTGGGCCTTGAACGTGGACCAACGACTCCAGGAACTGGTCAACGCTGGCGCGGAAAATGATCAGCGAGTCGTGGACATTCTTGAAGAACTAGCAGATCTCGCCCAAAACGGGAAGAAGCTGTCACGGCAAGAACGGCGTCTGGATTTGAGAACCAAGATCGCAAGGGCGGAACACGCCCTCTCTCGCCGGCTGCGAGTTTGGGAAGCGGCTTGGACGCTTTCCCACCTGGAAACTTTGGAAAAGTCGGACTCGTCGGACATGACGGCGGAAGCTGGCTCGCTACACCCAGAGAATCTACTCGCCTCGGTTTCACAGGTCGACCAACGTCTGCGGAGTATGCCGCAAGGGGATGCCTGGCGGACCTACTTACGCTTACCGGATTTGTCTCGGCTGGACCAATTGCCCCAAGAACAGGCCAGCGGCGTGGCACGTGGTGTCCTGCATCGGCTTACCAACGTTCGGCTAAGCCGGGCTCAGCGGAATGTTTTGTCGGAACCTGCGTTCGTGACTCTCCGCCGCAGCTTGAAGCCCTGGGCCGGAGCGTCCATCGATCTCGCCACGTTCTTGGCCAAGGTCGAGGAATATGAACTGCAACGGGAGCCAAGCCAAGCCTACTGGCTGGCGAAAACCCAAAGAGCGCTGTCCGTGGGCGAACAGGACAACGTCGAGTTGGCCCGGACCTTGGAACGGAATTATCGCAACGCCAACTTCCGTGTCGCCATCAGTGACAAGCTCATCAACCGTTTCCTGCCGGGGGATACCGTCAGTGACGATCCCGTGCGGGACATGATCGTCGGCGTGCCCGTCCGTGGCCGCAGTACGACGAACACGGATCTGCGGGTGCGTTTACAGCCCGGGAAGGGAGAATGGCGGATCGCGCTCGAGGCGGTAGGAGAGGTATGGTCCAGTACGAGCGCGGCAAGCGGTCCGGCCGTCTTACACACACGCGGCCAAACCGATTTCCTGGCCCGCAAGTGCATCGTGGTCAACCGTGGCGGACTCCATGTCAGCCCCGCGGAGGTCCAAGCTCGGAGCAATTCACGGCTGGTCGACGTGCGGACCGACTACGACGGCGTGCCGCTGATAGGATCTCTGGTTCAGAACATTGCCCGCTCACGCCATGCCGAAAACCGCTGGCAGGCCAATCGAGAAGTGGAATACAAGGTCGAAGGCAAAGCGGCAAGGCAACTGGACGAGCGAGTTTCTGGTGGGATCGCCAACGCCGAGCAGACTTTCCAGCGTGCCGTGGACCGACGTCTACAATCGCTGAAAATGGACTGGGAACCGATTGAGCTAATGACCACGGACCAGCGGGTTATCGCGCGGGTCCGAGTAGCCGGAGATCATCAATTAGCGGCGCATACGCCTCGTCCACAAGCACCGGCCGACAGTTTCGCCAGCATTCAAGTGCATGAAACGTTGTTCAACAATCTGCTTGCCCGCTTGGGACTGGAGGGGCAAGAGTTCACGCTGCCGCAGCTTTGCAACTATCTGAGCGGAAAACTCCTGATCCGCGCATGGAAAGTTTCCTCCCGCGCGGCCAGTGACATCTCCTTCCAATTCGCCGAGAAGGATGCGTTCCGTGTACGTTTCATGGATGGCCGGGCGGAGGTGCGCATGTCCTTCGCACGGTTCACCAAGGATTCGAAGAGCTGGAAGGATATCGGCGTCCGCATCCATTATCGGCCCGATTTGGCGGAACTACGTGCCGACCTGGAACGGGATGGCTCGATTGAAATCCAAGGCGATCATCTCTCCTTCCGAGATCAAATCGCGTTGCAAGCCCTGTTCACCAAGATTCTGGAACGCTCCAGGCGGTTCGCGGTGATTCAGGATCGGATCGCGGAGGATCCACGCATGGCCGGATTGGGCGTGACGCAATTCCACGCCGAGGATGGCTGGATGGGTGTGGCGATTGGACCGCGGCGTGATTTGGAGGAGGATTACCTGTCCCGTAGCGCGACGGCCCAGCGTTAGGGGCTATCCTCGCCCCGGTCTGCCTTACGTGGCCGTTCGTAATGTCCTCGATACTTTTCGGCTGGATACTTCAGCGCGTTTTTCTTCATCTTCTCCCGCACGGCTGTCGCCAAGTCGACTTCCAAAGCGAGGGAGAGCGCCAAGGTATATCCGAGCACGTCGGCCAGTTCTTCCACGATCGGCTCGCGGTCCGGGCCTTCCCGTGAAAGCTCGCGCGAGTCTTCCATGGATATCCACTGGAAATGCTCCATCAGTTCCGCCACTTCGATGGCCAGCGCCATGGAGAGGTTCTTCGGCGCGTGGAACTTTTCCCAGTCCCGCTCGGCGACGAATTCCCGAACCAGGGCCTTCAACTCTTCGATGGTGGTGGTGGCATCGTTCACGCGGCTTTGGACCCCGGAGTGAGATTTTCGAAGCCTGGCAGCGCCCGCTGCTCCCAACGGCGAGAACGGGACAGGCAGCCCTCGCGGTAATATTCCGCCACGTGTGCCATGAGTTCCACGAGCAACAAGCTGGCCCGCGTCACGACGTGCCGCGCGCTTCGTTTCCCCAACCCCCTGCGGAGTTCTTCCACGGCATGTTGATGCAGGGCCAATGCCTGCCGCATGGAGAGCCGATATTCGGCCAAGTGTCGGGCGAAACAGTACGTTTCCTGGGATAAGTCGCCCGACCCCATGATGACATACGTTCGCAACAATTCTTGGTAGTGTCGGGCCAGTTCTTCCGGAAACTCCAGCGACCGATGCACGCCGGTGTCGAGATCGAAGCCGGGCCTCCATTCGGGCACTTCGGTTCCTTCGGCTTGCTCGTGAAGAAAGTCCGCCATGGCGCGTTGCTGCCCGAGGATTTCCTTCACGTCGCGCTGTTCTTGTTCTTGGCGGCGGGCTTCCGCTCGGCGAAAGCGGCGGTTATCCGCTGAGAGTTGGTGCCGTTCGACCGCGCGGGAAAGGGTCCAAATGAGTGTGCGAATGGTCGTGGTATTCACACAAAGGTAGGCGTCGGCGTCGGCATCGAAGAAATGAGCCGTCATTTCGGCCTCGCTTTGAGTACCTAGCACGACGATGGGCAAATCCGCGTGCGCGGCGCGGAGACCTTCGAGCAAATCCAACGCATTGAGCTCCGTGCCGTCGTGCGAGAGCAGCAGCACGTCAAAGATCTCATCCCGTAGGCGGGCCAGCCCCGTCGTGATGTCGCGTTGTTCTTCCAGTTCCACGCTGACGGCGTTGTCGCTGGCGAATGCGTCGGCTAGCCACCCTCCCGTGCGGTCACGACCGGAAATGAACAGCACGCGGATCCGTTCCGGCATGTTCTTCCAGGCACGGTATTCCTTCCCGGGCCGCTTTTTGGCGGGAGCTTCCTTATTCCCGTGTGCCATTGCTCTTGTACTCCAAAAGGGCCATCCCCACGCTACCCTTTGGCCGGTCGTCACGGGCCATTCACGGAGAGAGCCATGGGGGGCGGTACTCTAGCCAAGCGGGAATCTGGCGTCAATCTCGGCGGTCCGGCACCCGTGATCGAGTTGATCGACGTGAAATTTGAGCCAATATCCCCCCTTACTCCGCGTCTCCGGTAGGATCGCTGAACACACTGCGGCTGGCGGACGTGCCCCAAGTCCGCTGATTATGTTGGGCACTTTCTCCGGGAGCGATGGTCAGCCATCGCCAGGGGCCGGCATGCACCTGGCGGGAAATCATCGCGATCTGGCCGGCGTGATAGGCGATGTGCGTGACGGAACGGGCCAAAGCTTGCGGTAGCGTGTGCGGCTCACCACGAATCGTGATCCGCTGATGGATGTCCGTGGTCTTCATTTCCTGGATCGCCGAGGTGAGCCGCGACCAGCCCTGATCGAAGTGCCGCAGGAGTGCCGCGCGATCCGCTTCCCAGTCGGCGAATTCGGTGTCCCGATCCCGGTCCGGCTTTTCGCCGTCGGTGGTTAGAAAGTCGGTCCAGCGGCTTCGAAGATTGCCACCCAAATGCCGCAGAATGATCGCCACGGAATTCGCGTCCGGCGCGGGGCGCGAGTGCAATTCCTCATCGGAAAGCTGCTCGACCGCCGCGTCGATCATGCGGCGGTACGAAGCGACCGTTTCTTCCAATGCATCGAGCCAGAGATGGGTTGATTCCATAGGAAACGTGAGATTCAACTGGCGAAGATGCGGTCCATGCGCTGGGCGATGGTAGCCAGGCGTTCCCGCCCGCCGCCGGGAATCTCCGCCGTCCCCCAGCCTTCGTAGCCAATGTCCCGCAAGGCGGACATCACCGCTGGCCAATCGCAGTCCCCTTCCAACAGCGGCACGTTGAAACCGTCATACACCTGGCCTGATCGGGCCTTCTCCAGGCTGTACTCCTTGATGTCCAATTTCTTGATGCGCTTGCCCAGGATGGGGATCCACTGCGCGGGGGGGAAGTAACGGACGGCGTTGCCCACATCGAAATAGGCGCCCATCTTGGGCGATTCCAACTGGTCAATATAGCGAGCCGTCTCTTGAGGGCTGTTCAGGAAATCATTCCACACATTTTCCAGCAGGATCTGGATGCCCAATTCCTCGGCCAAAGGAAGCGCCTTCTTGATCTCCGCCTGCGAGCGGTCCCACGCTTCTTGGTAGGTGGCGTCATGCGTGACCCGCCCAGGAACCAGAAGCACGCTCGTGGCTCCCAATTCGTGGGCCTCGCGAATCGCCGTCCGCAGGCCCGCCAATCCCTTGGCTCGAGTTTGGGGATCCGCATCGGAAAGACGGTCCCGCCAGTGCACCGAATCGACCACGCCATGCACGGGCAGGCCACTGGCATCCTGGGCCTGGAGAACCTCCGCCACGGGCAACCCGGGACTGTCCACTTCCACGCCATCGAATCCAAGCTCCTTGAGCAGCTTGAATTTGTCGGCGGTCGTCCCCTCGATTTTCACCATGCCCAGCTTGACCGCTTTGCGGTATGTTTTCGCCGGCTGGTCGGAGGCTGACGCAATCGCTTTTCTCGTCGTGGAAAGGGCCAATAGCGAACCACCTGCGGCGGTCAAAAAATCACGGCGGGGCAGCGAGTTTTGCTTGAAGTCACGGTCGCCGGACTGGTGCGAAAACGCGGACATGAGATCGATCTCCCAAAGAGAGGAAAAGCATCAACATGCATTGTTTTGGTAATTGGAAGATCTTAACACGAATCACGGCGAGGCGAAATTTCGCGTCGGGGCATTTCAGGGTTCGTAGTGCCCGATTCCCACCGCTCGTGGCAGCGGCCCAAGAGTTTCCGTTATGCCCCAGAAAGGGCTACGAAATCGAGGGCCAGCTTACTTTACTGGACCAACCTGACTTCCGGTTTGGGCGTAGCCACGTTGAAAGCACCTTGGGTGTGCGGACCGGGCGACTTCTTGGTCGACGAGTGCTCCTGCCGCATCCGTTCAGGTGAGTGCAGCCAGGCGGTCCCCGAGTCCAGCGGAGCATCACGCAGCAGCCAATACACGCTATCTCCGGCGCGACAATCCCAACTATCGAGCAGCAAGACATAGTCGGCTCGATCGTCGGCGAAATCCTCGTCCATCGCGTCCGGACAGGAAAATACGGCGGGATAACGAATTTCGTCAATCGAAGACTGCTGGACGCCAGACTTTGCCAGTGAATCGTGCAGCGGCTGCTCTCCCAGCCAAGGCAGGATTTCCACGGCCCAACCGCCGGCGCGGTTTCGCGGCGCGGGCGGAGGGATGCGGCGATGAATATCTTGAAATTGCCGCAACGCCAGCGCGAGTTGACGTAGATGGTTGCGGCACGTTAATTCTCGGGCTCGACCACGCGAGGCTTGCAGGCTGGGAAGCAAAATTGCCGTTCCCGCTCCCAAGATCGCCAACACGACCAACAATTCCACCAAACTGGCACCCTGGCGATGGGCGGAGCCGAGCGGGGAAGTCTTTGTTTTCGAAACCATCTCGGCTCCTTTAGATGCTTCTTCGCTCGCACGGACTGTTTCGCGGCGTTGCTATCGTACATAAATCACGCACTCGCGGCAAATCCTTCGATCACAGCAACTTAAGGCTGGCGAAGAAACTTTTCTGTCGGCTTGCCTCCTGGTGATTCACGCCGGATCGATGCCCAATCTTGCGAACCTTGCATCTCCTTTTCCGCAACTGCCGGAATCAATCGCCCGCATGCGTTTCGTTGACGATGGCCGGGCCGGTTCTAAAATAGCGGAAGTATTCAAAGGGAGAGGTTGGCATTTCTATCCACCCAGTTGGCCGGGCTAGAAGATCGGCGCGTGTGCGACTCGTGGAATCAGACCTCGGCGTGACTCGCGGCTTCCCGATGAAACGGCCACGGGTGTTGTAAGGGAAGATGAATGACTGCATCATTTTTGACGGCGCTGCCGGTCTACAACGAGGAGAAGTACGTACGTGACGTCCTGCAAGAGGTCCGGAAGTACAGCAAAGAAATCCTCGTGGTGAATGACGGATCTCAGGATGGGACGGCGGACGTACTCGCGGAATTTCCCGAAGTTCGCGTGGTGCATCATGAGCAGAATCGGGGCTACGGCGCGGCGTTGGCCTCGGCATTTGAATACGCCCAGCGCGAAAATTTCGAGGTATTGGTCACGATCGATTGTGACGGGCAACATCAACCTTGTCGGATTCCTCGCTTCGTTGAGGCTTGTGAGCGGGCGGATATCGTATCGGGAAGCCGATATCTCAAGCAGTACGCGGATGATTCTCTGCCCCCCGCCGACCGTCGTCAGATTAATCGCCGTATCACGGAAGATTTGAACCGCCGTTTGGGTTTGCATCTCACCGATGCCTTCTGCGGTTTCAAGGCCTACCGGGTGGCGACACTCAGCCAACTGCACATCACCGAGTTCGGTTATGCCATGCCGCTGCAAGTGTGGGCGCAAGCAGCGCGGGCCGGATTACGCATCGTCGAACTCCCCGTGCCGCTGATTTATCTGGATGAATCCCGCTCCTTCGGGGGCGCGCTCGACGATGCCTGGACCCGCCTGCAGCATTATCGAGAAGTTCTCGATCGCAGCCTGCAGGCGTTGGAGGAGGGGGCGGACGGTGTTTCTTGTCCTCCGGAAAGTTCGCGCGGCGCATGTTCCCAGTAAACACGATGGAATCGACCGGGCAGAGCCGAACGTGGCAAGCTCCCGCAGAGGATGGAGGCTGGCTGGTCGACCCATGTCCGGGCCGTGCGGGCCAACTTGCCTCGGCCAACCGGGAACACCTTGAACATTGGGATTTCGACTTTGGCGAGACGTCGTTTGCCGAAATCCGTGCGTCCGCGCGGGAATCGCTGATGCAAGCGGCGCGGGACTATACGTTGGCCTATCAGCCAGGGAGGTCGATGCCGGCGGTCGCTCCGATTTTCATGACCGGGCATCAGCCCGATCTTTTTCATCCGGGAGTCTGGGCCAAAAACTTCTTGTTGTCACATATCGCGGACCGACAAGGGGGCGTGGCCGTGAATTTCCAGGTCGATGCCGATCTGCATAAATCCCCTTCGATTCGCGTGCCGACCGGTTCAAAAGACCATCCCAGCGCGGAGTGGCTGGCCTACGATCACCGTTCTATTTCGCTGCCGTATGAAGAGGGCGTGGTGCATGATCCGGAATGTTTTCGCGGGTTCGCGGATCGGGCCAGAAACAAAATGGAAACCCTCTTGCCGGACTCCATCTTGCCGGAATTCTGGGATTCCGTGTTGCAGCACTGGGAACAAGAGCCGAATGTCGGCCAATGCTTTGCCCGTGCGCGCCACGATTTGGAAGCGACGTGGGGTCTCCAGGCTTGGGAAGTCCCACTGAGTTCCATTTGCCGGACGCCTGCATTCTTGACGTTTGCGCATTTTTTACTGGGGAACGCGGCCAAGTTTTGGGAGGCTTACAACACCTGCTTGGATGCATATCGGACCCAGCATCGTATTCGTAGCCGCACGCATCCGGTCCCCGCATTGGCGAGAGAAGGAGATTCCTTCGAGTTGCCGCTATGGACTTGGACCACCGATTCACCAAGGCGGCGACCAGTATTTGCCCGTCGCGGCGGCCAATCGATCGTGCTCTCGGATCAACAGGGTTGGGGAACCGCGATTCCAGAAACCGGTCAGGACGGGCTGAAGGCTTTGCAGGCGAATTTCTTGGAGACGGCAGATGGGAGAAAGCTTCGGCCACGGGCGCTGATTACCACTATGTTTGCCCGTCTTTTTTTATGTGATTTGTTCGTGCATGGGATCGGAGGAGGAATCTACGATCGATTAAACGACATGATTATGGAACGCTTCTGGGGAATTCGGCCGCCGCGCTACATGGTGGCTTCCGCGACGCAACGCCTTCCCATTCGTCGCCCGGCGGTTACCTCGGCGGACCTGGGACGCCTTCATTCGCTCCAACGTGAGTTGGTTTATCATCCGGAAGACCATTTGCCGAACAATCTAAAACCGGAGGAAGTCGCGAAAACCCAGCGTTGGATTCAAGCCAAAAAACAATGGGTTCAGACCCCGAAGACCGTCGACAATGCCCGAACACGTCATATCGCGATCACACAAGCGAACGAATCGCTTCAAGCATGGTTGGAAGGCCGGCTAAAACAACTCCACGTGGAACAACAGCGGCTAGAGAAACTGCTGCGAAACGAAGGCGTGTTGGGCTCGCGCGACTACGCATTCTGCCTGTATCCCAGCCAAACTTTGCGAGAAATGTTTCAAGGATTGGAGCATCGCTCTTGCGGGACCTGAGAACACGGCAGCCCGTCGAGCGACTCAACTGGCTGCCGCATCACAGTAAATCATGCTCGAAATGGCGACGGAAGTCGTGATTTTGCGAGCCACGACGAGCTTTGTTGAGCCAACCACAGTTAACACAGCGGTGAGGTTGAAAAACGTGAGGAAAGCGTTGTTCAACGGACGATAGGTTACCTCGACAAAACGCCGGTTCGCGCATAGATTACTCATGGTGGGAGAAGCTTGCGGCCAAATCAATCTCGTGCCGCACTGGGGGCGAGACATCCCGCGCAACCCTGCCGATCAGGTCGGTTTTACCAGATTGATGGGCTGACAACCCCGACATTGGTTTTATGGATGCCCAGCTTTGGTATGATGTGCGTTTTTCAATCTCGACCGCCATGGTGAAAATGCGGGTGCCCGGCTCCAGACAATTTTCCTGTAGATGAGCGCTCCCCGCGAGCCGACTTGGGGTACTTCCACAGAGAGGTCTACTTTGCCAACCGCAGGTTTCTCCCCAGGCGCAAACGGCAGAAATTCCGCCTCCGCCACCTCTCAAAACGGAATGTCGCACGCCTCTCATGTTGACTTGAAACTGGTACCGCCGACCGAAACACTGCGGCGGGAACTCCAGTCACAGTGTCGCGACATGGCCGCCACGCTGGACAAATCCTCGCCTTTGTCCAAGCAAGAACTCGAGAGCATGGTGCGCCGGATTCTCGCCGAGGCGGACCAGCCGGAAGGATACGTCGGCTGGTGCATGGTGGCCCTGAATTCGGCGTTTTGGTGGGAAGAGGTGGCGGCCGTACCCTATTCGCACCGGCTCCTTTTTCTGCCACGATGCCCACATCACGATTCCGAGAGCTGCACGACGCCCGGTTGTTCTAATAGCCAGGCTTGCCAATGGTGCCGGCTGACGGAATTTCGCCATCGCGCTGAAAAATTAGGCTATCAGGTGCTTGTCGCCGAAGGTTCCCCTCAGGCGCTGCAAACCATCGTCGACGGTCCTGTCAACGCGATATTGGGAGTGGCGGATCTGAACGTTTTGGAACGCGCCGTGGACGCTTTGATTTCCTTGGGCGTGCCCGCGTTGGCCGTCCCCTTGTTATCTACCAGCGGCGACACGCAGCTCGTGGACGAGGAATGGGTTGCCGAAATGATTGACCTGGCCGCCTCTCCCAGCCATGCCCCCGCGCACGGCTACTTGCCAATCATGCGGTCGGCCCGGGTTTTGTTCCAGCGGGAAACGTTGGATCGTCTCGCGCCGCCCTTGTATTCATCGCCCGCGGATAACCAGCCCGATGGAGAGGCATGGCTGCTGAAGAATCCGCTCGCCGCGACTGAAGCGCTCGCTCGTGATTTTCTAATTCGAGGAGGCAAATACGCCCGGCCCTTTATCACGCTCGCCGTGTACGCGGCGCTGTGCAAGGACTTGGAGAATGAGCATGAAGGCCCGCAATCAATGCGCATCGAGGAATCGGTCGAGCGGGTCGCGCTTTCCATCGAAACCTTCCACAAAGCCTCCCTCGTGCATGATGACATCGAGGATGATGACGGCTACCGCTATGGCCAAGCCACGCTGCATCGCGCGTATGGAATACCAACCGCCATCAACGTGGGCGATTATCTGATCGGGTTGGGATATCGTCTTGTCAGCCGCGAAACACCGGTGTTGGGCGCGGAGGTGGTCGCGGACATCCTCGGGCAGCTCTCCGATGCACATCTGCGGCTTTCCCAAGGGCAAGGCGCGGAACTGACCTGGCGCGATGGAGCGAACAAACTGATCTCCGTGGAAGAATCGTTGGAAATCTACGCTCTGAAAACGGCGCCCGCTTTCGAAGCCGCCTTGCATGCCGGATTCCGCCTGGCATGTCCGCTGAATGAAAACGCTCAATGGATTTCCGCCTTCACGCGGCACCTGGGCATCGCGTTTCAAATTCTCAACGATTTGAAGGACTGGCGCGAGGACGCTTCGAATAAGGTCCACCCCGGAGGTGATGTATTCGGAGGGCGCCCCACTGTCTTATGGGCCACCGCGCTGGCGACTTTGCCCGAAACCGAGCGAGCGGAACTGGAATCGCTTGCCGAGACAAACCGGCCCACGGGCGCGGCGCTCAAAAGCGTTCACGAACTCTATCTGGCTGCCGGCGTCTTCGAGAAGGCGCGAAGCATGGTCGAGAAACACCGCCGGGAGGCTATTGCCTTGGCCGAATCGGTTCAACGGAAGCATTTGCGACGACTATTGCTGTTTTTGGTGGATACGGTGCTCGAAGATAACCCGCAACGGCAGTTCGAAGTTTCTTCCGCTACGCGAACCTGGGATGTGCCGGAAACTTCATCCCCTTGACGTCGGCAAGCGCATTGCCGATTTAACGATCTGCTGGGAACCGCGCGACGAGGCAGCCAGGTGAACGAAACTGAATTTCCACCGGAAGAGTTGCATTCACTGACGCGGCTTTTCTTTCCGGATTTGGCGTCACTAGGAATGTTTACGGCGGTCGAAGACTCGGATTTGCCGCCGATTTACCGGCAGTTGCTCGCCCACCGCAACCACATGACCGTGACCGTGGAGGCGTTTTACAGGAGCCTGGTTGATGTGGAAGTGTTGGAGCGTCGCCGGGAAGCCGACAAATATGCCCGCAAGATCCTGTTGCGATCTCAAGCCACGGGCCAGGTCGTGCAATTCGGGATCGTGCAGCTCGATAAGAACTGCCTGCCCGCCACCGCTTTCGAGGAAATTGTGAGCGAATCGACCCCTCTAGGACGTGTGTTGATCAATCACAACGTGCTGCGCGAAATCGAACTGGGCACGCTTTGGCGGGTAGAGCCGGGCCCAGAGCTGTGCCAGATGTTCAACCTCGCAACGCCGGAAATTACCTATGGACGCACGGCCGTGATCCACGTTAATCGCTTGCCGGCGGTCGAATTGTTGGAAATTGTCGCGCCCGTGTAATGACGCATCTCGAAGTCGGACATTCCCACCTGCCAACAGAGAGGCTCTCAAGGGCACCATGCGAAACCGGCGTCGCATAATTACAATAGGCACTTGGGGACGCAGCTTTTCGGTTTCGTGAAGTTTCGCGCGGACCGGTCGCCAGCCACTGATCCGCACACGGAATGAAAGCTCTTGTCCGCTCGTGCTGACCCAGCGCGAACATTTTCTCACGCTAAACGATTCCGTTTTTTGATGAAGTAAAGGTCTTGCTCTTGCGGGCTCCGCAGCGTGAAATCCGATGTCGTCCTCTTGCCGAGCAAGTGATTTGCGTCGCCCTGTGTGCGGTCACGTATGTCTTCGCTTCCCCACGATTTGTGCTGGCGGGACAAGTCCGGGAAGACCGGCAAGCGTTGCATGCCCAATATCGCGGAGACTTAGAGAAGCTCGCCTCGAAACATGAACAAGCCGGATTGGCCGAACCGGCGGCGATATTGAGGGAATGGCTTCCCCCCGAAAATCCTCGACAATTGTATGCCTATCTGCCAGCCTCGGGCATTCCCGAGGATCTGACTTCGCTGCCCGCCAAGGATTTGCAGCCCTGGCAAGCCGAATTCGTCGCACTCCGCAAGCAACAAGCGGAAGCACTGCTGGAGTTGGCGCGCCGCGCGCTCGGAGAACAGCACATTTCCCTGGCATTCGAGTTGGTGCGGGAAGCATGCCGGGAAGACCCTCATCACGCCGAGGCGCGGCGCATGCTTGGATTCGAGCGTTACCGCGACGACGGCTGGTATCGGCCGTTCGCCATCCGGCGCCTGAAACGCGGACAAATTTGGCATGACCGATTCGGTTGGATTTTGAAATCGCACGTGAAGCGTTATGAGCAGGGCCAGCGATACTATCAGGGACGCTGGATTTCTGCCGCGGAAGAGGCTCAGCGTCGCACGGATATCCGCTCCGGATGGCTCGTGGAAACAGAAAACTACGCGATCCGCACGAATGCCGGTTTGGAAGAGGGTGTGCAATTGGCGAAGCGGCTGGAACGCCTGCACGATGTTTGGCAACAGGTGTTCATTGGCTACTTCGCGAGCACCGAAGCCTTGGAGGAAGTCTTTTCAGGCCAGCGGGCGTTTCGTCCCCTCGAACCACGGCATCGAGTCGTGTATTTCCGCGAGCGCGAGGACTACATCCGCCATCTGCGTCCGGCGCAACCGCAAATCGAGATGACTTTAGGAATCTACTTCGACGATCAGCGGACCGCGTTTTTTTATGCCGATGCCGAAGATTTGCAGACCACGATCCATCATGAGGGCACGCATCAGTTGTTTCACGAATCGCGTCCGGTGGCGGCGCGCATCGGTCGGCGGCAGAATTTCTGGATTATCGAAGGCATCGCTTGTTATATGGAGTCATTGCGGTTCGCGGGCGATGTGGCCATCCTCGGCGGCGATGAAGTGGGACGCCTTCCGGCTGCCCGGCACCGATTGAATCAAGGCGAGTTCTACCTTCCCTTCGCTCGAATGACGAGGTTAGGCATGCGGGATTTGCAACAACACCCACGAATTCGTGCCTTGTACAGCCAGGCGGCCGGTCAAACCGCGTTTTTGATGCATTTCGACGAAGGTAAATACCGCGACGGACTCATCGAATACCTCAGCACGGTTTATCGTGGCCAGGACCGCCCCGAAACTCTCGCTGACGTTTTGCAAGTTTCTTGGGATCGTCTGGACGAAGAGTATCGGCAGTTTTTGCTATCACCGGCCAAAAAGCCTGCCCCCGTTCCACAGGAGTGAACATGCGGCCTTGGATCTTGGCGGAAACGAATTATGGGCAAATCCGGCAGGGCTCCGTAGAGGTTGCCGTGTTACCTTTCGGTGCCACCGAACCTCACAATTTGCATTTGCCCTATGGCACCGATACATGGGAAGCACAAATCATCGCCGAACGGATCTGCGAGGCCGCGCACGCACGGGGGGCGAAGGTCATGCTGCTGCCCACGATTCCCTACGGCACGGAGACGAATCTACGAGAATTTCCGTTCGCCATGAATTTGAATCCGTCCACATTGCTTGCCGTGGTGTCGGATCTGGTGGATTCCCTCACGCGGCACGGCGTGCGAAAGATCTTGTTGCTGAACAGCCATGGCGGAAACGATTTCAAGCCGCTACTCCGCGAGCTACACGGGAAGTGCGACGCCCATCTGTTTCTTTGTGATTGGTTTCGCGCCACGCAAGACATCCAAGGGGAGTTTTTCGAGAATCCGGACGACCATGCCGGAGAAATGGAAACCTCCTTGGCGCTCGCCTATTTTGGCCATCTCGTGGCACGCGACGTCGAGGGAAAACTCACTGCCGACGACGGAGCTAAAAGTCCTAGCCGGTTCGAAGCGATCAATCAGGGCTGGGTCTCGCTGACACGTCCCTGGCACCTACTGACCACGAATTCCGGTGCGGGCAATCCTCACCACGCGACGGCAGAGAAGGGGCAACGGTTGATGGAGATCCTAGTGGAACGGCTTTCCACGTTTCTTGTCGAACTTTCGCAATCCCCGCTCGACGAACGGTTCCCGTTCTGATCGTGAAAATTCTTGCGTGGCTATGCGAAACAAAAAAACCCCGCGAGGCATTGCGTCGCCTCGCGGGGCCATCATGAAAAAGGTAATCGGTTTACTACCAGATCAATTTGATTGAAGGTTAATGTTTTGGGAGAAACAGTTACAAAAAATGGTTGATTGTTAGAGACAATTCGTAATACGGAAAACTACCGTGTTCTGTTTTCGAGGAGACTCCTCGGCGGAATCTCCTCAATTTTGCGAGTAGGGTGGTTCTTGCATGTTCATGCCCTCCCACTAGACGAGTTCACGTTGGGTTCCCTGTCTACGTCGTGCCTTGCACTCGCGTTTTAACAACTCATGGCCTGGGGTGTCAACGAAAATCGGGGGTCCTTGTGGGAAATCGAAAATCCAGTAGCCGGTTGTAATAGCTTCACGCATTGCGCCAGTCATCATGCCGGTTTTTCACCAGGGAGTCGCCTTCTGGTGGGCCGAGGAATGCGGCCCATGGACGCCTGCGGGAGGCCTTTCCTCCTGAACAGCCAGCGCAGCGCCCGCTTCGACCACGCCGGACACATCTCGACCGAAGTAGCTTTCTTGCGCGTCACGATTGGCCAGCACCTCGGCCGCCGTTCCATGACACAACACTCTTCCGGCGCGGATGATATAGGTTCGATCGGTAATGGCCAGTGTTTCCCGTTCGCGGTGGTCCGTGATGAGAATCGATATCCCCTCATCTCGAAGGCCGCGGATGATGCCTTGGATGCTGATAATGGTCACGGGATCGATGCCGGTGAATGGTTCGTCCAACAAGATGATCTTTGGCTGGGAAACGAGGCAGCGGGCAATCTCCAGCCGCCGTTTTTCCCCGCCAGAGATGACCATCGCCCGGGATTTGCGAATGCGGCCGATATCGAACTGTTCCAGTAGCTCCTCACAGCGGCGGCGGCGCGTGAGCCGGTCCATGCCGAGCATTTCCATCACCGCCAACAGATTCTCTTCGACGGTGAGCTTGCGAAAAACGGACTGCTCTTGCGCCAGATAGCCCATGCCTCCATCACGGGCACGACGAAACATGGGCCAGCGGGTCACGTCCACACCGCCGAGCAGCACTTTTCCAGAGTCGGGCTCGATCAAACCGCAAGTCATGCGGAAGCTCGTGGTCTTGCCGGCGCCATTGGGACCGAGCAGGCCCACGATCTCGCCGTAATCGACATCGAAATCGACGCCATCGACGACACGGCGTTTGCCGTACGATTTTACCAGCCCGCAGGCGGAGAGAATGGGCATTCGCGAATCCTCCTTGACAGATGTGGTGGTTTGGGAATCCGTGCCCCGAAGCTTTTAACTCGAACGCGTTTAGGCCACTTTGAGCATCATTTAGGCTGTTTCGATTCGTAATTCACCGCGCCGAAGACTCTACTTGTCCTTACGGCTCGCGTTAGCGCACAAACCCCATGCGGGGAATATTGGGGAAAAATGGAAAGGGTATCGGCGTGCCGGGGATCCGATGATCGGAATGTGGCCAATAGATGAACAGGGCCTTTCCGGTCAGCAGATGCCGGTCGACGAAATATTCATGCCCCCAAAGCCGTCCGTCCTTGCTAAAGGGACTGTTGTCCCCCAGGACAAAGAACCGGTCGTCCCCCAAGGGAAATTCCGCGCCGTTCACACCGCCCATCATTTCGGGCCAATATTCCGGAGTTGACATCCGGATGGCCAAGTCTTCGGACGTTAGCCCACTAAAAGTCCCCACTCGATAGTTGTAGTCGGTGATAAAGTTGCCGTGGCGTCCCGCGATGTAGTAGATGTCGCGGAACACCTTTAGGTGTTTCACGGCGATACTTGTCCCTTGGGCGCCAATTCCAACCGGAGCCAGGTCACTGGGTTGTCCAGGTTCGGCTCGGGGAAGTTTATTGTCGAGGGCAAACTGGTCGTAGTGCGTGGGCGCGTCGAACTCGATGACATCACCATCGACCCACAAATACAGTGCGTCATCCACGTTGGCGAAGCGGAGATCGTATGTGCCAGAGCCGCGGATGTCCGTCACCGCTCGAGGCTGGAATTGCGGTTGCCCGCCAATGGAAAGTGTTGCCTGGCCACTGGGCAAATTGATGCGGCAGCGGAAAGGAACTCCGCCTTCGACCAGTTCTAGCAGGATCTCTCCGCGATCCTGTTTCACTTCCAGCTCGCATTCCAGGGCGAGGTCGCCCACCCAGTGCAGCCCCAGCGTGGCGAAGTCAGGACGAGGGTCGAAGCGGTAGGCGGCCCGACTTTGTCCCGTGTTGTAAGCGTAAAAATCGGAAACCAATTGCGGCTTGGCTCGCAACGACTCACCCCCGGCGGCCGCTTTCCCGGAGGTCATGGCTTGCCAATCCCGCCAAGAGGGGACAAGGTGGCGATAGCGAATCCACCGCGGTTCGGCATTCGCACTCTCAATGGAATACGTCCTCGTGTTGTCGGGGCTATGCCAACCATTCGCCTCTTGCCAATCGCCAGAATCGGGCTGCCAACGAGGAGGCCAACGCCCGGAGGCAATATGTTCATCCACGAGATAATCATTGTCGTGGACCAATTGCAGCATGGCTCGCAGCTTTCGGGGAGATTTGCGTTGAATCGTGAAATCCGCGTCCCCATCTTGTCGGACGTAAATGTCGCCGCGATAAATCCGCACCGTTTCGCCAGGTAGTCCCACCAGACGCTTGATGTAATTCGTCTTGGCATCGCCGGGATACTTGAAGACCACGACGTCCCAGCGTTCTGGATCCTGAAAATCGAACGGAAATTTCGCGACGAGAATGCGGTCACCGTTGTAGGACGTCTCTTCGTCCGCGCTCTCGTAAGAGAAGCGGCACATAGGACAGGTCGTCGACTTCACCAAACGATCCTGCAAACGCGTCGTGGGTCGGGCAGCCCGAAACGGAAGCTCCACGCCCTCCTCATCCTCCACCTCGCCGCTGGCGCTGGTCCGATATCGGTATCCGCATTGAGGGCACTCGAAATCCTTGTGCCTGCCCTGCAGCGTGGGAGCCATGGAACCGGTGGGAATCACGAAGGCTTCCGCTTCGAACGTGCGAAACAAGAAAGCCAAGATGAAAGCCACGACGATCGATTCCACCGTTTCGCGCAGTGTTCCCGATCTTGACGCAGCTGGTTTTTCCTCCGGAGGATTTCCGCTGGAGGCGGTCGCGGAGGATTTATGCGCCGTCGGTTTATGCGTGGATTTTGTCGGCTTGGACATATTCACATGGATCCCGATGAAGGATTTTTAGAAAACCGTGGAAAAAAGAGGCTTGTCGGTAGCGGAGGTTGTCCTGCCACCTCTCGAATCTGAGAACCGCCCAGCGGTGCCGGCCGCCGCCTCCCTTTTCCCTTCGTAACCGCTATGCATTCGGTTCACTCGCGTGAATATAGCCAAAAACCTGGGCATTCGGAACGCGGATGATGCATTGGCATAGGAGCGGGTAGCTCTTGGGCATCAAGTGAAAGCGTGGCTAGTACTTGCGTTCTCCTAAGGTTTTTATTGCGTCTCTCCTTAATCTGATCAAATGTTCACATTCGTTTTTTACACAGTTTTTACAAAAGCTCGACTTCTTGGTGACAACTCATCAGACCGATTCCCGTATAAAACCTTAGCGAAAGCTCGGACGTTCCGTGCGAAAAGCTGTCGGGGAAGAATTTTTCCTCGTCGAAAACCGCGACGGACCGAGCGATTGCTTTGACCATTGACCAATCCTCGCCCTCCCCAGTGTTGAAGGATTCTCCATGAGTACCACTATCTCGACCGAGACGACCGATTCCGCTACTTGGAACGATTCCACCGCCGTGGCACCACCGCTCGGCGACATTACCTCAAAGCCAGCCGATAGCACGCCCGAAAACACTTCCCAACAAGCCGCTTCGCAACCGAAGCCGGACCGCTGGTCGCGCGGGCTAGACTGGCCGGTTGTGATTTGGATCGGCGTTCTGCACCTCGCGGCGATTCCCGCGTTCTTCCTCTTTACCTGGCAGGGATTCTTTTCGTTTCTCTTCCTGTATTGGCTGACGGGAGGTGTGGGCATCTGCTTGGGCTATCACCGACAACTCACGCACATGAGTTTTCAAACGTATCGGCCCATCCGATGGTTATTAGCCTTTTTGGGCGGTTTGGCCGGTGAGGGTTCCGCCGCGCGGTGGGTCGCCAACCACCGCAAACATCATGCCTTTAGCGATCAAGAGGAAGATCCGCATTCTCCACGTCACGGCGGACTGTGGAGCCACATGCTGTGGTTCTGTCCCTTTCAGTCACGCGAAGAAGAAAAGATTCTCATCGGAAAATATGCTCCGGACATGGCGCGAGATCCCGTGATCGCGTTCCTCCACAAGACATTTCTGCTGTGGCCCTGGCTCGTGGGCCTGACGCTGCTCGCCATCGGCTGGTCTGTCTGGGATGTCTACACGGGTGTTTCGATGATGGCTTGGGGATTGTTCTTCCGCATGGTGTTCGTGTTTCATATCACATGGTTCGTCAATTCGGCGACCCACATGTGGGGATACCGAAATTACCAGACCGAAGACGACAGCACGAATCTCTGGTGGGTCGGCTTGCTTGCTTTTGGTGAGGGCTGGCATAATAACCACCATGCTTATCAAAGGCTCGCGGCACATGGTCACCGCTGGTGGGAAATCGATCTCACCTACGGCATGATTTGTGTCATGGAAAAGCTGGGCCTAGCCTGGAATGTGGTCCGCGAAAAACCGAAACATGCTCGGGGCCTGCTATTGACGGGCGACACCGCCACCTCCAAGTCTGTGTAGAATAGGTTCCGGCTTCGCGACGTTTAGAGTCTGTTGGCAGTGAATCGCTGATCGACAAATCGGCCAATCTACCCAGCAATGTGAACTGGCAAAGTTCCAAGCGGGATGACATGCCCTCGTGGACATTCGAATCGCTACGTGAGAAACTCGCCGAGTTGGATGACGGCCACGTCGATTATGCCACGAAGTTCGTGGAACTTCTGCTTCAGGCGGCCGCAAGCGTTTCCGCCAGCGACGTGCATTGCCAGCCAGGCCCCGAAACGTTGGAGATTCATCTTCGACTCGATGGCGTATTGCAGCACTTGGGAAATTTTTCTCCCGGTACGTCCACCAAGATCGTCACTCGTCTAAAAGTGCTGGCGGGGCTGCTCACTTACCGCCAAGACGTGCCTCAAGAAGGCCGGTTGGCCTGGCCCGTGAAAGAGGCTCATACGGGAACCGAAGTTCGCGTCAGTACGTTTCCCACAATCTTTGGCGAGCGGGTCGCGATCCGGTTGTTTCCAACGACGGGCCGCTTCCTCCATTTGGATTCACTCGGCCTCCCAGAAGACCTGCTGACTCCGTTGCGGCAACTGCTGATGGAAACGACCGGATGCCTATTGGTTTCCGGTCCGGCGGGCAGCGGAAAAACCACGACAGGTTATGCCTGCCTGCGCGAAATACTGCGGACGTCGCCCCAGCCTCGCTGCGTCATGGGGCTAGAAGATCCGATCGAAGTCGTGGTGTCCGGCATCGCCCAGTCACGGGTGGACTACTCGGCGGGGCTCGACTTCACCGCTGGTTTGAAGGCCATGCTCAGACAAGATCCAGAAGTGATCTTTCTCGGTGAGATCCGTGACCGCGAAACGGCCGAGGTGGCATTCCAAGCGGCTTTGACAGGCCAACTGGTGTTGACCACGTTTCACGCGGGCAACGCCATTGACGCCGTTGGACGCCTCGCCGAGATGGGAATTCCGGCTTACGCGATCCGAAACGGCGTACATGCCATCTTGGCGCAACGCCTCGTTCGCGCGCTCTGCCGGTGCAGCGAGATCAGCCAAAAAACCGGCGCCGCATTAGGCTTGGATATCGATGGACCCGTGAGGGAGTCCCGCGGCTGCCCGGATTGTCATGGCACGGGCTATCGAGGCAGGATGCTCTTGGCCGAGATGCTGCCGTTGGGGCAGGAGGAAGTCCGGTCCTGCTTGGCCACTTTCACGGGAGATGTCTCGGAACTCCGCACGCTTATGCGGCGTTGGGAGTGGCCAACGCTATTGCGGCGCGGTTCTCAGGCGGTTGCGGCAGGCAAAACATCTCCCGCGGAAATTCGTCGAGTCCTGGGATTCAAAGCGTGACTTTCGCCGCCGTGCGAGTTACATTACTCGGCGGAACACGAGGCGAAATCCCATGTCAGACAGAACACGCTCACGCCGTGCGTTGGCGATCGACGAATTGGCCGCCCTCAATATGGAGCTACTGGCCATGGCGAAAGCCGGCATCGCTTTCGATGCTGGACTGCGCCGGGCTGCTCCAGGGTACCAAACGGGGTTGAGAAAGGCGTTCGAAAGTATTGCCATGGAGATCTCGTCCGGCGTGCCTCTGGAGACGGCGCTCGCTAAGTCGAAACGCCGCGTACCACCTTTCTATGCCACGCTGGTGAAGGTCGGCATCCGCACCGGACAGCTTTCCGAAACGCTCCAAGCCATGTCCGTGACGCTGGACAAATTCGCCGATCTCCGGCGCCACTGGTGGCTTTCCGTGTTGTACCCGCTATTGATTGCTCTGCTGTCCACGGTTTTGTTTTGGCTGGGGATTTCGTATGTCGCACCAATTTTCGTTTCGCTATTGTCCGATTCTGATAGCATCACGCTTCCAGTTTGGGCCGAGCCGCTCAAGAATTTGGGCTATCTGCGGATGTTCATCGTCTTGGGAATCGCCTTGTGGACGAGCGGTTTCCTCGCCATTTGGTGGTTCACGGGAAGAAGTTCGACGCATTCAGAAAAGTTAGGGACGGACTGGAAATCCGGTCGAAGACTGGGACGCTGGACCGCCTTGATCAGGGCCGCCACATTTTCCGAAGTGCTCGGCCTCTTAATGCGGCATCACGTTCCCTTGGCCGAAGCATTAACTCTAGCGGCCGAAGCGACGGAAGATCGGGCCTTGATCGCGCGGGTGGAGGAAGTTGCGAGGCAATTGAATCGTGGTACGGTGCCAAGCGAAACGCTGCTCCGCACGCTCCCTTTGCCTCCGCTGGTGCCGTGGCTCATGACGCGCGCGGCGGCGGAGCATGCCGCTGATGCCTTGCATCGCGCGGGGGAGCGTTACCGACACCAAGCCCGGGATGAAGAGACGTGGATTCGGTTCGCGGGGCCGCTGACCGCTTTGATTTTTCTCGGCGCGATACCTTCGCTGGTCTTTACATCGGCCATGGTCGTGCCGTGGACGTGGCTTCTGCATCGCTTGAGCGTGGAGGTTTTTTGACGCACTCCGCGACCGTGCTCAAGCAAAAGTGAAAGGGGCAATCCGAAGGGCCATGTCGTCGTTTTTTTACACCGGTATCGATTCCCAAGGCTTACGCGTGGTGGGCGAGATCTCTGCCAGCAGTGAGCAGGATGCCCAGAAATGTCTGGAATCTCGAGGGCTCACGGTACGGACACTCCGCGCGGCCGGATTGCCGGCAGCGAGTTCCGCCGAACTTTCGCGAGAGACAGGACATCTGGTCACCGCGGCCATCGCCGACGCGATTCACTTGGAAATCCCTCTTTCGGAGAGCCTGCGTGCCTTGTCCCTGGAAATGCCACGGAAGAGGGCACGTGACGCCTTGCTGGAAGCGGCGCGACGCCTGGAGGGGGGCGAATCCTTGGAAACGGCCCTCGCGCCGGCTTGGAAATCCCTTCCATCCGGCTGGCCAAGCCTGCTCCAAAGCTGCCATGAACATGGCTGCCTTTCCGCCGTCCTGACAGCGTACACCGAGTGGCAAAACGAGGAACACGATTTACGCCGCGAGATGTGGTCGGCTTTGGCCTATCCCGTGATCCTCATACTGCTGTTTTGGGGCCTGTTTGCATTGCAAGCTTGTTTCATTTCGCCAATTCTATTCGAGTTTTACGATGAACTATTTTTCGTGGAACGCCCCGCCTGGCAGATCACGAGTGCCATTCGGCTGACTCCAATCCACGCCTTGCTGCCGATCCTGCCATTCGCGGCCCTGGGGCTGCTGGCCGGGGTGGCACGGCTCACGCTGGGCCCCGTCCGCTGGTGGCAAATGATTCATGGCTTGCCATTTCTCGGTGAGATCGTGGTCTGGCATCGGCTCTCCGAATCATTGAGATTGCTCTCGGCCGTGGTGCGGCTCCAAATTCCCTTGTCCCAGGCATTGGGCATCGTGGCGCAGGGATCTCAGGATATGGCGTTACGGCGGGCCTGGAAAGAAACGGCAAACTCGACGGCCAAAGGGCAGGGATTACCCGATGCCTTGCGGACCGAAAACATCTTTCCACATGGACTCTTATCCTTTGTTCACGCGGGAGAAAGACAAGGCACGCTGCCCGAAGCACTCCGTACGGCCAGTGACCTCTACCGAGCCCGGGCAAGCTTGCGGCTGATGTTCGTCCGGAACGTGCTTCCGCCGATTACCTTCTTGTTCGTGGCCATGGGGATTATTGGGATCGTGGCCTCCACGTTGGTTCCCCTGGTGAGTCTGATTCAAGGCCTGACATGATTGGCGGTTTCGCGCATGGGTGGTGTCGCAATCTCGATCGTATTATTGTTCCTCGCCTTGGCCGTACTCTGGGCACGAAATCTAGTCTACGGCCGTCGTGGAGTGGCCTTGCGCGCGGACGTGCTGCATCAATCACTGGGCATCGGCGCATGGACGGGCCTCCTGTTGGGAGTTTTGGGTGGATTGTTGGCGACCGCCGGAGGCATGAGTTTTTTTCTCTGGCTGCCGTGTCTCATTTTGGTCGGCATGTTGGTTTACCGCCTGCGTTTATTCGACCAATACGCCGTGATCTGGAGTTTGCTAAGCGCGATGCGCATCGGTGGCAGCCTGGCGGAAACGGCGGACGCGTTGAGCTATGATCTGCGCGGCGAGAGTGGCCGGCGCGCCCGGCGGCTCGCTGAACATCTGGCTGCCGGAATACCGCTTCGCGCGGCGCTGCGTGACTCTGGCTATCGGCTTCCTTTGGAGTTGGATCTGGCGACTTGCACTCTCGACGCCGGCAATCCCCCCGCTCCGCTGCTCGAGCGGCTGCTCCCCAACCAGGAACGGTTCTGGTCCGTGCTACAATCTTTCACGGCAAAATTCGCCTACGTGGGTTGGATTTGGCTGCATGCCCTCGTCATCTTGGCGTTTGTCTATATTCGTGTCATGCCCGGCGTGGTTGCAGCATTCGGAACGATGAATCCCACGATGGTGCAACAGCAAACGGCGATCAACGTTCCGCTCCGTCTTCTCCATGACCCGAATTGGTACATCACGTTCGGACTGTTGGGGATTTTGGGCGCTGGCTGCAGTGCGGGCCTCTTATTCCTCGCGCTGCTGCATTACCTCGGCTGGACTCGCTGGGAGCCACCAATCATTCGCGGTCTGTGGCAAAGAGTCCATGGAGCGATTATCCTCCGCAACCTCGCCGACCGCGTGGAACTTGGACAGCCCTTGCCCGCTACGCTTCGTCATTTGGCGGACGAATACCCTCGGCCTCATATTCGCTTGGCGCTCGATGCCGTCGTGATTGGTGTGCAAAATGGCGAACCGTGGCACGCCACCCTGGCGCACGAAGGGCTCATTCGGCGAGCGGATGCGGCCCTATTCGAGACGACCGAGCAAAGAGACCAACTTCCCTGGGCAATGCGATTGGTCGCTGATCACGTCTTGCGGCAATTCGAATTGTGGACTCGGCATATCACCAACGCCATCTTCTTGCTGACAATCGTCTTGTTGGCCATCCCGGTGAGCATGATTGGTTTCATTATGTTCTCCTTGCTGACGCAAACCATACAGAATCTGGCATGAAAAGACTCCACCGGCACGGTACGACCGTCTTGGAAGCGACGATTGCCCTCGGCCTATTCGCGGCGGTAATCGGCTCACTGATGCCGCTGGTCGTGTACACCCGGCAAGGCCGCCCGGCAGCGAAATGGCAATTGGCGGCAATGCTAGAGGCACACAACCTTGCCGAACGGATTGCCGCGCTACCGGAAGCGGAAGTGACGGATGAACATCTGGCATCCCTGGAGATGACTTCGCCAGCGGCCCAACGGCTTCCCGGTGGCGAGCTTCACATCACGCTCTCGCCTGGCACCGAGGAGACGGCCAATTGCCGTTCCGACCTTGTGGAGATCGCCATTTCCTGGCGGTCACGACGCGGTACATCGCGCCATACCATGCGAATCTTCACCTGGGCCCATCGGACCGCGGCGCCGGAAGGATCCCGCATTGATGATTCATCCGGCGAAACTTCTCTACCAGATACCGAAATCGTCCAGCTCATGAATTCCGAGGCTGAAGATGTGGAATAAGCGCGACATGTTGTCACAGCGTGCCGGGAAATCGCTTGTCGAAATCTTGGTCGTGATTTTCCTGATCACCAGCATTTTGGGAATGCTCACGGTCTGGCTCCGTACGCTCTATCACGAAGAGCGCCAAACGCGGCGTCAGGCGGAACTTTGCCAGACCATCCAGCGGCTTTCGTTCGATTTTCGTCGTGATCTGCATCGCGCGGCCTACGTGCCTTTGGATGGGCAAGACACGGTGGATCTTTCTGAACAACCCCTGCTCTTGGATCAAAATAACGAGCAAATCGTGGAATATCGGTTGGCGAAAGAGGGCATCGTGCGCGAGGTCCGCGGGAGGGAACAAGCGGTCGACCACGAGCTTTATCGGCTCGCGTCTTCCGCCGAAGTCCAATGGTCGGTATTGCCCCACGGAGCTGGGCGCATTGTACAACTGATGCTCACACTCCCCGCCTCCGGGCTGGCTGCCGTGAACGAGGAGCCTGACGTGTGGCATATCGAATCGGCCTTAGGTCGGGAATCGAGCGTTTTGCCATCCTCTGTGGTCTCGGATTCCGAGGAGTAATCATGCGCATTAGGAACTTTCCGAAAGCGGGCATGCGTCACCAACATCAAGGTGTGATCCTGGCAGCCGTCTTGGCCAGTATTCTCGTCATGTCTCTAACAGTGTTGGCCAGCGTGCGAGCCCATATCGGACGCTACCGTGCTCGCCAGGATCAGGTACTGAAACTGCAATGCGAACTTTTGGCCGAGGCGGGAATTCGCCGCGCGCTAGTTTGCTTTGAAGAGAATCCAAACTACCGTGAAGAGACATGGAAACCGTCGTTTCCGGATTCACGTTTCTCGCAAGCGGAAGTGGAAATTAGCGTTTCCCCCACGGTCGAGGATCCCGCGCAAGCCGCCATCGTGGCCTCCGCCACTTGTTGGCGTGGCCCTCATCGCTTCGCGACACGGACCTTGCATACCGAATCACGAATTGGCCCAACAGGAGCAGAAGAATGAACCGACAAGCCTACCCTCTCCGATTGGCGTTCACCTTGGTTGAACTTTTGGTCGTGATCGCGATTATCGGCATCCTTGTGTCATTGTTATTGCCGGCGGTCCAGGCGGCGCGAGAGGCAGCCCGCCGGACACAGTGCGTGAACAATGTCGCGCAGCTTATTCTGGCGGTGCATAACTACGAAATGGCCTTTGAACGCTTCCCGCCAGGAACGCTTAATGCCCAGGGCCCCATTTCCAATACGTCCAATGGCTATCATCACAACTGGATCGGCCACATCTTGCCCTATTTGGAACAATACAACACGGCCAAAGCGATCGACCGCTCGGTCTCCGTGTATCATACGAATAATAATCCTCCCCGCGCAATCGCCATTCCCGTACTGCGCTGTCCTTCCGATAGCGGTGGAAGTGCCTTTCCGGCGTCGAATTACGCGGGCGTGCATCACGATACCGAGGCTCCCATCGACGTCACGAACAATGGTGTGTTCTTTCTCAATAGCGGTGTGCGCTACGACGATATCACGGATGGCCTTTCCCAGACGGTTTTCATCGCGGAGAAGGCGATCGACCCCAACGATTTAGGCTGGATGTCCGGGACACGGGCTACGCTTCGCAATTCCGGCACCATCCTCGGCGCGGCCGTTCCCGGCGTGGCAGTTCCAGCCAGTCCCGTCGCTGATGAAGAGGAAGATTCGTTCGCCGGTGACGCCGAAGAAGCGGAAGAGGAAAACGAAGGTGATTCCGACGACGGCGAAAGCGATGAGGGAGACGTGGTAAGCCCCGCCGCGCAGGCGGCGCTTGTCGTGGGTGGATTTGGCAGCAATCACCGAGGTGGTTTCAATGTGGCTTTTGGCGATGGGAGCGTGCGTTATATGTCTATCGTGCCACCGCAATTGGCGCATCGCGCCGATGGCCAACTCTTGAATTGGAATTATTAGCGCCTCGTTGGCCGCCCGACTAAAAAGGAATTTCCCGTTGGCATCACGACGTCCGCATTATTCTGGATTTCCCGTGGCCGCACTCTTCGTGCTGCTAACTGCATTGGCGGTCCTCGCCGGAATGGCGAGACCGGTTTGGCCGGGGGAGGTGCCTTATCTTTTTCTGATCTGTGGAGGCCTTACCGGGTTTTTCGTGGGCATGATGCACGCGCCGCGATTGCGGGGCGTCGTTTTGGGAGTCCTCATTGGTACGCTCATTTCCGCAAGCATTGGGCCCGCCCTCAATGCGGACGAGGGGGCGGTCGTGAAAGTGACCGTCATTGGCGTGCTCGGGTCCGCGATCGTTGTGATCTTGGGGGTCTTGTCGCGGTCCGCCCGACCGGAACGGTTTGCCTTGCCTGAGCCAATGGATTCGCCGTCCTCCGATGCTAACGGTCACACGGCAGGATCCGAGGGCGAATGACCGCGCATTCAATCCGGCCCAACTCTTTCCGCAATTGTTGAAACTGGGAATCGGATTCGAATGTGCCTACGATGGCACCTCCCGATCCGGCGAACTTGGCTGAAGCGCCGGTGGAGCGGGCCGTCTCGACCATCTGGACGTGCGAGGCAGAAAGCCGACAAATTCCCGCCCGAATGTCGTAATTCTCGTCGATCAATGTGTGCAACTTGGCATGATCCCCGGTCGTCAAGGCATCTCTTACTTCGTCGACCAGATCCGACAAGCGTTTCATCGCGTCCACCACTTCGGGCTCGCCACTGTGGAACCGGGCCCGCAAGTTGTTGTGAAAGACCTCCGTCGGTTCGCTAGTTTCCGTGCTGTAGGCCACATAGATCGGCGGGAGCAGCGAAGGTTCGAGCGGCGTGTAACTGCCGCATTGGAGGCCGTGAAGGGTTTCCGTCGCCGCCGACGTGAAGTCCATAGCGACGAGCCCTTCGTAAACCTGGACCACGCGGTCCTGTAGGCCGCCGGGAATACCCAACTCCTCGGTCTCCACCGAGAGTGCGAGCGATGGCAACACGCGGAGCGGAATTTCCACCTCGTAGAACTCGCTAAGTGCTCGCAACGTGGCGATGATAATCCCGCTGGATCCGGCCAGGCCGACTTGGCGAGGAATATTTGACTCGTAGCGCACCGAAAAATTGCCATCATGCAGGGAGATGTCCTGCTCGTCGCAGTAATCGACAAAGCGTTTGATGGTCGCTTTGACGAGGCGGATGCCGCCGTAGTAGCCGTGCAGTCGGACATCGCGGGCCAATTCGCGAATGCCTCGGAAGCGGCTGCGGTCCTCTTGGCTCCAGACGATCTCCATCTGGTCCCATTCATAAAGGACGACTTCCGCGCCGAAATCGCGGATCACGAACGAAATGGTTTTGCCGCCGTAACCGTCGGACGGATTTCCGGCCAAACCGGCGCGAGCAAAGGCGTGTTTACGTAAGAGCCTCATTCGCCAAACCAGTCGAGATGGTCATCGCTCACGAGAAAATTGTGACCGCAGTTCCCCGCCTAATTCGGGATCGTTGAGCAAATGATCCAGCAAGGCCCGAAAATAGCTTTGAAAATTGCCGATATCGTGGCGGCATTCCCCGTCTTGCAGACGGGCGCCCAAAACCCGTCCGCCCTCGTGAATGAGTTGCCGCAGTGCGTCGGTCAGTTGAATTTCGCCCCCCTTGCCGGGCTTGGTTTTGGCCAAATATTCAAAGACCCGGGGGCCGCAGACGTAGCGAGCCGCGACGGCCAGGTTGCTGGGGGCTTCGTCCACGGAAGGCTTTTCCACTAGATCCGCCAAATCGAAGATTTCGCCGGCTGCACTGCGCGGTTTGGCGATACCGTACTGCACCACGTCTGCTTCCGGCACTTCCTCGAAAGCAATGACTGCATCCGCGTTTTGTTCCTCGAAACATTGGACCATCCGCCGCACGACATCCGATTTGGCGGAAGGGCCGATCACCGAATCGCCCAAGGCCAGCACGAAGGGCTGATCCCCCACGAAGGGTTGCGCGCATTGCACGGCATGCCCCAGGCCCAATTGTCGGCGCTGCCGCGTGTAGAAATACTCGACCTGCTCCCGTTCGAAATCGAGATCCGCCAGCAATTCTTCCTTGCCCGTTTCTCGCAGATGGCTGATCAATTCGCCATCGATGTCGAAATGATTCTCGATGGCCGTTTTGCCAGGACCCGTAATGAATAGCAGGCGTTCGATGCCGCAGTGGGCTAGCTCCTCGACCACATATTGTACCACCGGCTTGCGGCCTAGAGGCAGCATTTCTTTAGGTTGGCTTTTGGTGAGCGGCAGCAAGCGTGTGCCGCGTCCGGCAACCGGAACCACGGCGAGATCGATGGGCATGAAGACGTCCGAGGAAACGAAACGGTGAACAATAAGAAAAGAATTTGTCGTCGACGACAGTGAATATTCTATCGCCGAAGGAGTTTCCCGTCATCCCGCGAGAGTGGCGCGACCAGATCGCGAAGTCCGGTGAACGAAGCAGGATCAAGAAACTAAGGAGTCAAATCTCCTTCCCCGAGGGGAGTCAAGGCGATCTCTTCGGGCCCTTCAAACGTGGGGGAGCCAGGATCTTTCACTTTCGAGCCCTGGGGGGTCATGATCAGGCAGTACACAAGGTAGTCGATCTCCTCACTCAAAAATTGTCCGTGGCCATCAGCGAATTGAGCATTCACGCCGCCGGAGTGATAGCTGGAGGGACGCGCCCAATTCATGTTATCCCCAGTTTCTCCCCCTTCAGCCACGCGCCCATTAATTCTCCATACAGGATTCACACTACTTCCCACCTGCCAGCCGCCATGCCAGACCATGCCGAGCCACTTTTCCACGTCCAAGGGATTGAGATCAGACCTTGGCGGAACACCGCCGTCCGTCCAATTGCGGGCTTGGACATTCTCCGAGAGCATGAGCGTGTTGCGGGTACCGTCCCAGCCGGCGACCTGGTCCAGCGAAAGTGTCGTGGTGGGCACGGGAGGTTTGCGGCTTTGCCCGCTCCAAAGGTCGTGGATCAAGCCATTGGCGGCCCAATCCCGAGGAAGCTGGTTGGTGGGCCGCACATCGGGCCGTCCCGTATTCACCACATAACTCGTGGGGCCATTACGCTGCTGCGTGGGCGGATCGCTGGGGCAAATGGCGAGTTCAAAGTAGAGCGCGTTTTCCGCCGCCGGTGCCGCTTTGATGTACAGCGAGTCATACAGGTCCTGTTTCTCCAAATACGGCAGCAATACGCCGATCCAGGTCGCGCGGAAGTTCTCCGGATCCGGTGATTGAGGCAGTCGATTCAAATAACCGGGCAACCGTTTTTTCGTCGAATTGAACGTCTGAATGGCAAACGCGATGCTCTTTTGGTTATTGAGGCAGGTAGCCCGGCGTGCCGATTCGCGGGCCGTGCTGACGGCGGGAATCAACAGCGCCATCAAAGCGCCGATGATGGTAATCACGACGAGCAGTTCGACCAGTGTGAACGCATTTCGCTTTTGATGGGCCATGGTCCTGTCCGTCCTTTTTGGAAATATGAGTGTACCCCCGCACATTTCCTCTCATTATCAGAGATTCCGACAAATTGGTCCACCCTTTTGCCGTGGGCGGAAGGATTTCCTTCGGCTCGTGACAGGAAAGCGAACTTCCCGGCGACAGTCCCCATGGACCGCGCCTTGCTTCTGCGGAACGTTCGGAAAGGCCGGTCTCGCCGCCAAATCTTGAAAATGGCGGCCCTTGCAACGGATTCCAGGTTGCCCGAGAATACTCTCTAATAGATTAATATGTTTCAGCCAAGCATGAAAATTCGTATCACAAGTTCCCTCTTGGAACTCGTGATCTGCGGCCTAAAAAACCCTACATGGCCGTGCGACACGTACTAGCAATTGGCGGTGGAGTTGACCGTGAATTTGTTCGAGAAAGCGGAAAAACTGAAGCGCGAGCTGACGGATAAATACGTCAAGGTCGATTCCAGCCGACCGGAACTGGCCCGATTCCAAGACGCCGTGGGCCAGGTGAAGACCGTCAATATGAGCGGACGCGCGCTCGTCGAATTCGACCAGTACCTGAATATCGGCTGGTACGACATTGACCCTAGTTTTTTGAGCGTCGTCCCCAAACCGGAGAAGACGGAAGAAAAACCGTCCAAAGCCGCTGGAGCTACAAAGAAAAAACCGGCTCAGCCGGCGGCGAAGGCTGCCCCCATGGCCAAACCGAAAGCCAAATCCACGGCGGATATCTTGGCAGCGGCTCGAGCCGGAAAAGGGGCCGCAGCTCCCGCTACGTCGAGCGACGCCACCAAGGCTGCGGAGAAGAAGCCAGCCGCCGGAGGCAAGATGTCGGTGGCGGATGTCTTGGCCGCTGCCCGAGCAGAGAAGGGGGGTGGGACTGCCTCTCCTCCCAAGGAAGAAACGGCACCGGCGGCGAAATCTGCTCCCGAACCGACCCAGCCATCGGCAAAACCTGATCGTTCGAAGATGTCCGTGGCCGATATTCTGGCCGCCGCCCGCGGCGAAAAACAGCCGGCGGGCGGAGGTTCTTCGTCACCGGCGGCGGAGTCCGTCGAAGAGACCGCCGTCTCGGAACCAGTTGAAGAAACCGCACAAGCTGAGGAATCCCCGCCAGCGGAAGAGGTGGTGTCGCCCGCGCCGGGCGATGCGGGCAGCGAGACACCAAAAGGCGAACTGCCGCAAAGCACGGCGGACATTATCGCCTGGTGTCGAGATCGGGATGCCTCGGGTTAATCCACACGTGAGTTCGCGCGGCACGAGCATATGACGGGCGCCGTCGGCTGGCTTGGACTACCGCCCGACGCATGCGCTCTAGTCGTCGGCACCATTTTCTGGAGAGTGCCCGTTATCCGTGGTGATTTCCTTCGCGAGGTTTTCGAGATCACTCAGTTTTTCGCAGAAAACGGCACTGGTCATGGCATTCCGTAGACCATCGTTCAGTGCATTCCCCCCAATGGCGATCGCCATGTCATCGCCGTGAGTGGCGGAAAACGCTTGATATTCCGTAAGAAACTTTTCTTCGTCGGGAAGGTGGGAGGCACTTAGCCAAAACAACTTTGGCTGATGATCGCGGGCAGCCGCGCTCAGCGTGGGAAAAGGTAGCGACGAACCGAGAGACACGGCGTTCCAACCATTTTCCCGTAGCACCAGCTCGATCATTGACGTCGGCAGAACGTACGAATCGCCTTCCGGAGTGCCCCCCACGGCCATGGGACCTTTTCGGGGCGGCCCGGGCAACACCATTCGGATCTCGTGCAAGAGTCGTATGCAAATCTCGCAGCCGCGTCGCTCCTGATAAACTTCGACATCGCCACAGGACCACAAGTCACCAATTTCGCGGAAAGCCTCGGCCAACACTTCATCGAAAATCATGCTCAGCCGACACTCGGCCAGATAGAGATCGAACACCGCTCGGCGACAAGAAGTTTCATCCCCTTCGATCAAGGCGTGGCGGACGATTTCCCGAGCCTGTTCCAAATTGGCTCGAGCCCGGCGAATACCAGCCGGTAGGCCCAGAACTTCTGGCCGGACCAACTCTTGCTTCCGGTCTCGCAAGAATTCCAGCACGTCACTCACGTGTATTCGGCGATGTCCACCGGCGGTACGCCGCATGGGAATGGTGCCCGCATCACACCATCGTTTCACGGAAGATTCACTGACATCAATGGCCCGGGCCACCTGTTTCGGGCTGAGCAATTCGTTCATGGGAGACCATCGTGAGGCGGGAGCACGTTTTGGACGATTTTAGCCCCGAGCCCCGCAAAAACCAGGCCTTCCCAAGCTAAACATAGAGTGTGCCGATACTTACCTCGACGAAAGTGGATCCCCGGATTGGTGACCCGATTGAGCGCAGGCGAGCCCACGTGCGAAAACGCCGTCACTCCAAGCTAGAGGACGGGCTCCCATGAATCCGCGATGATCGTGAAAAGTGGGAGCGTTACGCGGTCTAGGGAAAACGCTTCTTGCCGTTGTGCATCGGTTTTGTGCAGGACGGTCAATCCCCGACCCCGACGTCGTCGTCCAACGCTTCGAGAATCAGCTCATTCTCCGCGGATTCATGGGCTCGCAGCCGCTCTAGAAAGCCGGTGACTTGAACACTCAGCTTCTTCAGGTCGTCCCGTTGGGTGTTTCGCGAAACCAAGTCTTCAGAGAATTCGGACAATGCCGCGATGCAACGGTACAACTCACTATGCTGGGCCCGCAGGCTGAAGGCTCGCCCGGTGAGTCGGGGAGCGACCTCGAGCGCGTCTTCCATGTAGCCGTAAGCTTCCTCCAAACTAAAGTGCATCGCCAGACGGTCGCGGACTTTCGCCAGGAGATCGAATGCCTTCCGCTTCTCGGTCCAAGATGGGACTCCTTGGCTGAAGAGCGTTTCCGTTTGACTCAGGAGCCGAGTGAGCTCCAAGTGATCTAGTTTGATCTCCCGCAAGAACGCGGCATTAATCGTGACGGTGCGTTGCGACGTGCATGACATGGGTACCTCCTTTCGTGAGGCTATCTCCAACATGTACGGAATGTGAGAATTCCGGTCGCGGAACCGCCATCCATGCCGTTTGCTACGTTAGTATGGTGGTGGCGGTGGGCCTCCGGGTTGCAATTGGCCACGATGGGCAGAACAGGGCCGAATCCCTGAAATCCGTCCGCATTAGACCATGGCCAGCCGCCGAATGCCAATTTTTTTCGAACGCTTCAGCCCAGCAGCGAAATCGGCAATGGGTTTCAACGACCATCGCCGCCCCAGAGATTGGACCAGGGCGTGCTTTTTGATCCTGGCAAGCATCGTCTGATTGCCGACGGGCTGGACCGAAGAGTCCAGCCCACGTCCCGGCGATGTCTATCGTGAATATGCGGTGCATTTCGGCGGAAATGTGGACTGGCGGGTTACTGATCCGCGAGCCAGCGCTAAGGGTGCCCAAGAATTCCTCCCCAATCCCGTGCATCAGTTCGAAATCGATGACTTGGAGCATGCGGTACGCGCCGAGGTCCTGCTCGATCGTTGGGGCGGCCATCTGGGCACGACCGAGAAGAAGATCCGCTTCAATGACCGGCCGTGGATTCTGATTCCAGAACTCGCGACCACGCCCACCGGCGAGAATCCCGAAGACTACTATTACCAAGACAACCCCGCGGTGGCCGTGCCGTTGGAAAATCTTCGCGGAGGCACCAATACGCTGGAAGCGACGTGCGGGGCACTGGAAGGTCACAATTGGGGTCAATGGGGGATGTATTCCGCCATCGTGCGGATCTACGTCGATCCCGAGAAGGTTCAACCTCCCCAAGGCCGTATTCTTTCACCACAGCCAGGAGAAATGCTGGGAGAGTTTCCACGAATCGAAGTGCGGGCCGAAAGCCAGCAAGGCGTGGCACGCGTGGATATCCTCGCGGAATACAAAGGTTACGACGAAGATGGTGACGGACAATTTCACGATTGGCATCGCAGCTATCATCAGCCGGTGCGAGGGGAAATGCCGTTACTCACCGGTCATGTCACCACGCTGTGGCGCGCGCGCCCTATAACGCACGATGGGACACCTGGTGGATTCCTGACCAGCCGCTCGGAAAATTACGGCTGATCGCGCGGATTCAAGACTGCCGTGGGCTGTGGAGTATCACGGAGCCGGTGGAAGAGCTTGGCTTGCGCCGCGAGGAGGTGGAGGTCAAGCTGTTTCCCGCGCGCGACGTTCCCACTCATTTCGGTGTCCGAGTGGGCCAGACCAAATCTTGCATGATCGAACTCCCTCCCCCACTAAGGCTTCAGGCAGCGCGGGAAGCCGTGCTGGCCCTACGCACTTGGCACGGTTGGGACGGCCACCACTCTCCCTTGAAACTGAATGGCCAAGCGCTGCCCATCCAAGGCAAGAACCACCATTACGATTTCGACCTCCTGCCGCTGCCTTTGACCGCGTTGGAGGCGGGCATCAACCGGTTTACAATCCATTCCAACACGGAACACCATATGCTGGAAGTCTTGTGGCCCGGACCGGCAATCTTGGGCCGCTTTGCTCGTGAAGCGGCCAGCGAGTGAAGATGATCGCCACTGCACAACGCGAACTCTGCACCCTCTTCCGACCTCTCTCTTTAACGGAACGGCTGCATAACGGAAAAAGCACGACAGCATCGGATTGAGCGGGTAAACTCCGCAGCACTATGAGGCAGGCCCATGATTCTGGTTATCGATAACTACGATTCATTCACTTACAACCTGGTGCAACGGTTGGGGGAAATCGACGGAAGCCTCGATATTCAGGTCTGCCGCAACGACCAGATTACGTTGGACGAGATTGCCGCGCGCTCCCCGGATCGCCTGATCATTTCTCCTGGACCATGCACGCCGAATGAAGCGGGCATTTCCTGTGCCTGCGTGGAGCGATTCGCGCCGAAACTGCCCATTTTGGGCGTCTGCTTGGGACATCAGTCGATTGGCCAGGCATTTGGCGCGGAGATCGTGCGAGCGCAGCGGCTGATGCACGGCAAGACGGATCAAATCCATCATCGAGGGGTGGGAATTTTCGCGGGACTGCCCAATCCCCTCGTGGCCACGCGTTACCATAGCCTCGTGATTCGTCCCGGAACACTGAGCCCCGATTTCGAAATCACCGCCTGGTGTGATGCTCCCGATGGCTCACAGGAAATCATGGGCATTCAGCATCGGTCTTATCCGCTGTTCGGGGTGCAATTCCATCCCGAAAGTTTCTTGACCGAGCATGGCCACGATCTGCTGGAGAACTTCCTCCAGATTACCGCGCCTGCACAGGCGAATTCTGGCTGAACGCGCAGCGTTGGTGTGCGATCGCGTCTCTTTTGAGGAGTTCTTGGGGTCGCTGTGGGGCATACCGCACGAGGGAAATGCGCCTTTCCGTCCTCGCGGATCGATACGCGAGGCAAGAGAATCTTTGTGCATTATGACGAGCACACGGGCGGGACTGCCCTTTGTTTACACGTGCCCCATGGCGCGCCGAAATCATCAATGAAGGCGCTACGTCCGAAATTTTGCGAGCAGTCCGGTTCGTCGCGTCGGCATTCGCAACCCATCGTACTTTCGGTTTTCGAGCCGGTGGAGCACCTCACCATGCGGCCCTTTGCAGTCCGCAACCATTGGAGAATGGAACGAAATGCACCGAACATTTAGCATGCTGGCGATTTGCGTGTCACTATTACTCACGTCCCAATCCACCGCGGAAGAATCTGAACTGCTGATCAACGAAGCTTCCACGCACTGGGGGGCGGAGGTCGCATCCGATGAAGTCACGGAAGAAGCGGATTTTTCACTCTCCTCTTGCGACAGTTGTTGCCCATCGAGTTCCTGCGGTGAATGCGTAGGAGCGTGTGGCAGTTGTTGTGAGCCGCTGTTGTTTGGACTCTTTGCACCGAGCGACCACTGTTTCGACGATTTCATCTCGCCGATGACCAATCCGGTCTATTTCGAGGATCCGCGTACTTTGACCGAGGCTCGATTGTTTTTCCTTCAACACAAATTGCCGCCGGCGCTGGGTGCCGATGACATCCAATTGCTGGCACTGCAACTTCGCGCGGCCCTCACCGACCGGCTTTCCATCGTGGCAGCCAAAGATGGGTTTATCACCACCTCCAGTTTTCTGCTAGACGACGGCTGGGCCGACGTGATGATCGGCCTCAAATACAACTTGCTCAAGGACCCGCGCCAGGGCCGTATTCTGAGCGCGGGCTTGGCTTACGAACTTCCCGTGGGCAGTACCCGGGCTTTGCAGGGCAACGGCGATGGTTTGTTCCACCTGTATTTGTCGGGCGGAAGACGGCTGGGCTGCAACGGCCATTGGCTAAGTTCCTCCGGCTTCCTACTACCCACTGACACGGCAGAGGAAAGCCAGGTCTGGTACTGGTCGAACCATTTCGACCGCCGACTGGGTGAAACAAACGTCTATGCCTTTACCGAATTCAATTGGTACCACTGGATGCGGAGCGGCCGCGTTTCCAATCTTGGTGTCGAGGGTTTGGACTTGTTCAACTTCGGCACCCGAGGAGTCGCCGGCAATGACATCGTGACCGGGGCTTTCGGCTTCAAGGTCAAGCCCCACAAACACACGGAAATCGGCGTCGCGTGGGAGTTTCCACTCACGGATCGCCGAGACGTCATCGACAACCGTCTCACCGTTGATTACATCCTTCGCTACTAACCTGGGATTCACTGCCTTCCCTCTATCAGTCAAAGGGTGACCTTTATTCCGGCTGGACGGTGGCCATCCTCGTTAGCCGGCGCGCCCGTCGATCACTACTGAACGGCGACGCGCCGGCATGGCGCAGAGAACTTGCCCCACGGACCCTCCGTCGCATATCCTAGAGAGACCCATGGGATTCTAGGGGTTGGGGCCAGAATGCCACGGTGCCCGCGAAATTTAGCGCCCCACGCCCGTGATACGCGGAGGGAGAAGCGGGCTCGTCGATGCTGTTCAGAGTGTTCCAAATCGAGGAATTGCCGTGATCGCCATGTGGGGATGGTCATACGGGCTTATCGTGTCGATAGTCGCGGTCACCCCAAACTCCTCGGCAACGAAATTCGACGCTCAAGCGGATCGCGTGGAGCGGCTCATTGTCCAACTGGGACATCCCGAGCCCGTGATGCGGGAACTCGCGGAGGCGGAACTGCGACTCTTGGGCGACGTCACCTTCGATGCGCTCAATGAAGCCCAGGCGCATACCGACATCGAAATTGCGACACGCTCTCATTATCTGCTGCGAAATATCCACATCGATTGGACCCGGGAGGATGATCCACCGGAAGTCCGCACGCTGCTGGAACGATACTCCAAGTCCAACCCGGTGTCGCGCCGGTCACTGGTACGCCAGCTAGTCGGTCTCCAAGACGGACAAGGCGTGGAACCGGCGTGCCGTGTGATACGTTTCGATCCTTGGGAGCATGTCTCGCGGGAGACGGCGATTGAGCTGTTGTACTTGCCTCCCCCTTTCGAGTGGCAGAACTTCACTCAACGGGACGCCATTTTAGCCACGTTGTCCCCTAGCCGGCGGCCTGCCGCGCGTTGGATCACGACGCATCTCAAGAGCTTGGCCGATCCACGCTCCACGCTCGATGATTGGCAGCGCATCACCGAGGAAGAAGCGGCACGCCGTAAAGAAGCGCCGGAGGATGCAAGTAGCCAAATCCTCGCCATGCTTACCTACCACTATGCGGCGATTTGCGGCACGGCGGGAGAAAACGAGCGGGCTGAAAAAATCGCCAGCAGGGCGCTCGATCTCACCGGCGACAATGCTTTCCTTCACTATTCGATTGCCGATTCGCTGAAAAAGAACGGCCTGATTGCCTGGGCCGCGGAGGAATACCAGCGGGCCATCGACGCTGGGCCGCCCTCCGACCCCATACGTATTTTCTGCCAATATTTCCTCAGCGAAATGCATCATGACCAGGGCCAAGAACTGGAAGCCGCCCAAGTGCTGGAAGTATTGGTCGATAGTTTGGAAGACAAATCCGTGCAGCGCGTCTTGCAAACGCGGTCGTTCACGTCGCCAGCCAGCTTGCGGGCCAGATTGCACTACTTCCAAGCAATGCACTATGCCCAACAGAACAACGCACGCAAGGTTCTGGCGGAACTTGACGAAGCGGCGCGAGATGATCCGGCCGACGCCGATGTGCTGATCGCCCTGTATCAACTTTCCTCGGAAGAATCGGCCCGCCGTCGCCGAGTCAGTTCCCTAATCAAATCCGCGGCGTCGGTTTTTAGCCAGCAAATCGTGGAAAATCCCGAAAGCCCGACACCTTATAACCAATATGCCTGGCTCGTGGGAAACTCCGAGGGGGATTACGATCAGGCGATTGAATATTCTCACCGCTCGCTGGAATTACGCCCCGATGCTGCCGGCTACCTGGATACTTTGGCACATTGCTATTTCGCCAAAGGGGATGTGGCTAGCGCCGTCAAATACCAAGAAAAGGCAGTTCGGCTAGAACCCTATTCCGGCCAAATTCGCCGCAAGTTGACGCTATTCCAAGAGACACTGAAAGCATCCTCGTCCGAGAACTTCGAATCAGGTCCCGCTCCTGCCGTGCCGAATCTCAAAGCGATTCAAGAGGCGCTGCCGTAACCGCCTCCTCCTGGTGTCGCGATCACCAAACGGTCACCAGGCTCCACGGAGATCTGCGTAAGCCCCGCGAGAACCTTCGCAGTTCCCTCGACACGGAGCAGCAAGTTCCGCCCCAACGCTCCCGGAGTGCCTCCTTGCATGCCGTATGGTGCGTACACGCGGCGCTGGGTGAGGAGCGAAACCTGGAGTCGCCGCAGGAATTCGATCTGTTTGATGATTCCATCTCCTCCGCGATGCCGGCCTTGCCCTCCCGAGCCACGCCGTAACGAGAATTCGCGTATCAAGACTGGATACCTCGATTCCATCACCTCGGGATCGGTCTGCCGCGTATTGGTCATGTGCGTTTGTACCGCCGACGCACCACCGGCATTCGCTGTCGCTCCCGCGCCGCCGCCAATCGTTTCGTAATAGCCAAACGATTCGTCGCCGAATAGAAAATTGTTCATGGTGCCCTGGCTGGCGGCGGACGCTTGCCAGGCTCCCAGCAATACATCCACGATTCGCTGCGAAGTCTCCACGTTGCCCCCCACCATCGCCGCGCACCGCACCGGATTGTCGTGAGCGGGCGGATTCAGCAGGCATTCCGGCAAAATCAAGTCAATGGGTGACAAGATGCCCTGATTCAGTGGAATGTCTTCCCGCAAGAGTGATCGCAACACATAGATCACTGCGGCCCACACAATCGCCCGATTCGCGTTCAGGTTGCCGGCAAGAACAGGTCCGGTGCCAGAAAAGTCGATGGTGAGGCGTTCCTTCTGATGGGTGATCCGCACTTCGATCGGCGAACCATCATCGAGATAATCCACGAACGAGCGGCTTTCCTGGGAAAGCTGGGAGAGCAACGAGCCCATTTTCTTCGCGGAGGCCGCTTGAATATGCCGCGTGTAAGCCAGGACCACGGGCTCCGTCCAATGCTGGATCATCTCACTTAGATCGCGGATGCCCTGCCGGTTAGCGGCAACCTGCGCCAGAATGTCGGAAATATTGTCCTCGACGGCGCGGCTCGGGAACGGGCCGTCGAGGAACATCCATCGCAGCCCGTCCAAGTTTTCCCACCCACGCTCCATCAGACGGAAATCGCGAATCAACACACCTTCTTCCGCCAGATTGCGGGAAAACGGGGGCATGGAACCGGGTGTGATTCCGCCAATCTCCGCGTGATGGGCACGGCTGGCGACGAAAAACAGTAATTTCGCATCCTTGTCGTCGAATACGGGGCTGATCACCGTGACATCCGGCAGGTGTGATCCGCCGCGAAACGGGTCGTTGGTCACGAAGACATCCCCGGGATGGATGTCCGGATGCGCGTTTCGGACGTGTTTCACGGTCTCGCTCATGGCGCCGAGATGCACCGGCACGTGGGGTGCGTTGGCGATCAAGTCACCTTCGGCGGTAAACAGCGCGCAACTGAAATCGAGCCGCTCCTTCACGTTCACGCTTGCCGCCGTGTTACGGAGCGTGGTCCCCATCCGCTCGGCGATGCCGGCGAAATGATGATGAAATATCTCGAGTAGCGCGGGATCCGCCTCCAGGGAGACCGTTTTCCTCTCCGAAGTGGAGACGTCCCGAAGCAGCAATTCTCCGCCGCTGAGCACGCTTGCTTGCCAGCCCGGCTCAACGAGTGTGGTGCCAAAATCTTCCCGCACGATGGCCGGTCCCGAGAACTCATGCCCCGGCAGCAACCGGTCGCGCGCATAAACTGGCGTCTCCAGCGACTCTCCCGAGAAATAGCAAGGGACTTTTTTTTCGGCGACCGCCGATCTTGCAGGCAACGGATGGGAATTTTCCGGCTCACGCGCGGACGGCGCGGAAACTTCGACCCGGGCGGCCACGATCTCCAGCGGGCGATCTTGCTGCACGTAGCCGTACCAACGTTCGTGTTCCTCGGAAAAAGCTTCCGCGTAAGTCTTCTGGCCCGTGCACGCGATCGTCAGGCAGGCTTCCACGCCTTGATACCGCAGGTCCAGCCAGCGCCGCGTGATCATCTTCCGGTCGGTTCCGACTTCGCTGGCCAGCTCACTTTGGGCGTCACGTTCCAATTCCTGGAATACCGGCCCCAAACGGTCCACGGAGGATTTCGTGTAGGGCGAGTACATGCCTTTCACGCGGTGCCGCGTAGCCGGAGCGATGCCCATGCCGTACGCACTCAGCAGGCCCGAGTCGGGATGGATAAGCACTTGCCGCATGCCAAGCTCGCGGGCAACCGCGCAAGCATGCTGCCCGCCCGCGCCGCCGAAACTCACCAGCACATACTCGCGGGGATCACACCCCTTGGCGACGGAAATCCCTCGAATTGCGTGAACCATATTGGCCACCGCGACCTGGGAAAAACCTTCCGCGAGTTGCACGTCCGAGTAGTCGATGCCGGCTTGTTCTCGCAGTTCCTGGCGGAGAGACTGCAAATGGCTCGCGACAATCCGGCGGTCCAACTCGAAGGGAAAGTCCTCGGCGAGGATTCTGCCCAGGAACAGATTGATATCCGTGAGTGCGAGCGGGCCTCCCCGGCCATAACTGGCCGGACCGGGCATGGCGCCGGCACTTTCGGGACCGACGGTGAGTTTGGCTCCGTCGGACTTGCACAGCGATCCACCTCCAGCGGCGATCGTTTCGATCGCCAGCATCGGCGCGAACATGCGCACCCCCGCGACCTCCGCCTCGTAGCGGAGTTCGCTTTCACCATCGAAACGGGATACATCCGTGCTGGTTCCCCCCATGTCGAAACCGATGGCTTTGCTGAAGCCGGCGGCGCGGGCCACTGCTCCGCAACCCACGACGCCTCCAGCAGGCCCGGAAAAAACGCTGTCCTTGCCACGAAAATGTTCCGCGTCAACCATCCCTCCGGAGGACGTGAGAAGCTGTAGCTGCGTACCTGGAAGAGATTCCCGCAGCGACGCGACATACCTCCTCAGCACTGGATTCAAATACGCATCGACAGTCGTGGTCTCGCCACGGGCAATCAGCTTGATCAATGGGGCTACTTCATGCGACAGGCTGATTTCCTCGAAGCCGACTTCGTGGGCCAGTTCCGCCACGCGTTGTTCATGCGCGGGATGCACGTATCCATGCATGAAGCAGATCGCCAACGACTGAATGCCGTTTTGACGGAGGTTGTGTAATGTGTCACGAGCTTGTTGTTCATCGAGCGGAACAAGCTGTCTTCCGTCAGCGGAAACCCGTTCTCGAATCTCCGCCGTTGCCGCGAAGAGTGATTGCGGCTTGCGGATTTCCAGATCGAATAGGCGGGGCCGGTCTTGATAGCCGATCCGCAAGATATCGCCAAATCCCTTGGTGGCGACGAAGGCGGTCCGGGCTCCCGTCCTCGTGAGCAGGGCATTGGTCCCCCGCGTGGTTCCCAATCGGACTCGCGTTGGTGGGATAGCCTCGTCTCGGCGTAATCCGAGCAGGTAGCGGATCGCTAAAACGGGAGCTTCTTCGTCCGATTCCAGTTGATAGACCTGCCCTTTGTGGCAGGGAGTTTTTATTGGTGCCGCCAATTCGAGGGCGCCGGTAGTGTGGTCGAATTGGCGCACTAGGGTTTTTTCAGCGACATTCCCATTGGCATCGCGGAGAGCCAGGGTATATCCCTCCCAAAATCGAGCGGGATCTTCTCTGCGGCGAGGGTCGATCACACACGAGGCATGCGATCCGGGCCCAATTTGGCCCTGCATGGTACTGGAGCTGAGGATCTTCGCGCGGCGCAATGAGCCGTCGGGAGCCAGCATGAGGCAATCCGTGAACGTACCGCCGACGTCGATCCAGAATTCGTAATCCGGCAATGTCGCGGTTTCCCGAAACGGTCCCATGAAGAGCAGGCGAAACGCGAAATCATGGCGGCTGCTCAGGCAACATCACGCCGCAACTAGACCGCGTTCCGCCACCCAATACAGTTCAAGGAAGTGAAGCGGCGGAAAGGCTTCCAATCGCTGACAAGTGGGATAGCGAACGCAACAGCATCACTCCCCCGACGATAGCGGGTGTGCTCTGGCTCGGTTCACCGAGCGAATTCTTACCCAGCAACTGGAATTCCTCGCCCGTGCCGAGCACGAACACCTCGCCTTGGTTGGAGATGCAAAAGATGCGATCGCCCACGATCACCGGCGAACCGAAGAATTCGCCTCCCGTCCTTTTTCGCCACACGTTGTCCCCGTTGGCCGCCCGCACGCAACTGACGATGCCTCGGTCATAAAACAGATAGATCAGCCCGTCTCGCGCGACGGCGGTTGGCACGTATGGGGCCGAGGTATCGACTTTGTAAACGACCTTGGGAGGCGTCTGGCTATCTAGATCCGCCGGTTGCACGGCCACGACATAGTTGCCGCCTCCCCCTGATCCGCAACTTCCAAACACCAATCCTTCCACCACGACCGGAGAACTGACCGAACGCTTGTCGAATACGTCGATCTGCCAATGCAAATTCCCTGTCGTCGGATCAAGACTGGTAATCCCCTCCGCGCCGCTGTTAACGATCAACTGGGGTTCGCCTGAAACGGGTTGCAAAATACAGGGAGAAGAGTACGCCGTTTCCCGCGTATCCCTCGGCGTCTCCCAGGCAATTTGGCCGTTTTCCCGGCGCAAAGCGACCACCGAGCTTTTTCCCGGCAGACCGTTCCGACCCGACTGCGCATTATTCAAGATCACGAGATCGCCGTGCAGAATCGGCGAGGTTCCCAATCCGTGCGTCGTGATGAACGGTCCCAAGTCCACGGACCAGGTTTCGTCGCCCTGATGATCGAGCGCGTAAAGGTGCAGCCGACCCGCGAGTACCCAAGCCACGTAGACATGTTTTTCATCCACGGCTGGCGTGGAGGAGGCGAGGAGATTGAACTGATGATGCGGATAGACATCCCCAGCAAACGACTTCCGCCAATGCTCCTGGCCATCTTGCAAATCCAAACAGACCAAATGGCGCCGCCCCGATTCTTCATCAGCGCTGGTCACGAAAATCTTTTGGCCCCATACCACAGGCGAGGAATGGCCCGCGCCCGGCAGTGAAGATCGCCACAGATAGCCTTCACTCGTCCATTCGGACGGTATCCCAGGCACATCCTCGACGACGCCGGAACCGTTGGGCCCGCGAAAGCGGGTCCATTCTTGGCCGAATGCGTTCTGGACTAAGATGCCGATCGCCATGGCAACCAACAAACCATGCAGTCTCCACCATTGTTGCAACATCGGCGGCCTCTTGAAGTCAAGAAAGGGTGCGAATCGTCGGGGGTGGGAGCATTTGGATCGACGAGGGAATGCGGCCAGTTTTTGACCACACGGCATCCATGGAGGCATGGTAACCCACGCCACTCGCGCATTCCAGTCATCGCAAGCGGGAAATGTCGGATGCCTATGGCAGGCAGCCAAGCTTAGCGGCTAAAGCCATATTCGTCGATTTTGCGATAGAGCGTGGCACGGCCGATGCCAAGCAATTTGGCCGCCTCGGGAACATTGCCTCGCGTGCGCTGCATCGCCTCCTTGATCAGTCTGCGTTCCCAATGGTCGAAGCGGAGCGATTCGAATTCGTCCCCGCCACTTCCCCGCAAGCTGAGATCCTCCACGCGGATTTCTGGTCCGTCGCTGAGCACCACGGCGCTGTCGATGACATTTCGCAGTTGCCGGACATTTCCGGGCCAATGATACGCCAGCAATGCGCGACGGGCGGCCGCGGACATGCCCAGTTGCGGCCTGCCGTGTTGTTGGCGAAAGTGCTGAAGAAAATAGTCGAGCAGCCTTTCGATGTCTTCGCCCCTTTCGCGCAGCGGTGGCACGAACAACTCGAACACGCTCAAGCGGTAATAAAGATCCTCGCGAAACTTCTTTTGGCGGACGTAGGCCTGCAAGTCCTGATTCGTGGCGGCGATGACCCGTACGTCCACCTGGATTTCCTCGGTACCACCCACCGGCTGAAAGGTTTGATTTTCTAGAATCCGTAGCAACTTCGCTTGGCCTTCCAGGGTGAGTTCTCCAACTTCATCGAGAAACAGCGTACCCAGGTCCGCCTGTTCAAAGTATCCCGCGTGATCCCGGTCGGCCCCCGTGAAAGCACCGGCTTTGTGGCCGAAGAGTTGGCTCTCCATGAGGTCCGTGGGAATGGCGGCACAGTTCACCGCGACCAGCGGGCGATCCGCGCGAGGGCTCGCCCGATGCAGCGCCCGCGCCACGAGCTCCTTGCCCGATCCGCTTTCACCCCGGATCAAGGCGCAACCCGAGGCCTTGGCGAGACGGAGAATCTTATTCTTGAGTTCTTTAATTGGCGGACTTTCGCCTACCAATTCGTCATATCCAGGGGATTGGTCTACCAATCGCTGAAAATCGACCTGCAATGCCGCTTGCCGCCTCGCGCGGACCAAGGCCACGACCATCACGTTGGCCAAGGCGATGGCAAAATCGAAATCGGATTGCCGAAATCGGCCCCGTTCCAAATACACATGGATTGCCCCCAAAGTGCTCCCTTGATGAATCAACGGAATGCACAGAGCGTCCGCGAAGTGCGCGGCATCCTTCGCTTCCGCCAAGGATTTTTGGTTGGCGACCCAGACGGCATGACCCTCGCGCGAGACGACGTTCGTCAGCAAATCACTCAATTCGATCTGGCGAGCACAATGTTGCGGCATCACTAGCTTGGGCTTGAGCTGTCCCTCGTCGCTGGTCCAGAGGAATCCCACGACCGAGGCCCGTGTACGCTGGAAGAGTAATTCCAGGGCCTGGCGGACGACTTGGTCGGGATTTTCACATTCGAGAAGCTTCACGCTCAGCGTGTACATCGAGAGCAGATCTTGTGCTTCGCTGGAACTTCGGAGCGTGTCGGAGGCGAAACCATCCGTCGCGGAACCGACCGGCATGTCGCGGACAATGGTCTGGGTGATCCCCATCCCGTTGCCAAACCCCACCGTGGGCGGCTGTTCCGCGAATTGAAACATGAACTCCGACGACCCCACGCGAAGCGTGTGACCGTCGAGAAGCATGGCGTCATGAATCCGCTGGCCGTTGACGAAAGTTCCATTGCGGCTCTCCGCGTCTCGAATATGCCAGCCATCCGGATCTTGCATCAAAACCGCATGCACCCGCGAACACAGCGGATCATTAAGCACAATGGAACAATCACTGCCACGTCCGATACGACATTCCTCGCCGGGATCGAGCAGGAAGCTCGTCCCCGCGCGGCTGCCATTGGTCATGGTGAGATAGACGTACACAGGCAATTGAGAAACTTGACGCGTTGAACGGATTTCTACAGGTCGGTTTACGTCACGAGTGGTGAAAAGTTGCCGTCGCTCGCGCCATTATTTCGCGCGGCTTGCCACCGGACAACAGCTGTCAGCGCGGGCCAGAATCCCCTGAACACCGGTAGCACGGAATTGAGAAGGTGAGCGGGATATTTCGACCCACATCTTCCACGGTTCGCCCCGAAAAAATGGTGGCAACCGCGATCGGTGCCTGGAAGGAGGACACTTACGGCGCTGCAACGGGCAAGCCGGCTCAGCGACAAACCGGCCACGAGCCGCTAAGCCACTGTTTAGAAAATACCAGCCCCAAAATCTGAACTTGGATGATCACGGTGCTCTTCGGTCCTGGAGTACTTGGCCGGTTTATGGGGGCCCTGTGGATGCGCATGGGACGTCGCCGGTTTTTCGACCGGCGATTTGTGGTCCAATTTTCCGGAAGGGCCCACGCCGCGCTGCGCGTGGGGCGCGGGGATGTAATCGTCATGCTCAAAGTCGTCATAGCGCGAGATATAACCTGGCAGCTTGGATTGCTCCAGTTCGTGGCGGTATTCGCGAATCACCCGATCCTGGATCATTTCCCGGCATGCGGAATTGATGGGATGCGCGATATCGGCATAGAGCTTCGCCCGGCCGTCCTCATCCTTGATCGAGCGATCTTCTTCCAAGGCTCGACCACATTGATTGCAAAAACCGGCCCGCAGATGATTTTTGCAGCCGCACGATGGGCAATGTGCCGTGAGCTTCCGGCTGGGCATGGCCACGAATGGCCCATTGGTCCCTTCAATGATCTTCAAGTCCCGGACCACGAAACAGTTGTCGAAAGTAATTGAGCAGAACGCCTGAAGACGTTCACCGGCATCTTCCATCAACTTGATGCGAACTTCGGTGATTTCCACTGCCGTTCTCCTAATTGAAGGCGACTTCTGCTAGCGGCAAGAACGCAGAGCGTAGGTTTTTCCAAGCTGCGTTCCCCTGGCTCCGAAACGCCGTGACAAACGGCGGGCATGAGCCGCGCTGCGGCACAAAGCGAAATATCCGGTGCCGCTGCCACTAAGTTGGTGCCCCAGGCAATCCGTGTCTTCGAACGTGTTCGCGAATTCCGCGATTTCCCGCGACAAACGCTGTGCAGCCGGCTGCAAGCGATTCAAGAAGTAGTGTGCCAAGTGGCGATGGTCTCCGCGGCATTGCAAGGCCCGTAACAAGGGCCGGCAATTCGCTGGATTCTTGGCGGGTTGGCAATTCGCGTAGACTTGCCCCGTATTCAAACCGCTGGGCGGGCAAATCAAAAGAAAATGCAATCCCTGCAACCCGGACACTGGCTCGACTTGCTCTCCCTTGCCCGTGCAAATGGCTGCCGAGTTGTAAAGAAAGAAGGGGACGTCACTGCCCAATCCCGCAGCCAACTCCGCGAGTTGTTGCGTGGTCCAACCGAGTTCCCAGGCGAGATTCGCGGCCACTAAAGCGGCCGCCGCATCCGAGGAACCTCCCCCCAAACCGGCTGCCCATGGTATCCGCTTGACGAGCTCGACACGCGCACCATGACAAATTCCGGACCGTTGTTTCAGCAGCGTGAGCGCCCGAATGACGAGATTGCCGTCATCCGAGGGAAGTTCCGGCGGCTGGTGGCAAGAGCCACTTCGAACGGCGAGACGATAAGAGATGCGGAACTCGAAATCGCCATCAGGGCACGGTTGAAGATTCACCGTGTCATACAAATCGACGGGAACCATGAGTGTTTCCACGTCATGAAACCCATCCGTGCGCCGACGTCTTACCTCTAAGAAAAGATTAAGTTTCGCCGGCGTCCAAATTTGAACCCGATTATGCAGACGGTAGATTAACATCCCTGAAAACCCTGACCCTACCTCGCGGCCCACTCATCCCAGAGTTGCCCCCTCCGGAGGTTCTCGCAGATTTTCGACCGTGCGTTGCCGCCCCTCCTCCTTAACAGGCAAATTCCATGCTCGCCTCGTCTCCGCACGGACAGACTTTGCGCGAAGCTTCTTCTCTCCCGCAATTACGTGACTAGACCCTGCCGCGATCCCCTTCTCATGTTCTTACGGCGTTGCGAAACCTTTCCCGATCATCGCCACCGAATCTTCACGAGACGTAAACCACGCTGCCAAATAATGTTATCGTTTTTTACAAAAAGGGTCAAGCCTTCGCGATCGAAAGCCGAGCAATGTGCGCGAATCGTTTTAATGTCCAACGTGAACTCTGCGGTAGGGAGTTCGTTTCGCGCATGAGGTTATTGCACCAAACTTTGTGGCGGCAAGGGATGGGTTCGCCATCGTCCGACAAATGAGAGGCGAGCTTAGAAATTCACTGCCTTTTAGTGGTGATACATCAGGCAATGCGTGGTGTCCGGCACGTACACGGCCCTATTTACCCATTTAGAATGTGAACTCGAAACACCGTGCCGTGGGCGGCATTTGAAGTCGATGGCCGGAATCACCAAAAGATCATCAGAACCACATGTTTTTCACATCGATTTTCAGTTGTCCCAACGAAACCATTTCAAGGCGAGAAGAAAAGAACCAGCGGCCCACGCCAGCATCAACATGCATTCGGCGGCAATGACCATGGGTCCCGAGCCTTCCAGCATCACCGCCCGCAAGGCATCATTCAAGGCAGTTAGGGGGAGGGCTTGAATGAATGGCTGGGCGGCGTCCGGGAAACGGTCGGTGGAAAAAAAGATGCCCGACATGACCCACATGGGGAGCATCACTAGATTCATGATGCCTGACACGGCTTCCAGCGTACGCGCCCGGCTGGCCACCAAGAGCCCGATTCCAGCAAACATGGTTGCCCCCAACAGGATCAAGGCGGTCAATAGCAAAAGGCTGCCTTCAATCTTCACGCCAAATACAAGCCAGCCGAAAAACAGCATCGTGAGAACTTCCGGCACCATGAAGGCCATTCGGCTGATCATCAGGCCCGCCAGGAAGTCGGTTTTTCGCATGGGTGTGGCGAGAAAGCGTTTCAGCAGTCTGCGAATTCGCAAGTCCACCGTGACGAATCCGATGCCCCATAATCCGCCACCCATCAGCCCCATTCCCAATAGGCCTGGGACCAAAAAATCGATGTAACGCCCGCCAGGTTCCTGCTTCTCCACATTCTCGACGGCGACGGCATCTTCTCGTCCCGAGTCTCGCTGCAACACGTCATTCACGGCGTTCCGGGCCACGAGGCTACCCGGCTTCGTGGGGTCGAAATGATAGCGAAAACGGGGCGAGGATCCGTCCACTTCGACAAACAGGTCGGAGCGGCCAATTCGCAAGCGGCGGCGACAGACCGCTTCATTGTGAACAGCGACTTCAAAGACTTCTTCCTGGGACAAGACCTCGACCACTTGTTCCGCGTCGGAACCTGCCTGGACGTCCACGGAAATTTTTTCGATGGGCCGATCCCGAAAGGCAATCCCCAAGGCAGCCATCATGATGACCGGAAAGCCGTAAACCCAAAAAACCGCCTCCGGTTCACGATAAAATTCGCGGAGCCGCACGAGCACCATTTCCCGCAACGGCGAATAGCGGCGAGTTTTGGGACTTGGCGTGTGTAGCTGGTTCACGCTTGGGCCGTTTCCTGTTCCGTGAGGTGCCGTCCTGTGAGTTTCACGAAAACGTCTTCCAAGCTGGCATGGCGCGTCGTGAGGCCGGTCAGATTGATGTCGTGGGAAGACAACATTTCAAAAAGTCGAGGTAGCACGGAATGAGGTTGGGTCACGGCGCACTCGATGGCGGAAGGTTCCGCGCGAACCCCCTGAACCTCGGGCAGGGATTCCAGGGAATCGGCCAGCCTGCCAGTTTCCACGCCGTCTTCATCGACCGTGATGTGGATCATGTGCTCTCCACCGACGCTGGCAATCAGTTCACGTGGCGTGCCCAAGGCGATCACCTGGCCTTGGTCCACGATGGCCACGCGGTCGCAGAGCCGTTCCGCTTCATCCATGTAATGGGTCGTCAGCAATACGGTTCGTCCCCTACTCCGAAACTCGCGGATGATCTGCCAAATCTCACGGCGGGACTGGGGATCGAGTCCCGTGGTCGGCTCATCCAGAAACAACAAATCGGGATCGCCGACCAGCGCGCACGCCACGGAAAGCCGCTGTTTTTGCCCGCCCGACAACGTGCGGATCCAGGCCTTGGACTTTTCCTCCAGTGAAACGCGGCGAATCGTTTCCGCCGGGTTCAAGCCACCACGATAAAAACTTCGAAAAAGAGTCACGGTCTCCGAAACTGACAGCTTTTCCGAAAGTCGGGTTTCCTGAAGGGAAATACCGATACGCTCCCGCAGTTCGGCTTCGGCAGTTTTCCAACGCTTACCCAAGATTTCCACGTCACCACTGGTAGGCGGTAGCAGGCCCTCCATGATTTCGATGGTCGTGGTCTTTCCGGCTCCATTGGGACCGAGCACGCCGAAGCATTCCCCGGACTCCACGGCAAGATCCAGTCCTCGAACGGCCTCCACCGGAGGTTTGCCCGAGTAGGTTTTTCGCAGATTCTCGCAGCGGACGGCGATCGGCATGGACCATATTCCTTGAAACAAACGGCCTCATCACGGCGGATTCGCCGATGATGGGCTCATCTTAGAGGAAATTGTGGACCGACTTTGATGATCGTGCTTGGAAGCCACTATTTTCCCGACTTCCGCGATCCGCACAACAGCCAATCAAGGCACGGATCTTGCTTTGGGCAGCCATTAATCAGGGAGAGGACAAGTCTCGTCCGCGAGAGGTTCATCCATTCGAAATGGATCACCAAAGTAGGGATGCCTTTTGAATAACCAGCGAAGAAACTGGCGCACCCGCACCAAGGCATCATCGAGCAGAATCTTCGCGGTGAAAGGCCACTCAGAAAATGGTGTGAAACACCCTACAGCGGATGTCGTGGCAGTTCGCGAGGAAAAGGAGGGGGTTCACTCTTGGGGATAGGCGTATTCAGGTCCCGGCACCAGACCTTGCGCTCCTCCGGCGAAGCATAGTAGCGAAGCCAAGTATCCGGATTGTTCCCCGAATCGGCACAATCCCAGTGAAGGTAATTGGTGCCGTAATCGATCTTCTTTTCCTTGGCCGGAAGGATGTCCCGATAAATCAGCTCATAGAGCTGCCGGTCATTGAGATGATCGGTGAAATCGAGCACGATCCGTTTCTGGAATAAGCGGTGAATCGTGGTCCACAAGACTTGGTGTAGCTCTTCATCGCTGAGGGAATCTGGCGGCGCGAGCGTCATTTCCGGTTCAAACCAGTGCGAAATCGGCACGACCGGTGCCCGCTCCCAGGCGAGCATGGCGGACAAATATTCGTTTTCGACGATGGTGGGCACCGCAGCCATGTTCAACCAATCGACGGAATCGTCCAGAAACGGCTCCAGATCGTTCCGGAGATCCGCGTTTAAGAGCAATTGCTCGACTTCTTCGGGTGATGGCCGCTTCGCGCTGTACATAACCACGAAATACCTTCCAAGGACGTTCGCCGTGGGTGCCGGTCGTTGAGCTTCTTTCTTCGACTTTATCAGCTATCCTCTCTTGATCAAGAGATTGGCCGCCTTGTCCGCCCGGCATTTTTCGACCTCACGGTGAACAATCGGTAGAACACGCAAGGTGGCTCTGTTTCGTCAATTCGAGTGACAAACTACACGTACAAAACCACTGTCAAGACGTTTGATTCCATGGACAATGCATGCCGCGGGTCCACTGAAAAACTGCGAAGGGAGATTTTCAATCCGAAGGCGTTCCCAACAACACCAAGGCTTGGCCGGACAGCGGCACGACGAAATGTTGTTCCTGCTCTATCCACAAACTGCCGATCAATGCCCCGTCGAGACGGGATACGACGGCGGCTCCTTTCCAATCCGGCTCCAAGGCAACGGCCGGGTCAATCCGCCAACCCGATTCGGAAGTGCTCAGCCTTCCGGAAGCCAAAGGGAGAGGGTGCTTCAGTGGATCGGCTACGAGCAGGCAATCCTCGGGTTGTTGAGGAATTCTGACGCGGGAACGCGGAAATCCGCGGATTTCTTTCATCCATGAGCGCGGTAACTCCAATACGGAATAGGGGGCCGCATTCTTAAAACGACTGGCATCGACTTTCAATTTCTTGCCCAATAAAGAGAGGTTTAGCGGTTGCTTATCCAATGCGGCTTCTGGAAGCAACATACCGGTTAGGACGAGTAGGCGGCCTCCCTCCAGCAGGACCACCCAGCCTTCTTTTTGCTGTTGGGTCTTGAGCCAACCGTTTCGCCTCCATTCCAAGGTTGCCATCGCCGGCTGTGGCAGCGGCAGGTTATTCGGCAACAGGCTGCTTCCCAGAGGAATCCGGGCCTGCTGCTGGAGTTCATCTTCTTCCGGAGCTTTTCCCAAGGAGAAGCGGTGCCCGGTCGCGACCGGTTGGCCCGCCGGCTCGGGAGTGATCAACGCCACGCCACCTCCGGCCAAGGTCGATAGAGAGTCCACGTCCATGCGAAATCCCCCGATTCCCAGTTGGACATCCATGCCACTTACCGCCCAAAACCGTGTGTTGTCGCGAATGAGTTGGCGAAAATCCGGCAAAACATACGCCCGGGATTCCACTCGCACCGCGTCGCTGCTGAGCCCCACGCCAAGAATTTTTCCCACCTCCATGCCGCGAAATTTGATCGGCGCGCCGACGGTAAGGCCCTCCCGTGTGTCGGACTCGATCGTGATCTCCAGGCCGCCCGCGCTCCGCTCGGGCATCGCCGGAGGCGCTTCGAGCCCGTCGAACACGGTCCGGGGCTGGGCACCCGTAGCGCCGGGTAGCACGGCGAGGAACTTTCCCCCCACGACGGTATCCAAACCTCGCACGCCCGTCATCGTGATGCGGGGCCGCTCCACCCAAAACAGCGTGCCTTGCCGGGCTAGGGCCGAAGCGCTGGTGATCAGCCGGACCTTGATCGCCACTCCACTCAGGTCCTTGCTCAAGGTCACCGCCGTCACTTCTCCCACATCGATGCCGCGATACTTCACCACGTCGCCGACAGCCAAGCCTTGCCCCGTGCGAAAGCGCACGACGATCTCCGGCGCCTCCGCTGCGTTCAAGGCGGGCGGGGCTTCCAAACCCGTGAATTCCGTTTGCCTCGGGCCATCTCGATGCCCTGGCTTCACACCGACATAATTCGCTCCGACCAACGTGTCGAGGCCACGCAACCGGGACAGGCTCAATTGGGGTCGTTCGATCCAGAACTCGCTGCCACGTCGCGCGATGGATTCGGCATGGGATTCTAGTTCGATACTCACATCCAGCCTGTCTAGGTCCGTATGGAGAAGGACCGAGACGACCTCGCCTATTTCCACGCCCCGGAACCGGAGGACGTCTCCGGGTTTGATGCCGTGGCCATTTTCAAAAGTCACCACGATCACCGGACGCTGCTGAAAAAGCGTAGTGCCAACCAGGCCCAAGGCCACCACGCCGCAGAAAGCAGTGAGCACCCACATCCGTGTGGAAAGCAGGATCCGGTATTTACTTCGCCAGGACGATGCCTCGCGCACGCGGGCCAACGGCAATTCCGGCTCGGCTTCGTTTTTAATGGGTTGGACAGTCACGGGGCATCCTCCCAGATGGCATGTGCATCGAAACTCAGCGATGCGACGATACTCATGGCCACACATAGGGCGAACGCGACGACCGCCGGGCCGAAATGGAAGTCGACGAGGTCGCCAATCTTGACCAACATCACCATGAAGGCCAGCAGCAGCACATCCAGCATGCTCCATTTCCCCACGGATTCCATGGCGCGGTAGGTCAACGCCTTGTGTTTGCGCTGAAGCAACCCCAGCCAGCTTAATTCCAGCAGCAAAAGTAGCTTTGCCAATGGGAAGATGATCGAGAACAAGAGCACGACCCCTCCCACAAACCATTCTTGTTGGCGAAGCAGTTCAATCACGCCCGTGACAATGCTGGATTCGTATCTGTGACCAAGTTTTTCGACTTCCAAAATGGGGAGCAGGACCGCCGGGAAAAAAAGCATCAGCGCGCCAAGCGTGGCGGCGGCGGTCCTGGCGGAACCACGCTGAGCGTCGCGTTTGGCGTGGATCGCCGTGCCGCAACGCTTGCACTCTACCGCGTGCCCCGCTGGAATTGCTGGCAACCGCTGAATCAGGCCGCAGCAATGGCAGGCGTGCAGCGGTAGTTGATGAGACATACGCGCGACCGTATCGAGTGCGGGCCGGGGAAATTAAGCACGTGGGAAGCAGATTCCGCATGGGAGCCGAGCCTGCCTACACGAATTATTCCCCGATAAGCCGCCCTTGGGCCAGAGCGCAGCTTGGTAAGCTGGTCTCGGATCACGGAAGTGGAAACACGATTCTATTCGCTTTTGAGATCGAAATTGATCTTATTGCTACCAGAACTGACTTCCGCCGTCAGTTCACTTTCAGCATGGTATTTGGGCGGAAGTTGTGCGAACGGTTGTCCTTCAACGGTCGGCAGGCGGTTGATCTTCACCAAGTGCGTTCCCACGACCGCCCCTTTGACATCCTTGAGATAGGTCAGTTCGTAGTTTCCTTGCTCATCCGTGTAGCCTAGAGATGGTCGAAAACCCTCTTGCTGAAAGCTGATGCCCGCATTGGGCAGCGGATCCCCGTCGAGCGTGATCGTCCCCGAGACGCGGCCAATATTGGGCCCGTCCCGCCCACACCCGGCGGCCAAAGTCACGAATCCCAGCATCCCAATGCATATCGGTAGCCCGAGTCGTGGCCGCATGGCGATTCCTTTTCTATTTTCATGCAACCGGGTTTAAGGTAGCGGCGCTAGTTCCGTTCCGTCACGCGTGCCAATCGCTTGGATGATCACTGGATCGGCATGCTCACTCACAAAACGGACCGAACCATCGGCAAGCCCCAGATAGGCACCTCCGGGGTGATCGCTACCGGGACCTTCAAAAAAATTGCTATTAATGCCGCCGGGATTGGCGAAAGCGTCATTGCCGGGCAGAGTGGCCGTGGCAAATAACGTGGCATTCATATAGGCCCAGCCGTCGTACGTCCGGCGGATCCAACTACCGGTCAAGCCCGGTGTGCCCGCATCTCCACCGGTGGGATCCCAGAGCCGCTGTAATTCGCCAACCAGGATGGTATTGCTCATACCATCCCCCACGTCGCCCGCCCGGACACTATCGTTGGGCGCGAACATACCCATCAGCAGGCCGCCTTCCCCGGTGCAGAGGTTGCCCGTATGCAGGTCATGCCGGACAGCATTGTTCCAGCAATTGCCGCCTCCTAAGCAGGCACCGTAATCCGTGCCACCGGCAGTCCAGTTGAGAATCATCATTTTCACATCGTCAATTTCACGGACGCGGTTCCTCCGTGTGGGGCAGTAAAGGATCGGGATATCCGTGCGAGCCACGGCTTCATTAGCCGCCACACTGGCGGATAGGTCGAACTGGTCGTAGAGGTTGCTTTGCTCAATGAACGGCAAGACTTGCACAATCCAACTCGTGCCAAAATTTCCAGGACGCAGGTTGCTCGCTTCAGCCAGGATGTTGTGATTGGGATTCGGGCCGATACCAAAAAACGCCTTGGTGATCCCTCCCAAGGGAAACGCCTTGTGCTGATTTTCGTAAGTCAGGCAAGCCAGGCCCAATTGACGCAATTGGTTTGCACACTGGGCGCGGCGGCCCGCTTCCCGCGCGGACTGCACGGCGGGCAACAGCAATGCCACAAGGATGCCGATGATTGCGATCACGACCAACAGTTCGACTAAGGTGAAACCGCGTTGACGTGACATGACAGACCTTCCGAGTAAAAACGGGGTTTGCCCGAGATCAAAGAGGTACGCAGGGCATATGCCGTCAGGAAGCTTAACGAGTATTCGCCAGCCCAGCAATATTTTGGATTTTTGAGGACTTCTTTTTTGGCGCCATCGGTAAAGGAGAAACCGTGGCCATGTTCCGTACAGGCCAATCCTGATTGCCCAAATGCGGGGAGCACTTCCTCGATCGCGAGGTTGCGGAGGCGGTGAGGTCGGGTCAAAATGACGCTCTTTGTCGAGCCCCGGTATGCATTTCCCACAATTCGAAGCCTAAAACATTCTTTCGCAAAGTACCCGCATGGCCACCACACCCGAAGTGATCTTGACCGGTTTCGCCGATGAAGCAGCGAACGAAAAGACCGCGATTCAGCAGTTTTTCGCCTGGGCCGCGATGGGCCTAAGATATTACAGCGTCCGGTTCATCGATTTGGGCCAGGGCATCAAGAATGTCATGAAATTGACGGCCAGCGAACTCAGGTCGCTCAAGCGGCTGCATGCCGAATACGGATTACACGTCTCCTCCCTCGGCTCTCCGATCGGCAAAGTCAAACTGCAAGACGTCGACGATGGAACGAAGAACGCCTACGTCCCATTTGAAAAATACCTGCAAAAGGATGTGGCCAAGGCGATCCAGTTAGCCCAGACGCTCGAGACGAAACTCATTCGCGGTTTTTCGTTCTATCATCCCAGGCAAACGGATCCCCACGAACACGTACCCCAAGTCGTGGATCAATTAGGACAAATCGCCGAAGCTTGCGACCAAGCGGGCCTGACCTACGGAGTCGAAATCGAGGCCAATCTGGTGGGACAAAGCGGCCAGATCATGGCCGATATCCATCGCCAGGTGAATCACCCTGCTTTGGTGCTAATCTTCGACGCGGGAAATATTGTCACGCAAGGCTATTCGGCCGCCGAAGTTTTCGAACAGTATCGCGTCATGAAGCCCGGCATGGGCTGGATGCACATCAAAGATTACCGCCACCCCAGTAAGACTCGCCGGCAACAACATGTGGATGAAGAGGCCCTGAAGCATTTCGTCCCCGCCGACCAGGGGGACAGTGGGCACGAAGCCATCCTGAGAGATTTCAAGGATTTCTTGCCGAAGCTGGAACGCCGCATGAAGAAGAGGGGCGTGCCTGGCGTCTTCCTCGATTTGGAGCCCCACGTGAAAGGAGGCGGGCAATTCGGCGGCTTCAGCGGTCCCGACGGCATGGGCGTGGCGCTGCGGGCTCTCTGCCAAGCGCTCGACTATGTAGGCATCGGCTACCAACTGCGCGATTTCGACGATGTTCGCGACGCCCGAGGTTTTTGAGTCGGTAATTCCGGAAATTACCGCTCAGTTAACAACGGCTTGCACGACCTTCAATCCGGGCTGGGAATCAAGGTGCAGGCACAACCGTTACAATCCGCAATCGATTTATCATTTGCTTGATCGCGTTTGCTTGACCGTATCACGCGGCCTGTCGAGAATGGATAGCAGGTTGTTGAAAAACTCAACAACCTGCTGCATCACAGGAAGTGATGCTCAAAATGGCGACGTAAGTCGTTATTTTGCGAGCCGGGAGCAGCTTCGCTGTGACCCTGGCGAGGTTGAAAAACGTCACGAAGGCGTTTTTCAACGGACTGATAGATACTGAGCTTCCGTTCTGCGCTTCGGCACTGCACCGCGTCCATGCGGTAGAAAAAAGCGGTTTCCCAACTTCTCAAGAATTTCCCACATGCCGGCAGCTGAACAGCTTTTTTCGATACATAATCTTTTCTCTTGGCTTTGAAGTGAATTTCAATGGCAGATAATGAGCGCGTTCTCGGCGTCATTCGTGACGCCGTGGAAGAAATCAACTCCACCTTGCCGGAAGATCAACAACTGGAATTCAGTGAGGAGACGGCGCTCTTCGGGCCTAGCGGCGCGCTGGATAGCATGGGGCTGGTGAATTTCGTAGTCGCCGTGGAACAAGGCTTGGAGGAAGAGTTCGGCGTCAGCGTCGTGCTGGCGGATGAAAAGGCCATGTCCCGCCGCACGAGCCCCTTCCGCACCGTTGGCTCGCTCAAGGATTACATTCATACGCTGCTAGAGGAAAAGCAACATGTCTAATCTTCCCGTGATGGTGGTCACGGGCGCCCGCAAGGGGATTGGACGTTACCTCTGCGAATATTACCTCGAGCGTGGCTACCAGGTGGCCGGCTGCAGCCGTGGCACTTCCGACTTGCAGTCGGACCGTTATGAGCACTTCGAAGTGGACGTCGCGGACGAGCAGGCGGTCAAGACCATGTTTTCCGCGCTGCGGCGGCGGCACGGTGGCATTCAAGCTTTGCTGAACAACGCGGGCATCGCCTCCATGAACCATGTGCTCACCACACCCATGAAGACCGTGCGTTCGATCTTCGACACGAATTTCGTGGGAACTTTTCTGTGTTGCCGGGAAGCCGCGAAGGTCATGGTCCGGCAAAGCCACCCGCGGATCGTGAATTTCGCCACCGTGGCCACACCTTTGCAACTCGAGGGTGAGGCCATTTACGCGGCTTCCAAAGCGGCCGTGGTTTCCCTCACCGAGATTTTGGCCCGGGAATTGGCTCCGCTGGGGATCACGGCCAACGCCCTCGGGCCGACTCCCGTGCCTACCGATCTCATTCGGTCCGTTCCCCAGGAAAAGATGGACCGCTTGTTGGACCGCCAGGCCATTCGCCGCTTTGGTGAGTTTCGCGACATTTCCAACGTGATCGATTTCTTCCTGCGGTCGGAAAGCGACTTCGTCACGGGCCAAACCATCTATCTGGGCGGCGTGTCATGACACCGCTTGAGCGGCTGGAGCAGGTTTTTCAAGAACATGCCGGGGATGAGGCGCTCGTTTGGCGAGACCGCGCCTACCGGTTCGGCGAACTGGCTGAATTGGCTGATGATGTAGCGGAGGAGTTAGAGCGGTCCGGAATTACTCCTGGAAGTGTAGCCGCTCTGGAGGCCGATTTTTCTCCCAGCGGGATTGCCGCGCTCATCGCATTGCTACGGCGGGCGGCGATCGTCGTCCCTTGGGCTGGTACTCAACCCACGGTACGGGAGAAGGCCCTACGGGTCGCGCAAGCCGAATGGATCGTTTCCTGCCAGGATGACGGTTCCGTGAAGTGCGTGGAAACTTCCCAAACCGCTGATCACGATCTATATCAAAAGCTACGCAGCCAGCGGCATCCCGGCATCGTGCTTTTTTCCTCCGGTTCGACCGGTGAACCGAAGGCCACCGTGCATGACGCAGCGTGTCTGCTCGACAAATTCCGCAAGCCGTTTTCCGCTCCGAGGACGGCCGCCTTTTTGCTGTTTGATCACATCGGCGGCTTGGATGTTCTGTTTTTTGGGCTGTTCGGACACGGCTGTCTGATCACGGTGGAAGACCGTTCGCCCGGGGCAGTCCTGCGGGCGGTGGAGCGTCATCGTGGCGAGCTGCTGCCGGCCTCCCCCACGTTTCTGCATCTGATGCTGATGGGAGGTTATCACGAGCAGTACGACCTGACTTCGCTCAAAACGATCGCCTACGGTACCGAGCCAATGCCCGACACCACGCTGTCACAGCTCAGCGCAGCTCTGCCCCATGTGCGGCTCGTGCAGACATATGGCCTCTCGGAATTGGGAGCCTTGCGGACGCAGTCCAGGGATTCCCAGTCGACCTGGGTCAAAATCAAGGGTGAGGGCGTGGACTGGCGGGTCGTGGACGGTATGTTGCAACTCAAAACCCCCACCGCGATGCTGGGATACCTCAATGCCCCCAGCCCCTTCACGGAGGACGGTTGGTACATGACCGGAGACCGCGTCGAGATCGAGGGCGACTATCTGCGGATCCTGGGAAGGGAATCCGAAATCATCAACGTGGGCGGGGAAAAGGTCTATCCGGCGGAAGTGGAAAACGTGCTCTTGCAAGTGGAGGGCGTCGCCGAAGCCGTCGTGAGCGGCGAGCCCAATCCGATCACGGGAAAGATCGTGGTGGCCCGGATCCGCCCCAGCGGCCTAGATTTCGATGCCAAGGAACTGCGGCAGCGGATCAAGCGGCATTGCCGTGAGCATTTAGAAGCATTCAAAATACCGGTACGGATCACCTTCGACGACGAAGCCCAACACGGCGCCCGGTTCAAAAAAATCCGGGCTGCGTCAAACAACTCCAATGCTGAAGAAGCAGATTTACCAGTGGAGAAATCCGCTCCGCCCTGACTTCGTCGCAGAAATCGTTTCCTTCCGCTACCTCAACATCGCACGGAGTTCGCATGCCTCGACGCTTGTGGATCATTGGTGCCGGCTCGTTTGGCCGCGAGGTCTTCGATTGGGCGACGCACATTCGCCAGCAAGATCCCCGCTGGGACATCGCCGGATTTCTGGATGACAATCTGCATGCGCTGGAGGATCGTCCCTGCAACCTGAAACTCCAGGGGAGCATCGACACGTGTGACTTCACGGCGGACGATTGTGCCGTCGTGGCGATTGCAAACACGGCCTTCCGCGCGGAAATCGTGCGACGGCTGGCGGGCCGCGTGGCCTTTGAAACGCTCATCCATCCGGCCGCCACCGTCGGTTCCCACTCGACCTTGGGAGAGGGCTGCATTCTCTGTCCCCAGGCCGTGGTCACCACCAACGCTCGCCTTGGCGAACATGTGCACGCCAACCTGGCTTCCACGATCACGCATGACGTCACCGTGGGGCCGTTCGTCACGCTGAGCGATCATGTGGATCTCTGTGGCGGCGTGACGGTGGAAGAGGGCGCGTTCTTCGGTTCCCACGCATCGGTGACCCCAGGCAGGCATGTGGGCCGCGACGCGAAGGTCGGCGCCGGCGCCGTGGTGCTACAAGACGTACCCGCAGGCACGACCGTGTTCGGCGTGCCCGCCCGAGTTTTCGCTCGACCCACCCCGCCCGAGGGAGAAGATCCCGTCGCCTAACCGCCGGTCGCATCGCTCTCAGGACCGTGGCATCACGTACCACTGATGGTCACGATGCGACGTAGAGTGTTGATCCCGCGATGGTGCGCGCTAGCACGGCTCACGTCGTGATATGGAATTCGGTGCATGGTACGTCGCGTTGGCGGTATCTGCCGAGTGAACAGCAATGCATGGAATTTTTACCTTTCACAAATTGTAGGTATTGTTGACCCATCCTGGTGTGAGGCCCATGATGGAAACGATCATTCGCTTTCCTCTCCGTCCTTTTTCGAGTCGAGATATGCGCAACTTCTGCTTCGCCATTTTCTGTCTCCTATTGACCAAGACCTCTGCTGCCTCCACATGGCAAGACGCGCTGCTGAAAGCCGATCCTGCGGAGACGGCCCGCGCTGCCAGAGAGCGCGGTGACGCCATACGCGGGGCCATCGTGTTCCATCAAGCCACGTTGGCCTGCTCCCGCTGCCATGCCGTCGGCGGAGCGGAACGCACGCTGGGACCGGATTTGGCACGAATCGACGCGAAGACCAGCGACGCCCAACTGGTCGAGTCAGTCCTCTTCCCTTCCAAGGCGATTCGCGAAGGCTACCAGACGTGGCAGGTGGAAACCGTTGGTGGCGAAGTCTTGCAAGGATTGCTCGCCGAGGAAAAAGAGGGCGGAATCGTCCTCCGGGACGCCGCGCAAGATGGCGCGACGGTCACGCTGCGGGCGGACCAGATTGCTACCAAGCAGCCGTCGCCGTTGTCGCTGATGCCGGAGGGGCAAATACACCAACTCGCTAGCCGGCAGCAGTTCCTTGATCTGCTACGTTACCTGTTGGAATTGCGGGATGGCGGACCAGCCCGGGCCAAGGAATTCCAGCCGCCGCCGGAAATGTACGCCTTCCGGCTGCCCGAATATGAGAACCGCATCGATCACGCCGGCTTGATCTCTACCTGGGACGAGGAGAGTTTCGAGCGGGGCGAGGCGATGTATCTACGTGTGTGCGCTAACTGCCATGGCACGCACGGCAAACCCGGCTCGCTTCCCACGTCGCTGAAATTCGCGTCCGACAAATTCAAGAATGGCAGCGATCCGTACGCCATGTATCAGACGCTCACGCATGGCTTCGGCAAAATGCTCCCGCAAACCTGGATGGTTCCCCAGCAAAAATATGACGTCATCCATTACATTCGCGAGGCCTATCTGCGGGAACACAATTCGAGCCAATTCGTGCCGGCCGACGCCGCCTATTTAGCCAACCTGCCAAAGGGGGATACCTTCGGGCCACCACCTTCGCGGCTCCGCCCGTGGGTAGCCATGGATTATGGGCCGAGCCTGATCAATACCTACGAGGTTGGAAACAACGCGACGAATTTCGCCTACAAAGGGATCGCCGCGCGGCTCGACGCGGGGCCAGGGGGGGTGTCTCGCGGCAACGCTTGGCAAGTCTTCGACCACGACACGCTGCGCATGGCCGCCGGCTGGACAGGCGAAGAGTTTATCGATTGGAACGGCATCCATTTCAATGGCCGGCACCAGGTGCATCCCCGTGTGCAGGGCCAAGTCTTCTTCGTGCAGCGCACCGGCCCCGGCTGGGCACATCCGGAGAGCGGTACGTGGGAGGATCCTCGTCTGCGAGGGCGAGATGGCCGCCCCTACGGACCGCTGCCATGCGGCTGGGCCCATTTGAAAGGTATCTACCATCATGGCGCGCGGACGATCGTGCGTTACACCGTGGGTCGTGCCGAAGTCTTGGAATCACCCGGCTATACGTCCCTGCCCGGCGGACCTGTCTTTTGGCGATCGATCAACATCGGTCCACGCTCACGCGAACTGGTGATGCTGGTGGGACAGCATCCGTTCGGTGCTTCGCATTGGCAGACCTGGCAATCAGGCAGCCAATCGGAACTGCCGGTTTCTCTCCTGAAACCCGAAGAGACTAACGACGAAGACCACGAAGAAGAGATCGAGTACCAAGACGACCCTGATGATGAAAATGATGAGGAGAACGACGACGAGGAAGAAGACGAAGAATCAGAACGTGAAACGGCAACCACTTTCTGGGAAGGAAACTTGCTGGCTGGCGTGGCGACCGAGAACGCTTCCGGTTTCCGCTGGCAGCACGACGGAGAAAGTCTGCGGTTAACCATCCCCGCTGGCGATGAGCCGCTCCGCTTCACCATATGGCTCGCGCCGCTCGCCGAAGACATGCCCCTCGAAGATCGCGCGGCTGCAATTCGGGAGCATGCCCCCGTAGAAGATCTGAAGCAGTACACGCAGGGCGGACCGCCCCGCTGGACGGAAGAGGTCACGACGAATGCTATTGTCGGTGCGGAGGATGGCCCCTTCGCCGTGGACATCCTTACCCCGCCCGACCCCAACCCTTGGTTGGCCCAAACCCGGCTCACTGGTTTTGATTTCTATCCCGACGGGGACACGGCGGCGGTCTGCGCTTGGGACGGAGACGTATGGCTGGTGCGCGGCTTGGGGGCGCTGCTAGCCCAAACCTCAGCGACCGCTACTAGCACGCCGGTGCAACTCCGCTGGCGGCGGATCGCCTCCGGTTTGTTTCAACCTCTCGGGCTGAAGATCATTGACGGGCAAATCTTCGTCACCTGCCGGGACCAGATCACGATCTTGCGGGACCTCAACGACGACGGTGAAACCGACTTCTACGAAAACTTCAACAACGACCATCAGGTCACCGACCACTTCCATGAGTTCGCCATGGGGGCGCAGATCGATGCTAAAGGGAATTACTACTATGCCAAATCGGCCCGGCACGCGCTTACGGCCCTGGTGCCGCACCATGGGACGCTGCTCCGCGTCAGCCCCGACGGCGAGCGCACCGAGATTTTGGCGAACGGCTTTCGCGCTGCCAACGGGGTCTGTCTCAACCAGGACGGCACGTTCATCGTCACCGACCAGGAGGGGCACTGGAACCCCAAGAATCGCATCAATTGGGTCCGAGAGGGGGGCTTTTACGGCAACATGTTCGGCTACCATGACGTGACCGATTCCTCGGACGACGCCATGGAGCAGCCGCTCTGCTGGATCACGAACGACTTCGACCGCTCGCCAGCCGAGTTGTTGTGGGTGCCCCGCGGTGCATGGGGACCGCTAGAAGGCCGGCTGTTGAACCTCTCCTACGGCTACGGGCGGGCGTACATCGTGCCGCACGAGAAAATCGCTGGCCAAGTGCAAGGGGGCATGTGCGCCTTGCCGCTGCCCCGTTTTCCCACCGGCATCATGCGGGGACGCTTCCATCCTGACGACCGTCAGCTTTATACCTGTGGCATGTTCGCCTGGGGGGGAGACCAGCAGCAGCCGGGCGGGTTCTATCGCATCCGCTACACGGGCCAGCCGGTGTTCTTGCCAGTGGAACTGCATGCCCGAAAGACCGGCATGGCAGTCACCTTCTCCGGCGAACTGGCCTTGGACGCAGCTGAAAATCCCGAGAACTACACGGTTCGCGTTTGGTCGCTGCGGCGCAGCAGGAATTACGGCTCCAAACACTACAACGAACAGGACTTGGACATCACAAGTGCCACGCTTTCAGCGGACCGCCGCACGGTCTCCCTGGAAGTTCCGGAGATCGCTCCCACTTGGTGCATGGAGATTCGCTACCGCCTGGAGGGTGGCGGTGGCGAACCGTTCTCCGGCACGATCCACAACTCGATCCACGTACTGGGCGAGTGATTTAAGGCCAATGGACGCTCTGTTTCGCAGATGCCGTGAGGTTTCGTCCTCAAGCTCCAAGGTAATAGACGAGGTTTGGCGTATTGAATTGCAAACGGGCCACTTAACCTGCCAGCACCTCATCGAGCCTTTGGTAGCTCATTTCCATGCCGTCGGTCATGCCGGTGGCTAGTGCCGCATCGCGGTCTTCCTGTGAAGCGTACTGGATCAAGGTCAGCACGGCCGTCACGTCGCCCTGTTCCGAGAAGGTGGTCGTGACCAGAGCCCCTTTCTCGCCCATGCTCTCATCCAGATCTCCCGTGTCGAAAATCTCGGTATGCACGATCTTGGCCGCCGGCTCGACTTCCCGGAATTCACCATGGAAGCCGAACTCCTGGCCGTCTTCGTCACTCCGCCACCGCCAACGGTATTGGCCTCCGACGCGGACATCCATCTCGCACACCGGCATCGACCAGCCCGGAGGGCCGAGCATCCAACGACGGATTAGTTCAGGCTCCGTGTAGGCCCGCCAAACCAGCTCCGCCGGAGAATCGAAACTCCGCTGGACCTGCACTTCGGTGTCCGAGGGTGTGCTAACTTCGCCGGGCTTCATTTGGTTTTTCCTTTCTGGGCGTTTTTCAGCTCCGACAATAGCGCGTCGAGCCGTTGGAAATTGCCTTCCCAAACTTCTTGAACTTGTGCGAGCCAGGCATTGATCTCTTTCAACCGGTCAGGCCGCAACTGGCAGGGGCGGGCTTGCGCGACTCGGGTCCGCGAGACCAGCCCGACCGACTCCAGCACCTTCAAGTGCGAAGAGATCGTCGGCTGCGTCAAATCAAACTGGTCCACCAGCTCCGAAACGGTGGCCTCGCCTCGGGCTAAATGCACCACGATGCCCCGCCGAGTGGGGTCCGCGAGCGCGGCGAATGTCTGGTCCAACTGCTCCATGTGAATAGATTATCATCTATATAGATGATAATCAATATAAAATCGAGAAGAGTGAGCTTGGATACCAAGAATTGCTGAAAAGAACGATACATTTAATGTATTTCGATAATTATATATTGCTTTGGGTGAACTCAGGGAGTACACTTCCATGGTCCAAACAAGCGGAAGCCCCTTTCCACGGATACGACCATGCAAGTTCACGAATCCGAATTGAGAAAAATTGAACGCGTCAGCCAGATGCTGGAAATCCTCTTCAGCCTGGCATGGGTGGCCTCGGTGGCGCTCCCCATCGTTTACATCTGGCTGGCGGCGACGACGCCAAATTCATCTGGCCCCTCGTTCTTTCGTGTTGAGCGGAGGTATCAATTGCAAGTGGACGAAGACGACTTGCGTGCGGGGCGGCTGACCGTGCGCGACAAAGTGGCGGCGGGAATCGGCGGCACGGCGGTGATGGGCGCCTTGGCTCTGGCCCTGTGGTATGCGATTCGCTTGATGCGGCAATTCAAAACGCACCAGGTCTTCACCACGGCATCCGTGGAATTGGCGAAACGCGCGGCCAACGCGTATCTCGCGTGCCTTGTCGTCTTCGCGGCGGTGAATTGGAGTGCCGGAATCATGGCGGGTGGATTCCGGCTGGGCAGTGGAATGGTAACCCAACTTGTCAGCCTGGGACTGTGTTGGATGTTCGTGTGGATCTTACAAATTGGCACGACACTCTACGCCGAAAACGAACTCACCGTGTAATTCGTGTCGCACGGAAATACGGCGTCTGGAACATCGTGAATCACGAGTCGAAACAGCAAATTTCAGCTAGACGCGCGATAGGAATAGGGCGATGCCGGTTATTGTGAATCTCGATGTCGTGCTGGCCCGACGGAAAATGCGTTCCAACGAGTTGGCCGAGCGCATTGGCATCACGCCACAGAATCTCTCCGTGCTCAAGAGCGGCCGCGCGAAGGCGATTCGCTTCAGCACGTTGGAAAAAATCTGTGAGGCGTTGGACTGCCAGCCCGGCGATCTCCTCGAGTTCCGCCCGGAGGCGGCGGAGCAGCCCCAGGAAGAATGTGTCTGAGAGAGAACGCGTACCGGGCTTCGTAATGGATTGGTAGGATGGTGGTCGCCACCCACACCACGACTTATCTCTGGGAGATGAGCCTCATGGTAGGCGGCAAGCCGCCGACCCTACGTACTTAAACTCAATCCGTTGCGATAGAACTAGGGCACCATCTTGTCAACGGTGACCAATGTGGAAAGGTGGCCGTTGCTACTGAGACGCCGCACTCGTGGACCGGCGGCACGTAGATCGTCGTGAACCTCCAGGACATACAGATTGCCGCCGCCAACCGCGACACCCACCGGGGCCCAAGGTCTCTTCGCGGATAAGACGGATGAGACCTCTCCCGAAGGGGTAACCCGAATCACGCGTCGCCCAGCATGATACGCGATAAATACGTTGTTTTCGGCACCGAATGCCAGGCCATAGAGACGATTGATCGTCGTGGGGGGACCGGTCTTTTGGGGCGGATCCAAGGGAGCTTTGTCCAACAAGTCCCGAGCGAGTGTATCCGTCCGCCCTTCGAGGGACATACGGCGGAGCCGATCACGGTCGAGCAGGTAAATCTGGCCATCCGGACCAAGTTTCATGTCCGTGATCATGCGAAATGTTGCCTGGTGAGCCGCGCCATCCACGTACAGCGGGCCCTGTTTCGCGCCAGCCAGCGTCGTGATTTTCCCGTCCGGGCCACGTCGGCGAATGGCGGCCCGCCCTCGGCCTTCGTCGTCCCGAATCGAATGCGCGAACAGGACGCTCCCATCCCCTAGCCGCACAAACGGAGCCCCACTGAAATCCGCACGGTTTTTGGCGGGTGGAATCACCTTCTCGCGTTTTCCGCTCGGCGTGATCCGGTTCAATTCGCAAGGAGCGACACCGGAAACCTCCAACTCTCGTTCGTAATAGAGCGTGCCATCCGTTTCGAGCTGGATACCGTGGGTCCAGGAATTCTCGACGTACGCGGTCAGCTTGCCGTCGGCATCGAGCTTCCAAATCGTCGTTTTGGCGACATCGGCGAAATACACATTGCCATTTCGGTCGATCGCAATGCCGTTGGCGGGATGAGCATCCGCGACCAGGCCCGCCAATAGCCACATGGCCGTGGCACTCATGGTGATGCCAATTAGGCGTGCGTCCAAGGATCTGATGAATACAAAACACATTGCCGACTTCAGCCGCCGAATGGAGTCTTCCTTGTTCATGCACTTGTTGACAATATAGCGTTTTGGTGAGTCGCGCGCAAATCAGCGGCAACAAAATGTTCAGCCCAATCGTATGTGGCGGGCGCCGACCCCACGCCTACGACTACTTCGCGCCGGTTGTCGGGCTTTGCTCCAGCATGGCGGCCAGGCCGGCGAGGGCCACTTCGAAGCGGGGACGGCTGTTCAGATGGGTCCGCCACCAGGCTTCCAGCAGTTCGGCGGTGGCGGCACGGTCCGCCTCCTCCGGCAACCAGGTCGCCAGAGCCAGCTCCGTGGTCCCGGTGGAATCCTCGCACCATTGCACGGTCGCGCCGGCGGCGATGGCCACGCGCAGCATGGCCAAACCGGGGACTCGTTCCCGCGATGTGGACGGCAGCACTTCCGCGAAGCGGGGCAAGTCGAGATTCATCTGCGAAAGCAGCCATCCCAGTCGCAGCGGTTCCGGCAGGCGGTCCTCGGGATTGGCCAGCAAGGGCTCCAGGCGAAAGGCATTGTATGTGGCGTGCGATCCGCCTCCGCCCCCTTGAAACGGATACGCGAGCAGCACCACCGCCCGGGGCATTTGGACCGTTTCGTCGGTCAACCGCGCGACCTCCGCGAGAAAACCCGGACCTCGGGCCTCCCAATGCTCACGCAGGGGACGTGCTCGTAGGGCCAATTCTTTTTCCAGGCCGGGCACCAGCTTCTGCAGTCCCTTCTCCTGGACGGTGAAAAAAGCCGCCAATTCGGAAACGAGCGGATGATGGGCAGGCAATGCGACGGACTTCGCCACGGCCACTTCCGCCAGTTCCCGGGCTTGCCGGGTCGTGGCGGTGAGGCCCAGTCCATACTCAAGGATCGGTCGCGCTTCGATGCCGTAATTCGCGACGAGGAGCTGAAATTCCTCCACCACGGGCCGCAGCCAATCACTGAAACGCGCCTCCACGCAGCTTCGTCCAGAGAGCAGCGTCTCCACGCCATGTAGCAGGCTGGAGAGAGGATTCACTTCCCAAACCAATTCCGTCTTCATCGAGATTCGCCGCCACGGGATCGGGGTGGGGAGGGTCTGGGTATGCCTTCCGGTGAACCATCGAACCGTTTGTGCCGCCTCATAAGTGTGCTGCGCACTTTCACGCTGAGCAAACCGGAAAGGACAATCCAAACCCAGATGAAGGGCCACCATAAAATACCAAGGAAGCCCGAAGTAAAGCGCATGGAGAAATAGACATAGGCGAAAATAAGCGTGCTTGTAGCTCCGCCGATGGAAAAGGCTCGCTCCGAACCACGCCCGTAGACGATTCCCGCCACGAAGCCTGGAACCAGCAGCAAGGTGACCATGGCCAGGAAAAAACCAAGGGCGGGCAGAAACACTTGCCCCACGGCCAGCAGCACCGCCACGACGGTGATCAGGATCAGCATGCTCCGCAGGCTGAACTGGTACCAAGGCTTATCCCACCCCTGGGCAGGTGCGTCGCTCATGGCATGTTCCCCCTTCTCTCCCCGTGGATCCCCGCCGCAGCCCCTTTTTTCCCATTCGCGCTACAAGTTTCTCGGATTTCAGGATGGACGCTTTGGAATAAATGGATCAATCGAAGTGATTTTGCCGATAAAGCCGACGCGCGGGGACTCCCTGCGCTCGGACTGGCCAAGTGGCCGTGAATTCGTCCTTTTACCCAGGAAGCGCATCCTATGGCGGAAATTCGTTGGGCCGGATGCTGGATGGTGGTCTTCTTGAGCGGCTGCCACATCGTGCCCGAAATCGCCCATCAGCCGATGATTCATAACCCCTTTCCGCAGTTGGGTAAAGTGGCCGTGGCCCCCTTCTTCAACCTGAGTACCGACCCTTCCGTAAACGGGCGGGAGTTCGCCGCTGCCTATTTTAATGAGCTGCAACAGATTCCGGGCTTCGAGGTCGTGCCCGTGGGTGTGGTGGAGCAGGTGATGCGGGAGAACGCCATTGATCTCTCTTCCCCGGCGGACGCACGGCGGTTGGCGAAATTACTCGATGTGGACGCGGTAGTGATCGGGGCAGTGACGGAATTCACTCCTTTCTATCCGCCCCGCTGTGGCCTGCGGGTGGAATGGTATGCCCATAATCCTTGCTTCCATCCGGTTCCCGTGGGATATGGGCTCCCCTGGGGCACGACGGAGGAGGAGTACATCCCAGACCGGCTCCGGTTGGAGGCGGAATTGGAGCAAGCGAAAGTCATCGCCGAGGAACTGTCTCCCGCTCCGCCGGTGGAGGTCTCGGGCACACCGGGGGACCAAGAGGCAACGGCGGCTGCCGCCAGCATAAAGCCCGTGTCCGCCAATTCCTCTGCCACTGGTCCGCTCGCGGAAACGGTGTTACCACCGCCTGGCGGCAACGAACCTTGCTGGCCAACCGACGAGCCGGTGCTGCGTCACACGAGCGTTTATAACGGCCATGACAATGATGTGGTCGAAGCGCTAAAAAGCTACACCTCTTTTCAAAAGGATGATCGGCCCGGCGAATGGCATGCCTATCTCCAGAGGTCACACGACTTTATTCGGTTCTGCTGCCGCATGCATTTGTACGAGATGCTCACGGCACGTGGCGGCGCGGACCAAACGCGAGTGGTGTTTCGGATGCGACCGAGCCGATAACGTTTTTATGCCATAGGACAAAGCCCTTCGGTGACGTTCGTCCATCCATCCGGTTTCACGAACGATGGAAGACGCAGTCGCGCACGTCGTGAGGTTTTCTCCCCAGGCTGGAAACTGAAGCCGCACGGCTAGCCCTCCCACTAGCAATCCCAAGGCACAGCGCGAGGAGAACTACTCGGTGTCGCAGCAAGATATCAATGTGTTGGCCTTGGTGAAGGGCACCGAGCGCTACGTCTTCCTCTTCGATGACGACAACCGGGCCGAGGCCCTCCGTGTACTGGGGCGTTACGCCTCACGGGGCGACCTCAGCTTTTCCTGGTACGACGCGGCCGTCCTCAGCCAAAAGATTCGGCAAGACACGCGCGAAACCCAGTCCAGCAACCGAATGGGGCGCCAAGAGACGCTGGACATCGACGAACTGTTCTGAGTCCGCGCTCGCGGATCGCCAGGCGAAGGCGTCCATCCATGGAAACCGCGATTGGACGCTTCCTGCGTTATCTGTCCACGGAACGGAATGCTTCGTTCCATACAGTCAAGAGCTATCGCGAAGACCTGCATTCACTGAGCGAATACCTGGCCACCACTCATGGCAGGCCGCCTCCCCCTTCGCACATCCAAAGCATCGATCTGCGGGGCTACGTCGGCTGGCTGCACGAGAAGAACTACGCCAAGTCGACTATTGCCCGGCGGTTGGCCTCGATGCGGTCCTTCTTTCGCTTCGGCCAGCGCGAAGGCTGGATGGAGACGAATCCCGCCAAACCGCTGCGGACACCCCGCCAAGGCCGGTCGCTGCCGCACTTCCTCTCCACCGACGAAATCGGCCGGCTTCTCGCCGCGCCACGCCGCGATCATCCGCGCGGACTCCGTGACCGCGCCATCTTGGAAACGATGTACGCGGCGGGTTTGCGCGTGAGCGAATTGGTGGGCCTCAATGACGCGGACCTCGATGAAGAGGAGGGCGTGCTGCTTGTGCGCGGCAAAGGGAAAAAGGAACGCTTCGCCCCGGTTGGCTCGTACGCCCTGCGAGCCATCGACGAATGGCGTGGTGTGCGGAAACTGGCCACGGAGTTTCAGGACCGTCCGGACGCGCCACTATTCACCAACCCCTCCGGCAAACGCCTTACGACGCGCAGCGTGGGCCGCATGCTGGAAAAATACCTCCGCCAGGCGGGGCTCGATACGCGCACCACGCCGCATACGTTGCGGCATAGCTTCGCCACGCATCTCCTCGATAGTGGAGCCGATATCCGCGCCGTGCAGGAACTACTCGGCCACAAGAGCCTCGTCACCACGCAGATCTACACGCATCTCAGCACCGCCGGCCTGAAGGCGGTCTACGAAAAGGCCCATCCACGGGCGATCTGAATTGGCTACCAATTCTGGAACAAAGCCCGGAACGTGCTCACTTTCAGGCACATTCTTCCTGAGGCTGCTCCGCCGCCTCCGGGCGGAACTTGAGGAGATCGCCGGGCTGGCAGTCCAACGCGGAATATCATTATCTGGGCTCCGCGAAAATCATGGCACAAATCGGCAAAGCCTTTGACCAGCATCAAAAGGTTGTACCACTGGATATGAAGGTTAGGGTTAGGGAATCAGGGTTACGTCTGTCTTTGCGCGGTGCTACTAGGATCGGAGTGCGATTTCACAGTGCCCAAATGCCTAGCGTACATAAATAGAATAACCCAGCTAAGGATCCGATCGATCCCAAATCACGCGAATGTAGTCGCCTCGTGTTCTCGTGTCGGACGGTGGCGGTGATTCCAATCCCATCTTTTTAGCGAGGGAATTCCATTGCCGACGTACGACATCGGATAGTGGTTGCTCCAGTTCAACTGTGTGATTGGGGAACGCTGCGTGGTACTGTCCGATCAACTGTTTGCCGCGTTGGCCGTAATCGGCGGGTTCATCGTCGCGCGTTCGGTCGAGCGGGATGAAGCCACCGAGGCTACCCCACCACTGCACGGCTGCAAAGTCGGGGGATTCTTCGGAGACATCGGACGTATAGATCGTCGCGGTGCCGCTGGCATGCAGACGTTCTCGGATTTCAGCGGCAGAGATTTCGTGCAACGGTGAAGCGTTTTTCAAGGCAATCCCGATCGCTTCTCCAGCGGCTTGCCCCATCGACATCCATATCGGCTCCAATCGCAGAGCACAAAACCCAACGTGAGAGGACAATGCGGCCACCGGAACCGCGAGATTGTCGATCGATTTCGGCAGAAGCGTTCCGTAGGGAATCTGGTACGGCGCCGCCCGTTGGTAGAATTCACCAGTGTGCCGGCCACCGATGGTCGGACCTTCGTGATCGGTGCCATGACAATTTGGGCCATAGTCGCCCATCGCGATCGCGTCTGTGTGAAAGATGGCGCGAGCGTGGTTGCTGCCGGGCAATCGTTCCGTATCACGTTGTGTAAACACGTATCGGCCAACCATGCGACGGCCTTCACGCACGTACAACTGTTCCGGCATGTGTCGATTGGCGGTCCATTCGTCTTTGCACAACCCCCAAGATCGCGCTTCGGCCTGAAGCTGCTTTGGCACCTCCGCATCGTTCTGCAAAAAGTACAGCATGCCGAAATTGTGTCGCACGTGAGTATCGAAAATCGCCTGTCGCGCGGCCTCGTCCCCCTCGGGCCAACCGTTGTTCAAATGCGGCAGTGACAAACGGACTTTGCTGTGCGACACATCATTGATGTCTCGTTTGCCGTTGGGCAATTTCGGCGTTTGCCGTTTGTAGATGCCACCGCGTAAACCACGATACGGATCGCCAAAGATATGTCGAATGGCCCCGTCGCGCAGTAGGGTCAACAGCGGCAGATATTCGGCCCGGTCGTAGCCCTTGGGCATCGGCACGACGACTCGGTTGTTTGGCCGATCGGTCATCGTGATGCGAAAATTGTAGCCCTGCAACTGGTCATCCGCGGAGGGTGGAGCGAGCGATTCCTGATACTCCGGACGACCTTCACGTCCGACGCGGTACGGGACGCCAGCCGCGGCCATCAAGTCGCCTTCGTAGGTCGCGTCGACGAAATACTTTCCTCTCAGCCGCCTCTCGGATTTCGGCGTGCGAAAAACAACCTCGCGCACCCGACGACCGTCAACCCGCACACTTTCGATTCCGTGTTCCGTCAGGACGGTGATCCCCGGCAATTCGTCCAGCATTTGACGCAGGACGCGATAATTCACCTCTGGTCCCGCATGCGTCCCTGACAAACTATGTTTGACTTGCGGCGACCCGTCTCCGTAGTGCGTACGATAGTGTTTTTCGACGCGCCGATTCAGTTCCCGGAAGAGTCCAGTCCGCGCTTCAAATGTGCGAAAATCGGGATGCGTCAACCCGTTAGTCATCATCCCGCCAACGCGCTTGTAGGGCGTCACCAGTGCGATCGATAACGAAGCGTCTCGACGCGCGATCGGAATCGCCGTGGCGATACCGCCGGGCGTGGCACCGTAAACCACAACATCGAACGACTCAGGCTGAGTCGATGAAACTGCCGCTGGCGCCGATCCAACGACGATCCACAAAATGGCTAGAAAGGCGCTACGCAAACGATGCATGATGGGATCCATGGTTTGGACGAGTTTTGGATTCATGTGATGCGGACGGCCAGAGAGTCGCTGAACGTCGTGCAGCTTTGACCTTCAAAGATCTGCGAATCCCTTTGCATAGGCGTCAACAATCGCCTTTCGTTCGGAGCCGTCAGCCGTCAACAAGCCCTGTCGCAGGCCTCGGCCAAACCCGGAAGGCCGGTCGATGTACTGACATTTTAGATAGCCGATGATGTAGAGTTCGTTGAAGGCGGACTCGAGAAATCGGGTGATGGCAAGTGCGGCTTCGCCTTCGTTCGGTGCCTGCTCGAAAATGGTCCGTGGATGCTGCCTGGTCGGATAGCTGATCGCGTGATCGCAGATCAGCACGGGCTTGCCGGCGACTTCATGGATTCTCCGAAACTCGTCGATGGCAAAGCGTGTACTCGGCGGATAGAGGGGAGCGTAGAGATCGCCAGGCTGGACGGCCACCGCGTCAATCCACTTTGCCGCATGGCGCAAAACGCCGGTCGGATGGTCACCCAATAGGTAGCGGTCGCCAAAGACGAGGTGCCGAGGGTCGTGTTTTCGTTGAGCCGAACCGACGACGGCGTAAAACTGCTCCGCGATGATTTTCAGAAAGTCGCTGTCGTCCGCTTGAACCACTTGCCGTCCCATTGCCACTCTCGACAGGTTCGCTGTGCCGAGCGCGGCGAGCGACGACAAGTCGAGTCCGTAGATCGAATTGAGATCCGCCAAGCGGCCCCGATAGCGTGATTCCAAGAACTCCGCGTAGCGAATACGACCGGGCGAATTCGCTTGAAGCTTCCGGATCTCGGACACCCAATCCGTACCGCGCAGTCCTCGCGTCTTGATGACATCCCAAGTCGGCGTGTCGGTCCAGAGATAACCAATCAGCAGCCGGTTGCCGCGATGCCGCTCGCACAGCTCGCGAAACCGTTTATCGACATCGTCGGCCCACTCCGGATCAAACGGGTCAGGAAATCGATAACCGTTTGGTGACGACGGATCAGGATCGCTGCGATGCTTTTCGATCGGCGCGACGGTGATCGTGGCGAAGTAGGGGAAGTACTCCTGCAGCGCCTCCGGTGCTCCGTAGCCAACACAGTTCATGTTCCAGCGATCAAACTGCTCGTTAAGGTCCATTCGAAACTCGTCCCAGTCTCCGTTGAACCGTTTCGCGAAGAACTCTTTGTCACGGGCTACCGCGCCGATGTGGTTGACGCCGAGTGGCACGAACGCCTGCCCGTCGGGATGAATTAGGCGGTGCTTCTCCCCGGACCGCGACAATCGGAATGTTGTATCACCTCCGTCCACCCATCGACTGGCCTGCATCACGCGATGAACCTTCCAAAGGTCATTGAGTTTTTCATGCGGCCTTCCGTCGTAAAGAACAAGGTCCGCTTGTTTGCCGACTTGGATGCTGCCTAGCCGGTCGGCACAACCGAAGAAACGTGCTGGAAACCACGTCGCAGCCGTGATGACTTCTAAAGGTGTGAGCCCGGCTTCACCTAGCAACCGCATCTCGTGTTGCATCGCCCAGCCTTCCTCGCAAACCGGCGGTGTTCCGTGCGAGCTGGCCATGATCGGCACGCCTGCCTCGTGACACATTCCGACGAACCGCAACATCGTTTGAAAGCCGTCGACGTGGTACGGCTCGGAATCAAACGGGTCGCCGGGCCGACGCTCAAAGACATTCAGGGTTGGGGTAAGAAAGATTCCCTTCTCGACCAGCAGGTGAATAAACTCTCTGACTCTTGGGTGATCCAGATCGATTTTCGCCCACAACCGAAATCGCCACGGACGACGGGCGGCGTTGTCGGCATCAACGGTCCGTCGAAACAACTTCGCGTCAGCCGGATCCGCAATGCTTGTGCCACAAGAGGTCACATGTTCGATCCCGTCGATACCGGCCATGATTGCTTTGTCTGCATCAACCAGTTCGAGATGAGCCGTCACGGGAATGCCGTGCCGATCGGCCTGTTGACACGTCGCTTCGATCAAAGTGAGCGGCAATCGGTAGTAAACTTTGATCGCCGAGCCGCCCTGACGCACGATTCCGTCAACCATATCGTTGGCTTGCTTGACGGATTGAATGTCCAGCGCGTTATCCGGATGTGCGTGCGGTTTCTGGTCGAAATGTTTGCCGGTCAGAAACAAACGTGGCAATGGGTTTCCCGCAGCGAGTAATGGAGCGTAGTCTTCAATCGCGCGACCGGGGTCGCGAGCGGCGGTCACCCCATGGCTGAGCACCAGCGAAGGCCGCCGCATCATCGTCTTGGGATCACGGCCCACGTGTAAATGTGGGTCGAGCAAACCGGGCAGCAGCGTTTTGCCACGCGCGTCGATAACTTCAGCCTCTTCCGGTAGCGACCATTCGCCGACCTTGCCGATGGCGGAAATCATCGAACCCTTTACCACGACCACGGCATTCTCGACCGGTGGCCCACCTCGACCGTCAACCAGCGTGACTGCACGGAGGGCGATCGTCTTCATCGGATTCGGTTCGTCCGGCGGATTCACTTCGGTCAGTCCGCTGAACCGATCCGTGCCAGGTGTAACCGAATCCACGGGGACGCTTGACGTTTCGTTCCCAGCCACTGAGTCAATCCTGCTCAGCAAAAGTAAGGCCACGCAGATCGCCAGGAGATTCCGGGCACGGACCGAGCTCATCCGCAAGGAAAGTAACACACTCATTCGTGTCTCCTGAAGTTTCTCGTCGCGAGGCAATGGCGGTGGTAGACTGCCGGGAAACCGATTCTCGCGGTGTGGACGTTTTCCGCAGCGGACACTGGCAACGCTTGTTGTTGTCGGCATCGCCGCGCTAGCCGACGTCACGGTCTGCGCGGAAGACAGTCCTGACTTTGTCACCGAGATTCAGGCCATTCTCTCACGTCACGGCGTAGCGTGCCACGGTGCGGATCGACAGCGCGGTGGCTTTCGTCTGGACATGGTGACCTAGTCCCCTTCACTGGGTTCAGACCGCGAGTGATAGACTTCGGTTTTGGGCGTAGCAGAAGAAGGTGGAGCATGCCCCAGAAACGAGTTGCTCACATCTTCCCATCCGTCAGCAAGCTGCATACCGTATACGGGTATCCGGCGTGAAAGTAGCAAGGACATGGCCGCAGGACCATGAGCCAGACATAAAAGTGGGGCGATGGAGAAAACGGTGACGAAAACGACGGACCCGGTGTGTGGCATGACGGTCGATCCCGCGTCAGTGCGGTTGTCGAGCTACCAAGGGGATGAATATTTCTTTTGCAGCGAATCCTGCCGACGAAAGTTCGAGGATGACCCGGCAGCGGTGCTGGCGAAGGCGGCTCAACGGGAAACCGACACGATTGAAGGAATGAGCGGCGAGCATAGCTGCTGTTCGCACGGTGGAGCGAAAAAGTCCGCGGCGCGGAAACCGCCGGCTGACCCGGATGCCATCTACACCTGCCCGATGCATCCGGAGGTTGAACAGGTTGGACCAGGCGATTGCCCGATCTGCGGTATGGACCTGGAGCCGAAGTACTTCGATATGTCGGACCAGGGCGACGAAGAGTCCTACCGTGACATGCGACGCCGGTTTTGGGTGGGGGGGGGCTTGTCGCTGCCGCTGCTGGTGCTGGCGATGGGGCCGATGATTGGCTGGAGTCTGGCCGAGGGCCTATCCAATGCAGCGTTCGGTTGGCTTCAGCTTGCGTTAGCAACTCCGGTAGTGTTCTGGTGTGGTTGGCCGCTGTTGGTGCGCGGAGTGAAATCGTTGCGCTCGATGAACCTGAATATGTTCTCACTGATCGCGGTGGGAACGCTGGCCGCATTTCTGTTCAGTTTGTTCGTGGTGTTTTTCCCGGCTCTGATTCCGGAGGCGTTCTTTGAGAACGGCAAACCGCCCCTCTACTTTGAGGCAGCAGCGGTGATCATCACGCTGGTTCTGCTAGGACAGGTTCTGGAACTTCGCGCTCGGCAGCAGACCAACGGCGCGATTCGCGAACTGATGCAGCTTGCGCCCGAGACCGCTCATCGAATCAACGACAACGGCGAGGAAGAAGTCGCACTTGGTGATGTGAAGAAAGGCGATCGTCTGCGTGTGCGACCAGGAGAGAAAATTCCCGTGGATGGAATTGTGCTCAGTGGAAGCAGTAGCGTCGATGAATCGATGCTAACAGGCGAGCCGATTCCGCTGAAGAAAGCCCAAGGCGATGAGATCACAGGCGGGACGTTGAATCAGACTGGTGCGTTGGTGATGCAAGCGGTGGGCGTGGGAGGTGATATGGTGCTACACCGCATTGTGCAGATGGTGGCGGAAGCCCAGCGAAGTCGTGCTCCGATTCAAAAACTGGCGGATGTCGTGTCGCGCTACTTCGTTCCCGGCGTGATCGTGTGCTCGATTCTTGCCTTCATCGGTTGGGCCATGTTCGGGCCGGAACCGCGACTGGCTCACGCGTTCGTCGCGGCGGTTGCCGTGCTGATCATCGCCTGTCCGTGTGCCTTGGGGCTCGCGACGCCGATGTCGGTGATGGTGGGCGTGGGCCGTGGCGCGAAGGAAGGCGTGTTGATCAAGAACGCCGAAGTCCTTGAACTGATGGAGAAGGTTGACACAGTTGTCGTTGATAAGACCGGTACGCTGACTCAAGGGCGACCTGAAGTGACTATGGTCGAGACGTTCGGCGACTGGACCGAAGGCGACGTATTAAAGTTGGCTGCCGCCGTGGAAGCTCGGAGCGAACATCCACTGGCACAGGCGGTAGTTCGACGAGGGAATTCCGGCGAGGTTCAACTGCCGGATGTGACAGGCTTCGATAGCATCACTGGCGGTGGTGTGCGAGCTACCGTGGACAACCATCAGGTGCTGATCGGGAAAGCCGACCTGCTGGACGAGCAATCCATCACCGGAGTCGCTGCCGGACGCGAACGGGCGACGCAGCACCAATCCGAAGGGGCGACGGTGGTCTTCGTGGCGATCGACGGGAGCCTGTCAGCCATCATGGCGATTGCCGACCCAATTAAGGAGAGCACGCGCGCAGCGCTCGACACGCTCCACGAATTTGGACTGAAAGTTGTCATGTTAACCGGTGACGCTCGGCCCACCGCGAAAGCCGTGGCGGAGAAACTCGGCATCGACGAATTTCATGCAGGTGTGTCACCGCAGGACAAACACGCTTTCGTGAAGAGGCTAAAGGACGATGGCCACGTGGTCGCGATGGCGGGTGACGGAATCAACGATGCTCCGGCCCTGGCGGAATCCAATGTCGGAATCGCGATGGGCACGGGAACCGGTGTGGCCATTGAATCAGCCGGTGTGACCTTGGTCGGCGGTGACCTGCGCGGCGTGGCCGCAGCGAATAACCTGAGCCGCAAGACCATGAGCAACATTCGCCAGAACCTGTTCTTCGCCTTCATCTACAACGCGCTCGGAGTGCCGGTGGCTGCGGGATTGCTTTATCCGGTCTTCGGTGTGCTGCTCAGCCCGATGATCGCGGCAGCAGCGATGAGCGTCAGCAGTGTTTCGGTGATCGCAAACGCTTTACGACTTCGAGCCGCTAAGCTCGCGTAATCGATGAGCTGATCCTGTCCCAATTTCTTCAAATACGCTAAGCTTCGATGTTCACTGTCAAATGGCTGCCGTGACGCTGGTTGTCGTGTGCGGGCGATTGGAAGTTGCCACCGGTAGGCATCATGCTCCAAGAGGATGAGAAAAAGAAGATGCTGAATCGCATCCGCCGCATCAACGGTCAGGTGGATGCGGTGGGGCGTATGATTGAGAACGAGGAATACTGCGTCGACGTTTTAATGCAAATTTCCGCCGCGACTGGCGCGCTCTCCAAGGTCGCGGAAATTGTCTTGGAGAATCATCTGAAAACTTGCGTTACCGAAGCCATGCAGAACGACGACGCGCAAGACCGTGAGCAGAAACTGGAAGAGCTGATGAAACTGTTCCGGAAGTATGCGGGTGTCATTGATTGAGCAGCATATGGGATTCTACATTGACAGCCTCCGGCTTGCTCCTTGCATCAATCTTTCAACGTCTGAAGTACATCCGACGTGCTGCTGGCATGGATAGACAACCCAGCAGCAGCCATGAACAGCTTGCGGATTTCATTCACTCAATGCCGAGCCGATAAACCACGCTCTTTCGGCTCCAAGCGGTTTCCCACTTCCATTCCCCGTCCACATTGATAGGATGCAATTCAGTTGCCGTTTCCAATGTCCTTGTGAGTCGACTTCCTCGTGCATGAGTTATCGATCGCAACCAGCTTGATTGAGGTTGCCTGCGAGTCCGCCGAGCTTGACGGAGCCAACAAGGTGACCAAATTGAGTTTGCGAATCGGCGACCTGTCAGGCGTCGTGGCCGATGCACTCCATTTCTCGTTCAGCTTGGCGGCGGAGGGCACGCTCTGTGAAGGGGCTGAACTGGACATTGAACACGTTCCGGTTGTCGCGCATTGCCCGCGCTGTGACGAGTCATTCACTCTGCGGGACGTCAACCGGTTTATTTGCCCAAAATGCGAATCGCCCACGCCACGAATTCTCACGGGACAGGAATTGGATTTGATTTCGTTGGAGGTCCATGTCGATGAAACCGCGCGTGCTTGAAGTCCGCACGAGGATTCTGAAAAAGAACGACGAGCTCGCCCGCGATATGCGTGCCGCCTTCGCCAGCCGGGGCGTGTTCGTGCCTAATCTAGTATCGAGCCCCGGTTCGGGAAAGACGGAATTACTGACCAGAACCCTTGATCATTTGAAGACGGCATATCGCGTGGCTGCCGTGGTTGGAGACTTGGCGACCGAAAACGATGCCAACCGATTAGCTACCAGCGGTGCCCCGGCGATCCAAATCCAAACGGACAACATATGCCATCTGGAAGCCGACATGGTTCAGCGAGCTATCGGCGGCTGGGACCTCGACACGCTAGACCTGCTGTTCATCGAGAACGTGGGAAACCTGGTCTGTCCAACGACTTGGGATCTGGGTGAAGATCTGCGCGTACTGCTCATGGCGGTCACCGAAGGCGAAGACAAACCGCTCAAGTACCCCACATTGATCAACACGGCCGACGTCGTCGTGATCAGCAAGATCGACTTGGCCGAAGCCGTCGGATTCGATCGGGAGCTCGCGCACAAGAACATTCAGACGGTTCGTCCTGGGATCGAAGTGATCGAAACGTCGGCCAAGACCGGATTGGGGATGCAACGTTGGTTTGACTATCTCATTCAACAAGTCGCGAGAAAACGCGATGGCGAGGAAAGCTCCGCTGCGAAAAATCTTCCGCAGGCGACCGAGCAGCATGCACCGCTATAAAACTTGAAACCAGAGTCGAGGATGTCGCGCGCTTGCGCACTACACGATCCTGGGTCGACTCACGCCGAAGCCAGATGCGTTCGTATGAGTTGCAAAGCCTTCTCGACAAGCCGATCACAGGCCGCGTCGACTTCCGCCGTGAGTTCGTGGTCACGCAGGTCGAATGAGCGGCCGCGAATGGTCATGGCGAATGTTTCCGGGGCATGACCATAGAGCCGACGCGATAGCCCCAACAGCGCCACGGCGTCGAACCGGTGGCTCAGCACTTCGACGTCGTCGGTTTCCTCGACCCGTTGCACACAAACCTCGTCCGCAGGGCCATCGGCGGAGGCATCCAGAAAAATCACGGTGGAAACACGGGCCAGTTCCGCCGCGAGTTCCGGCGTAGGCGCACACTGGCTGATCACTTTCACCTGGGATGTATCCACGACCGCGCTGATCCGCTCGGCGGCAATTTGTCCCAGGGCATCGTCACCGCGGAGCGTGTTTCCCAGCCCGATGACCAAAACCTGGGGCACTTCTGGATTCATGGAGAGTGCGGTGAATCCCGAACCAGTTCGTCCACGACGATGCCGCTGGCGTCGAGCAACTCGATCTTGAGCGGCATCTGCCCGAATGCGTGCGACGCGCAGCTCAGGCACGGATCATAGCAGCGGATGACCGCCTCGACGCGGTTCAGCATGCCTTCCTGAAGGTTTTTGCCGTCGACGAAATACTCGGCGGCTTGCTTGATGCCATGGTTCATCGCCAGGTTGTTGTGCCCAGTGGCAATGATGAGATTCGCCCACGTCATCAAGCCGTCGTCGTCAATCTTGTAATGGTGAATGAGAGTCCCTCGAGGCGCCTCGGCGACGCCGATTCCCTCGTTGCGATTACCTCGGGCACGCGCCCGAACCCGCGTGGCGAGAATCTCCGGGTCCTCCAGCAGTTCCTGCATCCTCTCCATGGAGAAAATGATTTCGACCAGCCGCGCGTAGTGGAAGTGGAAACTGCTGCTGACCGGTTCACCACGTTGTAGCTGGCGGAACTCGTCGAGGGCCGCGTCGGCGACGGGCGAGCCACAGAAGTCGCAATTGTTCAGTCGCGCGAGCGGTCCGACGCGGTAGATTCCCTCGGGATAACCAGCCGGCAGATAGTAAGGAAATTTCATGTACGAGTATGGCTCGACGGCTTCGCCGATGACGCGCTCGTAATCGGTGAGCGGCACCATATCTTCGACCATGGCGCCGTTGGAATCCTTGATGCGAAAGTAACCATCGTAGTGTTCGAGACTGCCATCACTTCCGATGAGGCTGAGGTACATCGTGGGGAAATTGCCGAAGTATTTGATCTCCTCGGGAAACTTGGCGATCACTTTCTTGAACGACTTCAGTGTCCGCTGGGCGATCTCCAAACCTTCGGGAAGCATCGCCAGCATGTCCTGACGCTTTTCTTCCGTCAGCGGTTCGTTCACACCTCCCGGCACCATCCAACCGGGATGGATCTTCTTGCCGCCGAGCATCTCGATGATGGTCTGTCCAATTTGTCGTAGCCGGATCCCATCTCGGGCCATTTGCGGATCCACGGCCAAGAGTCCGAAAACGTTCCGTTGCTTGGGATCCGAGTCCATGCCCAAGAGCAGGTCGGCTGATGAGAGATGAAAGAAGGACAAGGCATGGGACTGGGCCAGTTGGGCCAGATTCATCAAGCGGCGAAGCTTCGCGGCCGTGGGCGGAATCGTCACGCTGAGCAGGTGATCGCACGCTTTGGAGGAGGCCACCAAATGGCTCACGGGGCAGATGCCGCAGGTGCGGGCCGTCAAGGCGGGCATCTCCGGAAACGGCCGGCCTTCGCAGAATTTCTCGAAGCCGCGGAATTGTGTCAGATGAAACTGAGCGTTATCCACTTTGCCCGCATCGTTCAAATGCAAAGTGATGTGAGCATGCCCTTCGATGCGGGAGACCGGATTGATCGTGATGGTTTTCGACATGGGCTGAGGCCTGATGGGCAAGAGCTGGGGATTGAAACAACCGCCTGCTAGGCTCCAAATCGCGTGACTTCAGTGGGACAAGGAGTACGTCCGGCCATGAGTTCCGTTAACACGTACCAAATAGTGTCGGCCGATGGTGGGCACCCTTGCACGACCAGATCGACCGGCACGACGTGATGGATCGGTCGCACGGTCTCTAACAGCGGTGGCACCTCTTCGGTCGGGCGTTGGGGCTGACATTGCACGTTTTCCACGAACGCTCGGTCGTAAACCTCATCGAGGTCGAACGTGTTCCGCATGGTAGGCACGTTACCGGTGACCGCGCAATCTCCCAGGCTGATCAGGTACTTGCAACGGCTGCGAAACAACTTCGCTTTCTCCAGGTCCTCTTCGTTGCTGACCGCGCCCTCGAGAATGCCGACGTCCACGCCTTCCGGCAATTCCTTGGTGTCGACGATAGGGCTGTACACGATGTCCACTTTTTCGGCCAACGTGATCAGCCGCTCGTCGAGATCGAGGAACGACATGTGGCACCCGGAGCAACCGTCCAGCCATGCCGTGGCCATGGTGATTTTCGTCGAAGCACTCATCGATTCCCTCGCATCTGCGTCAAATAGGGCAGGAAGTCGTCGCGTTTCTCCATTTCGCCGGCGGCGGTTCCCTTCTTCACCAGCGCGCCGGTGGGACAAACCTGCACGCATTTGCCACAACCGGTACACGAATCACTTTCACCCCAGGGGGTATTCAGATCCGTGATCACCTGGCACTCGACACCACGCCCCATGATGTCCCACGTGTGGGCACCTTCGATTTCATCACACACCCGTACACAACGGGTACAGAGCACGCAGCGGTTGTGATCGACGCGAAACAAATCGTGCGACGAGTCAATTTCGTAAGGCGCGTTGCGATACGGCACGCGGACGAAATCCATGCCGCATTCGACCGCCAGATCCTGCAAATCACAGTGGCCGTTGGAAACGCAGACGGAACAAACGTGATTCCGCTCCGCGAACAACAACTCCAAAATCATGCGGCGATAATTTTTTAGCTTGTCGCTATTGGTCGTGATTTCCATGCCTTCGGCCACCTGGGTACTGCAGGCAGGCAAAAGCTTGGGGCTTCCGGCAATTTCCACCATGCACATCCGGCACCCGCCCCATGTACTCAAGCCGTCCAGGTAGCAGAGCGTGGGAATGCGAATGTCGTGTTCGGCGGCGACGTCCAGAACGGACTCGTCCTCGCGTGCGCCGATGTCCTGGCCATCGATGCGCAGTGTCACGACGCGTACCTTGGCAGGAGCGTTGGGGGGTGCAGGGTAGCGTGGCATGCGACTCTCCTTCGTGGCCGCCGTGTCGGGCTGGGAAGTTCGCTTCAGGAGGCGACGATTTCCAAGTCCGTCGAATCGGTCTTCAGTTTTTCCTCGTATTCATGACGAAAATACCGCAGCGTGCTGACGACGGGGTTGGGTGCGGTTTGCCCCAACCCGCAGAGGCTCGTATCGCGTACGACGTCACAGAGCTCTTCTAGCAATTGCAGGTCGGCCGCAGTGGCTTCTCCACGTGCGATCTTCGTCAACAGGCCGTGCATCTGGAACGTCCCCGCGCGACAGGGAACGCATTTCCCGCAAGACTCGGTCATGCAGAAGTCCATGAAGTACCGCGCGACATCGACCATTGAGGAGGTCTCGTCCATGACGATCATTCCTCCCGATCCCATGATCGAACCGGCCGCCCTGAGTGTGTCGTATTCGACGGGCATGTCGAGATTTTCCTCGGGCAAGCAACCGCCGGATGGCCCACCGGTTTGCACGGCCTTGAACTTTCGTCCTTCGGGGATGCCGCCGCCAATTTCCTCAATGATCTCGCGGAGCGTAATGCCCATGGGGACTTCGATGAGCCCCGTATGGGCGATGCGACCGGCCAGCGCGAAGACCTTTGTTCCGGTCGATTTTTCGGTTCCGATCGACTGAAACCATTCGCCCCCTTCACGCACGATGGCCGGTACGTTGGCTAGAGTTTCGACGTTGTTGATCAATGTAGGGCAATCCCACAGGCCTTCATCCGCGGGATAAGGTGGACGAGGGCTGGGCTGGCCGCGCTGCCCCTCGATGGAACTGATCAGGGCCGTTTCTTCTCCACAAACGAACGCCCCCGCCCCCAGGCGGATCTCGATTTCGAAGCTGAACGGTGTTTCGCAGATCTGGCGGCCCAGAAATCCGTGTCGCGTTGCCTGGCGAATCGCTTTTTTCAAGCGTTCGACGGCCAACGGGTATTCCGCACGGATGTAAATGTAGCCATATTCCGCGCCGACCGCATAGGCTGCCAGCGCCATCCCTTCCAGTATGCGGTGCGGATCTGACTCCAACACGGCACGATCCATGAATGCGCCTGGATCCCCCTCGTCGGCGTTGCAGATGACATACTTCACGGGAGCCGGCGAACGAGCGACGGTCGCCCATTTCAGGCCAGCCGGATAGCCCCCCCCACCTCGTCCACGGAGGCCGCTATCGCTGACTTCCCGCAGCACTTCTTGCGGCGACATCCCCGTCAGAGCCCGAACCAGAGAGGTGTATCCCCCCTCGGCGATGTAGTCGTCGATCTGTTCCGGATCGATGCGTCCGGAATTCTCCAAGACGATCTTTTGCTGGCGGGCGAAGAAAGGAATCTCCGTCTGACAACGCATGCGTTCGACTGGATTGCCGTCGATGCTGGCGTACAGCTCGGAGACGTCCTCCGTACCCACCTTTTGGTACAGATACTCGGATTCGTCAGCGGGAGACTCGACGCGTACAAGTGGCCCTGCGGAGCAAAGCCCCATGCATCCCACGCCCTTCACCCAGATGTCGGCCTCCGCTCCGTTTTCCTTGACGGTTTCCGTCAACTGCGTCTTGATATCCGCGGCACCGCAAGACTGACAACTGGCTGCCATGCAGACATGGACATGGTGCTCGTAGGATTCTGCCTTGACCTTCGCCGCAGCGGCGATTTTTTGTAGTTCTTCCAAACTCATTCAAACTACCTTTTCGATCTCCGTAAGTAGTTCCTCGGTCGTTTGATTGCCGACGACTTTGCCATCCACAACCGCGGCAGGGGCCAACCCACAGGCACCGAGGCAGCGGGCGCTCAATAAGGATAGCGATCCATTCTTGGTCGTTTGACCAGGATGAATCTTATAACGATCCTCGATGCCCTCAAGCAGGTGATTCGCGCCTTTGATGTAGCACGCCGTGCCTGTACAGACGACGCAGGTATGTTCGCCCTGAGGTTTCAGGGTGAACAGGTGGTAGAAGGTGGCGACGCCGTACACCTTGCTGGTGGGCAGTCGCAGCGAGGAGGCCACGTACCGCATCGACACATCATCAAGGAAACCGAAACAGTCCTGCACGGTGTGCAGTGTTTCGATCAGCGCATGGCCCGAGTAACCATTCCGTCGCATGGCGACGTCGACTAGTTTCCAGCGTTTGTCGTTACTTGGCGGCTTGGGTGCGACGGGTCGCACTCGTCGTTTGTGTTCCATTCTTCGCCATCTCGAAATACTTCCAATGCAAGTTCACTACTTTTTACCGCCGAGGCACGCCTTTGTGCAATAACGTCCGAGACGGACGGACGTGCAACCACGCTGCAAAATACGGGAGCAAATGCCGCGCCACTTCGTCTCGGAAGAAAAGCAGTTAAATCTCGGCGGCGGAAAGCTCGCTACACGAAGTTCGGTGTGCGAAAATGCACGTCGTCTCCCGATATGGAACATCGCTGGATGCACATTTCGACGGCAAGCCATGCCGACAAGGCACGCGTCCGCGGCTTGCCACATCGGTCGACAAATATCTTGTCACCCTAAGAGACGAGGCATCCATCAGCGGTGAATCGCCGATAGATGCCCCACAGAATTCGTCCGGTGGCTCGAAACGACAAGTGTCGTGCGCGAGAGAAAGCCTCGATTCCGCTAACGAGCCGTGGAACTGTGATCCGCGATCCACATCGCCGCGTCAGGCCAGAGCGTCTTGTGCGCTTTGGAACTGACTGCCAGGCCGATGTGACCCGCATCGATGGACATGCTCTTCGTTTCCTTGGATTTGACCAACTCCGCGATGGCCAGCGACGAAGCGGGCGGGACGAGATGATCGTAATCGGCCACGAGCGTCAGCAGCGGGCAGGTGATGTTTTCCAACCGCACCGGCTGATCATTCAGCGAAAACTCATTGCGAGCCAGTTGGTTTTGCTGGTAAAGCTTTTTCACGAATTCGCGGAACGTCTCGCCCGCGACGGGGATGTTGTCGTTCCCCCAGCGTTCCATGGCGAAGAAGTTTTCCAGAAACCGATCGTCGTACATGCGATCGAAGAAGCCGACGTACTTCTCGTGGAAATTCTGGACCGGCTTCATCATTTGAAATGACGACTGCAAGAACGATCCGGGACAATTCCCATATGCGTCAACGAACCGGTCCACGTCGAAGTATTTTTCATCGGTCCACAGCTTGAGCAGCCCATCGTCTCGGCTGAAGTCGATCGGCGCGGCCATCAAAATCAAGTTCCGCACCAACTCGGGGTAGAGGGCCGTGAACATGGTGCTCATGGTACCGCCCATGCAGTAGCCGAGCAGGTTGATTGCCTCGGCGGGACGGTGGTCCATGATGTAGTCCGCCACGTTCTTCATGAAGCCGCGCACATAGTCGGCCAAACGCAGCGTACGATCAGCGGCTGTGGGAATTCCCCAGTCGATCAGATACACATCGAACCCGCGTTTGAGAAGCTGGCGGACGACGCTGCGGTTCGCCTGTAAATCAAGAATGTAGGGCCGGTTCACCAGCGCGAAACAGACCAACACCGGCTCGGCCAGATCAATGGAGTGCTCATTGCGATATCGCAGCAGTTTGAGCGTCCCTTCCTCGTAGACCACATCGTGCGGCGTGCCGGCGACTTCCACATCGCGGGCGACCTCCGGCAGTTTGGGGACCTTGACGAAACGTTCCCACATTTTGAACGCTTCTTCCTGAGAAGCACGCTGCATTTCCAAAACGGATTCTAGGACGGGATTTGTCATGATGTAGCTCCTAACATGCGAGCCGAGATGGTTGGCTTCAACCGCCCATCGACATGCCTCCGTTGACATCGAGGACGTGGCCCGTGACATAACTTGCTGCCGGGGAAACCAGGAATAACACGCCGGCGGCGATCTCGCCCGGTTCACCGAGACGTCCAACCGGTGTCATATTCGTCACGGCTTCCAGCGCCTTTTCGGGCACTTCGGCGGTCATCCGCGTGCGAATGAAACCGGGTGCGATGGCGTTGACGGTCACGCCTTTCCGCGCGTATTCGCGAGCCAGGGACTTGGTGAAGCCCAGCAAGCCGGCCTTGGCGGCGGCGTAGTTGGCCTGGCCGAAATTCCCCACTTCTCCGACGATGCTGCTCACGTTCACGACCCGGCCCCAACCGTTGTCCGCCATGCCGTCGATGAACGCCTTGGTTACCGAGAAAACGCCGGTCAAATTGACCGCGATCACGGAGTCCCACATTTCGCGAGTCATCTTTTTGAAGGACCGGTCCCGGGTGATGCCGGCGTTGTTTACCAGAATGTCGACCTTGTCGAAATCGGCTAGGACTTCGTCGGCCATCTTCCGCACTTCGTCGGGGTTACCGACATCGTGGGCATAGTAATGCGATTTGGGGCCAAGCTCGCAAACATGGTTGCGGACATCCTCGGCGAACTTACAGCCGGTGTAACAAGTGATCGCCACATTGGCGCCGTGCGAGGCGAGAGTCAAAGCGATGGCCTTGCCGATTCCTCGCGATCCCCCCGTGACGACGGCGGTTTTTCCCGATAGATCAAAGGAGGGGAGTTCGATCCTCTCTGTTTGGGGGGACGATTCATCCACGGCCATGACTTGCCTCCTGTCGCAAAGGGGAGCGAAATTTTCAACTGGTTTCCGCGGACGAGTTTTTCTTACCTCCGCGGCTTGGTTTTTTGGCTTCGGTGACGGACTCTTCGATCGCGCCGATCCGCTGTTCGATGTGGCTTAAGCGTGCGATGATCGAATCCTCGATGCTGTGCAGCCGCTCGAACAATCCCGAGATATCCCCCGCAGTGGGAATACCGCTGTTGCGGGCGACTTCTTGGGAAACATCGTTCACGCTTTGTTTGGCCTGGATCATGCCGTCGAAGTTGTGCTTCATGGCTTCCAGAAACGCGGGGCTGCGCATGTAAGCGTCGAAACTTTGGCTCATGGCATCGAGCCATTTGCGCCGCCAGACCTCGGAAGTAGATCCGTCGATTCCCTCCATGAATTGCTTCGCGTTCGCATTCCATTGCTCGGCATAGGATTGCCAAAACTCGGCAAACGGTTTCGTCACCGGATTCACTGGTCCATTCGCTTCACTGGTACTCATGGTCTCACTCCTCTTCGTCGGCCAGATTTTCGATTGCCAGGGCGACCCCTTCGCCACCGCCGATGCAAAGGGAAGCGATGCCACGCTTTCCCCCTCTGCTCATCAAGGCATGCAAGAGCGTGACGAGCACACGCGCGCCGCTACAGCCAATGGGATGGCCCAACGCGACGGCACCGCCGTGGACGTTGACTTTTTCCGTGGGAATTCCCAGTTCCTTTTCGGCCGCCATGGTGACTGCCGAAAAGGCTTCGTTGATTTCGAATAAGTCGGTGTCCTCGACCGACCAGTTAATCTTGTCCATCAGCTTTTTCATCGCCCCGATCGGCGCCAGCGTGAACCATTCCGGTTCCCGGCTGAACGAAGCACCCGCGACCACCCGGGCCAGCGGGCGCAAGCGGAGTTTCGTGCACGCGGCATCGGATACGACCACCACGGCCGCGGCCCCATCATTGATGCTCGAGGCGTTCCCAGCCGTGACACTACCTGTTTCACGGTCGAAAGCAGGTTTTAATGCCCGTAGCTTGTCCTCATTGAAGCGAACCGGCTCCTCGTCCTCCGAGACGGTCGTCGTTCCTTTTCTCGATGCGATATCGACAGGAACAATCTCCTGGTCGAACAATCCCTCCGCCGCGGCTTTGCGGGCGCGGGTATAACTCCGCACGGCGAAGTCATCTTGGTCGTTCTTGCTGAAGCCGTACTTCGCGGCGCATTGGTCCCCGTAGGTGCCCATATGTTTGCCGCCGTAGCAATCCCATAATCCGTCATGGATCATGGAGTCGATCAATTCCCCGTTCCCCATCCGATAACCCGTGCGGGCTTGCGGCAGGAGATACGGAGCGAGGCTCATGTTTTCCATCCCGCCGGCCACGACCACATTCGCGTAACCGAGCCGGATACTCTGCGTGGCCAGCATCACCGCCTTCAGTCCGGACCCACAGACCTTGTTCACCGTCATGGCACCGGTCGAATGGGGGAGCCCGGCATGGATCGCCGCTTGCCGGGCTGGGTTCTGGCCCACGCCTGCAGAAAGGACGTTGCCCATGATGACTTCGTCTACTTCTCCACCGCTGTCGAGCGGGATTTGGCCGCGTTCTAGGGCAGCCTTGATGGCATCCGCTCCCAGGCGCGGCGAGGGGACGGTGGAGAGAGCACCACCGAAGGATCCGATAGGCGTGCGCACGCCTGAAACTAGAAAGACCTCCTTCGACATATCACACCGCCTTTCGCTCCATAGCGGATCCGAATTGTCACCACGATGCTACGAGGTCGCACTCGACACCGTTTCACTCCATTTGGCAAGCGCCTCCTGGAACTCCTTGAGTTGCGCTTCACTCGCGTGGCGCATGAGTTCCAAGGATCTGCGGCAGAGCTGCTCCAGCCTCGTGCGGAATTCGTCCGGGCTATGGGATTCCCCCATTCGCACGGCTTCCTCCAAAGCAGCCACCGCTTCATCGTATTGCTTATCCACGACTTCCCGATGCCGCTTTAACAGATCGGTCATCGTGTTGCCACAACGCTTCTGAATCTCCTGAAATTGCTTCAGCGGATTGGCTTGTTCCGCCATGGCCGTGGGCCACATGCCAGTCCACTGTTGAATTGCTTCCTGCTGCATATTCAACACGGCTTCAGAAGTCTTCTTGAAGCTCTCCATGGCTTGCTCGAAAGCTGCCGTCATCGATTCGGTTTGAGTGGTCATGTCAACGATCTCCATGAACTGCATTTACAAGCGAACCCGCGATTCCGTCCGGCAACCAACCGAACATCCAACCCACTATCTCGTCAGTTTAGCAAATCGCGGGCCAAAACCGTGAAACACGAGCATCCACGTCGCCGGAATTTACTGGCGCCGATGCGCCGCGTTAACCATTAATATTCAAAACATTGCATGTCAGAACTCTGTCCGGGAGGCAAACACCGCATTTTGGATATCCGGGGCAAACTGGCACTCCCGCAGAACTAATCCATGGCCGTACAAACGATAGGGGCAGTGGACGCGTTGCCAAGTAATTTACTCGAAATATCGACACAAATCCTCTGGTCGACGGCGAATCTCAAATCATCGGCAGCGGTATCACCGCAAGGTCCGCGACGTCAAACTTGGACCCGTTTGGCGATCGCCAAACTCGCCTGAAGATCGAGCGCGGGATGTTCTCCTAAATCGCGAACAGGCGGCGGAATGCCCTATTTTCGAACGTGAACCAACTTGTCACGGCAGCCGATTAAAGAAATGACAAGCCAGTTTCCCGGTCGCATTCGCACATTGTCCGCGCAAGATCGCACTATCCTGGCGTCGGATCCGAAGTACGAGTAGGTTGTCGACGTACTCCAAAAGCTGGAATCAAACCATCGGCGGGCTGGATGAATCCTTGTCGACCGGCGATTCTGTGTCACGATCACGCGACAGGCCGTTACAGCAATTCCGCTACTGACGTATTCAAATCGTGCGGTCGGAAAAGGAAACCAGCGCCTTGGCGTAGTTGGCACGTTCGAACGCACTCATGTTCGGACTATTGCTGCGGTTCATGCTGCCGGTGAGCTGTTGCACGGAGGTATACTCATGTTCGTCCAGCCATGTCGCCATTTCCTCGAGAATGGTCGCTAGATGCGCGGGCCCCTTTTGCAGCAGCGAGGAAGCCAACATCGCCACATGGGCACCAGCCGCAATGGCTTTAATAGCATCCGCGGCGGAGTGAATGCCGCTGGTCGCCGCCAGTGACGCGCCGTCCATTTCGAGCGCGCTGAGGATTGCCAGCCAGCGCAGCGGAAGCCGCAGTTCGTGGGGATTGCTCAACACCAGCTTAGGTTCGACCGCCGGCACCTCCATGTCGATATCCGGCTCCAAATAGCGATTGAACAGCACCAAGCCGTCGGCACCTGCCTCGACCAACCGCCGGGCGGTGAAGGCCAAGTTCGTGAAGAAAGGTCCAATCTTCACGGCAATCGGTAGGGTAATTTTTTCCTCCACGGCGGAAATCAATTCGATGTATCGCTCCTCCACTTGGCTCGGCGATTCATTCGGGTCCGTCGGTACGAAATAAATGTTCAACTCCAACGCATCGGCGCCGGCATCTTGCATTTGGGAAGCGTAATCGCTCCAGCCACTAAGGCTGCTGCCGTTCAAGCTGGCGATCACCGGAATCCGCAACGTCTTCTTCGCCCGCTCCAACTGAAACAGGTAGTGGTCCGGCCCCAACTTGTAGTCGGGCAGTTCCGGGAAGTAGCTGAGCGACTCGGCATACGTGTGGTCCTGGTAATCGTATAAACCGGCGACTTCCACTTCCTCGTGCCGGATCGTCTCTTCGAACAGCGATGGTAACACAACCGCCCCCGCGCCGGCCTCCTGGAGACGGAGTAGCTGGTCGATATCCCCGGTCAAGGGAGAGGAGGATGGCACGAGGGGACTGGTCAATTTGAGCCCCAAGTAATTGGTAGAGAGATTGACGTTCATGTCTGGGAATCCTCCTCGCCATTGGTCATATCGCGTTCCACGCCGGCCAGTTGTTCGTAGTAGTGCCATTGATCGTCTATGTCCCGCTGGGCCAACTCCATGAGACGCGCGGAACGCTCCGGGTCCGACCGCGACAGGATCGCGAATCGTCCCTCTTTTGCCGCGAATTGAGCGAACGGCATCGACGGCTTCCGGCAATCCAAGCGGAAGGGTTGTTCGCCCGCGTACGCCAGCCGGGGATCGTATCGGTACAATGGCCAGAAGCCGGAGCGGACGGCGTCCTTCTGGTGCGTCATCGACGTTGAAATATCGATGCCGTGGGCAATGCAATGGCTATACGCCAGAATCAGCGAGGGCCCCGGGTACGATTCCGCTTCCTGGAACACCTTCAGCGTCTGATTGGGATTGGCCCCCATGGCGATTTGCGCCACGTACACATTGCCGTAAGCCACGGCGAGCATGCCCAGATCCTTCTTCCGGATGGACTTGCCCCGCGCGGCAAACTTGGCCACGGCCGCCCGCGGCGTCGCTTTGGACGACTGCCCGCCGGTGTTGGAGTAAACGCCCGTGTCGAGCACGAGCACGTTGACATTGAAGCCCGACGCTAGCACGTGGTCTAAACCACCGAAGCCGATATCGAATGCCCAACCGTCACCCCCGACGACCCAGACACTTCGCGGCACCAGTGAGTCGGCCAGTTGATTCAACTCGGCGGCACGGTGCGAGTCGAGTTTGCGGAGCTGTGTTCGGAGCTGTTCGATCAACTCGCGACGCGCGGCGATCGCTTCCTCCGTTATGACAGGGTAATCTTCAAGCAAGTTTTCGACGAGTCGCGGATCGAGATCGCCCTGCAATTCTCTCAGCAGCGTCTGAGCGTAGTCCGTCTTTTGGTTGACTGCGAGCCGCATCCCTAGTCCGAACTCGCCGTTATCCTCGAACAGGGAATTGGACCACGCCGGTCCACGGCCTTGGTCATCCACGGTCCATGGTGTTGTGGGCAAATTTCCTCCGTAGATGGAGGAGCAGCCTGTCGCGTTGGCCACCAGCAGCCGATCGCCGAACAACTGGGTTAAGAGTTTCAAATACGGTGTCTCGCCACAACCGGCACAGGCTCCGCTGAATTCGAACAGAGGCTCCAACAACTGGGAACCCTTGATCGTATCGGCGGGCACATGCGTCCGATCCGCCTCCGGCAGCGAGAGGAAGTAATCGAAGTTGGCCCGCTCCGCTTCCAGGTGCGGGAGTTTTGGCTCCATGTTAATCGCTTTATGTTTGGCGACCTCCTTGCTGCGCGCGGGGCAGACATCCACGCAGACCCTGCATCCCGTGCAGTCATCGGGAGCGACCTGGATCGTGAGTGAATAATTCTGGAATTCCTTCCCTTTCCAGGGGATGGATTGGAAGCTGTCCGGCCGATGCCCGTTGGCTTCATTGGAGAATATCTTCGAGCGGATCGCCGCGTGCGGACAAACTAGGGCACACAGTCCGCAGGCGATGCAGATCTCCGGGTCCCAAATCGGAATCTCATTGGCGATGCTCCGCTTTTCAAGCTTCGCCGTGGCGGTGGGAAACGTTCCATCGACCGGAAAAGCGCTCACCGGCAGTAGATCGCCTTCGCCGGCGATAATCCTCGCGGTGACCCGTTCAACGAAATCGGACATCTCGCCTTGAATCGGAGGCAGCTGGTGCAGTTCGCTGGTCGCCTTGGCGGGAACTTTGACCTGCTCGATCGCGGCCAAGGCGGCATCGACCGCCTCATGGTTGCGTTGGAGGACCGTTTCGCCTTTCCGTTCATAGGTCTTGCTGATGGCCTTTTTGATCTGCTTGACGGCTTCCTCGCGAGGGAGCACCCCCGATAAGGCAAAGAAACAAGTTTGCATGACCGTATTGATGCGGCCGCCCAAGCCCACATCCGCCGCGATCTGGAGCGCATCGACCACGAACACCTTGAGTTGCTTTTCAATGATCTGCCCTTGCACCTCCTGGGGCAACTGGTCCCAAACCTCATCCGCCGGATACGGCGAGTTGAGCAGCAGCGTGGCACCCGGAATCGCCGACTTCAGCACATCGATTCGGTGCAGGAACTGAAATTGATGGCAACCCACAAAGTTGGCCCGCTCAATCAGATACGTGGAATGAATAGGCCGCGGGCCGAATCTTAAGTGCGAGACGGTCACAGATCCGGACTTTTTCGAGTCGTACACGAAGTACCCTTGGGCGTGCAGATCCGTGCTCTCGCCGATAATCTTGACCGTGTTCTTGGTCGCGCCGACCGTTCCGTCGCTTCCCAACCCGTAAAACACGGCGCGGTGGACGTCGTCCGGTTCGGTCGAGAAGTCTCGATTCCAAGGCAAGCTGGTGTTGGACACGTCGTCGTAAATGCCGACGGTGAAGGACCGTTGAGGCTGCTTTTGTCGGAGGTTTTCAAAGACGGAGGCGACCATCGCCGGCGTGAACTCCTTCGACGAGAGGCCGTACCGTCCTCCGATAACGCGGGGCATGCTGGCAAATCGCGATGGCCCCGTCGCCGCATGCTGCCCCAGCGCGCAAACGACATCCTGATACAGAGGTTCTCCCACGCTGCCCGGTTCTTTGGTGCGGTCCAACACGGCGATTGCCTTGGTCGTGGCAGGCAAGGTATCGATCAGCTTCCCGACATCGAACGGCCGGTACAGCCGCACTTTCAGCAGGCCGACTTTGTCGCCGCGAGCGGCCAACGCATTGACCGCTTCCTCGGCGGCCCCGCAACCGGAGCCCATCATGACAATTACCTGTTCCGCATCTTTAGCACCTACGTATTCGAACAACCGATAGGCACGACCTGTCAGTCGGGCAAACTGATCCATGGTCGCTTGCACGATCTCGGGCGTCGCTTCGTAGAAGGGATTCGCGGCTTCACGGGCCTGGAAGAAGACGTCCGGGTTCTGAGCCGTGCCGCGCAGAACCGGTTGGTCCGGATCGAGTGCCCGATCACGATGGGCTTTGACCGCGTCCATGTCGATCATCTCACGAATTTGGTCCGTCTCGATCAGTGCGATCTTGTTCACTTCATGCGAGGTCCGAAAACCATCAAAGAAATGCACAAACGGGATGCGCGACTGGAGTGAAGCAGTCTGGGCAATGAGCGAGAAATCATGGGCTTCCTGCACGGAGTTGGCTGCCAGCATGGCCCAACCGGTTTGCCGAACGGCCATCACGTCGCTGTGGTCGCCGAAGATTGATAGGGCATGCGTGGCCAGCGTGCGGGCGGCGATGTGAAACACCGTCGGGGTCAATTCGCCGGCGATTTTGTACATATTGGGGATCATCAGCAGCAGGCCCTGGGAGGCCGTGAAAGTCGTGGACAACGCCCCTGCCTGCAATACGCCATGGACGGCGCCGGCCGCGCCTCCCTCGCTCTGCATCTCCACGACCTCGGGCACGGTGCCGAAGATATTCTTCTGCTCCATGGCCGACATGGTGTCGGCAATTTCACCCATCGGCGAGGCGGGCGTAATCGGATAGATCGCGATCACTTCATTGGTCGCGTGGGCAATCCGGGCGACCGCTTCGTTGGCATCAAGCGTGGCATAACGAATGTCACTCATGACTGGGCTTTCTATGGGGAATAGGAGTCGTGTGTTTGTATGTTTATGTGTTTAGGTCGTTCGCGTAGGCAGCGTTGCGACCGGCACTCATGGCGAAAATCAATGTCGCACTGCCGGACACAGTCACGTGAGCCACTTCGCGCGTTATCCTAACGAGGCCCATGCTTCTCACCAAGTCGAGCCTATCGCCAATATCGGTTGGTTCGTGCAAAACATCGGCAATGAAACCAGGAGTTCGAGTTCTACGTTTTCTTGCCACAAATCAGCCTATCGGAATTGCGAAAATTCCACGTCATGCCCAGTGGTCCGCGATCGCCCAAGCATTGGAGACTTTGTCGCTTCAGGCGATTTTGCTGTCGAAGTGACGGTTGCTTTCGTTTGGGAAGGCCCACTGGTATCGAAGATGGGCAATGCGAAGGCAGTCATGCCCCACAAACCGAGAGCCAACACGCCAGTAGCAAGAGCTTTTAACATGGCTCCTTCCATCACATAGCTGGCTGCTGGCTTACTCGAAAGTCCGCGGCAGCACACAGAAATGATGCTCGAAATGGCGAGGTAAAATGTTGTTTACGAGCCGTGAGCAGCTTGGCCGCGCCAAACATGGCTAGCACGGAGGCAAGGTTGAAAAACGCCACGAAGGTGTCTCTCCACGGACTAATCGGGAAGGTCCACTTCGAAGGTCACGGGCCAGCGTCGCTACACTCTCGCGTTTTCTGTAATTTTGATGTCTGTCCATTGGTTTTCTTCACTAGATTTGTAGCTCAACGAGAATAGCTGACTAGGTTCGCGGTCATCATTCAGCGAGTAAAAAACATTTCGTGAGATTTTCGTGAATTTACTGTCAGCTATTCGGCCGTGTCTCGATCGGCGAGCATGGAGCGAATACTCGACAGATACTTCGCGTAGTCCGACGAGTCTGTGGCCGAGTAGTTCAAGTTGCGAAAAGCGCTCGTCAGTCGCACGAAGAAGGTGCGCGCTTCCTCCTTGCTCTCGAATAGAAATTCTCGTCCGGTCACGTCCCTGGCCAAATGAAGCATCGTTTTTTGTCGATCCAGCGGCGTCGATACATCCACGGCATCAAAGGCGTCCTGTTGCAAATAGACGACATCGAGAAACTGGGCTTTCTGGTAAATGACGAAGTCGTTCAGCGAAATTCCTTCTTCTCCCGTAACCTGCATCATCTGATAAATGCCATCGGCTTGGCGAAGCAAGTTGAGCAGTTCCTCGATGCTGGCCGTCCAGCCGGAGTCGAGCGTGCGATCCAGGTCCTCGCGCAATTGGTCGCGATAGCGTGACCACGACATCAGCGGATCGATGGCGGGGTAGAACCGTTTGTAGGCGCGATCGTAGGAAAGCCCCAAAAACGTCTTCACCGTCCCAAGCGTCGACTGCGTTACCGGCTCTTCAAAGTTTCCGCCCGCGGGAGAGACCGTGCCGATCATGGTCAGACTGCCCGTGGTACCGTCGTGAGTGGACAGCACACCGGCACGCTCGTAGACACCTTTGATCGCTGAATCGAGGTAAGCAGGGTACGCCTCCTCGCCGGGGATCTCTTCAAGCCGACCGGAAGTTTCCCGCATGGCCTGCGCCCAGCGCGACGTGGAATCGGCCAGCAGCAAGACGTCCAGCCCCATTTGCCGATAATATTCGCCTAGCGTAATCCCGGTGTAGATCGACGCTTCGCGGGCAGCTACGGGCATTGACGAGGTATTGCAGATGATGACCGTGCGATCCATTAGCGAGCCTCCCGATCGCGGGTCTTGGGCCTGGGAAAACTCGTTGATCGTATCGACGACCTCCCCGGCCCGTTCGCCACACGCGACGACGATCACCACATCCACGGAGGAGTAGCGCGCGATGAGCGTTTGCAGGACCGTCTTTCCGGCTCCAAACGGGCCAGGAATGCAGGCAGTTCCGCCACGAGCAATCGGAAAGAAGGAGTCGATCGTGCGAATGGTCGTGACGAGCAAGTCGGAAGGATATCTTCGCTCGGCCAATTGCCAGGTTAGCAAATCGGAAGGGACTGGAACTCGCACGGGCCACTGCTGCGACATGGTGAGCGGGCGGACGCCGCCTTTGTCATGAATACGGGCAATGGGCTCCTCAATCGTGAAGTTCCCGCCCTGAATCCAGGTCAACTCGACCTCGGCTTCGAGGTCGAAGGGCACCATGATCTTGTGCTCGATGTTACGCTCCTGAACCGTGCCCAAAATGTCTCCCGCGCGAAGTCGGTCGCCGGTGCGACGACTGGGCACGAATGACCATTTATGATGGCGGTCGAGCGCATCGGCATAGTGCCCTCGCTTCAGGAAAAAGCCGTCGCGATTGGCAAGGACCTCTAGTGGATTTTGCAATCCGTCATAAACCGTGCCAAGAAGCCCGGGGCCAAGCACGGCCGAGAGCATGTGGTGTGTCAGCTCCACGCGATCACCCACTTGCACGCCCTCGGTATCCTCGAAGACCTGCAAATCCGCTTCCTTGCCGTAGACTTGAAGGACCTCGGACTTCAAGCGTCTTTCTCCGAGGCACACAAAAGCAACTTCGTTTTTGACGATATCGCCCTCAGGCACGTCGATCGACACGATATTGCCGTTAACCGCCGACACGAATCCTTCACCGGTCGATGCTTGCGTGGCCATCCAACACCTCCATCAGCAAATGGTCAAACTTCTCTTCGCCGGCTGATCTGTTGAGCCGTGTCCAGCGATCGACGATTTCCCACCGCGCGAGATACAGCAAAACGGTCTCAAAAGAAAAGTAGAACTCCTCGGCCAGCTTGACCCAGCGATTCCATGTCACCGCCAAGAGCTGGCGTTCAACATCCAAAGCTTGCTTCGCCTCTAAGGTTTCGTGCAGACGCGGAATCCACGGATGCTCTCGTGCAAGGCGAAAATCGGGGTGTCGCCAGTTTTTGCGAATGTGCTCCACGTATTGCCCCACGCCCGAGGGAGGTTCGAGACCGAGTCGGCGTCGGCGTAGCGCGCAGTTGATCGTACGAACGTCCATGCGATGGTTGATCATGTCTCTGACAAGAGGGTTCTTGATCGAGTTGACTAGGCGATCATATTCGCGTTCCACCTCTTCGTCCGTGCGTTCAGGGCGCTGTCGATCCCAAAGGAGAAATTCTTGGATTTGGTCGACAACCCTTCGATCCGGATCGCTCAACAACTTCAAACGCTGCTGGAGTTGAATTCGGGAAATCGGTAAGCGTTCGACCTCGAAAGTGCGCGGCATATATGGCAAGCTGGCCACGAGGTGATAGAAGTTGGTGGAAGCCCTCACTGAATGATGCCCTCCATGATGGCTCGGAAGCGTGGCACGAGATGGCGGAGCAGCAGTTCGGCGATGGCGGTTTCGGTCAGCTCGACTTCCAAGTTGGCATCCTTGAGTTGGATACGAATCCCCGCGGCGTGATTCCCGCCGGCAATCACAATTCCTTCACGCAGCATGTCTTTGGTGACTTTCGCCACAAAGTGGCTCAAAGTGCCTTCTTTCACTTCCTCGGGTTCGCGGCGTAGTTGTTCCAACCCGATTGCATCATCCGGTAGCAGCACCGTGGCGGGCTGGTCGGAGGGGGGGACGGATCGGCCGCCGATTTCGAGTATCAATTGCTTCAAGAGCTCAACGTCTTCCAGTTCTTTCGCGACGAGATTTCTGACTCGATCGGCGAATCGGTCGACCAGTTCGGTTTTCATACGAAGCATGGCGTCGCGAACGGCCAATTCCACGGCCTCTTCACCGGCACGTTTGGCTTGTGCCGCTTCGGCGCGTGCTCGTTCGAGCAACGCATCAGCCTCGTGCCGAGCATCCTCCAGCCGCTGCTCGGCACGTCGCCGGGTCTCTTCCATCAGGGCATCGGCCTGCGCTTTGCCTTCTTCCACTCCCTGGCTGCGGAGCCGTTCAATCAGCTCTTCAACACCGGATGTTTCCTTCGGTTTTACCATCGAGTGGCCTCCTTATCCGGCGCTGCCGGGAATTCCGCCGCTGACAATCAGTGCGAAGATGAACGCAAAGACGGCGAATCCTTCCACAATGGCCGCCGGCGCGATTGCCAAGCCAAATACCTCGGGTTTCGATTTCGTGGTGTTGATCGCTGACGCACAGCAGGAGCCTTGATACATCGCGCTAAACAGCAATGCCAAACCGACCAACAATCCAATCGAAAACAAACCGGCCGCGGTCGCGTCGGAGAACTGGCCATTCATTTGCATCGTCACGACAATACCGTAAATGGTTTGCGAAGACGGCAAGGCGGACACACCCACCAATCGGCCATAGCCTCCGTCGACGTCAAGCAAGGCGCCACTTGCCGCCATGCCGGCTCGCGCACAGCCCAAGATACTGCCGATCGCGCCCAACGCCGTCGGCAAAAAGACTCCAGCCCAACCAAGCAACGAGACAAAAAAAATTTCCATTTTTACGTGTACCTCTTTTTGAATGGCTGGAATGGATAACCTTCATCCGCGAGACTCCAGCCGAAGAATTCGATACAGTTCAGCCGCAAACCATGCACGACCCCGCTCATGATGGCCAAGATGAAGTTCAGCCCATGGCCGAAGGCGACGGCCATGATAGTCAGCAGACCACTGACTCCGACACTTGAACCAGCGTCGGATATCAGGCCGTTGAACGTCGCTGCCAACTGGGCACTAGCCAATCCCAGAGCGAAGAGCCGCAAGTAACTGAGCACGTCGCCAAAGGCTCGAGTGATTTTCGTGAGCGATAGCACGCCGTCAAGCAGGCGCTTGGCATGCTGCTTGACACTCAATGTGAGCGGCGACAACTCGCTGCTGAACAAAAGAATCAGGACGAATCCTGTTCCGAGTGCCCAGCTTCCGTACTCTGTCAGAGTCGCGTTGGGCTCTGAACCCGTGGTTCCAAAGCCGTAACTCAATCCTCCAAGAAGTGCGACGCTCCAGCCGATGGATGACAGCATGACCGAAGACCAACGGCGACTCCAGGCAATTGCCCAATTGGCAATCACAAGATGCAAAACGCCAATGGTTATGGAAAACTGCATCATCACCGTGGAATTGGATGCATCAATAAAATGTAGCCTTGCCAACAACGAATCGGCCGGCGGTGCCATGCCAAAGTAGCTGCCCACGGCCATCCCGTAGGCAATCGAAAAAACGACGATGGAAGTGAACAGCCTTCGCATCCGCAGGAGACTCGCTGAAGCCCCCAAGCGTCGCCAGAAAGATATGGCAAACACTGCCAAGAGCATGGCGTATCCCGCGTCCGCCATGATCATGGCAAAGAAAAGGCTGAAGGACAGGAATACGATGCCGGACGGGTCCCAAGAATGGTAAGCCGGTGTCGTGTAGAACGTGACAGCGTCTTCACCGCCAGTCGCGAGGCCACGATTCGCCAGCAGTGTCGGGGGGGAGTCCTTCGCCGTGGCATTCTCAATGGTTATCGCAAGTCCATGTTCACGAGCAAAGGACGTGAGAATCTCACGCTTCGCCTGCGGTGCCCAACCTTGCACCGCAAACATCGCTGATGCATCCAGGGTCTGTCGTCGGGCTTGTTCACGGTCAGCACGATCCTCGGCAAGTCCCATCGTGCGCGATAGCAAGTGAATCCAGCGAGTCAGCCGTACCCGTTCCCAATGCAGTTCCTCAAGTCCCGTTTCCACGGCCTCCAGCCTGCTCTCCAATTGTGAGAGTGGTCGAGGATCCAACTGAATCGGTGGTATGGGGATGTCCTGAGGTTCTTCCGGGCCGAGAACCGCGACATAAGCCACGCGGTGGTCACGGGCGACGACATGCCATGGCTCTGCCGCGTTTTCCAGCAGGCTCAATCGGTGGTGGGGAAAAACGTAGAACCAGAATTGCAGTCCACCAAGTTCATCTTCGCTCGGCAGCAGAAAATCCCCCCAAGGCTTCAGTGTTTCCACGGATTGCTTGAGCTCATCTCGCTCAGCCCGTAAATCTTCCTGTCGCTCTTGGTTCAACAGTGCCTCCGAGACAACTCGATCGAAGTCAAACTCGTTGTCCTCGCGAAGGTTGCGACGTTGGTCTTTGCTAGCTCTTAGGTACTTCAGGGCCTCTGCCGCATCCGGCGAATGATGCCGCCGGAGTGCATCATCGTCGCGGCTCGCGGCGAGCGAAATCAGGTGCATGCAACCGAGTGCTTGGAGGCCATCGAGGACAAGGGTTTTGTCGTCAGCGGAGCCATACAGCGTAAACTTCGCAAGGGGAACAATTGCCATTACGCCGCCTCCGTCGTCGCAACACCTCGGCTCTGTTTTGCCTTGGCAATCTTGGAGCGAACGACCGCGGCTCGTTCGGCATCGGAGAGATGGATCTTGATACGCTGAATGTCTTGCTTTGCTCTCGGAATCAACACTTTCTCGAAAAGATTCACACGCTGGGTGATTCTGCGCACCGCCGCCGCGAGCTTTTCCATACGCGATTGCTCAATACTTCGGCGCACATGTACCTTGGCCAATTCCTCCAAGGATTCCGCCAGGAAGTCGACCCAAAACGGCTTTGCCAACATCGAGTACTGCATGCGTTCAAAAGAAACTTCTTCAAGCACGGGCAGTCGGACGCCGAGAACGTTTTCTTCGGCAACGGACAAGTTCCGGAGGGTGACCAGGCCGCTTAGGTCCTGTTCGCTGGCTCCCAGCAGAGAAAACAGGCCCTCTTGAGAATCACGCAACTGATGGATTTCTTGTTCTGTTTCACGCAGCTTCGCTTTGGAACGCTGTAGATCGGCAATCAATTGCTGTCGCTTGAGGTCCAGCGAAGGCAGATAGCGCTCGAACATCGCCAATTGGTCGCGACATTGCTTAAGTGACGTCTTGTTAAGAGCTAAAGCCACGGCTCACACCTTCTCCTGGCGGAAGTATTTGTCCACCAATGACTGCTTCATCAGCAACTCTTCAGGCTCAAAACATTCCGCGAGCGTCTGCCAACTTAGGTCGAGCGCGGCGTTGAGAGGCATCGATATCCGAATGTCCATGAAACGCTGCGTAAACAGCTTGCCGAACTTTAGGAGTTTTTCGTCGAACGGCGACAGGTCGAATGCCATCGCTTGTTTCTTCTCCGCGTCCTTGGCACCCGCATAAAAGCGAATCATCGTGTTCATGATTTGCGAATGGTCTTCGCGCGTGACCTTGCCAATCACCTGCTGTTTCAGGCGTGAAAGCGATCCGAAAGGATCGATGATGCCGTCATGCAAATAGTATTGCCCCTCCGTGATGTAGCCGGTGTTGTCGGGGACGGGATGAGTAACATCGTCGCCGGGCATCGTGGTCACGGTGAGAATCGTGACGGAACCGGCCCCCTTGTAATCGCAGGCCCTCTCGTAACGCTGCGCGAGTTGAGTGTAGAGGTCGCCCATGTACCCTCGATTGGACGGCACTCGCTCCATCGCGATGCCGATTTCCTTCAGCGCGTCGGCATATGCCGTCATATCGGTCAGGAGCACGAGGACACGTTTGCCTTCTTCCACGGCGAAGCGTTCGGCAACCTTCAATGCCATATCAGGCACGAGCAGCCGTTCGACAATCGGATCAGAAGCCTGATTGACGAACATCACGGTTCGGCCAAGGATGCCTTCGCTTTCAAATGTCGAGCGAAAGAAGTGGTAGTCGTCATAGATCAGTCCCAACCCCCCGAAAATGATGATTTCCGCATCCGCTTGGATACCAATGCGGGCAAGCAGCTGGTTATATGGCTCGCCAGCGACGGAGAAGATGGGAATTTTTTGGCTTTCGACCAGGCAATTGAATAGATCAATCATCGGCACACGCGTGTGAATCATCTTCTGCGGAACAATTCGCATCGTCGGATTCACGGACGGTCCGCCAATCGCAATCGAGGGCTCGTTGGACAGGTCGGGACCACCGTCGAGCGGGACGCCCGAACCGCCAAAAACTCGCCCCAAAATGTTCCGCGAAAAGGTGACCTGCGTCGAATGCCCTAAGAACTGGACTCTCGCCTGTGTTGAAAGGCCTTTCCCACCGGAAAACACCTGCAGGGAGACGACATCGCGTTTAAGCTCGATGACCTGTGCTAGCGATCGCCGAGCATCCCAGTTTTCGACAATCGCCAAGTCGCCAAAACCAACCCCGGAAGCGCGCACCTTGAGGATGTCGCCCAAAATCCCGAGCACTTGGGTATGCCTCATTAGGTCGGGAATCATTCCGCATATACCTCCAGATATCGCGACCGTTCCTCGTCGCAGCGAAGTGCAAAGAAGTTGCCTGCCCTGGGTTTGCGCCCTGCGAGAGTATTGCCCGGCGGAACCGTCACGCCCCAAACAACATCTCGTTGGCTTTTACTGTCGGCGGGATCGGTTTTGTGCTGATCGCCTGGAAAGGCGACGGACAAATATCGGAAATGTTCATGTTGATGACCGTCGAGCATGTTGCGAAGCAGTGGTGGGAGGTCGTCGTTGAAAAGCACGAGGCCGTGCTGCAGGTAGCTCTGCCAAGGTTGACCACATGCACGGCCCATGATGCCAAACTTTTTCTTCCAGCGGTAGCACATCGGTTCCGAAATTCCCGGCTTACGAATGATTTCCGCCACGGGTGTTCCCAATTCATGCTGATGTGGACAAAACGCAAGCTGTTCTTCCGTGTAACGCTTCCAACTCTTTCGGACGTGTCTGGCGCCGATGGAGCGAGTCTTGTGGGGTACTTGATCACAGGCTTGATCTTGAATCCGTGACATGTCTTCACCAGCTCAGAGAGTTCAAAACAATTCAGCAGATGCGTGGCAGTGGGGCGCCGCGAGGATCGTCTAATGGCTGCTCAGTGCCTAACGCGCGAACGATCGTAACTGGCGCAATGCCTCGGCGAACAACCTTTCCCAGAGAACTGGCCTGTTTCCCTGCGCGCGTGGTTCGTAAAGCTTCGAGTGCGTCGGATGTGGAGCCCGGCGCGACGGCAACCACCATGGTGCCTTCATTGGCCACGTGCAGCGGATCGAGGCCCAACAGTTCGCACGCGCCTCGGACATCCGGAGAGACGGGAATCTCGGCCTCGTGAACGCGGAGTGTGGCCTGGCAGCTCTCGGCCCATTCGTGCAGGACAGCCGCCACGCCACCGCGTGTCGCGTCGCGCATCGCACGGAGACGTGTTCCCAATCGTTCACGTAGTACTTCGGCGGATCGCGCCAATGGCGCGGAGTCGCTACGCGGGGGAGGTTCCAAGGCCAATTCTTCTCGGGCGCATAGAACCGCGATGCCATGCCGGCCAATCGGGCCACTTACGATCAGTTCGTCTCCTTCCTGGAGCGTAGCCGGTCCGGGCGGCACGGGTTCGACTAACTGGCCGATACCCGCGGTGTTGATGAAGAGCCCGTCCGCCGCTCCACGAGGCACGACCTTCGTATCACCCGCGACAATTTGCACCTTTGTTTGTTCCACTGCCCGGGAGATGCTTTCCAGCACACGTTCGAGCAAAGCCAGCGGCAAGCCTTCTTCCAATATGAATGACAAGGTGAGATATAGCGGTCGAGCCCCGCTCACAGCCAAGTCATTCACGGTGCCGTACACGGCCAGCGAACCGATGTCCCCGCCAGGAAAGAAAAGCGGAGAGACGACAAAACTGTCGGTCGTCATGGCGAGAGATTTCGAAGGCATGGAGAGCCTCGCGGCGTCCTCCATGGAAGCCAGTTGGCCGCCGCCGAGAGCCGGAATGATCCGATCCCGAATCAGTTTTCGAGTCAGTCGGGTTCCCTCTCCATGCGCGAGCGTGAGGTGTTCTCCATCCACGGGCAGCGGCACAGGGCAGTTCAGTTCCCATGACTTTTGCGGTTCGTGTGACATGCTTTGGTTTTGGTCAGTCGGGGTGCCGTTCAACTTGCGGCCGGGGCTGGCCGGTAGCGGTAATACGCGGCACAGGCTCCTTCGGAAGAGACCATGGGAGCGCCTTGCGGAGCATCGGGGGTACAGTTCGTGCCAAAGGCAGGGCATTCAGGAGGCTGGATGCGTCCAGCCAAAACTTCCGCGCTGCGGCAATCCGGATGCTCCACGATGTCCAACGGCCTAGCACTCGCGAACCGCACGCTAGCATCGTAATACCGCCACGCATCACGTAGACGCAGTCCTCCCCGCGGGATAACGCCGAATCCGCGCCACGGGCAATCCCGGATTTCGTACACCTCCCGCACCATGTCTTGTGCCGGTAGGTTTCCCTCCTGGCGGACGCCACGCGCATATTGATTCTCCACGCGGGCCTCGCCCGATTCGAGTTGCCGGACACATGCCAAGATACCTTGCAGCAAATCCAGAGGTTCGAAACCGGTTACCGCGACAGGCAACCGGTATTTGGCCACGAACGGTTCATACGCTTCGTAACCGGTGATGGCGCACACATGTCCCGCAGCGAGAAATGCTTGGACACGGCAATCGGGCGAATCGGCAAGGGCTTCCATGGCTGGCAAGACCCGTACATGTGCCACAAGGAGGCTGAAGTTTTCCAGACCCTCCCGCGCCGCCTGCGCCACCGCCAAGGCAGTCGCGGGTGTTGTCGTTTCGAAGCCCACCGCGAAAAACACGATTTCATCCTGCGGATGCCGCCGAGCCAACTCCACCGCGTCCAGAGGGGAATAAACCGCTTTCACGCGGCCTCCCACCGACTTCACGTCCAACAGCGACCGGCTACTGCCGGGCACGCGCAACATGTCACCAAAACTCGCGAGAATGACGTCGCCTCGTAGCGCCAATTTCTGCGCGAAGTCGATCGCTTCCAGCGGGGTGACGCACACGGGACAACCTGGCCCATGAATCAATTCCACAACCTCTTCCAGTGCGGACGCGATGCCGTGCCGCAGCAAGCTGTGCGTCTGCCCGCCACAGACCTCCATCAATGTCCACCGACGCGTCGCCTGACGCCGGATCTCGTCGAGCAATTTTCGCGAAGCGGCTGGATCACGGAATTCATCGAGGTATTTCATGATGGGCCGCCTTTCCATCCTTCGTCCTCGCCCAACGCGGCAAGTTCCTCGAACACCCGCCGGGCCTCCTGGGAATCCACGCGGCTAATGGCGATGCCCGCGTGGACAATGACGTAATCCCCTTCTTGCGCCTCAGGCACGCAGGCCATGTTGCAAACGCGGCGCACGCCATCGAACTCGACCTCTCCCCGCGCGAAAGGACCTTCGCGGCTAATCCAATGCACAAGTTTCCCTGGAATGCCGAGGCACATCAGCCAGTCTCCTTTCCTATTGCCAAAGACGCGGCGATCGCCAATTGCCCGGCAGCCAAACCACCGTCATTCGTGGGGATGAGCCCCGGAAGGCCCAATGGACGATGTGCATCGGCGAATTTTTTGGCCAGTAGTTCGACGAGCACACGGTTTTGGAAAACACCGCCGCCGAGTACGACGGGCAGCCCCGGAAAAAATGCACACAGTTCGTGGATTGCCCGTGCCAAACCGCGATGAAACCGCATCGCGACAACTCCTGGAGGCACGCCTACCGCTACCTCTCGCAATAGTTGACGCAGCAGCGGACGCCAATCGAGCACTTTCTTTTGGCCCGGCTGGATGGTTGCTTGATATTCGCCAGTCGCCGAGAGGTCGCAGGCATTTTCCAGCAGCATTGCCGCTTGGCCTTCGAATGTATTCCGCTCGATCCCTAGCGCCAATGCCGCCACGCCATCGAACAAACGGCCCGCGCTGGTCGTGGTAAATGGCAGTCGCGTGTTTTTCAAAAGGGGCAATAGAGACCGCGGATTTCCTTCTCGAAAAGGGAGTCGCGCGGCGACTTCGTCTCCGGCGGCATCGTGCACGAGTGCCGTGGCCACACGCCAAGGTTCCCTGACCGCGAATTCCCCGCCGACTAGTTGGAAGGGCAGCAAACATCCCACGCGTTCGAAGCCGCTAGCGGTAGCCAACAGAAACTCGCCACCCCAAATGGTCTCATCCGTACCGAATCCAGTTCCATCAAACGAGACCCCCAGCACTTGGCGATCTAGCCAGCCATGTTCCAGCATACCCGCCACGATGTGCGCGTGATGGTGTTGCACTTGTATGGCGGAGTGTGGTTGGTCAGCCGCCCATTGCGTCGTGAAATATTGCGGATGTTGGTCGCAGACGAATGGACAATTCTCGATTCCGTACAAGCTGGAAAACTCGCCGATTTGTGCGAGATACCTCTCTCGGGCGGCAATGGTATCGAGATCCCCGATGTGTGGTCCCAACACGGCTTGAGTGCCGTTGCTGACGGCGAGAGAAGTCTTTTGATGGCCGCCCAGCGTGACCAATCGGTCCGGAGTATCCAACGCGAGTGGCAGCGGCGCGAAACCTCGGGCCAAACGCACGGCCACGGGCCGATTGGCCATGACTCGCACGACGCTGTCATCAATGGGACGCTGAATCGAAAGGTCATGTTCCAGCCAGAGATCAGCCAATCCACGAAGCTGCTGGACTGCCTGCTCCGCGCGGTAGGCCAGAGGTTCTCCCTCGATGTTGCCGCTGGTGCAGACCATCGGTCGCTTCACCTTATCCAGCAACAAGACGTGTAGCGACGTCGTGGGAAGCATTAAACCGACATTCGATAAGCCGGCGGTAACCGACGCAGCGAGGCGGGATTCGGTCCTTTGACGAACCAGCACAATGGGTCCCGCTGGCCCTTCGAGTAAACATCGCTCGGCCCTGTCGATTCGTGCCAACTTCTCTGCTTCGGATAGGGACGCGACCATTACCGCCAGTGGTTTGGCTGGCCTCTGCTTTCCTTCGCGGAGACGGGCCACCGCCTCCGGTGACGTGGCATCGACGAGCAATTGGTAACCACCCAATCCGCGTAGTGCCACGATCCGGCCGCTCAGGATGGCCGCGGCGGCGGCTCGCAGGGCATGCTCTTCCCGCGCGATGACTCGATCAGCGCTATCCCGCAGCCAAAGTTGCGGGCCGCATTGCGGACAGGCGATCGTTTGCGCATGGAATCTTCGGTCCTCTGGCGACGTGTATTCCCTCCGACAACGTTCACATAGCGGAAAAGCCGCCATGCTGGTGTGCTCACGCTCGTACGGCATCCGTTCGATGATGGAATATCGTGGGCCACAATCCGTGCAACTCGTGAATGGGTATGAGTGTCGGTGATTGCTGTCGGACCGCACTTCAGCCAGGCATGATTTGCAGGCGACGACATCCGCTGGCACTCTCGTGGATAAACTTTGGTTCGTGCGCGATGCACCCGCATCATCGACCGAGGAATTCCTGACAACTTCCACCAGGAATTCAATGGCCCCCATCGCCTGGACAGGCTCACTTCGCAGTGAATGAATCTCTGCAGAGGGCGGCAGGTTTGCGGGCAATTCATGCACAAACTGTTGGACGGATGATGCTTCTCCCTCGACATGGATCTTCACGCCCTCGCGCGTGTTACGGACATCGCCGGCGAGGGAGAGGGTCGCTGCAAAGCGAGCGATGGCCGGGCGCAATCCGATTCCCTGCACGCGGCCCGTTAATGTCAGGCATGCGGCAGTTTTCCTGGGAGACGCAATCGACATATCCACTTCAGTCATCGGTAAGCTGCTAGCCGTGTCGTTCGCTGCCGTTCCAGGTGGGCACATCAGACTTCGAGATCGGTTCCATTCAATGCGCAAACCTCAAGGAAATCTAAATTAGGTTGGACGCGGTGGGCATCTTCTTGGAGTGCGGAAACTGAAAACGTTGCATGCGGCAGGAGTTCTAGCTTGGTCGTCACGAGAGTATGGCTCATGCCTGACTCGTTGGCATCCATGAAAATCGCCGCTTTCTCCCATTAGTGGCTGCCTCTCCGAATGAATTTAACTCCCGCCCACCAATTTGGAGACCAGCAAGATGGCGCCTTTACTTGCTGGGTCCGTCGAGCAAATCCTATGCCCACTGCGTGCATAGGATTTGTCTCCTGAACATACCGTGCCATGTAGCTCCCAATGAATCTGAACCGTGGTACAAACGAGCACACCTGTCACATGGTCGCACAGCAATCGGACTTTACTCGTTTGTTCGACGAAGTAGGCATTAAGGAAGTGCCGCTGGAGGAAATGTATCGTGAACTTTCTCCACGGGGAGTGCGAAATTCCGAGAAATGCAATCCTGGCCGATGCAAATTCGGGAGTTCCTCATTCGGTCGAATTGCCGTCCTGTATCAACCTCTGTTTGAAGCGTGGGTACATGAAATGCGTGGCACTCTTGTCGTTTGTGTTTCGAAAAAAGGGCAGGGACGGCGTGATGCATCACCACGTCCGAAGACGCGAATCCACAGGACACCGTCCCCGCGTATCGTTCGACGGGTGAACCCGCCGCGTTTCCATTACCGGATTACCGGTGCATTGATCCCTTGTTCGTTAAGCACCGCCAAATACTTTTGCGGTTCGGCGGCGATCTTCTTCGCGCAGCCGGGGCAACAGATGTAAACGGCTTTGCCGTTCGCATTGACCTTGTAGGGGCCGTCCATCGCATTGAGCGGCTCATCCATCACCGGACATTTCGCCTGCTTGGCGATCAACGCTTTATCAGCTTCGGTCGCAGTGGTGACGGTGATTTCGGGACGCCCCGTTGCGTACTTTGTGGGATTCGACTTGATGGCGTTCACGCATCCGCCGCAGCAGGTGTAGACGATTTGTCATTTGAGCTTGACAGCCACCGGCTGTCCCATGCTTCCCAGTGGCTTGTCACTGACTGGGCAAATCTTTTGTCGCGCGATGGCCGCGGCCGCAAGTTGTTTCTCGCTGGCGGGAACCGTTGCGACACCCGAAAGCGACAGTAGTCGACTTTCGGTTCCAGGCAGACCGACAATCTGCATATCGACTTCGATCTGTCGTCCGGTGTGTTGCGAAAGATTGGCCCAAGCCATGAGCGCTCCTTTGCCGTCCGGAAGCAGGTCGCAGCTGTACCGTTTGGCGTTTCCTCCGACCCGAAATGAAGCCGCACCACGACCTCGTTCAACAGGAATGGGCTGACCGCTGCGGTCAAAGACGAACAACTTGATGCCGCCCTGCCAGACAACCGTTTCAAACTGAAGTCCCCCAACCGACTTGATCGTCCCATCATTCGGACCACGTTGCGGAGCAGCCTGCTGATTCGGCCCCGAGCCATCCGACATGGTGTGCCGATGACCGCGTGCTGCGACGGCGAGACGAACTGGGCATCGATCCACTTCCTAGAGAAACGGAAGCATCTCACAAACTGCCGCAAACTCAAGGTCCCGCGATTGAAACTATGTCCGTGAAACGCACAGGTTATCGCATTCACAGCAGCTTGAATTACCAGGCCCTTGCCGTATTCGCGGTCGTCTGTGTGTTTCCAGCTTCTGCTACGCCTCAGCTTCCAGCACACAGCCGATTCCATCAACCAGCTTCTCTCACTGCACCTAGTGCAAAAACCGAGAGGTTGTCACAATCAATAACTACCGGCAGAGCCGGTAGTATGAGGAAGGCCCCTGAAAGGGGCCGTTGGGGTTAGCCAATGTTGAAAAGTCCGCGTTCTTCGTCCCG
>JANQPP010000072.1 GCA_028289405.1 Pirellulales bacterium
TCGGGCTACGCCCTCGCTCCGTCCGCACAGCAAAGATTCCCTGAACCTAACCTTCATACCCAGTGGTACCACTTTTGATGCTGGTCAGCTTGAAATAGCCGTCCCAGATCTGCACGCACAAATCGTCTACGACATAATATGATTTGCCTAGATAGCCGAATAGTTCGGGGTCGGATTGGTCCCACAACGACTTTTTTAAAACATTCCATATTCGACTGCGCAATTCCAAGTCAATTGAGTCATGTTGCACTGCTTTCTCAAGCGGACGGATTCCGATGCTTTGAGAAAACAGATTTGTCCTATTTCTGGTCGTCATGCGTAATTCGGCCAAGGATGCATGGCGTACATGGAAATTTTTTGTCCTCGTAAAAATGCGATACCGCGAATTGTACGTCCGACGAAATTGACGGCAAGCGAGGCAGTTATTGACATGTATCCATCTCGTGGGGCCCTGCAAAAAGTGGCATGTCAGGTCCTCGCCTGATAAAAACGATGTCTAGAAGCGAGGGAATATGGTCTACTGGGCTGCCTCGATCCTATTCACTCTTTGGCGAAAATGGCCGACCTTATGCGAAATCGATCCTTGCCTTTCTTTTTGGGCATCGCGTTGCTCCAAGCGGTGACTCTACACGTCTCTCCGGCAAAAGCAGCGGAAAACAGCCGTCCGAATGTGTTGTTCATCGCCATTGATGATCTCAATGATTGGGTTGGCTGCCTGCAAGGGCATCCGCAGGTACGCACGCCGAACATTGATCGCCTCGCGGCGCGGGGCACGCTATTCACCAATGCCCATTGCCAAGCGCCGCTCTGTAATCCCTCGCGCACGAGTTTGCTTACTGGCCTGCGCCCCTCCACGACCGGCATCTATGGCCTTGCACCTTGGATTCGCGACGTAGCGGCGTGGGAAGATGTGGTATCGCTCCCCAGGTATTTCGCGGCGCACGGTTATCGCACGTTGGCCACGGGAAAAATCTGGCATGGCGGATATCCTCGCCCGCCGCATCGTGAGGAGGAATTCCATGAATGGGGACCTGGGGCAAGCGTTGGAGCACGGCCGGAGCACAAGCTGATCCCGCCCACGCCGGGTGGCAATCATCCGCTCATGGATTGGGGCACGTTTCCCCACGAAGACGAGGAAAAAGGGGATTGGCAAGTCGCCAGTTGGGCCGTGAACCGGCTCGCCTCGCCGCCGGAGGAGCCTTTCTTTTTGGGGGTTGGCTTCTTTCTGCCGCATGTCCCCTGCTACGCGACTCCCCGCTGGTTCGAGCTCTATCCCGAGAATCGGCTGTTGCTGCCGACCATCATGCCGAGCGACCGGGCCGATACGCCCGATTTTTCCTGGTATCTCCACTGGGACCTGCCGGAACCGAGGCTTTCGTGGCTAAGGAAAAGCGGCACGTGGCATTCGCTGGTTCGCTCTTATTTGGCATGCATCAGCTTCGTGGATAGCCAGGTGGGCCGAGTGCTCGACGCGCTCGACGAGAGTGGGCTGGCCGAGAATACCATCGTGGTGCTCTGGTCCGATCATGGCTATCACTTGGGAGAGAAGGAGATTTCCGGCAAAAACACATTGTGGGAACGCTCGACGCATGTGCCACTGATTTTCGCTGGTCCCAGCATTCCGCCGGGCGTCCTCTGCAAGGAGCCGGTGGAGCTGTTGGACATCTATCCGACGTTGATCGATCTCTGCCGTTTGCCTCAGAAAGCCGGATTGGAAGGGCATAGCCTCCTGCCGCAATTGAAAGACTCCGCCACGTCTCGGGCTTGGCCAGCCATTACGACGCATAACCCGGGAAACCACTCGGTGCGAACTTTGCGATGGCGATATATTCGCTACGCGGATGGCTCGGAAGAACTCTACGATATGCAATCCGACCCCGGCGAGTGGCACAATTTGGCCTCGTCGCCGGAATATGCGGCCACCAAGGCGGAATTGGCGAGATTCTTGCCCGCGGAAAGTGCCGCACCGGCGCCCGGCAGCCGACATCGCGTGCTGGTGAATCAAGCCGGCCAATGGCTGTGGGAAGGTAAGCCCATCGACGGTGCCCAAGGAATCCAGCCGTAGCGGACGCGTCTCAGCCGGATGCTGCCGTGCGATGTTCCGCGTCGAAATAGCTATCGAAGCGTTGGCGAATCTCCCCGCAACATTCGTGTAAGGCCGTTTGGAAATCCTCCGCAGTCTTGTAACCCACCAACGCGGCAAGCCGCGCCAGTTCATCCGGTTCGCTGGGGAGTTCGTCGCGGGCAATGGCGTTCATCAGCCGCAGCCAGGCCTCGACATTCCGCAGGAATCGATAGGATTCGGCAAAAAACTGGGCATCGTCCGCGGGCAGTATGCCTATCTCCTGCAACGCGGCGAGCGCGGCCAGCGTGGAAGGTTCACGAACTTCGGGATATTCTCGACCGTGCCTCAGTTGCAACATCTGCGCCAAGAATTCGATGTCCACGATGCCTCCGGCGCCACGTTTGAGATCCCCTTGCCCCGCGCTCTGTTCCAGGCGTCGCCGCATTTGGTAGACTTCGCGCGAGTCGTCGGGCCGCCAATCGGGGCCGAACGCCGCATCGTGTAGGACTTCCCTTACTCGCGGCGTGAGGGCTGGAGGGGCGTGGACAATTCGCGCTTTGCAGAGGGCTTGCCTTTCCCAAAACTGGGCCGTGCCGGAGGCGAAGTATTTGGCGAAGCCCTCCAACGAGGTAGAAAGCACCCCGCTACGCCCAGTAGGACGCAACCGCGCATCGACTTCGTACAGGCGGCCGTAAGGTCCCATGTGAGACGAAGCTTTGATGATTCGTTGCCCCAGTTCGCTGAAAAAATGCTGGTTCGTGGTCGTTTTGCCAGGCCGACTGCCGGCGGCGGGCCGCGTGTGGCCATCTTCGTCATACAGAAACACCAAATCGAGATCACTGTGATAGTTGAGCTCCCGGCCTCCGAGTTTCCCCATCGCCAACACGATCAGATTTGCGTCTTCACCCTCAGCCGCGGATTCGCCACGGCGGGGCTGCCCCAATTTGCGGACGAGTTGCCGCCGTTCATGTTCGATGATTCGGCCCAGGCAGGCTTGGGCGATGTCGGATAACACGCCGGTGATCGACTCGATTTCCTCCTTGTGCAAGATGTGTCGCACGCCGACGCTCAATTGCTGCGCGTTTTTGAAACTATGCAGGATCGGTTCGATATCCTCCGCGTGCCGGCAGAGATCTGCCAACCAGCGGTCGAGCGCTTCAAAGCTGGGCAGCTTGTCGAGCAGCAGGCTATCGAGCAGTTCGTCGATCATGCCGGGGTTCGTCGTCAGGATCGACGTGAGAAACGGGCTCGATGCACACAGGTCCACGTAGAGCCGCAAGGAAGGCGGGCTCACGCTGAACAGCTCCCACAGCGCGCCCTTGCCGCCCAAGGAATCGCTGACTTGGCTCAAATTGTTCAGCGTCAAATCGGGATCCGGCGTTTCGTCGATCGACCCCAGCAGAGAGGGGGCGATGGCCGCCAAGAAATGCCGGCAGCGACGTGTCGAAAGAAAGCGAATCGTTTCTTGTGACAGAGCCATCAAATTGCGATAGGCCTGGGGAATATCATCAAAGCGATACTTGTCTAGAATTTCGTGGATGCGTTCCTCGCTGGGGTTGGGATCCAACACCAAATCGACTTCCGGTTCGGTCTCCCGGTCATCCTCGAACGCTTCGTGCAACAAGTGATTGAGCACTTTGCGATTGACGCGGGTCACGTTCTCGTAGTCGCGTTGGAAATCTTCCCGGGCTTGCTCCGGCGAGGTTCCCGGATGCCCCATGCGGATGGCGAATCGGGCCATCTCGTGAGCATTGGCCGGCATACGATGGGTTTGGAGATCGAACATGATTTGCAGGCGATGCTCGATTTTGCGGAGGAAGCCGTAATTCGCCTCCAAATGCGATGCCTCGTCGGCCGTCAAACAGCCGGCGCTTTGCAGTTCGGCGATCGCCTGAACCGTGTTTCCGGTGCGGACTCGAGGCAGGTCTCCGCCGTTGAGCAACTGCAGGAACTGGATCACGAATTCGATATCTCGGATACCGCCATGCCCCGTTTTGACGTCGAGCAAATCTCCGCCGTCCCTTAGTGTGGCCTGTTCGATCCGCCGCTTGAGCGCTTTGATGCCGGTAATGTCCGCCAGGGTCAAAAAACGCCGGTAGATCCAGGGTTCCAAGTAGGCCAGGAATTCGCGGCCGAATTCGAGGTCCCCCGCCACGGGCCGACATTTGACGAATGCTTGCCGTTCCCAGGTCCGTCCCAAGGTCTCGTAGTATCGCAACGCCGCGTCTTGGCTGATGACAATGGATCCTGAACTCCCCTCGGGCCGGAGCCGCAAGTCGACGCGGTACGCGATTCCCAGGCCCGTGCTGACCGTGAGCAATCGTGTGACTTCACGGCAAAGGCGTTCGAAATATTCTTGGTTGGAGGCATGACGCCGGCCGTCGGTTCGGCCATCCTGGTCGTAAACGAACATCAAGTCGATGTCGCTGGAATAATTCAGTTCCGTCCCCCCCAGTTTGCCGAGACCAAGGACGACAAAACGAGCCGGCCGGCCGTCGGGTGTGATGGGCTGCCCCCACTTTTCAGATAGGGTACGACGCGCGGCCTGCACCGCGGCCTCAACAATGGCATCCGCGATATACGAAATTTGTCCTGCCACGGTCACGACTTGCTGGCCGCCGATAATGTCCCCGTATGCGACGCGGAGAATTTCACGGCGTTTGAAGCGCCGCAGCAGGGCCAATACCGCGTGATCATCCTGCAGCCCTTGTATTTCACTACAAATCTCGTCCACCAGCGCGTCGCGGGTCACGGGCTGGCCTTCGGTCAATCGCAGCAGGTCAAAGGCTTCGATATCCGAGACAAGCAGATCACTCAAGTACTGACTCATGGAAAAGATCTGCAAAAGTACCGGCAAGGCCTCCTCGTCCCGTTCAAACAACGAGGCGAGTGACATCGGGCTGCGCTGCGATTCCATGAAGCGGTCGAGATTGAGCAGCGCCATTTCCGGATCGCTCAAATGCGGCAGATACGCTTCGAATTGCTGCCACATCGACACGAGCAGATCGAAGGGCACTCCCGATTTGGCGATCTGCGAGAGACATTGACGTGCCCTGGCGACGTCGTCGACGCCGCGGGAACTCAACCAAGCATCCGCCGTGGTCGGGTCGTCAAGAAACTGGCGGACAAATGCCGCATCCATCGGTGATGCGTACTCCGTTGGCTGGAGCGAGTCACTTCAGCGCATTTCGGTTAATCTTAGTTGCCTTTTCGCTGTTTGGACTCGTGTCTTGCAGCGCCGCGGACGCGACATTTTCGCGCGACAGGCACTAGGTCCCCAAGCTATAAACCTCGGGACCCACGTGCTGTGTAACGATGGATCCAAATAGTGTAAAGGCGTTTGCGTCGTAAACGGTGATGGGGAGGATTTGGCCGATTTGGCGTGGAGTGCCGTCGAAGACCACGATGCGGTCGCAAGGGGTCCGTCCGGTGAGTTGCATTACCGGACCGCCAGCGCTCTTTTTCGCGCTCTTTTTGCTCGGCCCCTCGACGAGCACTTCGACTTCTTGGCCGATGAGAGGTTGGTTGTCTTCTTCGCTGATCGCGTTTTGGATAGCCAGCAACGTGTTGTTCCGTTCCCGCTTGACCTCTTCGGGCACGTCATCGGGGAGCAGGCCGTAGGCTTTCGTGCCCGGGCGTTCACTGTATTTGAAGATGAAGCTGTTCTTGAAACGGGATTCGCGCACCAAGTCGACGGTGGCTTGGAAATCAGCCTCCGTTTCGCCACAGAATCCAACGATGAAATCGCTCGTGACGGCGGCTCGGGGCAATGTTTCCTGGATGCGGCCCAGCATTTCCCGGTAATCGCTGACCGTATATCCTCGCTTCATTGCGCGTAGCATGCGGTCCGACCCGCTTTGCGCGGGAACATGCAGATAAGGGCAGCAGCGTGGAAGATCTCTCACGGCTTGGAGTAAATCGTCGGTCATGTCCTTGGGAAAATTCGTGACGAATTTCAAACGATCGATCCCCTCGATTTCGTGAAGGGCTTCCAACAGATCCGCCAACCGCCATGAGCGGCCATCCTGCTCGTAGCGATAACTGTTGACCGTTTGTCCCAGCAGCGTCACTTCGCGGCAACCTTCCGAGGCCAATTGCCGCACTTCAGCGAGAATATGCGCGGGAGGTCGGCTCTGCTCGGGGCCGCGCACCTTCGGTACGACGCAATAGGTGCAAAATTTATCGCAGCCGATCATGATCCGCACATAGGCTTGATACGGCGAAGGACGCATCTCTGGCGTCCTTAGTGGATCATAGCTTTCGAAGCTCTCGGCGACCCGTTCTCGGCTGCCAGCCGTTCGGTCGAGGCTCACCTCCAAGCGCGGGCCCCGTTTCGCGGCCACGGATTTCAGCAAATCGGGAACTTGGTGGAGTTGTCCAGGACCGACCACCAGATCGACATAGGGCGCGCGGTCAAAGATGAGTTTTTGGTCCTTTTGGGCCATGCAGCCCAAGACGCCAATGATCTTGTGAGGGTGGTGAGTCTTGGCGTGTTTGAGGCGCCCCAGGGCGCTGTAGATTTTGTCTTCGGCGTGCTGCCGGACACTGCACGTGTTGTAGAGAATCGTATCCGCCTCACGAGGCGTGCGGACCAGCTCGTAGCCATCTCGCCGCAAAGCCGCCACGACAAGCTCGCTGTCGAGCATGTTCATTTGGCAACCGACCGTCTCGATGTACAGCTTTTTCATGACCCAGGCTGCTGGACACAGGTTCGATTAGCACATGTTTCAGTTAAAAATGGCAGCATCTTCATCGCTTGGATACATGGATACCAGTGCTCAAATCGCACACCTGCCAGCGGCACGTATCAGGCGGCTTCGCGGTGGTCGGAGGCGGCAGGTTCAGCCGCCTTTGGCTGACGACGCCGGCGGATCTTTTCTCGGGCTTGCCGCAAAAGCTCCCCACGATAGGAGAGCATGAGGCGAACCAATGCCATGCCGCCCAAGTAGGCGACGCTCAGCCACCAAAAGAATTCCCACCGGCTCATCCGACCCTCCCTGGTCACGGAGTGCCTCGTAATTCACGCGACTCTATTGTAATGCGTGGTGGGTGGGAATGGCTAGCCGAAGTGCGCCCAACTCGCGGCGAAGGGGTGAGAGATATGTCTGGCCTTGTGCATCAGGCGGGAGGAAGCTCCTCGACTGAGGGAATGACCGGCTCTTCTTCGGTTTCCACGGAACTGCCATCTTCGCTAGTCGTGGATTCCCCGGCGGAGGGAAAGAGAGCGGGGGTGGCGATCGGCATGAACACCTTGGCGAACTTGATAGCCGGAGCTTCTTCCAATTCAAATTCCTGCCCCAGGCCGTGTTCCGGTTCATTGGAGATCAGATAGAGTTTGTACCAAGCCGGGTCGGTCGAAAGCCCAAAGCGAGGATCGCTGCGCGGAGCCTGCCATTCCGGTTCGCTGGCCCAAGCCCAGAGGATTCGCAGTTCGATGGGACGGGTATTGGTCTCCTTTTTGAACCGTGCCGTGAGAAATTCCACCGACTGCTCATTGCCCTCTTTGTCATCCATCATCACGGAATAGGGCTGGGCGACCGCCGCGCCCATCGTGAAGCCGGCGGCCTTGTAGCAACGCTCCGGGGTATGGGTCGTCATATTTCGGCGATCACCACAAACCAGCATGACGGAGGCGGACTCCTGCGTTCGCTTGTTGGTGTAGGTGCGAGCGATCCAACCCTCCGCACCGGCCACTTCCATCGTGGCAGTATCGACGTTGTCATCCTCACCTTCCCAGTCGCCGATCACGATGGGAATCTGGTCGATGCGGCTGGAGAATTCCTTGACTTGCTCCGAGACGGGCCGGGCACCCCAGCGAGCCGTCCATCCTCCTTGCACGATGGCGACGCCCACGATGGCCACGACGGCCAGCCCAATTGGCAAATATGCAAGAACTCGGTTCATGTGAGCTACCCGTTGTTAGTCGAGAAGGTTTGAATCTGATTTTTTTGTTTGGGAGAATCGTTTGGAAGGCCAGCTCGGCTCAAGAACCTTGGGCTTGCAATTGATTGCGAGCCCGCCGCCCACGGCGATTCTCGCCCCCCACCACGGTACCAAGCACTTCGATCCCCACGGAATTCAGTTTTTCGTACGCTTCATAAACTCGGGGAATTTGGCTGTGCTGGCGAAGGACGGCCAGAATGGCGGCATCCACGAACTGCCCGATTAGCAGCGAATCGGCCAAGGAGAGCACGGGGCTCGAATCGACAATGACGAATTCATACTCCGACCGCAAGGCGTCGAATAGTTCGTGCGCGGCGTTGCTGGTCAGTGCCTGTACCGACTGCCAGTCGCCACGTCCGGCGGGGAGGAGCGCGAGCCCTTCCCCTTCGATGGCATGGCAAATGTCGGCCACTTCCGCTTCCCCTCGCAGGTAATCGGCCAAACCGGGCTCGGCATCGAGTCCGAACAGCAGATGCGCCGAGGGATTTCGCAAATCGCTATCCACGAGCAACGTCTTGCGGCCGCAACGGGCCAGGCTCGCCGCCAGTTGGCTGGCCACCGTCGACTTGCCCTCTTGCTCGACGGCGCTGGTGACCATGATGACCCGCATCGACTTGCCCCGGTCACTATGCATTAACATGGCGCGGACCGTGTCGATCGATTCGGCCAGCATCTGCCCCACGGGGTGGTTGGCATCCGCCGCCAGTTGTCGCCGCACGCGGGCATTCAACTCGGGAATCGCGCCCATGACCGGGAGGCCCAGCCCCTCGGACATCTCCGCACAGCAATCGACGCGGCGGCGGGTGAATTCCGCGAAGGCAAAGCCGACCAATGCCAGACCGAAGCCGCTGACACCGCAGAAAGCGATCAACACGTAACGCGTGAAGTTGGGATTTCCATCCGGAATCGTGGCTTGTTCCAGGCGTTGAATCCGATCCTCCATACCGAGTTCCACGTCCAAAATACCGATTTTGGTGGCCAATTGCGCCGCGAGCTGTTCCTGGGATACCAATTCCAATTGGAGTTGAGCCAAATCTTTGTCGAACTTGCGGACTTTACTTAACTCTTCGGCTTTTTCCTCGGAATTTTGGACCGCTTGCGCTAGATCCTGCTCCAAGATATTCTGTTGCTCATCGAGCATTTTGAGCTGCATGTCCACGGAATCGACATACAGCATCTGGAACCGCTTCATGAGCATGGGCTTGTTGGTTGACTTATACTGCTGAACTTTCTCATAAAGGGCTTGTAGCTGCCGTTTCATGCCCAGCATATGCCCCGTCTCCCGACGCGTGACCTGGCTCTGCTCGGACATAAAGGCTTCGAGCTGAGAAATGTCCATCATCATCCGCGCGACCGTGCGGTCTTCCTGCATGATCTCTTCGAGATACATGTCCATCTTTTCGGGGTCTTCATAACTCTGTTTTTGGAAATTCAGAGCCGACACGTCGCTGCGGAGCTTCCGCAACTCGGCGGAGATGCGGTTTTTATTGGCCTCCAGCGAGGAGAGCTGCATCGTGATCAGCGCTTCCTTGGATTTGGCCGCGTCGTCAATGCTCGTGCCGATTTGCGCGGCAATTCTATTCATCTGTTCTTTGTTTATACCGATGTCTTGATTGAGGTTGTTGAGCCGGCTTTGAAGATTTTCTCGCTCGACCCGTTTCTTAATATTTTCTTGATCGACGACCTTGTCGATATACGCATCCGTGACCGCATTGACGATCTTCACCATCTGATCCGGGTAGTCGTCCCGCATGCGGATGTACATGACTTCAGAATCCTGGTAGTAGTTGACCAGCAAGTTTTCTTGCAGCCAGAGGATCTGATCCACTTCATCGCGGATCATGGGGAGTTGGGAAATCCCTGGTTTGGAGCGCGCGGTCCGGAGTACCAGCGGATTTTTGACCATCACCGGCTGGTTGAGACGGAATTTTTCCGCCGCTTTGGGATCGACCGGGCGGGGACGCTCCATGTTCGCGTCCGGCTCGCTCCACGCCACCTTGATCAGAGACTGCACTTCCCAGTTCTGCGGCACCATAAACCACGCCAAAACGAGGCAAGCCGCGCCCGTGAAACCGGCGAGAATCAGCCCCAGCAGCCAATTCTTCTTCAAGGCTTTCATCAAGCCCAGGGGGTCAGGCCGCGCGGACAAGATCTCCGGGCGCATGGGGGGCATGCTGGACCACGCCGGCACTGCCGGAGTGGCATAGCCGGCCCAAGGCACCATCGCGCCTTCGCCATTGGACGAGGTGCCGTTGGAGGGAGCGGAAGACGGTTCTGTCGGAGCGGGCATGGATTGTGGTGGTAGCACGGCGATGTCTTTCGCAAACGATGTTGGATCGTGGGCCGCGCCTCCCGGGAATCGGCGAGGCAGCGACGATTACTGCAAACGGGGTACCGCGGCTCCTGTGCGGGAAAAACCAGGGGGTTGGAGGGGCTGGCCTCCACATCTCACAGCGGTTGTGCCAGCTATTTCCACCTCGGTCCCTCAACGAATGTTTCCAAAAAACCACACGATGTTGCTTGGACGCGATGAAGAGCGTTCGAGTTCCCGCCAACTTCAATTTCGAAGTCTTGGAAGCTCCGCCGGCTCGCGGAAGCACTGTAAATTTGCACGAGTGCATGTCGCACGGACGTAAAGCCCTTCCGGCATTGGAATTCAAATGTCTAATCAGCAAACATGCCGCTATGCAACTACCGAACGCACTCTCGACCAGATTGAGGAGACAGATCGACCCAAAACATTCTTTATATCAAAAGCCGAGTTGCTCAGCGAATTTTTGGTCCACGCGGCGGCTTGGGTTGTGGGCCACCGGAAGCGCCGGCAAACGCGAAGGGCATGCCGTCGACCGTCTCGGACTCCTCGATAAACAGGAGCGATAAGACATAAAGCTCCAGATAGAGCAGAGCGATGGCAATGGGCATCATGATCCAGCCAGCGAAGTCGTGGAACACGGCATCCGCCAACTCCGAGCCCACGAGCACGTGCAGAATTCCCGTGATGGTGATGCGCGTGATGTTGGAAATCAGCGCGATCGGCACGGCGCTCAAAATGATGATCGCTTGTTCCCACCAAGGCCGCTTCGTGACCAGCGTGGTGGCCACGGCCAAGGCCATGAAGATCGTCAACATTCGCAGTCCGCTGCACGCCTCCACGACATTCATGTCGATCTCGGAAATGGAGATGCGATTTCCTTCAGTGTAAACGTCGAACCCCAAGGTTTGCAGCGAATACGCGCTGGCCAACGTGGCCACTTTTTGCAGTGGTGCCAGCAGATTGCGTTGCAAGGGGCCGGGCAAGGGATACATGAAGATGAGGAAGCCGATCGCGGGCCCTGCCCAACGGAGCGTGGGCCATCCGGCCACGAGCAGTACTACCCCGGCGAGGCAAGGCAAGAATGTAAGACCATCGACCGGTGCAAAGTTGTAATACGCGGCGGGAAGCCGGATCGACAATCCCAGCGCTATCAAGGCCAAGCCGACCCAGCGGGCACTGGCGGAAATCTGATCCTGCCCAGGCAATTCCTCCCGCCGCATCCATAATAGGGCCAGCGTGAACATGGGGACGAGATAGCCGTGGGAGTATTCAGGGCTGTCCCAAAATTGGGCCACGGCCCACAACGAATTAAAATATCCCCACAGGAGCGTCAGCGTGACGACCCCCAATAGGACGGCCGTTTCCGTCTGCTTCTGATCCAGCGACGGCATTTGAAATTTTTCCGACTTCATGGGGCCTACCTTCGAATATCCAGATCTATGGGTGTGAATCGTCGTCGCGAATTGAGGGAAGGCCTCACCAGCTTTGAGTGAGTGAACGTCCCGGTCAGATTTCCTGCACGTACCGTGGTTTTTATGCGATTGCTAATCAGGGCAAATTGCTTCGCCGCGACATCGCGGGAGCGGCCAAGGAGACTCTACAAATTGCCGCCCTCGTCCGAGAGCCATGATCGAAGCTAGAACGCCTCAACAGGAATGGCGACAGGCCACGCGAGCCTTTTGCTGCGGTCATATCTTTCGCCAAGCCGCCCGCTTTTCATTTCACGGTAAACGGGTTGCAAAAAATTGTCAATTATCCGGCAAGGAAGAACGTCCGAAGAGCCAAAAACTCGGACACACCCGCCCGGCGCAACCGCTGCAATCCTGAATGGCCCTAGCGCAATCTGAGAAGAGGAGAGGTAGGCTTCCACCAAGTTTTCCAGCACAAAGTTGGCCGGCTTTATTGGGGGAACGTTTGAAAGCGCGGTGCACCTCAGGCTTCCCAGCGCATTACGCAGGCGAAGTGCATAGTCACGGGCTGCATAATCTCTTTGCTGATCGGCGCTTATTTCACCCAGCCATGCTCATGGAGCCAGCGGAGAATTCGTGGCCATGTATTGGGGCCGGGATGGCCTAGGAAATATGCGGAGAGCAACGCAGCAGCAAATAATAGGCAAAACAAAGCCGTTACGAAAGTGATGAGCCAACGCCAGCGCTGACGGCGTTGCCTCAATTGGACCATGCGGTCGAGTGGTCTTTGCAACGCTAGGTGCTTGCGCTTGACATCTTCTAGGCGATATTCTTCGCCGTTCTCTTGGATGCTTGTGGCCGCGAAATAGCCGCTTTCCCGCAATGTCAGCAGTTCCTGGCAGGTTTCGCAAAATAGGCGATCTGCCCGGTACGGCGAAGAGATCAACACCGCACGAGGGCATTCGTCTCGGTGACAAATGATGGGGGTCTCGTGGCAGACCTGCTCGTTTCTTCGCTCGGATTCGTGCAAATTGCTCGTCCCCATGCTGAATTCGCCAGAATCCTCTTGGAATTGCCATGCCACAAACTTCGCACACTCTATTTTATTTTCCGTATAGATCCTATTCAAACGACATGGCGCATGTTGTTCATTTTATGTGACCACTAGATGCTTTTACGGAGTCCTGGTGGATTTCATGAAACGTGATGAAGAAGCTCATCGATGGATCGCTGATCGAGAAAAACCAGCAAAAACGCAACAAATCGACCTCTGGAGAGGCTCTCCGCTTGCTTCTCGGTGAGCAAATGCGATGCTTTTTCTAAGCGGATGTGCAATGCGGTAAGATGTTGCGCCTTTCGCCGTTTAAACTCCCGTTTCTGCGGGCTCGAAACAGCGATATACCATTTCCCAACGCATTCAATCGTCACATGTACGTTGGCGCCCGTTATTCGCACGGCGCGGTCTACAGGGATCGCGGCGCCTTTTTCGCGTGATGAGGCCACGACTGAAATCTCCTGTATGTAATATCGAGTGACTGCGTGCCTGCGAATTCTCCCATTGGGACCGACGACGAGGCATCGACGGGAGATCTCCCGAGCGACGGGGGGAGACTACTTCACCTACGCGACAATTCCGCAGAGAACGCGGTCGGTTTTCTACCACTGGCCGGATTGCGGGCCGAGATCGTCTCTCTGTTGGGATATGGGTTTCAAGCCTTCGGTATTCTGTTTTGCCTGCAATGGCTGGCGGCGATCGGATACTTCCCTTTCATGAAGGACCGGCTTCTGGGGCTGGTGCCGGCCTGTCTCGGGTCGGGATGTGGTGCGTGGCTCGCTTGGAAGGGTGTTCCAGGATGGCTTTGGAAAGGGGTCGTCGAATCTTCTCGAAACAAGTTCTTGACATTGCTCTTTGCGATGGCGGGAATCGCCCGCGTGGCCGCCGTTCTCCATTTCCCATGGGAACCACTCGTTGATGACGCGCAACTCCACCGTTATGCCGTGAACATGTTGACCGGAGGGGCCTACGGTTCGGAGCTCTATCGGGCCTTCTTTCCGCCTGGCATGTCATTTCTGTTGACGGCATGGTACTGGCTCACCACGCCGCATCCTTTGGCGGGGAAGATGCTGAATGTGATGGCCGGATTGGCCATGACCTACCTGACTTGGAGGGTCGGGCGAAGCATGGTCCGTGAAGCCACGGCTCGCTGGGCAGCAGTCTACGTGGCCCTTTCTCCGACGCTGGTTTTTTACACGGCAACCTTGGGCTACGAGATTGTGTTAGGCGCCCTCCTGCTGGCGATGCTGGCTCTCGTCTTACGGCCCGTTGCCTCGAAGGCGATACAGCTTTTGCAAACGCTGGCGTTGGGCCTCATGATCGGTGGCGGAATCCTGATCAAACCGATCTGCCTGTTGCTACCGGCTATCTGGGGCGGATGGCAACTGGCCGTGGACCGCCGGTGGCCCGGGGTGGTAGTCCGTTGGGCCGCCGTGGTCTGCATCGCGGGCCTCGTGGTCGCGCCATGGACGTATCGCAATTATCGCGTATTCGGCGAATGGGTGCTCGTCTCGACCAACGGCGGCGTAACGCTTTACACGGCCAATAACCCCGAGTCTCAGGGAATTGCCATGGCCATCCGTCCGGCACGGGGCGAGGTGGACGAGGTGACCCGCGACCGCATCTGCAAGCAGAAAGCGATCGATTGGATCGTCCAAAATCCACTGGACTGGGCCTGGCTGTCGCTGAGGAAAATGACCTACCTCTGGGGAACTTCTTCCTCGATCATGTCCGTGATTTCGGTGGACCGGCTGTCGCCGAGGATCGAAGCAATCTGCATGGGTTGGATCAACGTCTTCTGGGCCGCGCTTTGGCCGTTGTTCGCCGTGGCGACCTTCAAAACCGATATTTGGCGGCGTTGGCAAGCTTGGCCCGCCCTGTTGCTGGTCGCCTACGTGTGGGGCATTCACCTCTTCTATGAGTCGATGAGTCGGCATCATGTCCCCTTGATCCCCATCCTTGCCCTGGTGGCCGCGGCTGGTTTGCGCGGCGCGCGAACCGAACCAGCTTCATCCCTTACGTCCGCTGACTAGCCCCCCCCAATTTGGCGAATTGGCGAACTGTTGCCCTCGATGCGCAAGGTCCTCAATCCCGCGCATAATCCGGCAAATCGAAAAATCGTGCAATGTCGTCAGATTTCGTGTGTCGAGATTGCCGTTTGTGCCGATGCAATGGATCGTAGGGAATCATTTCCGCACATACGAAGACCAAGGTCGGTCCACCGTCGGCCAATTCGAGACACCTCTTGCGATCCATGGAGCTGGGCCCATGCCTCGACGATTCCATTCCTGCTGGATAACTTTGCTCGCGGCGCTGATACCTTTCGCGGCACATGTGGTCCCTTTCGCGGGAGCACAAACCTCCCAGGACGAATTCGCGGTACAGATCGTACCGCAACAAGGAAGCCCAGCTGAACCTGGGCTCCTTGAAAACTTGGGAGCGGGCACGGAAGTACTGTCCGATGACGTGGTGGGCGAATCGGAAACGGTCCGTGAGCGGTATCCCGATACCAAGATCAAAATCGAGCGCCAAGTCGCGCTCGACAAAGACCGGAATTACGTCAACCACGGCTCTTGGACGCACTACGACCCGGAAGGGAATGTCCTTGCCCAAGGCGAATTTCGTCACGGACGGCGTCACGGCCCCTGGATCAAATGGTATGCACCGGGAACAGCCACTCTCTTCGAGGATCCGCTGTATCAAGGATTCGAACAGCCGTTCCGATCGGAAGTGAATCTGCGAGACGGCAAGCTGGACGGGACCTGGACGATTTTCGATGCCCAAGACCGGATGGCCAGCCAGTGGGAATTCGAGAACGGAGTCCGTCACGGCAAATCGATTTGGTGGTTCCCCAATGGAACGATCGCCCGTGAGGTCCTGTTCCAGGACGGGCAATTGGACGGCGAGCTTGTCGATTACAACCCGGAGCAGGAAGTCGTCAACCGGATCTCCTTTGCCGCCGGCCTCGAATTGGTAAAGGAGATCAAGTGGCATAACGATGTCCAAAAGAAGTTCGAGGGCTGGGGGCTACGGTCGCGCGAAATCGTCAATCCCAGCTACGATTGGTGGAATGGCGTCGTCAAGATGCCTGTCGCCAAGTCGTCCACGCCTCTCCGCCGGCACGGAAAATGGATCTTCTGGCATACCACAGGTGAGGAATTGGCGGACGGTGAATACTTCCTCGGAAATAAGATCGGCAAATGGAAGTGGTCCTTTTCGAATGGCCAAACTCAAGCCCGAGGCGAATTCATCGAAGGCCTGCCGCATGGCCGCTGGTCTTGGTGGTACGAAAACGGCCACCGGCAATGTGCGGGCCGCTATGAACGGGGCGAAGAGGTTGGTGTGTGGTCGAGTTGGCGCGATGACGGCAAACTCGTGCAAATCCTCGATTACTCCACCCCGGCTGCTTCCGCCGAGGAGCCCGACGCGGAGATGGTGCAGGCCGAGCCGGCGACGCCTCCCGAGCCCGTGGAGGAAGTTCCCATGCCTGACCTGCAATCGCTACGCGTGAATCTGTCTCAACGCGACCATGGCTCGGCCCATTAATGCGTGTCGCACGAACTTGTAGCGTACACGACGTTCCGGGCTGAGATATGTAGGTGGGATTTTAGGCGACAAGATCGGAACCCAGCGGTCATGCACGCATTCCACGATTTCGCCGCACGTTTTCGAGGATGGCTCTGCGTGGCTTGCTTGCAGGCGTTGGTTTTCCTCGCTCCCGCGTCTGGGGCTTCGCCCGACGACCCGCCCGTGCGTTTGAAGATTTCGACGAATGATACCGCTGGGCGGCCCCTGGCCCCTTCGATCGGGACGAAGACGCCTCAATCCAAGCCATCCCCCGAGTCGCCTCGGCTCTCACTTGTCGAGGTGTATTCACAAAAGCATCCCCGTGTGCGGTTTGATGAACTCGGCCAGCGTCAAGAATTTCGCCACGGTTCCTGGACCATTTATGACCGTCAAGGCAAAACGCTCGCCCAGGGACGTTATGTGGATGGAAAGAAAAATGGCCAATGGACCCGCTGGTATCGCCTAGGCGAAGGGAACTTCTTCGACCATGCCGAGTTCGATGGCTTTCAGCAGCCGTTCTGGGCACGTGCCACGTTACGAGATGGCGAGTTGGATGGCGTCTGGAGTGTCTTCGATGCCGAAGACCGGCGTGTGTTTCAGTGGGAATTTCGCCACGGCGAGCAGCATGGACTCTCCCGCTGGTGGTATCCCGACGGAAAAAAACGCCGTTTTGCCGAGTATGCCGAGGGGAAGTTGGAGGGCTCATTGCGGGAATGGAACCCCCAGGGCGAACAGACCAAGCACCAACGCCTCTCCCTTGGGCGCCCCATCGTGAAGGACGTGCAATGGCACGAGAATCAAAAGCCCAGCATTCAGGGTTGGTTTCTACTGCCGGGAGAAGTCGTCGAAACCGATTGCGATTGGTGGTCAGCCATGGTTCGCATGAAGGTGGTTGCTAAAGAACTGACCCGCGATCCGCATGGCGTCTGGACCTGGTGGTTCCCCAACGGCCAAAAGATGAGCCGCGGAGAGTACCGCAACGGTCAGCAAATCGGACACTGGGCGTGGTGGCATTCTCAGGGACAGAAACGGGCCGAAGGCGTTTTTCACGACGGTTCGCCGGTGGGTGTATGGCGGACCTGGGACGCGGCCGGCCAACTCGTCGCGTCTGAAAAGTTCCCCTTCGACTTCGATTCCAGCGAAAGCTCAGGACGGACGGTGCTGGCTCGCCATTCTGAACCTTCCGATTCGGCGGTGAAGTAATCCTTCCTTTTGCTCCCTCCCGCGTTTTCAGACTCGCCGGACTCGGTCTGATTTCAACGGCCGCTTAGCCTTGGACGAAGCTGGACGACCGGTGCCGCGCTGAGGCCGTCGAGTGGCACGAGTCACGTGCGGAGCGGGCAGGTCGTGGGGTTCGAATTCTTCTTCCTCTTCGTCAGTCTCCTCTTCCTCCCACGATTCATCGTCCACACCTTCTTCGTACTCTTCTTCCAGCTCATCTTCTTCAAACGGTGCTTCCTCGAAGTCTTCCTCGTCGTCGAATTCTTCGTCACCTTCGAGTACGTCTTCGTCTACTGGCCACTCCGTTCCCGAATCATCGGTGCTTTGCAGGTCACGCCATTCATCCCGTGAAATGAGGATTTCACGGGCCTGGGAGCCGTTGTAGGGACCCACCACGCCATCTTCTTCCATGTAGTCGATCAACCGCGCGGCGCGGCCGTAGCCAATTCCCAAGCTGCGTTGCAAGAGCGAGACACTCCCCCGGTTTTCACGCAGCACGATTTCCACGGCGGAGCCGTACAGTTCGTCACGCCGGTCACTGGCGGGAGACGCGGCCTTGCTCTCATCTTGGGTCTGGAGCTGCACCAACTCATGCACGTATTGCGGTTCGGAGGTACCGACGAAACTCACGATGCGGTTGATCTCGTCGTCATCGACAAAGGCGCCTTGCCCACGAATCAGCGTACTGGTGCCGGGCCAAAGGAAGAGCAGGTCTCCGTTGCCCAAGAGCCGGTCGGCCCCCATCTCATCCAGCACGACGCGGCTATCGGTCCGGCTGGAGACTTGGAACGCAATGCGCGCCGGCAGGTTCGATTTGATTAAACCGGTGATCACGTCCACGGTCGGCTTTTGCGTGGCCAGGACCAGATGGATGCCGACAGCCCGGCTCTTTTGCGCCAAGCGGATGATATGCTGCTCCACTTCCTTCGCGGCGGTCATCATCAGGTCCGCCATCTCATCGGCCACGATCACGATGTAGGGCAGGTGCAACGGAATCTGTTCCCGCTCCTCGTCCGTCTCCGGCTGCAAGCGGTCCATCAGTTCCTCTTCGCCCAGTTGGTTGTAAACGCTCATGTGCCGCACGCCCGCGCGGGCCAACAGGGCGTAACGTTCCTCCATCTTCTCCACCGCCCAAGCCAAAATGGCTTCCGCCTTTTTCATGTCCGTCACGACGGGGTGCATCAAGTGCGGCAATTTCTTGTACGGACTTAGCTCCACCATCTTGGGGTCGATCATCAATAGCCGCACTTCATCCGGCCGGCGGGTCATCAGAATGGAGACAATCAAAGAATTCAAGCACACGCTCTTGCCCGTGCCGGTACGTCCGGCGATGAGCAGGTGGGGCATCGTCGCCAAATCGACCAGCAGCGGATTGCCCGAGACATCCTTGCCCAAGAAGATCGGAATTTGTGATTCGCGAACCTTGGTTTGGGTCTGCTCCAACACTTCGCGCAGTCGCACGAGTTGCCGCTCCGGATTGGGGACTTCGATGCCCACGGTATTCTTGCCGGGAATGGGGGCCACGATCCGCACGCTCGGAACCCGCAGCGCGATCGCCACATCGTCCGCCAAGCTGGTGATCTTGCTCAACCGCAGCCCGGCTTCGAGTTCGACTTCGTATTGCGAAATGACCGGCCCGGTCTCGATCTCCACCACGGAGACTTGAAAGCCGAAGCTGGAGAAGGTCTCTTCCAGCAGTTTCGCGTTGCGGCGGACTTGCCGCTCATGTTCCTCGGTGAACCGGGAATCCCCCGGAAGCAACAAGTCCCAGGAGGGAAGTTCGTAGTCCACCTCTTCATCGCCTTGCCCCGCTCCCTCCAGAAGCTCCACCAAGTTGTCGTTCTTCGAACACTTGCGGGAGTTGATACGAAGCGCCTTGGCCAAACGCCGGCCCACGGAGCGGCGAGCTGGCGCGGGCTCTTCTTCGTATTCCTCCTCTTCCTCCACATCCGACGCGGCCGTATTCAATCTGGCCTCACGATGCAAATCTTCGTCCGTCAATTCGTCCGCATCTCCCCGACGTTTGCCGATTTTGATTTTCATGCCGCCGATAGGTGCATCCTCTTCGTCATCGGCATGTTCCTCGTGCGAAACCTTCGAGCCCTTGAAAAGGGCTTTTCTGGAAGCCATGCCCTCCTTCAGGCCCGACAAGGACCTTCCCGCCCGTGCGAGTCCCGCATCGTCGAATGCCAGGATGAGGCCGCTCAAGAGGAAACCGATGGGCAGGATATAAGTCCCTGGTTCGGCGAAATGGCGAGCGAGAAATCCGCCACAGGCCGCGCCCAGGTAACCGCCCGCGCCAATCACGGGACCAGGCGACCAGCCGGGAAGTAAGAAAGCCGCGAGCGTGCAAAATCCTGCCAGGGAGAGCAGCCAGCCGCCCAATCTGACCAGCGGCTCCTGCCAGATCCGCCGCTGGAACAGTGCGCGATCCAGGATCAATAAGGAAATGAGCAGATAAAGCGATCCCCAACCGACGCCGTGATAGAGCATGTCGGCGATTCGGGCACCAGGGGTTCCCAAGACATTCGTGGGAGAAGCGGCCGTCGGGTAGACCAAGCCGCGCGGGCTGTCCCCCGCATGGTAGGTCAGCAGCGCGGCAGAGAGAAACAGGACCGCCACCAGCAGCGCGGTCGCGGCGGCAGAATAGTGGAAGCGATTTTCAGGCATGGACGCGAGAAGAAAAGCGAAAACCTTCCCACCACACGTGGCGGGACTGCCAGCCAGGGCGCGTCCATGCCCAGTTGTGCTCCATCCGTTTTCCAAAAGAGGTTATCGGCGAAGCACGGGACGGACGAGAAAGAAATGCGGGCAGGCGGCTCTTCTTGCCCGAGTGTGCTTCTTTGCTGGGAAAGAACGTCTCCCGGCACCGGCATCGCCGTTACGATCGGCAGATGAAGACGATCCTCAAAATCGACACAGCAGGAAAAACGGAGCAGGGAGCATCTGGTCAGCCCGCTGCGGAGTGCCGCCCTTGCTCCAGATCCAACAGCCGCTGCTTGATGGCCGTCCCGCCATACGCGGAGTATCCGCCGAGTTTGCCGCCGGAGCCGACCACGCGGTGGCAGGGAATGATCAGTGGAAGAGGGTTGCGGGCCATGATGTTTCCCACGGCCCGCGCGGCTCGCGGAGATCCGGCTCGCGCGGCCAAGTCTTGATAAGACAACCGCTGGCCCCAGGGAATATCCCGGCATTGGGCCAACACGCGGCCCGCGAAAGGGCTCCAACCGGAGAGATCAATTTCCACATCCGAGAAGTCGGCCCGCTTGCCGCCGCACAATCCGCGAACACGGTCGACCAGAGATCGAAGAAACGCAGGGACTTCTTCCGTCACCGCTCCGAAATCGTGGATCTTTTTCAGTGCCGTCTTCCGGTCCGGATAGCCAAACGCCAGGCCACGTACCTGTTCACCTTCGGCTAGCAGCGCGCTCCAACCGAGCGCTGTCTTGAAGGCCACCGCTAGCCCCACTCTCGGTTCTTCCACCGATTCGTTTCTTGGATCTAGCATGCATGAGACAGCCATGGGATGGTTTCCTCATGAGCGCGAGTTACTGGATTTTGACGACTTCAACCGTCTCGCCCACCGCGTATGTCCGGGCTCCAGCGGGAAAGAAACAAAGCGAGTTCGCCTTGGTCAATGTTCGCAAGTCCCCCGACCCTTGCCAAGGGAGCGGCTCGACTCGCCAGGCATCGCCGTGGAATGAAAGCAAGGCTGGCCAATAGGTAGGACGCCCACCGTCATGCGGATGTGCTTGGGACAGCACGGCCGTGAATCGTCGGTTTTCCACGGCAGCCTGGCCAGAAAGCCGCTCGAGTGCCGGGCGCATAAACAGTTCAAAACAAACCAAACTGCTCACGGGGTTTCCCGGCAGCCCGAAGACCAGCCGGGGCGGTGCTGCCTGCTGGGCCACTCCGAACCACAGCGGCTTGCCGGGCTTGAGCTGGACTTTGTGAAAGACCTTCTCGACCCCCAGCTCCGCCAGCATGCCCGGCACCAAATCGAGCACGCCCGCGGAAACGCCGCCGGAAACGACCAGGACGTCCGCGGACTCCAACCCTGTGCTGAGCCGAGCACGCAAATCGCCGGGTTCGTCACGCCCAATGCCTAGGTCGATCGGTGTGGCACCGCAGCGCCGCGCATACGCCAGCAACATGGGGCCATTACTGTTGCGAATCTGGCCAGGGCGTAAATCTTCTCCCGCTGGAACCAATTCGTTTCCGGTCGCCAAAACGGCCACACGGGGTTTTCGCCAGACATTGATCTTTGCATGCCCCAATTCGGCCAAGAGCCCAATCTCAGCGGGGCGGATCCGCTGTCCCGAGGGAATCACGACTTCGCCTTCCCGCATACTCTTGCCGCGCGGCAAGATACCCTCTCCTACTTTCGCCTCCGTTTGTAGCAGCTTGACTTGTGTGCCGTCCGCATTCAGTGTTTCCGTCCGCTCCACCATGACCACCAATTCGGCGCCGCGGGGAATTGGGGCGCCGGTCATAATGCGAATCGCGCAACCCGGTTCGACCCCACGCGTGGGGGTCTCGCCCGCGGTAACCTCTTCCAGCACACGCAAGGCAGGCCCGTCGGAGCGTACATCCTCTGCCCGCACCGCGTAGCCATCTACCAGCGCCTTGTCGAAAGGGGGCGAATCCAGACTACAGGCGACGTCTTCCGCCAGGACATGGCCCAAGGCGTCCGCCAGCGCGATGGCTTCTCTGTCGCGGGGTACCGCGAATTGGGCGATGTGCCGGGTGGCCTCTTCGATGGAAATCACGGCTTGCGGTGCGTTCGGCTGAGCGTGGTGAGAACAAATACAAAAGCCACGGGAAATTTCAATTTATCCCGGGCCAAGCGTATTTTCGCTCAGTCGAAGAAACTTGCAAGCACGGCGAGGAGTCCCGCTGCCAGGCTTCGCAAAGTATCGCGGCAAATGTTCGCCGCGAGAAGCGGGAGCGGGCTTCAGAAGATCCCCAGTTGATCCCGCGCGTCTTCAGTCATGCGGTCCGGAGTCCAGGGAGGATCCAAAACGATTTTCACTTCGACTTCCTGAACACCGTCCAACTTGCCCACGAAGTCCTTGGTTTGCCCGATCAATTGCGGACCCGCTGGACAAGCCGGGCTGGTCATCGTCATGTCAATCTTGACCCGCTGCTGTTCCTCTTCCGCCGGTTCGAAGTTCACGGCGTAGACCAAACCCAGATCCACCACATTGACGAACAATTCTGGGTCGATGACTTTCTTCATCTCTTCCAGAACGGCTTCTTCCGTAACGGGCATGTCACACCTCTGCTTTATGAAATGCGCGTGTTCGCGAAACGTGCTTCAACGGGTTCTGTGATTTGCCAACCGACGCCAGTAGCCTTTGGCCTAATCACCGAAGTTCACATACAAGTCTTCGCCCTCGACCTTGACCTCGTACGAGCCTGTCGGTTTCGTGGCGGGCATGGTGAGTGCCCGGCCATCGCGAATGTCGAATTTCGCGCCATGCCTGGGGCAGGCGATCGTATGGTCTTCTAGTGCCCCTTCGCTAAGAGGTCCGTCGTCGTGCGTGCAGATATCATCGAGAGCGAAAAATTCTCCCTCGACTTGGAAGATGACCACGAGCTGGTCCGCGACCTCCAGGAGTTTCTTTCCTCCCTCGGGAATTTCGGAGGCTTTGCAGGCGAAAACGAAATCCGGCATGTGCGCTACAATTCGAGATGGCGAGAGAGGGAGTTCAAAATGTGCTGCATTACACTGTGCAGCGTCATACGGCGCGAACCCGTTGCCCGATGGCTTGCGACAAGGCGTCGTGGACATTGCTGATCGTAATGCGGTCGAGCACGCTCTGGAAGAATCCGGTCACGATCATGCGCGTGGCTTCGTCCCGCGTCAAACCCCGGGATTGGGCGTAGAAGATCAGTTCTTCGTCGACGCGTCCAGATGTGGAACCATGCGTGCAGCGCACATCGTCTGCTTCGATTTCCAGGCCAGGGATCGAGTCGGCACGGGAATCGGGCGAGAGCATTAGGTTATCGTTTCGCTGATACCCGTCGGTCTTTTGAGCCTCATGATCGACCTTGATCATGCCTCGCCACACAATGCGGGAATGGTCCTGAAGAGCGCCCTTATAGAGCAGATCACTGGTGCAACCGGTCGCTTCGTGGTGCTGTAACGTATGGTAGGCCAAATGCTGCTTACCTTCGGTGAACATCACGCCGTTGACTTGAGCATGGGCGCCGGTTCCCACGAGCGCCACATGCTGGTTCACTTTCGCCAACCGGCCCCCCAAGGCGCCCACCGTCCATTGCAGCAGGCCATCGGTATCGACGATGCCCTTTTGGTGGGCAAAGTGCCAGACCCCAGGTCCCCAATCTTGCAAGCTGACAAAACGCAGCTTCGCGCCTTTGCCCACGAACAATTCCGTGCCGCCGCAATGGAAGCCGGAAGCGGAATCCCCCAGGCTGGCCGTCTCATAGAGCAGCGTGGCGCTGGCCCCTTCCTCCAAGATGACGAGGATATGCCCCAGATCGGCTTGGCCTTCACTTAATAGTGACATGACATGCAGCGGTTCGGCGACCTCCACGCCACGCGGCACGTAGAGACATGCTCCGCCCGACCAACAAGCCGCATGCAGTGCGGCAAATTTGTCGTAACGGATGTCGAAGGCTCTCTGGAACAAATGTTGTTGGACTACATCGCCATGTTCCCGGGCGACTTCCGCTAGTGGCCCGAAAACGACTCCCCGGCGACGCAACTCCTCCGACAATTGGCGGTCCAAAGTCTGGCTATTTAGCCCGAGCGATTTTCCTCCAATCTCCACGCCGCGTGTCAGCGCCGGCACATGATCCCGCGCGGAAGGCTGTCCAGCCAAAGGTTCCACCGGCGGAGAAAAACGGTCCAGATGCAGCAGCCGCAAGTCCGTCCGCATCCACTCTTCCTCATTGCGGCGAGGAAGCGGCAGTTCCTGGAAGACTCGCCACGCATCTTGCCTGCTAGCCGTGAGCCACTCCGGCTCATTTCTTTCGGCGAGAAATGCGTCGAAGTTGTCTTGCGTGAAACCAGAAGTAACTTCAGCACTCGTCATGATCATTGCTTAAACTAATCAGCGAAAAAGTCGGGGATCCAATCGAATGCGAGGGAAGCACCTCACGATGCAGACTCGCTCCAGCACCGAGAGATACTTCGGTGGATGAGGAACAAACCCCATGTGCTCGGAAAGGTCCTAACCCACCGTGCCTTCCATCTGCAATTCGATCAGTCGGTTCATCTCGACCGCGTATTCCATGGGCAATTCCTTGACCAGCGGCTCGATGAAACCGCTCACGATCATCGTGCTGGCTTCCGCTTCGGTGAGGCCACGGCTCATGAGGTAGAACAACTGTTCTTCACCGATGCGGGAGACACTTGCCTCGTGCCCAATGGAGACATCCTGTTCTTCGATTTCAATGTAGGGATAGGTATCGCTGCGGCTTTGGGGGTCGAGGATCAAGGCATCGCAGACGACGTTGGAGCGTGACTTCACGGCATCTTTTTCCACGCGTGCCAGGCCACGATAGCTGGAACGGCCTCCATTTTTCGAAATCGACTTGGAGACGATCCGGCTCGATGTGTGTGGAGCGCAGTGCACCACCTTGGCGCCGGCGTCCTGGTGCTGGCCCGCCGAGGCGAAGGCGATGGAAAGGATTTCGCCACGCGCCCCCGGCTCCATCATGTAAACCGCCGGATACTTCATGGTGAGCCGGCTGCCCAGGTTGCCGTCGATCCACTCCATGAGCGAATCTCCATAGGCCAGGGCCCGTTTCGTGACGAGATTGTATATGTTGTTGGCCCAGTTTTGGATCGTCGTGTAGCGGCAACGCGCGTTCCGCTTCACGATGATTTCCACCACCGCCGAGTGCAGGCTTTCGGTGGAATACATGGGGGCCGTGCAGCCTTCCACATAATGCACTTCCGCCCCTTCGTCGACGATGATCAGCGTACGTTCGAATTGGCCCATACTTTCCGCATTAATGCGGAAATAGGTTTGCAGGGGGAACTCAATTTTCACCCCCTTGGGCACGTAAATAAAGGAACCGCCCGACCATACGGCGGAATTGAGCGCCGCGAACTTGTTATCCGAAGGCGGGATCACCGTGCCGAAATACTCCCGCAACAAGTCCGGATGCTCACGGAGCGCGGTATCGGTGTCGGTAAAGATCACACCCTTCTTGGCCAGATCCTCTTGAAGCGAGCCGTAAACCACTTCGCTTTCGAACTGAGCCTTCACGCCGGCCAGATACTTCTTTTCGGCCTCCGGAATGCCCAAACGGTCAAAGGTGTCCTTGATCTCTTGCGGGACATCGTCCCAGCTCTTCTGCTGATGATCGGCTGGCTTGAGGTAGTAATAAATGTCCTGAAAATCGAGGTCGATGTTGCCACCCCAGCGCGGCATCGGCTTGGATTCGAAGATCTCCAAACTCTTCAGGCGGAAGTCCCGCATCCACTCGGGCTCCTGCTTAATCTCCGAAATCTGGGAGACAATTTCGGGATTGAGCCCCCGCCGAGCGCGAAAGACGGGGACATTCTTCGTCCGAAAATCGAACTTACGGATGTCGCCAACGGGGTTGGCACGACTTTTATCGAGAGCCGCATCGGTAGCCATTTGTTTTTGCTTTCTCGGAAATCATCCTGAAAGGAGTGTTTAAAAATATCGCCATGCAACGTCGTCGGACGGTGGAGAAAGCGCGCTACAAATCCGCGCCCGCTGTCTCCGCCTCGGACATTTCTTTCTCCGCCTCTGCCGCTGCCGGGTACTTGGCCCGAATGCGGTCGTAGCCTTGGCCGTGCAGTTCCTCGGCCAAGCTGGCATCCCCGGTCTCCACGATGCGGCCTCCGAGCATGACATGCGTGAAATCGGGGCGATTGTGTTCCAGCAATTTGTCGTGGTGCGTGATAATCAAAATGCCCATGTCGCTTCCGCCGATCTCCGCGATACTCTGGCTCGCGAGCTTCACGGCATCCACGTCGAGCCCGCTATCGGTCTCATCGAGAATGGCGAACCCAGGACGCAACATGGCCATTTGCAAAATTTCGGCCCGCTTCATCTCGCCACCGGAGAAACCGTCATTGACGTACCGCCGGGCGAACTCCACGTCCATCTTCAACTGCGACATCTTTTCGCGAAGTTCCTTGCGAAATTCCCGCATGGGAATCAATTCTTCCCCTTCCTTGCGGTCGGGGCGGCGGACATTGGTGGCGGCGTGCCGCAGGAAGTCGGCCATCTTTACACCGGGGATGGCAACAGGACGCTGAAACGCCATGAACAGGCCCAATCGCGCCCGCTCATCCGGATCAAGCTCCAGAAGTTCGGTATTGCCCAAGCGGATGCTGCCCGAAGTCACTTCGTAGGCGGGATGGCCCACGATTGCCAAACCCAAGGTGCTCTTGCCGGACCCATTAGGACCCATCAGGGCATGCACTTCGCCCCTCCGGATTTGCAGATTGACCCCGCGCAAGATCTCCTTGCCGGCAACCTCCACGTGCAGATCGCTAATTTGTAAAGATTCGCTGGTCACCATGTTCGTTTTCCTTCAATTCACGCTGGCGAAGGCCGTTAACCCGTGATTTTCTGATGATGGAATACCAATTCTTCCTCTTCCGCGGCGACATATCCCGAATGATGCGGCACGGGCAGCTCATCGACGAGCTTTTCCCCTTCGGCGATGAAGCCTTGGCCGTCTTTTTCCCGGGCGATACGGTGCGCCTTGATTTTGTCTTGGATTCGCATGAGCCCTTCCAAGAGAGCTTCCGGACGCGGAGGGCAACCGGGCACATAGACATCCACGGGAACCACGAGATCCACGCCCTTCACTACGTGATAACCCCATTTGAAATAGGGGCCGCCACCAATCGTGCAAGCGCCCATGGCGATCACGAACTTGGGATCGGGCATGAGGTTGTACAATCGCCGTACGCGGCTCGCCATTTTATAAGTCACCGTGCCGGCCACGATCATCAGATCCGCTTGCCGAGGGGTCGCCCGAAACGCGCCCGCTCCGAAGCGGTCGATGTCAAAGCGGCTCGCGCCCGTGGCCATCATTTCAATCGCGCAACAAGCCAGCCCAAAAGTCATGGGCCACACGCTCGACTGCCGCGCCCAATTGATGGCCTGCTCCAAAGACGTGGTAATCACGCCTTCCTCGAATCGCCCTTCGATCCAGGGTTGTGTCATAATCGCTTCTTTCCAAACGCCTTATCTGGACTGTATGAGTTCTGCCGGAGGCGGACACTTCGAAACCACCTGGCCGTTATACTAACGCACGAACCTCAAGTCCGCACCTGCTTACTTTGTCTCGAAGGTACAGCAAGATTCGCCGTCCAGCCGGCAATTGGTGAGTGCTAAATCGTCTTGCAACAAATCCCGAAAGAGCATCCTTTCCATCGCGCAAATGCCACGATCTTGCTCGGCCAATCCCGGATAAGGGCAGGCCAGCATGGTCAACACGGGCAAGCCCTCCTTCTGCTCCACGTGCGTCGGAATCCCCTGTTTTTGGAAATACTCCGCCAATGAGGCCAGCTTTTGCTCTCGGGTGTGTCCCTGGACGTGGTTTCGATACCTTCCCGACAGATGCTGGGCAATTCGGCTGAGCAGGCCACGCCGTACTTCAGGATCCGACACGGCCCGGACCTCTTGCCACAAGACGGCCGCCAGATCGGCGAAATTGTTGCCCGCCTCGCAACGCCCTTTATCCGTCAACGCGTAGCGATGGCTAGGACGTCCTCGCGCTCCACGCTCGATTTCACGCTCCACGAGGCCCTCCGCCATCAAGCGATTCAGCCGCTGGCGTACGGCAGTGGCGGTGACCTGAAGGGCTTCCCCCAATTGTGTCACCGTCAAAGCGCCCCGCAAACGGAGCAAATCGAGCAGAGGTTCGTCCGAAGTCGTCGTGGTACTCATGAGGTATCTCATTTTGCTCCGACGGTCATTCTTTCACTGATCTGATTCTAGGCTTTTTCACATTTTCGGCAACCCTATGTTTGAAAAATAGTTATTTCCGCGACGCGTCCCTGAAAATTCTTCATAACTTATTGACAAATATGGGCTTTGTGATCTAGAAGTTTGGTCGGGGGCGGACAGCGGGAACTGCGGCTATCGTGTGGTATTGATATCAGGCGAACCATCCGCCTCGCCTGAAATACCTGGGAGGGGTGCTTCCGAGGTGACACCAGAGGACACTGCATGTTGCAAATCCAACACATTCCCAAGAATCCGTACGCGAACGGTCTGATTTGCTTGGCATTCTTGATGGCCATGCCGCTGGGGAGTTCCCAGGCATACGCACAATCGAATGCCTCCGATGAGCCTGGTGCGGAAACCGTGGAGAACGCAACTTCCGCCGAGCCGGACGGCGAGGAGGTGGATAGCGCTCCACCGACCGAGGATTGGTCGAACCAAGTTGACCAGTTTTTCGGTGACTATCTTGTGGCTCCACTGAATACGGTACTGTTCTACGATTTCGGCACGGGTGAGCGATGGGGAGACCGCATGTCGATCCCCTTCGTGGTCGTGTGGCTGTTTTTGGGTTCCATCTTCTTCACGATACGGATGGGCTTTATCAACGTCCGTGCCTTCAAACATGCCATCTTGGTGACGATGGGGAGGTACGACGACCCAAACGACGAAGGCGAGGTGTCCCATTTTCAGGCCTTATCGTCCGCCTTGTCCGCTACCGTAGGATTGGGAAATATCGCGGGCGTGGCCATTGCCGTGGGCTTGGGAGGCCCCGGGGCGATCGTGTGGATGGTGCTCACGGGCCTGATCGGGATGAGCAGCAAGTTCACCGAATGTTCCCTAGGCCAGATGTATCGTCACGTTGCTCTCGACGGGACAGTATCCGGGGGGCCGATGCATTACCTCCGCAAAGGGCTCACGGAGATGAGCATGCAGCCCTTGGGGGTATTTTTGGCGGGACTGTTCACCCTCCTTTGCATCGGTGCCTCCTTCGGCGGCGGGTGTACGTTCCAAGTGGTGCAGTCCTTGGGGGCGATTCGCGAGGAAGTCCTCATTTTGAAGGATTATGGCTGGATTTACGGCATTGTGATGGTGATCCTCTGCGGCCTGGTGATTATTGGAGGAATTCGACGGATCGCCGCCACCGCCGAAAAAATCGTGCCGCTTATGTGTGGGATTTACGTGTTGATGGCGCTGTACGTGATATTTTCCAACTACCAGCAGATCGTGCCAGCGTTCCAAGCCATGCTCTTCAACGCCTTCACGCCCGAGGCGACCTACGGCGGATTTATCGGGGTGCTGGTAACCGGCATCCAGCGGGCCGCTTTCTCGAACGAAGCGGGCATCGGATCCGCCGCGATCGCCCACTCCGCTGCCAAGACGGACGAACCCATCCGCGAAGGGATCGTGGCTTTACTGGAACCCTTCATCGATACAGTCGTAATCTGCACGATCACCGGATTGGTGATCGTGATCACGGGTGTTTACAACGACCCTCAATATGCCGAACTAGTTGCTGAGGAAGAGGGTGCCGCGTTAACTTCCGCGGCAGTGGGGTCCGTGTCAGCTTTCTTTCCTAAGTTGCTGGCCTTTATCGTTTTCATGTTCGCCTTTTCCACGTTGATTTCTTGGTCTTATTATGGCGAACGTTGCAGTACGCACTTGTTCGGGCCTCGCGCGTCGCTGCCATACAAATTGTTGTTTCTTACGTTCGTGATGTTGGGCTCAATTGTCTCCGCCGGAAATATCTTGGCGTTTAGCGATTTGATGTTGCTGTCAATGGCGCTTCCCAACATCTTAGGGGCCGCACTGCTCAGTGGAAAAGTCCGCCGTCGGCTCGATCAGTATTGGGAACAATATCGCTCCGGCGCCATGGAAACCACGGGCAGATCCTGACGGTTTGGAAGTCATATGCCAGTCGCTTGAGGCCCCGTCAGAGCGACTCGGCTGCCATTGAAAAGGAAGACCGCTGATGTCCGCCGATCTTCACCAATGCGTCGTTGTGCCGCTTGACTTTTCCGAGCCATCCCTGGCCGCTTTGGAGGCCGCATTGCGCTACGTTTCAGGGCCGGAACAGTTGCACGTGATTCATGTCCTGCATCCGCTCTCGGCGGCTGAACCGGGAGTTATCTGGGAGACGGTCAGTGATGCGTCCCGCTGCCAGCACGTGAGGGAAGCACTGGGCGAGCTATTGGAAGGGGACCGCTTTCAAGGCATCCAGTTTCACGTGGTCATCGGAGACGAGGGGGGAGAAATCTGCAAATTGGCCCGCAAGCTTAGTGCGGATCTGATCGTCATCTCGTCTCATGGGAAGAACCGCTGGGAGCGAATCATGCTCGGCTCCGTGGCGGAGCGGGTCGTAAGGTTGTCACCTTGCGATGTCCTGGTCCACAAGGTTCAAGTGCCCAAATAGCGAAGAGCTTACGAAGCCTTCCATTGCTCGATATCGCGCTCCAGCCCCGCGATTTCTTGCTCCAGCCGCGACACTTCCTCCGGTTCGTCCATCTGCGCCCTGGCGCCGGCCAACTGGCGGCGGAGATTCGTAAGCTTTTGCCGGGCCACTTCGATCTTCTTTTTCGCCTTCTTGTCCATGAAACGCGCTTTCAAGCCTGTGGGTAGGGTGTGTCGGGGAATCAATCGAATTGGAGATGCCGGCGCAGCGACTTGAGGACCGCCAAAGCTTCAGGACCTCGCAGGTCGAAGCATTTGGATAGTAGCCGCAACACGTGGGGATAACGCTGGCTTTCCAAGGCGTTGCGGATTTCCATGGCCTCTTGCAAGATTTCCGGGGTTTCGCTGAAGCGGTTTTGAAAATATTGCGCGCAAGTCCAGGCCCGCTTCTCATCCAACCCAAAGTATTTCTGTAAAGCGTGGGCCGCCGCCTCCAAATCGTTGACCTGAGTATGGATCGCAAGCGCATGGAAGTTGAGCGGAGGCGAAACCTCGGCGGAGTATTCTCCCTCGGGTGGGCTGACGGTCCACGTCGCCGAAGCGGCCGCCGACTCATCGAGAATTGCGATCTCCTGGTGCCCGTCTTCGGAAGATTCCGCGTTCCCGACATGGATGGAAACGGCTTCGTCCGTGGAAGCCGCCTCCGAATTTTTGGTTTCCGTATGGGGCATCTGTGAGAGCATGGAATTGACGTGAGCCAGCTTGATCCCGACCTGTTCGTAGATGTGGTCGATCTCACTGGTATAGCTCATGCCCAGCGCGTCTTCCAAAATCGCGTCTTGATCTTCGACCACGCGCTCGGTCAAGCGTTCCAGCAGAAGGTCTCTTGCCCGTTTCAAAATGGCCGCGGCTCGTGCTTGTTCTTCCATCGGGTATTTGGACAACTGTTTTGGTGTTCTGGTGAGATAAAGCTAGGTCTGTTTTGGCCGTTTCCCACATGCGGCCCGGCTGTCTTTCCTCGAAGAGAGTGGCTATCAATCCGTCAACTCCAGCTTATTTGAAGAGCGGGCGACCCGCAAAGCAAAATCGCCCTGGCGGAGAGCCTACATTCCCAGCGTTGGGAGATGGATTCTATTGTATGGATTGGGGAAAAATCCGAATGGGGCGAGGTATGGAATAGCCCGCGTGCTGAGCTTTGGTGGCCAGTGGAATGGCTGCTCGCGAAGGCTTTATGAATCCCGTAGACTGTTTGCTAGGCGCAAATCTGTCGCGTTTTTCGGGTTTGGTGGTACTTCTTGGATCTCGTGTGTTTCGAATAGGAATTTGATCATGGAGAAATTCGTCCGAGTTCCCCCCTTCATGTTGCCGGTTGGAGTCCTCCTGTTGGTGACTTTGTCTGGACTCTCCCGAGATTCCCTAGCCCAAGTCCCGGACACCGTGCAGTTCGAGGAAGAGATTGTCTACGGCACCGTGGGCGAGGAAGAGTTGACGCTCAACTTGGCGCGTCCTCAGCAGGCAAACGGGGAAAAACTGCCCTGCGTGTTGGTCATTCACGGAGGCGCGTGGCGTAGCGGCAACAAAAGAGTGCACAACAATATTACGTGGGAATTCGCCAAGCGCGGGTACGTCGCGGCGACGGTCGGCTACCGGTTATGTCCCCAGCATATCTTTCCCGCGCAGGTCCAGGACGTGAAATGCGCGGCGCGATATCTGCGAGCCCACGCCGAGAAATATGGTCTGGATCCGACACGCTTCGGCGCGGTCGGCTTCTCCGCCGGTGCCCACTTGGCGATGATGCTCGGAGTCATGAACGGCGATGACGGGCTCGACGAATCGGGCGGCTGGACGGATCAAGATAGCCAAGTACAGGCGGTAGTGGCCTTTTTCGGGCCCACGGAACTCGGCGCCGACGATATCCCGCAAAGGAGCGTCCCCTTGGTGCGTGATTTCCTTGGCGGCAGCAAGGAAGAGAAGGCCGACGCGTATAAAAACGCTTCGCCCATTTCGTATGTCACCTCGGATGATGCCACGATGCTGTTGTTTCAAGGCACCAAGGATCCGCTGGTGCCACATACGCAGGCGTTCAAGATGATCGAAGCATTGACCAAGGCAGGCATCTCCGGGCGCGCTGAACTTTTGATCGGAGCCGGTCATGGCTGGGGCGGCGAGGACCTTGAGCGGACCATTTCCGAGACATATCGATTCTTTGAAGTCAATTTGAAGTGATCCGTCACAGCAGTTCGCGGAACGAGAAACGGTTGTTTTACCCCCTTGATTCAATGGGAGAGGAGAGGTTTGTTGATGCGCGACTTGCGAAGAGGATTGCGAAGTTTCGCGCTGGCCGTGGTAATAAGCCATGCCTGCGCGATCACTTCACCAGCGGAACCGCTGCTAACCACCCGCCGCGTGGCTAGTGGATTGAATCGTCCTTTGTATGTCACCGCGCCGCCTGGTGACACCGAGCGGCTGTTTATTGTGGAGCAACATTCCGGCGACATCAAAATCATGGACCTGGAATCGGGAAACGTTCATGAGACACCGTTCCTGAATATTTCCACTTTGAGCCGGCAAAATGAACAAGGACTTCTGGGATTGGCCTTTCATCCCAATTACCAGGAAAACGGCCTGTTCTACGTCAATTTTACTGGCCCGTCCGGCACGACCGCTGTCCGCCGCTTTCAAGTCTCGGCGGACAATCCGGATGTCGCGGATCCCGATTCGTCGGAAAATGTGATCAGCTACACTCAGCCGTTCCCCAACCACAATGGTGGCTGGATAGGTTTTGGCCCCAATGACGGGTATCTCTACATCAGTTCGGGGGACGGCGGGTCTGGAAACGACCCGGACAATCGTGCACAAGACATTACAAACCAACCGCTGGGCAAGGTTCTTCGCCTCGATGTGGATGGCGACGATTTCACGGATGCACGCCGCAATTTTGCCATTCCGCCCACCAATCCATTCGTGGGAACCGACGGAGACGATGAGATTTGGGCCTACGGGCTACGGAATCCATGGCGGATGAGTTTCGATCGAGAGACGGGTGACCTCTACATCGCCGACGTCGGACAAGGGCAGATCGAGGAAATCAACTTCCAACCTGCCGACAGCACGGGCGGAGAAAACTACGGCTGGCGGGTCAAAGAAGGGACGAGGCTGACCGGGCTGGATGACCTAGACGGCCTGGATGTCGTCGATCCGATCCATGAATACACCCACAGCGTCGGCTTCTCGATAACGGGAGGCTATGTCTATCGGGGCGAAGGCATTGGCGGCGAGTTGGAAGGCACGTATTTCTTCGCGGATTTCGTGTCGGAGCGTATCTGGTCCTTGCGGTTTGAAAATGGAGAAGTCAGCGACTTCACCGAACGTACTCAAGAATTGCGTCCGCCACGCGGACAAGGTTCCGTCGACCAGATTGCTTCGTTTGGAGAGGATGCCCTGGGAAATCTGTACATCGTGGATCTGGGGGGAGAGATATTCCGCATTGAAGCCGTACCCGCCACCGGAGACGTGGACCTCGACGGAGACGTGGACCTGGTGGACTTCAACTTGCTCCGCGAAGCGTTCGGCCAAACGGGCCAAGAATTGAATTCTGATTTGGATGGTGATGAAAACGTGGGGCTAGGCGATTTCATCCTGCTCAAGGAGTTCTTCGGCACCGATTCCCGTAGCCAAGCAATGGTGGGCGTACCGGAGCCCGCCTCGATCACCATGACCGTGGTTGCCATATTGCTTGGGGCCTCATTCCAACTTCTTCGTCAACGAAGAAAGTCGTGAATGTATTATTGCTTCCTGGCCATACTCTCCCGTCCACGCCTTATGAGAATGCCTCGTGCTGTATTTGCACGTAAGGATTCTCATCAGCCGAACTCTTGTGCCATCACCTTGCCGGGTTACCACGGCGTCTCCTAAAATTCAGGATTCACTTCGCGCGACAACGCTTAGCTTTTGGGAACTTGAGATTCCGCCATGACGGCTTCTGATATCGTGATCAAGGGCGCCCGCGAGCATAATTTGCGGGACGTCGACGTGGTGATTCCGCGCAACCGGCTGGTCTGCCTGACCGGCGTCAGCGGTTCGGGAAAAAGCTCTCTGGCCTTTGATACGCTCTACTCCGAGGGGCAGCGGCGTTACATCGAAAGCCTGTCGAGCTTCGCGCGACAGTTTCTAGGGCAGATGCCGAAGCCGGACGTCGATTTTATCGGCGGCCTTAGCCCCTCCATTTCCATTTCACAAAAAACGGGCGGACAAAACCCCCGTTCCACGGTGGGAACCATCACGGAGATCCACGACTATCTCCGCGTCCTGTTCGCGCGTTGCGGTCAAGGCCATTGTCCCCGCTGCCACCGCCCCGTCACGGCACAAACCAAGGAACAAATCCTGCAGCGCATTCGAGGTCTTGAGAAGGGCACGCGGTATCAAGTGCTCGCTCCGTTGGTGCGCGGCCAGAAGGGAGAGTTCCGCGATCTCTGCGTGGACTTGCTCAAGCAGGGGTTTGTGCGGGCCCGCGTGGATGGTGAATTCGTCGCCTTGAGCGACAAACTCCAACTTGACCGGCAGATGCGGCACTACATCGAAGTGGTCATCGATCGGCTGGAAGCGGGCGCGGAAGGCCAGGGCCGCCTTTCCGAGGCGGTTGAGTTGGCACTCAAGATGGGGGAAGGCAGTCTCATCGTAGCCGCTGAGAAAACGAAGCCTCGCTCAGGCCCGCGTGGGAAAAAGACCACCACCAAGACGGCAAGCGAAGACTTGCAGCTTTCGGCCCATTATGCCTGCACTTCCTGCGGCATCAGCTTCGAGCCTCCCAGCCCGCAGCTCTTTAGCTTCAACAGCCCTCAGGGAATGTGCCTGACCTGCGCCGGGCTCGGCGAGGTATATGGCTTCGTCCAGGAGCGGCTGATCACGCACCCCTCCAAGTCGCTCAAGCAGGGCTGCATCGAATTGCTCGGATCTTGGAAAGACCTTGGCCGCTGGCGGCGGCATATTTATCAAGGCGTGGCGGACACCTGGGAACGTCTGCAAAATCTTCCCGAAGGAACCATGCTGGAGACGGCTTGGGAAGAACTCGCGCCCGAATTGCAAGAGGCTTGGCTCTGGGGCACTGGGGACGAACACATCACTTTTACCTGGAAGCAAGGTTCCCATGTCCACAAATACGGAGGCAACTTCGAAGGGCTCATTCCCGCCTTCATGTCGAAACATCGCAACAGCCGAAGTAAAATCCAGCGCCGCAAGCTGGAAGAATACATGAGCGTGGTCGCCTGCCAGGCCTGCCAAGGAGCCCGGCTGAATCCCCAAGCCACGGCAGTGACTTTGTCTAGTCGCGCCGAGAAATTCGAAAGTCAGCCGCGCCGCTCCTTGCCCGAGCTTTGCCAGCTATCGATCGCCGAAGCGGCTCGATTTTTTTCCGACCTGGACCTCAGCGGAGCCGCGGAGACGATCGCCGAAGAACCGCTCAAGGAGATCCGCGGCCGCCTAAAGTTTTTGGAAAACGTGGGACTTGATTATCTCACGCTGGACCGCTCCGCGCCCACGCTCTCCGGCGGTGAGGCACAGCGGATTCGGCTGGCGGGGCAAATCGGTTCCGGGCTGGTGGGCGTCCTCTATATTTTGGACGAACCCTCCATCGGGCTGCATCCCCGGGACAATGACCGCCTGCTCGACACACTCCGGCACCTGCGCGACATGGGGAACACCGTTGTCGTCGTGGAGCATGACGAAGATACGATGCTCGCCGCGGACCATATCATCGATTTTGGCCCTGGACCGGGCACGCGGGGCGGTAAGGTCGTGGTCAGCGGAGACGTGGAGAAAGTTGCCACCCATCGCCGCAGCCTGACGGGGCAATATCTTTCCGGCAAACGCGCCATTCCGCTGCCAGCACAGCGCCGAGACGACGACGGCCCCAAGTTGGGGATTTGCGGTGCGCGGCATAACAATTTGCGCGGCGTCGACGTGGAGATTCCGCTCGGCAAGTTCGTCTGCGTGACTGGCGTCTCCGGTTCGGGAAAAAGCTCTTTAGTTAACGGAATCCTCGTCGAGGCCCTGCGGCGGGACCTCAACCGTGGCGAGGGAAAGCCTGGAGAGCACGACCGCATCGAAGGGCTGGACAACCTCGATAAGCTGATCGCCATCGACCAATCCCCCATTGGCCGGACTCCACGGTCCAATCCGGCAACCTATATCAAGGTTTTCGACGACATCCGTAAACTTTATGCCCAGCTTCAGGAGGCGAAAACGCGAGGCTTCGCGCCGGGACGGTTCAGCTTCAACGTCGTCGGCGGTCGTTGCGAGGCGTGCCAAGGGAACGGCTCGAATCGGCTAGAGATGGATTTCCTGGCGGATGTCTGGGTTACCTGCCCCGTCTGCCGTGGCCAGCGTTTCAATCACGAAACTTTGCAGGTTTGCTTCAAGGGAAAGTCGATCGCCGAAGTGCTGGAGATGGATGTCGCCGCCGCGCTCGAACATTTCCAAAACCTGCCGGCCATCCACCACAAGTTGCAAACGTTGCACAACGTGGGACTGGATTACCTGCAATTGGGACAGCCTTCTCCCACGCTTTCGGGAGGCGAAGCCCAACGTATCAAATTGGCACGCGAATTGGTGAAAAAGAGTACGGGACGCACTCTCTATCTGCTCGACGAACCGACGACCGGCTTGCACTTCGCCGACATCGAAAAACTGCTCTCGGTATTGGCGCAATTCGTCGAGGCGGGAAACACCGTGCTGGTCATCGAACACAATTTGGACGTGATCAAGACCGCGGATTGGGTAATCGACTTGGGACCAGAAGGCGGAGATGCCGGCGGACGGATCGTGGCCACGGGTACGCCCGAGCAGGTTGCTCAGGTTTCCGAATCCTACACGGGCAAGGCGCTGGCCAAGATTCTAAATTCAAAGAAGCAGGAAAGCATCACATCTTCCAAGAAAACCACGAAGCAAACCGCGCCGACGAACGGAGAGGGAAATGATCTCGTCCGAGATATATTCGTACGCGGTGCGCGGCAGCACAATTTGAAGGAGATCGATGTCTCCATCCCTCGCGACCAGATGACCGTTTGTTGCGGCCCCAGCGGCTCGGGGAAAACCTCTCTGGCCATGGACACGATTTATGCCGAGGGACAGCGGCGGTATGTGGAAAGCCTGAGCTCGTACGCCCGCCAATTCGTGGGTCAAATGCAGAAGCCGCGCTACGAACACATCGAAGGATTGTCTCCCGCGATCGCCATTGAGCAGAAACATTTGGGGCATACTCCCCGCTCCACCGTCGGTACGGTCACGGAGATCTACGACTATCTCCGCATTTTGATGGCGCGGCTCGGCGTACCTTATTGCCCCGAGTGTGATATTCCCATCGGCACGCAGACGACGGACGAAATCATCGACAAAGTCCTCACGGAGCCGGAAGGGACGCGCCTGTATCTCATGGCTCCGATCCAAGAGGACGTGCTCCGCAGCGGCAATTTTTCTTGGGAGGAATTGCGTTCCGCCGGCTACATTCGTGCCCGAGTGAATGGCCGCACCTACTCCCTGGATGAAGATCCTCCCACGTTGGACCGCCGGCGGCGGCACGTGGTGGAGGTGATTGTCGATCGTGTCACCGTGAGGAAGGATGCCCGGTCCCGCATTGCCGACAGCGTGGAAAACAGCCTGGCTCTCGGACATGGCGTGATGCATGTCGCCCAAGCGGTGGAAGACACGCCCGAAGAGCGTTGGCCACATCGCGTGCATAGCCTGCATTATGCCTGCGAGGAATGTGGCCGCAGCTTCGAACCCCTTTCGCCGCATAATTTTTCCTTCAATAGCTCACTGGGTTGGTGTGAATCGTGCCAAGGGCTGGGGACTCAGACCGGCACGAACCAGTCCGCGCTCTTCCGTGACCCACAACGGTCATTGATCGAAGGTGCTTTGCGCGTCTGGCCGGAGAAAGCTGAAGGCCTGTTTCTACGGATGTTGACCGCGCTTTCGAGGCACACTGGCGTGCCGATTGACGTGCCGTTCCAGCAATTGAGCCCACGCCAGCGGCGGACCATTCTGCAAGGCACCGGGGATGAGTGGATCGACATGGCCCCGGAGGGTAAGAAAGGGCCTGCGGCGAAAACGCCAGAATTCCGTTTTCAATACAAGGGAGTCTATCCCGCGCTCGAGGAAGCGTCCCGGCTGTCCCCTGGTTTCCGTGCCCGCTTGGAAAACTTCGTGGGCGATGTGCAGTGCATGGAATGTGGAGGGAGCCGGCTCCGGGAAGATGCCGCCGCCGTGCGGTTTCATGGCCAAACGATCCAGCAGCTTTGCCATAAACCGCTGGGGGAGTTGGCACGAGAAATCAAACAAATCAAGTTGGATACCCGGGAACGACGCATCGCCGGCGAATTGTTGCGTGAAGTCCGTCAACGGCTCGAATTCCTGGTGCAGGTCGGCTTGGAATATCTCACGCTGCACCGGGGCGCGGCCACGCTTTCTGGAGGTGAGTCGCAGCGCATCCGTTTGGCGAGCCAAGTCGGCAGCGGGCTCTCCGGCGTGCTCTACGTTTTGGATGAACCGACGATCGGCCTGCATCCACGGGACAATCTTCGCCTGCTCGATGCCATCCGCCGGCTCCGCGATCTGGGAAATACCTTGCTGGTCGTGGAGCATGACCGGGAAGTCGTCGCGGGAGCCGATCAGCTTCTGGACTTCGGACCAGCGGCGGGAGACGGAGGAGGGCGGATCGTGGCCCGGGGCACGCCAGAAACCGTGCAACAGGATAAATCCTCCGTCACCGGACCATTTCTATCCGGCGAAAAGGCGATTCCCGTACCCACCAGCCGCCGCATGCTGGATACTTCCAGCAAAGCGAAAACGGGACGTCGCAAGAAGAGCGCGAAACTGCCGGACCTGTCGCAACTGGAGCCGCCCCAAGGCTGGCTAGAGATCGTGGCGGCCCGCCACAACAACCTCAAAAACATCGACATTCACATTCCGCTGGGCACGTTCACGGTGATCACCGGCGTCAGCGGCAGCGGCAAAAGCTCGCTAGCGAACGACGTGCTGTACGCCGCGCTCGCGCGGACCCTGCACCGCGCGCAGGTGATTCCTGGCGATCACGACCAGATTCGTGGTTTGGAATTCGTGAACAAGGTGATCCGCGTCGATCAGCGGCCCTTGGGGCAGTCGCCGACCTCAAATCCTGCGACGTACACGGGCGTATTCGATCTGATCCGTGCCTTGTTCGCCCAAATGCCAGAATCCAAGATTCGCGGCTTCACGCAGCGGCGCTTTAGCTTCAACGTGCCTGGCGGGCGTTGCGAAGCGTGCGAGGGGAATGGGCAGCGGAAAATTGAAATGCATTTCCTGCCCGACGTGTGGGTCGAATGCGAAGCGTGCCAAGGGAAGCGATACGACGCGGAGACCTTGGCCGTGAAGTTTCACGGACACTCCATCGCGGACGTGCTGGAATTGACTTGCGGCAAGGCGCGGCAATTGTTCGACAACATTCCCAAGATCCGCCGTATCTTGCAGACGCTCTGCGATGTGGGCCTGGATTATGTCAAACTGGGTCAGGCCGCTCCCACGCTCTCCGGAGGAGAAGCCCAGCGTGTGAAACTTGCCACGGAATTGTCTCGACCCGACACGGGCCGCACTATCTATTTACTGGACGAACCGACAACCGGTTTGCACTTCGAGGATTTGGTGAAATTGCTCGACGTGCTCAATCGGTTGGTGGACCTTGGCAACACGGTCGTGGTGATTGAACACAATCTCGACGTGATCAAAACGGCCGACTGGATGATCGATTTGGGCCCCGAAGCCGGCGCGCAAGGAGGGAAGATCGTGGCGGCGGGACCGCCGGAACACGTCGTCGCCCAAGCGAAGAGCGCGGCCCGCGCCAAAAGATCGCGTGCAAAGAACAAGGACACCGCCATTCCAGAGAGGTCCGTCACCGGAGAGATTCTGGAGGCAGTCTTGGCGCAAGGCCCTCACGCGGAACGCTCCATTTATGATTTCTCCACGGAGAACAAAAAACGGAAAGGGGATCTGGAAATCAATGAAGTGGGGCAGACCACGAAGATGCCGTGGGAAACGAATGGCCGGCAGTGGCACACGCAAAGCCGTGTGAGCCGTAACGGACAGTCTTGCCGCTGGGACGGCAAAGTTTTGGATGAAGTCGTGCGGTATGTGGAGACTCATGGCGATTTCGCGCCCACCGAGTGGGGCCAGCGGAGCGTGGTGGAAATCCACGATGGCAAAGCCGGGGATGGCTGGTTCTTTCACGCCCTGACAGGCGAGGAATGGCTCCTGCGGCTGAAATTCCGCGTGGCGAAAAACACCTTCAACCGGCATGAATTGGTGGAGCGCCTACAGCTTGTCCCTCTGGACGACATGCCAGAACTGCCCATCTATGGAGGCGATCCCCGCGTCCGCTGTAAAAACCTCCAAGGGCCTTGGCAAGAAGTGCGTTTGGCCGTGCATTCTTGGGAAGAGACCAACCGGCCCGAGTTTTGGCAGTTCCTGGACCAAGCCATCGCCGGATATCAAAAACTCCGCGACAAGGCCCGTGAAAATCCGGAAGACCTGATGCCCTGGAAGAAGTTGGGCCGCAAGTGGCATTTCTCGCGCAAAGGTTTTCCGCCAGGAAGGAAAGTCGCCTGGGACATGGAAGTTCTGGAGGAACTTTGCGAAATGCTTACCGAGGCCGCGCCGCGCGGTCAATTCCTGTGGAACAGCCAGCAAGTCGTGCATTATCTGGCACCCAAGTGTCCCGAACCGTGGGCCACGATCCATACGAAGCGATCCGCCTCCGTCGAGGTCCAGCTTCACGGACCGGCTGGGAAATTCGCCCTCGGGCAGGTGGCGGATTTGGCGCGGGAACGCGAGATTTCGACGACCGGCAGCGGGCGGGAAGACGTGCGGTTAAAATTCACCACGATCGATGACCTGGGCCGTGGAGAACTGGCCGAATTTCTGACCTTTCACAGGAAGGTCGTGGCGAAGCACCATTCCCGCGCGGAGGTTCCGCTCGGCAGTTCTCGGTCGTGATCAGGCCAGGGTGATATGGCTGACCCACCAGAGCAGGGCGGTATACCAGGTTGGCCCTCGCTGGTGGAGCGATTCTCGTAAGCCGCACCGCATCGATCCCCGGCGTAACGTGTTGGATATTTACGCCGGACGATAGTTGACACATCTCACGCCAAGCGTTCTGATGCGCCGGCTGCTTTTCTCGACCTTCAGGCCAGTAGATTGCATGGATACGCCTTTCTGGAAGTCCTTCCGTGACCAAATGCCCGTGGCCCGCAAATGGGCCTACTTCGACCATGCCTCCGTTTCCCCACTCTCTCAACGGGTACACGTCGCGCTGGCCAAATGGCTCATGGAAGCGACACAAGAGGGAAATACTGTCTGGTCCGACTGGAAGCGGCGTGTGGAACATGCTCGGGATGTTGGGGCCCGCCTGCTCGGTGCCGATCGGGGCGAAATCGCGCTCGTCAACAACACCACTTGGGGCATCAGCGCCGTGGCGGAGGGTTTCCCCTGGAAATCTGGCGAAAACGTTGTCTTGCTGGACAATGAATTCCCTTCCAATCAGTATCCCTGGTTGAACCTGCGGAGCCGGGGAGTGGAGATTCGCCGGATCCCCACGGACCAAGGCCGCCTTTCGTTGTCACGGCTACGGGAAGCCTGCGACAGCGGCACGCGAATCGTGGCCCTGAGCTGGGTCGGCTTCTCCAGCGGTTATCGCGTGGATCCGGGCGAAGTCGCGGAATTGGTGCATCGGCAGGGAGCTTTGTTCCTCATGGACGCGATCCAAGGCCTGGGGGCGTTCCCCTTGGACGTGCATGCCACGGGAATCGATTTCCTTGCCGCGGACGGACACAAATGGCTGCTCGGGCCGGAAGGAGCTGGTTATTTGTACATTCGCCGGGAACACCTAGATCTGCTCAGGCCCATTGGTGTGGGCTGGAACAGCGTCCGCCACGCACACGATTTTGCCCACATCGAACTCGACATGCGCGATTCGGCGGAGCGGTACGAAGGAGGTTCTCAGAATATGGCCGGCTTCATCGGTTTGGCCGCCAGCGTGGAGCACTTGTTGGAAATCGGCCCAGCACGGATCGCCGAGCGAATACTGTTCATCTCGGAGGAAGCCTGCCGCCGGCTCCGCGAAATCGGCGCGAACATTGTCAGTTGCCGGGACGAACAACATGCCTCGGGAATCGTTTCATTTGACTTGCCGAGACAAGACCCGGTCGCCTTGCGACAAAACGCCTTGAACCGTGGCGTGGCGCTTAGCGCCCGTAACGGACATTTGCGAATCAGCCCTCATTTTTATAACGATGATTCGGACATTGACCGTTTGATAGAAGTGCTGCGTGAAGCGGCCTAAATAACACACTTGTCCGAAAGGTCCACATGGCCAACTCACGTGATCTCGAATTGGCGGTCTATACTGGGTCGTTCGATCCGGTGACGCTGGGACATCTCAACGTGATCGAACGGGGCAGCCGGCTTGTCGGAAAGCTCATCGTGGGGATTGGCATCAACATCGAAAAACCGCCCCTATTCACTCCGGAAGAGCGGGTCCGTCTCGTGGAACAAGCCACGGCGGAGTTACCGAACGTGGAAGTACGGCAGTTTCGCGGCTTGGCGGTGGCTTTCGTGCGGGAATGCGGTGCCCGGATCATGTTACGGGGCGTGCGTTCTCTCACCGATATCGAACATGAATTCACGATGACCTTGGCCAACCGCAAGCTCGATCCGGAGATTGATACGATCTGGCTCACCGCCGATGAGCAGTATTCGCATATCTCGAGTTCGTTGATCCGACAAATTGCCCCCTTGGCGGACGACGGCCAACTCTCCCGCTTCGTCCCTCCGCAAGTGATTCCGTTGCTGAGAGAAAAGTTGGACTCGAAATCGTAAGCACCGCCGGCGTCGCGGCGAAGCTTGCGGTCATTGGGTTCGTCGACGGCGTAATTGCGTCACCAGCCAGGCTCCACCGCAAGCTGCCAGCACCCAGGCCGCAGGTTCTGGAACGACATTATGCAGAAAAACATTGTCCGCCAAGATGTCGTCGGCGAAGGCGCGAATCGGGATGTCGATAGGAGTGCCATCGGCAAGCGTGCCCACCAACTGTTTCGCGCCGTCCAGCGGAATGTCCGGCGCGGCGAAAATGGTTTCCAGCCGAAGATCCTGGCCGAAGACATGGATCGTGCCTGGCTGGGCTCCGGAGAGAAACATTTGGGCCGTCGGGGCAAAGACTCCGCCCGAGATAACAAATGTGCCATTGTCATCCGCGCGAAGGTCCTGGGTGAACGTCCCTCCAGAGATATTCACCTTCCCTCCGCTCTTCGACACGGCTCGTGGCTCGAACAGGATTCCGCCCACCGTGCCTCCCACGATGTCCACGATGCCGAAGTCTTCCACGGTGATCAGGTCGAGTTCCGCACCATCGACCACTCGGAGCAGCGGGACGAATTCATCACTGACGAGCCCTTGGACCACCGCGCGGTCACCGGCGGCCGTATTGCTACCGTCCAAGGTCATGTTGTCGCGGACGAAGATGGTCTCTCCTGACGCCGAAACTCCGAGCATGTGGATTGCAAGTGTCACGCCGGCCAACCAACCAAGCTGTTTCATCATGGAACTCCGAAATGAGACGAATGCGCCCCCGGGGACCCCCTTCACACGCAGTGCGCCATCTAGTTCACCCATTGGTGTGTTTCCTACGTCACCAGCCTCGCTTTGCCGCTGAATCCTGGCAGTTCCTCCTGGAGATGACCTTTTACTGAACCACGACGTTGAGCGTCTCTTGTCCGCCGGTGATCGTTTCAATCGCGTCTCGGATCGCATCCACGTGGTAGAACAGGGCGTTGGCTGAGCTATGCGGATAAGGGAGCGTCTGCTTTTCCGTGCCGCAGGCACCGTTGTACGAAGTGGAGACATTGGTTCCGACGAGGAGTGGCTCGACAAATCCTGAGGCGGTCGCGAAACACGGTCCGCCCGAATCCCCCCATTTTAATTGACATTCATCCCGTCCGATGGTGGAGCTGCTGCCAGCGGGGTCCATATTGAATTGAATCCGGCGGAATCCGGCCCAGTAGCCCTCAATCACACGGTTGACTCGGTTTCGGCCCAGCCGAACACTCTGCTGTCGTTGGGTCGGCGTAAAATAGGCACCATTGGAGGTATGCCGTCCCCAAATCAACAGTGGGCGTCCAAAATATCGATCCGGATCCAGCTCTCCCGCTCCGTTACTCAGCACCAAGATCGAATATGTCGCCACCCCATAAGGAACGACCGACGAATCGAGTTGGACCAAGGCCACGTCAGACCACGGGCCACCAATTTCGCGGCCCAGGCCGTGAGGATCTCCTCCATCCCCGGTGCGATACATCACCCGAAACGGTCCCACACGTTCCGCATCCGGTCCATGGCCAAGGAAAAAGTAGGCATCATCACCGACCAAAGGCCGTTGATGGTGGGCCGTGACACCCACTGTGGGCGAGAGCATCGTGACCCATTTGACATCGTTCGTGAATCGGCCTATGCCGGACCAGTCCCACCTTTTCCCTAAAAATCGACTGCTAGCTGCTCCATTGGCGTCATGAAAACGGTGGTGCCTTTCGGGATCAAACTGTTGGATGCAAATCTGAGCCTGAAGGCGGGCCCCACCTACCAGAACGATGCCGCAGAGAAAGGCAAACCATAGGGTGCAACGGTGGAGATAGCGCGCCGACGGAAGTTGGTACATGATGTCTCCTCGGATCAAGCGGGAAGCAAGTTCAGTCGCTAGAAAGCGAGCCCGTTAGGCACCCCTTCAACGACATTCCTTTTACCGTAGCGAAGGGTTACGGCAGACGCCAGGAAATGGCGCGCGATCCAAAAAAATACGCAACATGTGTTGGGAGCATTTTACCCAACACCGTGCTAGAAGAGACAAGATACCCGTTTTGGTAGAGTTTTTAACGCCTCCAGCGTCGCCACGCGACCGGGAGCACCAATAGAATCCCCCAAATCAGCAGCGATGACGGCTCGGGGTTCTGATGCGTGGAAACTGCTGATGTGACCACCACTTGTGGAGGTAAAGCCGATTGCCCGTCGCGAAAACTCCTTCCGCGAATGAATACGGCGGAATCCAGGTTACCATCGGAAGTGTCGGCGATGGCGATCTTAATGCGGTGGGTTCCAGCGCCGAGCCCAAGGCGCTGCGCGGTTAGCACTTGGGTCATGCCATCGAATTCCGTACCAATCGTGGCCGGATTGACGTTTCCGCGATAAAGGTCAGCGTTCACATTAGGATTGATCGTATTTACCGTGATCGGGATATCCGTGCCGGGCACGAGCGCGATATTTTCCTGAGCGCCCCCTTCCGGGGTGATGAAAAAGCCGAACACGTCATTGAACTGGCTGCCCACGAAGTCAATGTATTCCTCGGAAGCGAATACAAAATCGAAAAACAAATCGCCGCCATCGGTGATGAAATCGAATTCGAGGATCGCGGCATCAAGGGTAAAGCCAGTCGTCAGTCCTTCCAGATCGGAGTCACCACTGGATCCGAAATCATACGAGGAATCGTCAAACGGGTCGCCTACGCCGAGAACTTCTCCGACCCCCCCATTGCCATTGGGGCCGTTGGCCTGCTCCGCTTTGCCGGTGGAGAGGATGATCCCGGAATTGAAGCCCAATCCATCGGCGACTCCGCCGGTGAAGACGCCAGACGAACCGGAGGCGCCCGTATAGCTTGCTTGTCCGGAAAGCGTGATCCCTGGGCCAAGAATGGTATTGGCTAGTTCAGACGCGTCCCCAGTCGATTGGATCACAGCAGCCGATAAGGACGCCGCTGAGACACTGAACGCGCAGACAGTCGCAGAAACAAAGCCCCATGTTCTCCCGAACATGATTAGAACTCCCTTGATTTGGGGCTGGCCCGCGCCCCCGTGCGCGCCTGCCGTCTGGGTGGAGCCATCCCATTTTTGAAAATGGGGATTTGCCCACCTGCCCGACATCTTAACGGATTTTGCGAATGAGGCAAGCTATGCGCGGATTGACATTGGCAAAATTTCGTCGGAATGCTATTGGGCTCTTTGCGGAATATCGGTCATCCGCACGCGCAGTGCAACTTCGAGCATGCATCCGACGCCGATCAAGCGGTTACGTGATGGTTGGGTCGTTCCGTATGTTTCCGGCTTCATAAGTTACGGCGCCGAAAAAGCGGTACGTCCGCGCGGAGTTGCATCCGCGGCAAGCGAAGGGAACGGATTCCCAGAATGCGGCAATTCGCGGAGGCAATTTGGCTCACGCTCGCCATGGGCATGCTCATTTGCGGCATGGCCGGTTGCCGTGCGCGAGGGAATAGCCTTGAACTTCTGGAACAAGAAAACCTGCGGCTAGAGGACCGTATCTATGAATTAGAATACGACTTAGAGCAAGCCCAGGCGGAATTGGAAGCGATTCGCGAGCAGAATGACGACAATTCCAACACAAGCCGGCCCCCGCTATTTCGAAACCTAGACCCGGGCAAGCCATTGCGTGAACGTGACCTCGATCAAGATGGCATGGATCCTCCAACCACGAGAGACGACGGCCTGGACCTCGAGCCTCCTGGTGTCGATTTGGGGCCGCCGGCAGCCAGCCAAGACGATGCTTCCGGACCTTTGATGCCCGAAGAAATCGGAACCGGCCAGCTATCACGAAAGACGGACTCAGGACGCGGAGTACGATTCGCGAGAAACCGATCGCAAGAGAGTGGCTCCGAAGTCGGCAGAATTTCCATCAACCGGCTGCTCACCGGGGGGTATGACGCGGATGGCAAACCTGGGGATGATGGCTTATTGCTCGTGATCGAACAGTACAATCCGCGAGGGGAGCTGGTGCATGTGCGCGGTGAGTTGCATATCGCCCTCCGGGACCCGTCAAAGTTTGGAAAATCGGCGGAGCTTGCGCGATGGCAATTCGCTCCACATGAGTTGCCACGACATTTCCAACGCGACGCGCTCGGTGACACGCTACACTTCAAGCTGCCCTGGCCAGGGCCCGCTCCCACGAAGCAGCGTTTGAGCCTGGAAGCCCGTTTCACGACGCTGACGGGAGAGGAATTCGAGGCCCAAGGCATCGTCATGCTCGACCCGACGATCCGTTGGGCTCCGAGAGCCGCCGACAATTTGGTCCGTACGCCACGCCGGCAGCCAGCCTCGCGACGTCACCCGCCAAGAGCAACCCTTGAACAGCGGATTGAGGAAGCCACGCGGTTGCCCACGTGGTCCCCTTACCGTTAGGCATCACCCAAGGTAACTTGCAAGGGAAGCGTTACAGCATTGCCCCAAGACGGGAAATGAGGTCCACCGTGCGACAGCTATAGCCCCACTCGTTGTCGTACCAGCTCACGACCTTCACCAGATTTCCCTCGATCACATCGGTAAAGTCGGCGGCGAAAATCGAACTATACGGATTGCCGATAATATCCGAGGAGACAATCGGGTCCTCCGTATATTCCAGCACGCCTTTCATCGGGCCTTCGCTGGCCGCTTTCATGGCAGCGTTGATCTCGTCTTTCGTGACCTTGTTCTTCACCACGGCGGTTAGATCCACGATGCTCCCGGTGGGCGTGGGAACGCGGAGGGCGATTCCGGTCAACTTCCCTTTGAGTTCGGGAATGACCAATCCCACCGCCTTGGCCGCGCCCGTGGAAGTGGGAATGATATTGAGCGCGGCGGCCCGGGCGCGATAAGGATCTTTGTGGGGCAAATCCAGGACGTTCTGATCGTTAGTGTAGGAATGCACCGTGGTCATCAGACCTTTCTCGATGCCCCACTTATCGTTGAGGACCTTGGCCACGGGAGCCAAGCAGTTCGTGGTGCAGCTCGCATTGGAGATGCATTTCAGATCTGCGTTGAGTTGGTCGTCGTTGACGCCCAGCACGCAGGTCAAATCCGCCCCGTCCTTCGCCGGAGCACTGACGACCACTTTTTCAGCGCCGGCTTGCAAGTGCGAATCATAACCGGGTTTGCCACCGCCCGCGCGGGAGGTGAAGATCCCAGTGCTCTCCACGACAATCTGGGCGCCCAGGTCTTTCCACGGCAATTCGGCGGGATTCCGCTCGGCAAGCACGCGGATCGTTTTGCCATTGACCACGAGATTGGAATCATCGTGCTCGACCGTGCCGGGAAACCGACGGTGGGTGCTGTCGTATTTCAGCAGCGTGGCCAGCATTTTCGTATCGGTGAGATCATTCACCGCCACGACTTCGAATTCGTCCGAGCGGGCCGCCAAGTTACGGAATACGAGCCGTCCGATACGCCCAAAACCATTAATTCCGACACGAATCGCCACGATAAACCTCCTTCAATTTCCGGCACACCGCCACCTGCGGCCCCGAATACACAAACCTCGTTCTTGGATCGTTGGAGGCGTGATTATAATGATCGCCCCAGGAGCCAACAACCACCGGGATTGCTGGCATGAATGACTCGCCATTCCAACCTGCCGGGGATGGCAACTCGCTCGGCAAGCAGGACTTTCTTGCCATCCTTCGCCCCAGCCCATGCTCGTCTCGACGCTTTCCTAACGTCCGTAGGCATTGCGCGGATTGTGAAGGAAAGTGATGCTCAACAAGCTCGCGGCGGAAGGGCGTGAAGGGGCAACCGCCACCGAGGGGAATAAAAGAGTCCGTCAACGCGGCGGCGGCAGGATGGCCATGAGCCGCAGTGGCGCGCCGCTACCACCGCCGATTTTCATCGGCAAGGCAATGACCGTGGCGCCCAACTCGGGCAGTTTTTCCAGATGGGCGACGTTTTCAAACGCCGGCACGTCGTGGCTGAACAAGGTGACGTGGCTTTGGAATCGTGAAGATTGGCCGTAATCGATACTAGGAGTGTCGATCCCAATCGCTTTGATCGATCGTTGTTCGACAAGCCACTTCGCGGCCAATGGATCGAGACCGGGAAAGTGCAAATCCGTGACCGCCTCGGGGCCCGTTTTATTGGTGCCAAGGTACCTCTCTCGGTCATGCCAGTGACGTCCGTGGCCGGTCCTCAAGAGGACGATGACATCGATGAGTTGCCGGCCATGTTGCGTTTCCCACCTTCGCAAGTTGGCTACGCGGACCTGGTAATCACGGTTTTCCTCGCAGGACTTGGTCACGTCGATCACCGCCGTGGCTCCCACGAGCCGGTGCAACGGAATTTCGTCGACCGTTTGTCCGGTCTCGAAGAAATGAATGGGAGCGTCGATATGCGTGCCCCCATGCTCGGCGGACTTGAAGCGATTCGCAGCGTAGTAGTACCCCTTGGGCGTGATGCCCGCCGGTCCCCGAATGAGTTGAAATCCATCCTCGGTGGGCCAATAGACAGTGCTGCGATCGAATGGATGCGTCAAATCCACGAGCTGAACCGAGCTGCTGTTGGCAAATGAGGGAAAGGTAGCGGGCTGATTTTCGGAGTCTGGTTGAGCCGACTGCGCCGCCACAGGATCAAGAGTGAGGCAAAAGCATGCCAGCCAAAATAATTTGCGCGAAGGATACATGCGTACTCTTTTCCTGCTTAATAGTTGGGTCGCTGGAAACGCTGGCACTGTGAATAATAGGCGTGCCAGCGTTTCGATGCCAACAGACGCGGCCCCCTGGCATCTGGCCCGCCGCATGTCGATGAATCAGAGCCATACAATCACTTTCCTCGCCTATCGCACAAGCCCCAGTGGCGTTGAGATGGTTTTCTTCGATTGTTTAATCTGTGCAAGCGTATAGTACTTGCGGTGATTGACCGCCCTCTCGCGGCGGCTTAAAGTAGAAAAAATTAAGTCTCGTTGCGGCAAATAATGTGTTCCACCCGCCGTGTTTCGTTGTGAATGGCTTCACTTCGAAGGTGGCGAAGCGCCCTGAAAAGCCGGCGAGATCCTGTCTTGATGCCATCGTGAATGTTCGAAAGATTCCCTCCCAAGCCGTCTTGCGTGGCACGAACCGATCGGAATCGCATGCTTGCCAATCGAGTCATCCCTTGTTTGGACGTCGATCGCGGCCGCGTCGTGAAAGGGACGAATTTCCTGAATTTGCGCGATGCGGGGGATCCTGTGGAAGTCGCCCAACGGTACGAACGGGAAGGTGCCGACGAGCTGGTCTTCTTGGATATCACGGCCAGCCATGAGCAGCGGGACATCATGTTGGATGTCGTCCGGCGCACGGCGGAAGTAATTTTCATGCCGCTCACCGTGGGTGGGGGTATCCGCACATTGGAAGACATTCGCAATCTGCTGAGGGCGGGATGCGACAAAGTCTCACTCAACTCCGCCGCTGTGTTGGATCCGGAATTCGTCTCGCGGGCGGCAGAGCGGTTCGGCAGCCAATGCATTGTCGTGAACATCGACCCCAAGCGCGTGGACCGTGACGGGGATGAAATTTGGGAAGTCCACACACATGGTGGGCGAAAGGGTACCGGGCTGGAGGCGGTCGCCTGGGCCCGGGAAGCGGAACGACTGGGGGCGGGAGAAATCGTGCTGACATCCATGGATGCGGATGGCACCAAGGACGGCTACGATTTGGAGATGACCGCGGCGGTCAGCTCCGCGGTCACCGTGCCGGTGGTGGCGAGCGGGGGCGCGGGTTGTCCCCAACACTTGGCCGATGCGATACAATTAGGGAAGGCGGATGCGGCACTCGCCGCTAGCATTTTCCACTTCGGCGAATATTCGATCGAAGAAACCAAGGAAATCATGGCGCGGCGGGGCATTCCCGTGCGGCATAGCTCCGTTCCAAGCGGGTGACTCACTGATCACGAGCCTTTAACGGTTCAGGACGACAGAGGAGGATCTTCCATGGCGACAATTGAAGACGTCAAACCTGATGCGTCCGCGAATCCCGTAAAAGTGCCGGAGCGTTTCATCAAGAAACGCGAGCCCAAGGAGGTCGATAAGCTTTTTAGAGCCCTCGTGCGGCTGCAAGGAAGCGACCTGCATCTCAAGGTGGAACGTCCGCCCATCGTGCGCGTCAACGGCACGCTCCGTCCGCTGGACCACCCGCCGATTGGCGATGAGGAAATGGTGCGATTGCTGTTTCCTCTCATGGATGAACGTAATCGCCGCATCTTCGACGAGACAGGAGGCGCGGACTTCGCGCACGTCGTGGAGGTCGATGGAATCAATTGGCGGTTTCGTGTCAATTTGTTGCAGCAGATGGGCAAAGTGGGCCTGGTCGCCCGGCGAGTGAACAATTTCATCCCCAATTTCGAGGGATTGTACCTTCCCGATTCCATGGAAAAGTTGTGCCACTATGACCAAGGCATGGTGCTGCTGGCGGGCGTGACCGGCTCGGGAAAAAGTACGACGATCGCCTCGATGCTAAATTTCATCAACCGCCACTATCGAAAACACATCCTCACCTTGGAAGACCCCATTGAATTTGTCTTCACGGAAGAAAAAAGCCTGATCAACCAACGCGAGATCGGCATGGATGTGGTGGATTTCGAAATTGGCATGAAGCACGCCGTCCGTGAAGACCCCGATGTGATGCTCGTCGGTGAAATGCGTGATGAGGAAACCTTCATGACGGCGATCCACGCCGCCGAAACGGGCCACTTGGTCTACGGGACGATTCACGCCTCGAGCGCGCCGTCCACCATCGGCCGTATTTTGGACCTTTTTCCCGAGAGCATGCATCCGGCCTTGCGCTCGGCGATGGCCATGAACATGAAGGGGATCGTGGCACAAAAGCTGCTCCCCTCGATCAAGGAGGGCGTAGGCCGCGTACCGACGTGCGAAATCATGTATTTCAACCCCACCGTCCGGAAGTTGATTCTCGAAGAAAAAGACGAAAAGCTTTCCGACGCGATCCGCATGAGTGCCTCCGAAGGCATGCAAGATTTCACCATGAGCCTGAAATCCTTGATCGATAGGGAATTGATCGACCGTCAAACGGCATTTGAAGTGGCTCCCAACGTGGAAGCCCTCAAAATGGCCCTCAAAGGCATCGACGTGGCTGCACCTGGGATTCTTTGATGCTGTGGTTTTTTCGCGTAATATCTTTCTTCGCCGCCCTCGTCGTGTTCTTCGGCTGGGGTGCCGCGCCGGCCTGGGCTCAAGCTCCGGTCGAATTCCCTCCATATCCGCTCGATCCGGGCAACTTTCGCGGCCCCGGATTCTATTTCAGTCTGCCCAAGATCGTCGTATTGCTGGTCACGTTTTGGCTGTGGACCATCACCACGGATTGGGCTAGCCGGGACTGCCTTCGGCTAAAGTTGAATTACGCGCTGTGGAATCCTCTGCACACGTTCCTCTTCCTGGGCGCGTTCGGCTTGCTCGTGTTTCTGCTCCCGACGTTCGTGGTCGGCTACCCGCTCTTGTTGCTGTCTTACGTAGGGCCGCTGATTGCCTACGTGGTGTACCGCAATGGCAAGGTGCAGATGCACGAAAAGGTGCTCACGAAGGCCCATCTGCGGCATGTGCTGGCCATGGGGCTGAGTAAGGTGGGCATCAAAATTTCCGGCGAAATCGTGGACCCCTTTGAAAAGGGAACCGCTGCCCGGCTTACCGCTCGGGGCGGTGCCGACTCCAGAGAAAACAATGTGAACCTGCTCACGGCGCGGCAGTCCCCCGGTTTCTTGGGCGCGAGCGAAATGATGGCCGATGCCATCGAACAACGCGCTTCGGCGGTGATGCTCGATTTCAACAGCGAAGCAGTCGCGATCAAATACCAAATCGATGGCATGTGGCATGACAGCGATCCCCATGACCGCGAAAGCGGCGATGCCATGCTGGAAGTTTACAAGCGGCTCGCGAACCTGGATCCGGCCCAAAGGACGGCACGACAAGCCGGCCGCTTGGGCATCGAATACCAGGGCGAGAAGATGGAGGGTCGCTTCAACAGCCAAGGCACCAAAACTGGCGAACGAGCGATCATTCAGTTCGAGAAGAAGGGTTTCGAGTTTCGCACGCTGGACGAAATCGGCATGCGTCCCAAGCTGCAAGAGCCGTTTCGAGAATTGCTCCGCACGCCTTCCGGTTTCGTGCTACTCTCGGCCCTGCCGGGAGGGGGGATGACCACGCTGTTCGACGTCGCCCTGCTGACCATGGACCGGTACATGCGGAACGTCGTGGCGATCGAGGACAAACACCATCCGGATAAGGAGATCGAAAACGTGGAGCCGCACCGCTATGACGGTCGCGCCGATGAAGACCCTGCCACGATTCTTCCCAAAGTCGTCCGGCTCTATCCCGACGTCATTATTTGCCGGGACTTGGTGGATCAGCCGAGTGTGGAATTTCTTTGCGAACAGGTCAAGGAAAAGCGCCTCGTCGTGGGCGGTGTCCGGGCGAAGGAAGCGTCCGAAACCCTGATTCGCGTACTGCATATGAAGGTTCCGGCGGCGAAATTCGCCGAGGCGATCTCGGCCGTGGTCAATGTGCGGCTCGTCCGAAAACTGTGCGAAGAATGCAAGGAGCCCTATCCGCCCTCTCCCGAACTGCTCAAAAAGCTGGGAATTCCCGCCGGGCGTATCGAGGCGCTCTACCGGCCCCCGCAAGAACCGGAGTCTGTTTGCCAAGCTTGCCATGGCATCGGCTACCAGGGCCGCACGCCCCTGTTTGAAATCTTGAACGTTGATGACCAAATACGGCAGTTGTTGGTGAAAAGCCCTAAGCTTGAACTGCTCCGTACCGCGGCCCGCAAAGCCGGCATGAGGACCTTCCAGGAGGAGGGCATCCTGTTGGTGGCCCAGGGTGTCACCTCATTGCAAGAGTTGTCCCGCGCTTTGAAGTAGACCGAACTGGCGAAACGCTCTATTCCAGGAAATTTCACCATGGCCATTTTGATGGGAGCCATTGTCCTCGTCATCGTCGTGATGTGCGTGGTATTCCTGCGTGACGAAGGGTTCTGGGGCGCGGCAATCGTCTGGGTGAATACTTTTTTTTCCGCGTTGTTGGCCATCAATTTTTTCGAACCGCTGGCGAAGGCCCTAGAGACCCAGACCGGAGGGTTCGTGGCCAGCTTCACCTATTTCCTGGACTTTCTGTCGCTGTGGATCGTGTTCTTGGCATCCTATTGGATCCTGCGGACCGTGACCGGGTTTCTCTCCCGGGTGCGCGTCCGGTTCCGTTTGCCCGTGGAGGCCGCTGGCAAATACCTCATCTCCGCGCTGGTGGGCTGGGAGATCGCGTGTTTCGCCATGATGACTCTGCACACGGCGCCCCTGCCTCGAAATTTTCTCAAAGGCGCGTTTCAGCCCGAACAGCGAATGGCATTCGGCCAAGCGCCCGATCGGAAATGGCTCGGATTCATGCAAAAGCTCTCCCTCGGTCCCTTGAGCCGGTCCACTGGTGAGGGAGGATCCGTGGAACCGTTTGACCCCGATGGCGAATTCCTCATGAAATACGCGGCCCGCCGCGAAGCATTGGAAGAAGAATCTTCTTTCCGGGTGAAGTCGTCCGATTGAGCTTCAGCGCGGCTCGGTGGTTTCCCAACCACGACGCCGGCCATGCTTTTCATGGCCAATTTCGATCGGTGTATTCCGCTGATTCGCTGCAGGCGTTCTGGCGCGCAAGTCAAATTTGGATCGCCCCGAGTCGCGCGAGCTTCCTCCGCCTTGACGTGCGATCAAGGTTTTTCGATTCGCTTTAGCTCGCACGGCCATTTCGCCTGACTTATAACAGTCGAAATCCGTCTTGAAGAGTTCGCTGGGCCAAAGGAGGTCGATGTCGTGGCGCTGGTTAAAAACTTCTCACTCGTCGTTAGTTGGTTGGTGCTGACGGGGATCGCCCATGAGTGCTCCGCCATCGAGTTCCCGGAAGTGCTGCCGAAAACCGAGCGGCTGGAGATGGAAGGGGACATCGCCTCCCACATGGTGGCGGGGATCGACCGTTTTCTGCTACAGGAACTGGCCGCCTCGCGAGACCTCCACGAAGGGCTTGGGCCGCGAGATTTCTCTTCACCGGCTAGATATAGTGCTTCCCTCGCGCCGAGGCGTGAACGCCTGGCCCATATCTTGGGCGCGGTGGATGAACGTCTGCCTTTGCAGGCTCTAGAGTACGTGGCCACGACGGCGCAATCCGCACGGATAGGACGCGGCCGAGGGTACGAAATCTTCCAAGTACGTTGGCCAGTATTCACCGACGTGTGGGGCGAAGGGCTACTGCTGGTGCCGGACCATCGCCCGCACTTGGCGAATGTGATTGCCATCCCCGATGCGGACCATACTCCGGAGATGCTCGTCGGCTTGGTGCCCGGCGTACCCCATAAATCTCAGTTCGCGCGGCATCTCGCCGAGCGAGGATGCCGTGTGGTCGTACCCTTGCTCATCGACCGGGCTCACGAATTCTCCACGACCGTAGCCGGGACCCGGCCAACCGGCCAGCCGCATCGCGAATTCCTGTATCGCCCCGCCTTCGAGCTTGGCCGGCACATCATCGGCTATGAAGTCAACAAGATCCGCTCGCTGGTGGATTGGTTTACGCACGAAGCGAAGGGAGCTGATCCCACGATTGGCGTGTATGGCTATGGCGAAGGGGGATTGCTGGCTCTGCATGTCGCCGCGCTCGATCCGCGCGTGGATGTGACCTGTTGCAGCGGCTATTTCGGCCCACGCGAGGGCGTGTGGCGGGAACCGATCTACCGCAACGTTTTCGGACTGCTACAGGACTTCGGAGATGCGGAACTGGCCAGCATGGTTCCGCCTAGCAAACTTGTCGTGGAAGCCTGTGCGGCACCCAACCACCCACAGAGCGCCACACCGGGCACCATCGACACTCCCTCCTTGGAAGATGTAACGGCCGAGTTTCACCGGGCTGTCTCGCTTTGTTCTGCCGCGCCGTGGGCTACCGATCACTTGCAATTGGTGGTCAGTGACGCAGGCCATGGGCCATTTGGCAGTGAAAAAACCCGCGATCTATTTCTAGAGCTGTTGCGAGACGATGCTCCGACAGCCGACGACAGCACATCCACTTCGCAAACCAAACAGGAAAACCACTCCACCCCGCCGGAAGCCTTGGTTGTCTTGCCCTCTCCCCAAGAGCGCATGCGGCGGCAGGTGGGGCAGCTCGACCGGCATACGCAGCGGCTGCTGCACGAAGCCGAGTACACGCGGACCGAGTTCTGGGCAAAAACCGACCGAAGTTCGCTCGAACGTTGGCGGGAAACGACCGCACCCTACCGGGAATATTTTCGCGACGAGATCATTGGGCGTTTCGAGCGGGAATTGCTGCCGCCATGTACGCGTACGCGAAAAGTCTACGATCAACCGAAATATGTGGGCTACGAAGTCGTGCTGGATGTGTTTCCCGACGTGATCGCCTACGGCATCTTGCTGTTGCCAAAAGACCTGCAACCGGGTGAAAGGCGGCCTGTCGTGGTGTGCCAACATGGGCTGGAAGGTCGGCCGCAAGACGTGGCGGACCCGGACCAGGACCATCCAGCCTACCATCGCTATGCTTGCCGGCTGGCGGAACGCGGTTTCATCACCTATGCCCCGCAGAATATCTACATCTTTCAAGATCGCTTCCGCACCTTGCAGCGGAAGGCCAACCCGCTGGGCAAGACGCTCTTCTCCATCATGGTGCCGCAGCACCGGCAGGCCACCGATTGGCTGGCGGGTCTCCCCTGGGTCGATCCGGAGCGGATCGCTTTTTACGGACTCTCCTACGGCGGCAAAACGGCGATGCGCGTGCCTCCCTTGGTCGACCGCTATTGTCTCTCGATCTGCTCGGCCGATTTCAATGAATGGATCTGGAAGAACGCCTCGACACGCAGCCCCTACAGCTACGTCAGTTCTGGCGAATACGAAATCTTCGAGTTCAATCTAGGCAACACGTTCAACTACGCGGAAATGGCCGGGCTCATCGCGCCTCGCCCCTTCATGGTGGAACGCGGGCATCGCGACGGCGTAGCACCCGACCACCGCGTGGCCCAGGAATACGCCAAAATTCGCCTGCTATATGCCGACTTGGGCATCCCGAAAAAAACCACGATCGAATTCTTCGACGGTCCCCACACGATCCACGGCGAAGGCACGTTCGACTTCCTGCATGAGCAACTGGACTGGCCAAAACCGTGAGTAGCCTGGCCTGCACCCCTCAACACTGACAGCTAAGGCAGAGTCACTAAGAGTCCGCTGCGGTTTCAGTTGACCTAAGGGGTTCACTCCACCAGCGTAGCTTCAATCGACAGAACGCTGCATTTGTGATGCGGGGGTTGCCGGTTCGACTCCCACCGTTGGCACCGTGGAGCATGATGTACTGGTTGTTCGTCATGCCGTTTTACTGGATCACGGAAGCATCGTGTTGGTTTCGAATTGATTCGTTGCCAATTCCCCCGAATTGAAAACCAGGTCTTCCGGATGGGTAGAACGCCCCACATCACGATGCCCCTGGAGTCAATATGCCCACCATCACCTGGCCGGCGTCAGGGCTCCGATCCGTGCACTTATTTCTCCGCGTGTTTGCTTGGCCGGTCTTCAGCGCTGAGCGATGCCCCGACTCCCGCGTCAACCGCGAGAAGACGGCTTCACGACAAAGCGAATAGACGAGGGTCTTGTTGTGTCAGAATTGCGTGCATATGATTCGCTATTGCATTGCATTGCATTGTATTGCATTGTATTGCATTGGCATTCTCGATCTCAAAGTGGAGGAACACCGTGACGACCAGCAAGATCCGAATAAAAATGGGGCAGATCGAGGTGGAATGCGAAGGGTCGGAACAGTTTCTCAAGAAAGAATTGCCCGACTTGTTGGAATCGGTGACTCGGCTCTACGAGCAAAGCGGGGGCGGCATCGCAGCCGATGGCGGCAACGGCGGAGGAACTAACAACTCGTCGGGAGCGACGGGCAAGATTGTCGGAACAACTGCGACGCTTGCCGGAAAGCTAGGTGCCAAAACTGCGAAAGACTTGATCATCGCGGCGGCAGCCCAATTGACGCTCGTTGGAGGCAAGGCTGAGTTTTCTCGCCAGGAACTGCTTACCAGTGTCAAGTCAGCATCGGGATATTACAAAGAAAGTTACAGCAAGAACTTCACAAATTACCTGAACGTGAGAGTGAAGGCTGGACAACTCGTTGAGCCGCGGAGCGGCCACTATGCGTTGAGCGCAAAAGAAAAGAAGGAATTGGAGACAACACTTGTTACCTAAAGAATCTCTAAAAGATCTTTTGTCTCAGAAATCGTTAAGCAACAGCGAGAAATTGCTGATTTGTTTGGCGGTTGATACAGGCGGACCAAAAGCCGTGAAGGAAATCCGTGAAATGGCCGTCGCGAGTGGATTGCGCGCCGCCAAGAAATGGAATGTTTCGGCACAATTGGGGCGGGAAACTGAGTTGGCCGTTCGCGCAGTAGGCGGGTGGGAGTTGACCGCAAAGGGTAGCCATTTCGTCGCGAAAGTTGCCGGCCCTCTGATGAACTCACCGATCCTCAAAGTTGCATCATCGCTACGAGTTCATCTTGTCAAGATCACGAGTGCGGACTCGCAGTCATTTATTGAGGAGGCGATTGGTTGTTTCGAGTCGCGGCAATATCGTGCAGCCGTCGTGCTTTCGTGGGTCGGCGCAGTTTCCGTGCTCCAAAGCCACGTCGTGAATCACTGTCTTGCGAGTTTCAATGCTGAAGCGCAAAAGCGCTACCCAAAGTGGAAAACAGCCAGAACCACAGACGACCTTGGGCTAATCAAAGAAGACACCTTCTTGGACATCCTGCAGGCGATCTCCGTAATCGGAAAAAACGTAAAGCAAGAGTTGAAGAAGGGATTGACCCTGCGGAACGGATGCGGCCACCCAAACTCTCTTAAGATCGCCGAGCACAAAGCGTCTTCACACATTGAGGACTTGATGCTGAACGTCTTTGCAGTTTTCTAGGCCGTTAAGCCTCGCGACCGCCCAGCATCCATCTTTCTTCACCCGGCTGACGATCGGCCCTGCCGAATTCCATCGCCATTAGCGGAGCGGGGACTTGGCTGGCCGCGAGAAATCCGGCCCTCGACTTTTTCGCGCCAAGTTCGGTCAAAAACGGCTTGCGTAAAGAGCCGCTGGCGATCAAACTAACAAGGATGAGACGTGCATTTTGGGCCAGCTTCCGGTTTTACTTTACCCCCTCGCGGAGTCGGGCGGTGGGAGGTCGTTGACCCCAGCACGAAATGTGAAGCACCCAGCCCCGAGATCCGCGAAAGGTTCTCGGGGCTTTTTTTATTCCCTTCCACTGGAGGCAGCCGAAAGTGATCGTCGTCATGAAACCCAACGCCACGCAAGAAGAAGTTGACCACATCGTGGACCGTGTTAACGGCCACGGACTCAAACCCCATGTCATCAAGGGAACCGAGCGGACCGTGATCGCCGCGGTCGGAGACGATCGGAAACTGGACGTCGCCGCGCTGGAAACCGCGCCGGGTGTCTCGCGGGTCGTGCCCGTATTGGCTCCCTACAAACGGGCTAGCCGGGAAGTGCAAAACGAACCGACGGTCGTGAGCCGGGGTAGTCTCACGTTGGGCGGCAACCACCTTGGCGTGATCGCGGGGCCCTGCTCGGTCGAAAGCGAAGAGCAGATCATGCAATCCGCCCGGGCTGTGAAAGCGGCTGGCGGCACGGCGCTGCGTGGTGGCGCGTTCAAACCCCGCACGAGCCCTTACAGTTTCCAGGGCCTCAAAGAGGAAGGTTTGAAACTCCTGGCCGTGGCGCGGGAAGAGACCGGTTTGGCCGTGGTGACGGAAGTCATGGCGAGCGAGGATATTGGGTTGGTGAGCGAATACGCCGACGTGCTCCAAATCGGGGCCCGCAACATGCAAAACTACCGGCTACTCGCCGCTGTGGGAGAAGCGGAACGGCCCGTGTTGCTGAAACGTGGGCCGAGCGCGACGCTGGATGAACTTTTGCTGGCCGCCGAATACATTTTGGACGCCGGCAATAACGATGTGATCCTTTGCGAGCGGGGGATCCGCACCTTCGAATCCCACACGCGGTTCACCTTGCCGCTGGCTTCAGTCACCTATCTGCGGGCCAAGACGCACCTGCCGATCGTGGTCGATCCCAGCCATGGGACAGGGCATGCCTGGATGGTGCCCGACATGGCCGCGGCCAGCGTGGCGATCGGCGCCGATGGCTTGATCATCGAAATGCACCCCGATCCGGAAAATGCCCTCAGTGATGGCTATCAGTCGCTGGACTTCGCCCAGTTCGCCACCACCATGGAACGCTGTCGCGTGATCGCCGAGGCGATTGGCAAGGAGATGCCAAGGGTTGCATCGTCAAAAGAAAAAGCTCCCGTGGCGACGTAGCTGGAGCATTAGCAATTTTTGATTGACATGGTCCGATAACCGTAAAGCATTCCCGGTCGACGGCGGGCGATCGGTTCTTTCATTCCAATCGTTTGATTGGGTGGAAAGGACCATGCATGCTGTCTAGGATAAGAGCGGTACGTTTCCGCAACTCTGAATTCCGGGAAAACAAGGTCGGGCCCATGAGGAACATTCTTTGCGTCACCTTGATCATGATGAGCATGGTCACCTGGCGCGTGCATGCCGAGACGAATCCATCGACGCAGCCTGTGCAGGGATTGCGAGAAAATACTCCGCGCGTCTTCGCGCTCGTGGGCGGAAAGATCGTGGATCGTCCGGGGCACGTCTGGAATGACGCGACCCTAGTGATTCGAGATGGCCTTGTGGAGGCAGTGGGTGAGAATATCCAAGCCCCGCCGGAAGCCACGGTATACGACATCACGGGAAAAACCGTCTATCCGGGACTCATCGACGCCTACGCTGAAGCGGCCCCGCCCAGCGATGGAGTCGCCACCGCGTTGCGGGAACAAGGCGCGCCGTACTGGAACTCGCTGATCATACCGCAGTATTCGGTGGCTCAGTATTATCGGCCGAGTGCCTCGCAGGACGAAAAACTCCGCAGCCAGGGGATCGTGGCTCGTCTCGTCGCTCCCGGTTCGGGAATCCTGCGGGGCACCAGCGCGCTCGTTTCGACGGGGGCTGCTTCCTCGGAGCGGGCGATCCTCAACCCTGATGTGTTTTTGCACGGCGAGCTTACAGCACCTCGCCGAGGACGCCGCCAATATCCGAATTCCCCGATGGGGGCCGTGGCTCTCGTGCGGCAGGCATTTTACGACGCGCAGTGGTACGAGCAGACTTGGCAAGCCTACGACAACGATTCGCGTCTTCCTCTGCCGGAACGAAATGATGCCTTGCAAGCCTTGCAGTCTCTGCGGGGCGAAGCCACGCCGCTGGTATTATCGGCGAGCAACGAACTGCAATTCCTCCGCGCGGACCGTTTCGCGCGGGAGTTCGGTCTGCCGTTGATCCTCGTCGGTTCGGGACACGAATATCGCCGGCTGGACGCCATCGCGGGCACGCAACGGCACGTGATCGTTCCTTTGGATTTCCCACAGGCACCCAACGTCGGCACGCCGGAAGCGGCAGCCAACGTGACTTTGGAACGCCTCATGCATTGGGACCTGGCTCCCGAGAATCCTAAGAAGCTTGTCGAAGCCGGTGTGTCGATTGCCTTCACGAGTTATGGGTTGAAAAGTCCTGGCGATTTCTTGCAAAAAATTCGCGAGGCAGTGCAACGAGGTTTGGATAAGGACGCGGCCCTACGCGCCTTGACCGAGACTCCGGCGGAAATGGCTGGTGTGTCGCGTCGGCTGGGGAGCCTGGCTCCGGGAAAGCTCGCCTCATTCCTGGTGACCGATGGTGGACTATTCGAAAAAGAGACCAAAGTGCTGGAGACTTGGGTCCAAGGGGAACGTTACCTCCATAACCGGACACCAGAAGCGGACATTAGCGGAGCGTGGAAATGGAACTTCACTGTGGGTGCTCCCGAGCCGGCGAGCTTGAAGATTGACATTCGTGGAAGTGCACCCGATTTGAAGGGCGAGCTTCAATTTGCCGAGAAAAAGCTGCCACTCACCAAGCTGCGGCTGGACGGGCTGCGTATTGCCGGCATGTTTCGTGGAGAACTTCTCAAAAAGCCTGGCGTGGCTCGCTTCACCGCTGTAATCGAACAAGCTGAAGAATCGACGCTCACCTTGAATGGCTCGGGCGAGTGGGGTGACGGCACAACGTTTCGTTTCACGGCCACTCAAGAAGGTCAAACCGATGAAGCGGCCTCAGAAGAGGAAGCGGAAGAGAAGGAAGATGAGGCCAAACTAGAAGACCGTGCGGCCAGCTTCGCCGTGAACTATCCGCTAGGAGCCTATGGCCGCGAAGCTCCGCCCGAGCGGAGCGCCCTTGTGGCTTTTGAACATGCTACCGTCTGGGCTCTCGACGGTACTGGAAAGTACGAAGACGCAACGGTGCTCGTGCGCGACGGGAAGATCGTGGCCGTCGGAAAAGACGTGCAAATACCTGACGGTGCCACCGTCATCGACGCGAACGGCAAGCACATCACGCCGGGCATCATCGATTGCCATTCGCATATTGCCACCGATGGCGGTGTGAATGAGTCGGGCCAGGCCATTACGGCGGAAGTAAGGATCGGCGACTTCATCGACTGCAACGATATCCACATCTACCGGCAATTGGCGGGCGGCGTCACTTCGTCGAACATTTTGCATGGCTCGGCCAACCCGATTGGCGGCCAGAACCAGGTGATCAAGATGCGCTGGGGATCCCTTTCCGAGGAGATGAAATTCGGGAAAGCCCCCGCCGGGATCAAATTCGCCTTGGGGGAAAATGTCAAGCAAAGCAACTGGGGCGACAACTTCACTTCGCGATATCCGCAGTCCCGCATGGGCGTGGAACAAATCATCGATGACGCCTTTCATGCCGCCGCTGACTACCGAAAGCGCTGGGACGAGTGGGAAACGCGGCACGAAGGCTTGCCTCCTCGCCGCGATTTGGAACTGGATGCTCTGGTCGAAATCCTGAAAGGCGAACGCCTAATCCACTGCCATTCCTATCGGCAAGATGAAATCTTGGCATTGTTGCGAACCTTAGAAAGCCACGACGTGCGGATCGCCACGCTCCAGCATATTTTGGAGGGCTACAAGGTCGCGGAGGTGCTCGCGCAACATGGGGCGATGGGCTCCGCCTTCTCCGATTGGTGGGCTTACAAATTCGAGGTCTACGATGCGATCCCCTACAACGGAGCCTTGATGTACCGCTCCGGGGTCGTGGTCTCCTTCAACTCGGACGACGCGGAACTGGCGCGAAGGCTTAATCTGGAAGCCGCGAAGGCGGTCAAATACGGCAACGTTCCCGAGGTTGAGGCCCTCAAATTCGTCACGCTAAATCCTGCCAAGCAGCTTCGCATCGATGAACACGTCGGTTCGTTGGAACCGGGCAAGGACGCGGACCTTGTGGTGTGGAGTGGCCATCCGCTTTCGACGGCCAGCCGTTGCGAGCAGACGTGGATCGACGGACGCAAATATTTTGACGTGGCCCAGTCGAAGCAGGCCGAAGCGAAGGCGCGCGAGATGCATCGCACTTTGGTGCAAAAAATCCTCGATTTGGAGGTTCCCATGCAGGAATCCCCAGCCGAAGAAGAAGAGGATCCGATGCGCCTCTGGCCGCGCGTGGATGTCTACTGCGCGTTTTCTCAGGCCGGCCAGCCCTGAACTACCGCTCTACGAAGCACCTATCCAATTCTTGATCGCCCGCCATGAAAATCCTGATGAATCTCGCCTACCATCTTCGTACTTGCTGTTTCCCTTTGGCGCTTTTGTGTGCCGCTTTGTGGGGAACTTGCTCTCCCGCTTCCCCGGAAATCCCCGGCGCGGCGCAGAGCCAGCCCATCGCTCTGGTCGGAGGGACCATCCATCCCGTCAGCGATTCTCCCATCGAAGGAGGCACGCTGCTTTTCGCGGAGGGAGTGATCCAAGCGGTGGGTGGTGACGTCGATTTGCCAGCCGATACCCAGCGGATTGACGTGAGTGGCTTGCACGTATATCCCAGCCTGATCGACGCCATGACCGATCTGGGTCTGGTGGAGATCAACGCCGTGCGTTCCACGCGTGACCAGCGGGAAACCGGCGCGATCAATCCGAATGTGAAGGCCCAAGTTGCCTTCAATCCCGACAGTGAATTGATCCCCGTGGCCCGCTCCAACGGGATTCTGCTGGCGCTCAGCGCTCCGTCGGGCAGCTTACTGGCGGGCCAATCCGCACTGATGCGGCTCGACGGTTGGACCTGGGAAGACATGACGCAAAAAGCCCCCGTCGCCATGCACGTCCATTGGCCACGCATGACCCCGCTGAGCGCGTGGTGGTCCTCATCCTCCGAAGAGAAGCCGCAAGAAAAATACGACCAGGCCCTCGAACAGCTTCGCGAAACTCTTCGTGATGCCCGGGCCTACCAGCGGTCCAAAAAAGTGGTCCAGGAGAATGGAGACCAAATTCCGTATGACGCGAGATGGGAAGCCATGCTGCCGCTGCTGCGGGGCGAGCTGCCTTGGATCGTGCACGCGGATCAGCGGGAACAGATTCAATCCGCCGTCGCTTTCGCTGCCAAGGAAGAAATCCGTATCATGCTCTACGGCGGCTACGACGCGGCAGACTGCGCCGACCTTCTCAAGCGACATGAGGTGCCCGTGATTGTGGGGGGCGTGCATCGTCTGCCTGCACGCCGGCATTCACCTTATGACGAGCCTTTCACGCTGCCCGAGCGGCTGCGTCAAGCGGACGTCCAATTCTGCATCGCCAGTGGTGGCCGCTGGTCTTCTTCCATGGTGCGGAACCTGCCGTACCATGCCGGTACCGCCGTGGCCTACGGTCTTCCCCGTCAGGAGGCCCTGCGGAGCATCACTCTCTATCCCGCGCGGATCCTCGGCGTGGAAGATCGCGTCGGTTCACTCGAAGTGGGCAAGGATGCCACGCTCATCGTCACGACCGGGAATCCGCTGGAAACTCCGTCGCTGGTGACGATGGCCTTCATCCAAGGCCGGCAAGTGGAACTCGACGACCGGCACAAGCGGCTCAACCGCAAGTACTCGGAAAAAGTGCGGCGATTCCAAAAAACGGACAGTGAATAACGGATTGCCGTGCAATTGGCCGGGTTTCAGGCGGTCAACACGTCGCGGATCCTACCCACCAGGGGATTATCCCGTTCCTCCGCTCCGCGAAGCTGCACCATGCTGGCCGCCAGCAAATGGTCCCGCCACTGTGGCGAGACGTGGTAAAAATCCTCCAGCACGGCGGAACTGAACTTGTAGTCGTGGGAATCGTCTCCCTTGAAGAAAACCAGCAACCGCGCCATGTCGATCAGCGCTTGCGGATCATTCCCCGCTTTCAGATAGCCCAGCGCCTCGCTCACGGCGGCGTCGCGATTTCCGCGTGCGTGCGCGAAAATCGAACTCACATCGTCCCCCGTCGAAACTCCTGCGCCGCTTGGTTCGATCTGGTCCAGCCGTTGGTCGCCCACCGATCCCCGGCCAGGCATGCGGTCACGGAACATGGGGAGAAAGGCCGCATTCTGTAACATCATCAGCCGCCGCGTTTCGTCATGCCCCGTGTGCTGGTAGGCGAAGTGCAGGGCGTTGGTGGTCGTCAGCGTGTGCAAGCCGATAATGCCCGGCTGACGTACGAGTAGCTCGGAGGCATTCAAAAACAGGCCATCCCAGATTGCCTGTGGCGAACCGCCTGAATTGAGGATCTGCGCGACTTTTTGGGAAGCGTCGCGCGGGGTGCCGGAGCGGAGGGTTTCCAGGAGATCAACGGCCATGGCCGAATCGTTCTTCCCGTCGCGCCAGTCCGCTCGGATGGTTGCCGCTAGCGGAAGATTCTCTCGCCACGGACGGTCCGCTTCAGCGTCGCGCTCCGCCGGATTTTCCCCTTCGTGGTTGAGCAAGGCATAGGCCAAGGACCGCAACACGGGTTCGGCGTGCCGCCAGCCGATGCTTTGCAATGTCCGCCAACTATTGGCCACGAAGATCGCCTTGTGGCCGATGGAACGAAAGTCCCGCGCGCCATACCGGCACAAGAGGTCGAAGATTTGTTGAGCGCCGGCGGTTCGGGCTAAACCTGCCACGGCGGCATCGGCTTGAGATTCGTCCCACTTCTCCATGGCGTCGACGAACATCCGCCGAGCCCGTTGGGATGGCGGCACTTGGTCTTCGTTTACCGGCGCCATGGTCCAATTTCCCTCGCGGACATCGCGGGATTGCGAGCTTTTGAAATAATCGAGCGCCCAAAAAATGGGAAGCCAGCGTTCTTCGTCGGGGGAAGCCAGGCTGGCCAAATGCGCGGAGTTTACGACCAGCACGGCGTGAAACTTGAACCCCACGCTGGGCCGGGGTTCCACGTTTCGCACGCCGGCCAGTTGAAGCGCCGCCAAGACTTCTTGATAAGACAGACCGTTTCTCACGCGGTCCGCCACCACCTCCAGCAGTTGGTCCCGCTCCGTGTCTTCCAATAGCCGCACTAAAGGTTCGATATCCGGCGAAAACTGCACGTTGCCGGGAGACGACTCCGACTCAGCCCGGCTGACGGCGGGAAACCGTGACAGCAGCGCCGCCTGCGGCGCGCCAAGCAAGGCGGCGGAGGAAATCGTGCGTCGGGCAAACTCTCGGCGGGAATAATGTGGGAACGAATCGGGGCGGAGCATGGCAAACCCTTTCATGCGAGAATGTGTGGCGGGCGCATGGCTTATTGTCGTCCCCGGGAATGACGTTCCGCAAGAGTGCTTCGGCTTGGCGAGCTGCCGGCTTGGTTTTCGATGCCCTGGTGTTTCGTTAAACTGCAAAAAGCAAGAGCGGAAAACCATGCGAATGATGTATTCGCTCATTTCGCGTGAACGTATACCAATCAAACAATTTGCCACCTCTTTGAAGGAGTCTGTTGATGGTCTTAACACCGAGCACTATGCTTCCCTTGGGGACCCTGGCCCCCGATTTCTCACTCCCCAATGTGGACGGCAAGACGGTGTCATTGGCCGACTTTTCCGGCCAGTCCGCGTTGCTGGTCGTGTTCATGTGCAATCATTGCCCGTTCGTAAAACACGTGGCGGCCGGTTTGGCGGAACTGGGTCGGGAATACCAGGCCAAAGGGGCTGCCGTGGTGGCCATCAATTCGAACGACGTAGCCAATTATCCCGCCGATTCCCCGGAACAGATGGTGCATGAGGTCGAAGAGCGCGGCTACACCTTTCCTTACCTGTACGATGAAGACCAATCCGTGGCCAAGGCCTACCACGCGGCATGCACGCCAGACTTCTATGTCTTCGATAAAGACCAAAAGTTGGCCTACCGGGGGCAAATGGATGACAGCCGCCCCGACAGCGGCATTCCCGTGACGGGGAAGGACCTGCGGGCCGCGCTTGATGCCGTGCTGGCGGGCAACTCCGTGCCTGAACCCCAGAAACCGAGCATCGGTTGCAACATCAAGTGGAAGGAAGGGAACGCTCCGGCATATTTCCAATAGGGAGACCTGCCCGGCTTTAGGGAATCTCTAGTGAGTCCACATCTGGCCGTTGCCTCCAGCCGGCTGTTGAGGAAGCCTGCGATGTCGTGCTCTGCCACTGAGTCCGGAGGTAGCCGACGCCGCGAGATTTCCGTCATTATTCCCATGCTCCAAGAGGCGGCAAATGCCGCATCCGCCATCGAACACGCGTGGGACCTCTCGCCGCTGGAAGTGATTGTGGTGGACGGCGGCAGTGATGACGGGACGCGGGAAATTGCCGCTGCAAGCCTCTGCCAACTGATTTCCAGCCCCGCTGGGAGGGGCATCCAGCTCAATCGAGGCGCCCAGGCGGCTCAAGGGGACATGCTCTTATTTCTGCATGCGGATACTTGGCTTGAACCCGGAGCGCGAACGCAGATTGAAGAATGTCTCGCTCAGCCCCACAACTTGGGCGGCGCTTTTTTGCAGCGTATCGATTCGTCGGGAATGATTTATCGTAGTTTGGAATGGGGCAACGCCGCCCGGGTACGCTGGCTGGGGCGCCCCTTCGGTGATCAGGGCATTTTCTGCCGGCGGGATACCTTTCAAGAACTGGGCGGCTTTCCCGAAGTCCCCATCATGGAAGACGTGCTTTTCATGAAGCGGTTTCGCCGCGTCGCCTGGCCCGTGCTGCTGCCTGGTCCGCTCCACGTAAGTGCAAGGCGTTGGCGCAAACGCGGCGTTTTAACACAGACGGTGCGAAACTGGTGCCTGCAAGCCGCGCTGCGGATGGGGGTTTCGCCAGACCGGCTGGCACAATATTACCCTCATCCTTGACGGCCCTCGCCTTATTGTTTGCTGCTTCGTACTCTACAGGCGCAAGAGCGACAGGCTGGCATGAATCAGCCGGTCGGAGATAAGAATCGCTTCCGGATCGTCATGTTCAAACGTGACGTTGACGAACTCCAGTCCTCGTGCGAAGGCGATTTGATAGCCCGACCCCACGATCACGGAAGGCACGGTAATGTGGGAAAAGGCATAAGGTGAATTTGCGATGGCTCCTTTGATCCCTCCCACGACAATATTCGTGATCTCGCCCGCCCCGTCCACGACCTGGCTGGTAAGCCCGTCAAACGATTCTTGCAACAAACCCTGCACGGCACGGATGGCAAAGCGTTCCGACAAATTCAACTGAAAAAAGCCGGAGACCTTGCCGTGAACTCCGATGATGCCCGTCACCGAGCCGGTCTCTTGCGCTGGCATGCTAGAGATACCCACGCACCGCGCTTTTACGTCGCACATAACCAGAGCTTTCTGCACCGAATCGATGGTCGCCTTCACAAGCGTCTGATCGACCTGCACGAATTCGTGAGTAGCTTGGGGGGCTTGGGGAGCGGCGGTGGACATGATTGATCCTCGATGTCTCTGAGTTTGAAGAGGTACGGGTTGGCGATCCACGGTTGCCACGAGCGGTGATTGCCCGTTCAGGCGACATGGATTCGTTAAAGGTGAAATGTTTCGGGCATCCTTCAAATATGGATTACGATTTGGCCAAAGAATCGGAAAGCGAGAAATTTTCCCATTCCCTCCATTTTTTCACGCATTTCCGATTTAATCGGAATTGCTGGCTGAATCCGAACAATCACTGCAAATTGCTTAATGTGAACCAGTCGAGTCCCCGATAGGTAAGCTGTAGGTGAATACCCGCTACTCTCATGCTGTTTCAGACGGCAGAGCACGCGGGAAAACTGACAGATGCCACACGCCGCTGGCGAAGGGCTTAGGCCTGAAGTTGCCAGCGTGCACGCCTATCCACCGGATGGGGACCAACAGTATGAGCGGTCAAGCACGGACGAACTCCGAGCCAGACTTTCGTGGAAAAGGAATCTGCACCGTGGGAATCCTTAGTTTGGGATTTTGTTCGGTCGTAGGTTTCGCCGCCTGGGCGATGGGGAGTTCCCCTTCTTCCGCATCGGGAACGAGGCCGCATGCTGCGGCGCAAGGAAGCGCCACGTCCACAGTGCCCCTGGCTTCGAGTGGATCGGGCGACATGGCCGCCGATTTGAAGCGGCAATTGCGACAAAACCGAGCTAAACTGATCCCGCCACCGGTGGTGTTGGAGGCCAATATGCTGCAACACCAGCAACCGCTTCCGTCCGCGAAGGCGTCCGAAAACGTTCAAGCTGGCCTGCAAGGCACGCGCAAGCTCGGCCATCGTCGGCGAGTAAAGCCCGTATTCCCATTCGCCATCGCCGAAGCGGCGCGGAATTTAAAGCAGCCGCCCGAGTTTTCCGGACCGACCCATGCTCCCGCCGTCTCGCCGATTTCCGCCGAAACCACGGAATTATTGCCCCGCGACGCGGTGTCCAGTGCGGGTAATCGTGGCTATTCGGCCCAGGACGGAGAGGTCAACTTGGTTTCTTACGAAGCGGAATGGAGATCTCCGACCCAACAGGCTTTCGAAGCAAAGCCGACTCAGAAGTTAGACAAGCCCCCCGTGTTGTCGGGAGAGCAGTGGAATGCCTCCGGCACCTCCACGGTGGCTCGACCAATGGCTTTTCAAGCACCCACGGACAACGAGGCGGATCCCCAGCCGACGGATGATGTCGCGCCGCCGCAACCTCGGATCGAGGAGGTCGATCCGGGTACGCCGCGTATCGATCCACAGGTACCGCTAGCCGATGATGGGCTAGCCGGGAAAGTTCGCTTGCCATTTGAGGTGATCGATTACACGGAGGTGGTCACGTTAAACGTGCGCCGGCAGAGGATTCTGGTCTTCCCCGCCAATTTGGCCAAGGTCGTCGTCACGGACCCGACCGTCTGTGACTACAACGTCTACGATCCCCGGCAACTCGGCCTGATGGGCCTTTCCCAGGGCACGACCGATATCACGCTATGGTTCGACGATCCTCGGTTCAAGCCCGTTTCCTACTTGGTCCGCGTGCAGCCCGATCCGGAAGTTCACAAGAGCTGGGCAGAGCAATTCACGATCCTGGAACAGATCATCGAGCAGGAATTTCCCGATAGCAGCGTCCGGCTGGTGCCGCGCGGCACGAAGCTGTTCGTGAAAGGCCAGGCGAAGGACGCCCAAGAGGCGGCGGAGATTTTGCGTCTGATTCGTAACGACTCCGCGATCAACCTCACTGGCACGGGCCAATTGCAGGGCGTTTTCGGCGGCACGAGCGCGGGTCCGTATCCCCAGGAAGCCACCGGCCGGCGGGCCAACGCTATCCAAGTGGTCAACCGGCTACGCGTGCCGGGCGTGCAGCAGGTCGCGCTGAAGATCAAACTGGCCGAGTTGAACCGATCGGCGGCTAGCACTTTCGGTTTCGATATGTCGACCGATGTGACCTTCGATGGTGGTAACGTGCTTCTGCAATCGATGTTGAACGCGGCGACCGGAAACGCTCCCGCCGTGTTGGGGAATTTTAGCTCCAGCGATATCAGCTTTGGCTTGCATTACCTCCAAGAACGTGGCGTGATCCGCGTGCTGAGCGAACCGACATTGGTCACGCGGAGCGGCTCGCCGGCTCAATTCCATTCGGGCGCGGAACTGCCGATTCCGACGACCGTTGGTGTGAGTGGAGCGGCGGCGGTGACGACCGACTTTCGCGCGGTGGGAGTGATTGTTAGTTTCCTGCCCACGGTAATCGACAAGGACATGATCCGCATCCAACTCGCTCCCGAATTCAGCCAAGTAAACACGGAGATCGATGTTAACGGCATTCCCTCGCTGAATACGCGTTCGGTCGTGACGAATGTGGATGTGCGAGAAGGGCAGACGTTCGCCATTGCCGGTTTGCTGGACGATACGACCACTGCCGAGAGCGCGGGCGATTTTCCGAGCATTTTTTCCCGTATCTTCGGACGGCGGAGTGTGACGAGGAACGAGACGGAACTATTGATCTTGGTGACTCCCGAGTTGATGCAACCGATGGAGCCAGAAGAAGTGCCGCCGCTGCCAGGATTCGACGTCACCGAGCCGACCAACCGCGAGTTCTTTTTGGAAGGTCGTCTGGAAGGCCGGCCCACGCATGAGCATCGCGGCACCGTCTGGCCGATTCTTAAACGACGGTATCATTCCGGCGGATCGGAAATGATCGCCGGTCCCTTCGGGCATGGCACTTAAAATCGACGGGAACAGGATTCGTATTCTCGTGGCGGCCCCCGGCGGCACGCCGAATCAACGCAAAGGACGGAGACTTATGAGCGCTGCGGATGGCCTTGATCGTCTGGTAGACCGCATGGCCCGGGCTCGTCACTGGATCAAGCAGTGGGGTGGCGCCGCCGTGTTGGGCGCGCTCGCCGGAGCCAGCGGCTGCCATCACTACGGCGGTGGTCCGGAATACGATCCGCCTTTTCCTTTGGGGCAGGTTAGCGATTCCTTTTGGGAGACGCAGCAAACGAACGCGGAAGCGGCCGATTTCATTTTCTACGATCACGATTTCTCGGGCGATTCCGCGACTCTGACTCCCGGCGCCACGCGAAAACTAGAAGCCGTGGCGCTGAGGCTTGAGCATGCGCCTTTTCCTGTCGTCGTGGAGGAAAGCCCGCATCGCGGACGCCCGGAACTCGATCAGAAACGGCGGCAAGTCGTGGTCGAACAACTCGCACGCCTGAATGTCGATCCCGAATTCCTTGAAGGGCGGGTCACGGTGGCACCGGCATTCCCCTGGGGCATTACGGCGATTGAGGCCGAACGTGGGTACTACCAGAGCCTCTCCGGCAATTTCGCTGGTGGCGCTGGCACGGGGAGAAGATTCGGCGGCAATGGTGCACTGTTCCGATGAGCGGAGGCAATCTCGACGGCTTTGTGCGTCGTTGCACTGTTTCGATCCCGCGAGGACCAAACATGAAGCTTGTTCATATATGCTCAAAGACGTTCCTCGCGATTGGGCTGGCCGCCTGCATCGGTCTGCAAGGCTGCTCCTCCATGACCGGGCTTGTCAATTGGAAGAAAGGCGATGGCAATTCGATTTCGAGCCGGTTCTTTTTCAAGCCGGGTAACGATACGGAGCAAAAGGAATTTTCACTAGCCTACGGCCTGGAGGCTTCCGGGAAACTAGACGAAGCACGGGCGGCATATCGCGTCTTTCTGCAAAAAAAACCTGACCACATCGAAGCGCTGCATCGTCTGGCCTTATTGGAAGACCAACAGCGCCGGCATCGCGAGGCTCAAAAGCTTTACGCACGCGCGATTCAGCTCAACCCCGAACAAGCGCAACTTTTTAATGACCTGGGCTACAGCTTCTATCTGTCCGGAGATTTGCCAAAAGCGGAAAGTGCCATGGGCAAGGCGGTCGCGCTATCCCCCACGACCGCTAGATTCCACAACAACCTAGGCCTAATCCTGGGACAGATGGGCAGACTCGATGAAGCGCTCGCCGAATTTCGGCAGGCCGGAAGTGAAGCGGACGCGCAATACAATCTGGCATTCATTTATTCTTCGCAGGGCCGTTTCGGCGAAGCAACCCGTTACTTCCAAGCCGCCCTGCAAAGTGATCCTCAACACGAACTGGCAAGACGTGCCCTCGAATCGTTTACACGCTTCGAGCAGGATCCGCACGATATCGACGTGGATGGGGAGATGGATGAAAACGGCGTGCGGTACGTGCCGTACGTGGAGCCGATGCCCGGAAGCCAGCCGGCCAATGACCAAACTTTGGTTTCCGCTCAAATGGCCGGCTAACGTATACGATTTCTCAACGTAGCAACTTTCGCGTGACGCCAGTTCGAAAAGTTCAAGCCGCTCCGCGATGTCGCGTATTTTCGAGACAAGACGTTTTGTCCTTTGCAGCCGTGCGATTTCCGAATTCGGGCGAAAAGCCCGCGAAACCGGGTTGGACCAACTGGCGTAGCATCTGTTCGAAGCGTGCCGCCCAGGCCTGAGCCTGGTATTCCTCACGGGCACGTTCTCGTCCGCGTCTCCCCAATTCGTAGCGAGATTTGGGCGACGAGGCCAATTTGGAAAGAATGCGTGTCCATTCCAGCGGCGTTTCCGCAAGATATCCCGTTTCGCCTTGCCGGATGACCTGCTGGTGAACTCCGAAAGGATTCGCCAGCACGGGCAAGCCTGCCGCCATGTATTGCAGCACCTTCAAGCCGCATTTTCCTCGACTCCAAGGATGTTCCGGTAGCCAACTCACCCCCACGTCAGCTCCCGCGATCAATTCCGCCTCTCGCTCCTTGGACCACGTGCAGCGTTCGATAGGGATCGGGAAATCCTCGGGGAAGACGTCGCAGATCACTCGGAGGGAAATACCCGGCACACAGGCTCGCGCCGCCTGTAATCGAGGCGCCATGTTCTGCAGCGAAGGGAGCGTGCTGGCACTTCCCACCCACGCTAATTTCAGACCTCTTCCCGACGTGTCCTGCGTAGCCTCAGGGTAGGCATCCACGTCGACGGTCGTGGGAAAATAGAGCCCTTTATATCGATATCCGGCGGCGGCGACGGCGGCCTGCAAATGTTCGTTCCCGGCTGTCACCGCGTCGCTGGCGGCGACGGTACGACGAAACCGCCTCCACCTTGCAAGACTGCGGTGCCCTTTCGTCGCATTGCTATCGCGGTGAAAGATGGCGTCGTCCACGTCGAACACCAGTTTCCGTGCCGCCCGGCGGATCAATCGGAGTTTCCATGCTTGCAGCAGCCTTTTTTGAAGAAAAACCACGTCCGCTTGGCGAACAGCCGGCAACATCGAGAGGAAAGGTTGGAGCCTTCTCGGTAGTGAAAGCACCGTTACTTTCCAGCCCGCGGCACGCAACACGGGCTCGAATGCCTGGAGGCGATAGCGATAACAAACATGGTCGGGAGCCTGCACGAGCGCCAGCAGTTCCATCTTCTGATCTCTCGGTGAGGGATTGGTTGGTGAGAAGGCCGCCGGAGGGCGTGGTGTGGGAAACGTTCCACGAAATCCGCAGAGGCTATATCGTGCCTCGACGAGAAGAGATCAAGAGGAGTTGGGCAAGTTGTCGTGATTGGCCCGGGGCGCAACGTTCTCGCGAAGCGTTTGCCCCACAATCAGCGCTGCCTGCGTAGGCCATGCAGGCTCCAGCCGAAGAGAGCCAAGAGGGCGAGCAAAATGGTCGAGGGTTCCGGCACGGCAGCGCCGGCAGGAGAGGGAGCGCCCACGGTTCCGAACTGGTCCTTGAGCGTGGTGAAGTCGGCCAAATTGACGATCTGGTCGCCATTGAAATCGCCGCCGTTCCAGCCGGCGGAACTGCCGAAGGATTGCTTCAATAACGAAAAATCCTCGAGATCCACGCGGCCGTCGAGGTTCGCATCGCCGAACGTGCTCCCCAGTACGTTTTCCACGAGCACGACAACATCGGCATCATCCACAAGAAAGTCTTGATTCAGGTCATAGACGGCGGGGTCCGCGGTTTCGAAGTCGCCCCCCCGTTTCGAAAAGAGGTCGTCGATATCGTCCGCGTCCACGTCCGAGTCGAGATCGACATCCCCAAAGAGTACATCTTGGCCGTACAACGGCCCCGACACATGGAGGAAAGTGCTGCCTTGCAAGTTCGGTTCGAGCACCAAATTACGATTCCAGAAGAAGTTCATTCCCAAGACTCCGTCGAGCGCGCCGCCCGCTGGAGATGGGACATCGATCACGACGAAGGGAACATCGGAGAATTGGAGCGCGCCGCCAGAAGCGTTCATTTGCACGAAGTCCACGTAAAAACCAGGCACGGCTTCGGTCAGTCCTCCGATGCCCAAGACCTCGATCTCGAAATCCGGGTTGAGCAGATCCAGATTGAGGTTAGCCGCCACGGCGCGGCTAATGATCGATGCTTCGGCACCGGTGTCGAAGAGCACGTCCAACTGCTGCAGCGGGTTGAGAGGCCCAATTTCACCGTTGCCTACATTGAGAGTGGCGAACAGCCCGCCGCCCGTGGGAATCGAGGTCGGAATCGCCGTGAGTAGGGTCGGGGTCACCGGTGTGCGAAAATCCGCGTTGAAAGGATCGGAGAGGTCCAGACCGGAATATCCGGCCGTCAACGGAGGTAACCCGCCGAAGCCACCGGATCGCAAGGGAATGCTACGTTGGTCCTCGAACACCGGAACGCTGGGATCGCCAACGTTGAGGATTTGCACATCGGGGCTAGTAATTTCCTCGCCGCCAATGTTGACCGTCACGGGTTGGTCATTGCGGATCACCGTGGTGTAGAACGCGGCATAGGGAATTCCCATGACGGACGGAATTCGGTTGTCGCCCGCATTTTGTACTTCGGGAATGACGACCGAGGACACGTTGCCATGTCCCTTGAGTTGCGAAAGATTCAAATTGCCGTCGGAATTAATCGCGCTGAGCCCTTGCGCGAAAACCCCGATAGGGTGCGAAATGGGCGCGTTGATCGTGCCAGAAGCGCCAGTGAGTTCGATGGTATTCCGTGTTAGCCGCGAACCTTCAACCCCCAAGATACTCGCATCATCGCCGCTGACCAAATTCACTTGAGCACCCGTATCGAGCACGCCCACCACGAAATTCGTATTGGCGGGGGAATTGAGCGGGGAGCCAGCGTAGCCATTATGCAACGTATGTTCCCATTCGAATTCCTCCGTGCGGCGCCGATCCGAAGTCGTGATCACGATTTTCGGGCTGAATCCGGCCACAGGAGCACGAGGAAAATCGGCGGCGAATAGATGCCCGATGGGATGTGTAAAGTATCCCCAGCAGACAATGAGCGTTAAAAAGAATCGAATCGAGGCGGGACTAGCACTTCGCCAATCAACCAGCCCAGGGCGAAGACGCCGGCCTACAATATGGATATTGTTCACGCTGCGCTTGGCACTGATCTCCACGCCACTGGTGTTCCGTCGCATGCCACAACCCCGAATCGTGCTGAAGATGAGCCCGGTTGTCATCGTAGCACGGGCGGCGATTGCGGGTCAACGAAATGGCGGGCAACTCATTGGGAGCCAAAAGTGAACTAACCACTTGCGGATCATGGTCCATGATCCGTCTCTGTGTTCTGCCTCTCTTGAAGTCTGGCTTGAAGAGGTATACCCGAATCGACTCGGTCGATTCGTGGCATGGAGGTCGACGTCGCTGGCCCGCCGCAGGCCGAACGTGCCGGCACGACGTGTGATGGGTTCAACGAGCAGTGTCGCCGCGCCTGCTAGGCAACAGGAAGGATTCGAAAGCGATGAACCGGGTAGCTGCCCGACGGATGTGAAATTATTCAGAACGTCGATACGCCGGAAGGGAGCCTGTTTGCCTGGTATGCCTAAAGCGGGAGTCAATGGGACCTACGGCAGCAAACCATTCCATTGAAATCTGAGGGACGCGAACATGAACGAACTGGACGACTTTTGTGCTCGAATTCATCAGAAACTTTTTGGTTTGCCAGCGTGGCTCACTTCGCCTTCAACACCTGTTCGATTTCCTGAGCCGACATACCTCGCTCGATCATCGATTCCTTCAGGCGGACATCGGCGTTGTGCTTGACCATGTTGGCAATGCAACCCGAGATGATAGCCACGATGGCCACGCTAATTCCGGCGAGTGGAATCGCCAGATCAGGTCGCGTAATAATCCGCGAGAAGAGGTCCATCGCGGTATCGCCTGATGCCGCTTGAGCCAAAAGAAAGGCGGTGTTCATTTACGATCTCCCATGACGTTCGATATTGGCCAGTAATCCAGTTTTTTTCTTGACGATTCCCATCGCGAGACTTATTCGCCATCCGTGCTTTGATATTGGCATCGAGTCGGAAATGGTTCCTTGGCCAGAGATTATGTGGCGCGCTACCGCTGTCCTCACAAGTGTGATTATTAGCTACGCCAGAAATTCCCAGCCGGGGCGGTACGGGCGTTTTCCGAATTTCTCGAATAGCTCTTCGTCTTCTGGGCGGCCTGTAGAGACATCTACCGCGACGGTCTGTTGGGCGCGATACGCCATGTTCCCTAAGTGGCAGAGAAGCGTGCTCCGCACGCCTTCCTCGATTTCCGCGTGGAGTGGCACGTCGTCCCGAATGGCCTGAACGAAGTTCAGGAAATGGGCCCGTTCGTCCAAATCGCCGGCCCTCTTTTCCAGGATCTTGCCAGCCATATCCCGCCAAACGATGCCTTCATTGGCCACGGCCAGGGAACCTTCGTCACCATAGAATTGCACGCCATAGAGCGAGCCCTCGAAGCCCCGCTTGTGCCAGGTGCGGTGTTCCCAGGAAATCATCTTGTCGCCGAAGCGGAAAGTGGCCAATTGCGTGTCGGGCGTCTCCTGATCATCGACGAAGAACAGCTTCGCTCCTTGGCAGGCGACCTGCTCGGGAACCTGAACCTGGAGGCCCCAGCGGCAAACGTCCAAGGCATGAATGCCATTGTTGCCGAGTTCACCGGTCCCCCAGTCCCAAAACCAGTGCCAGCGATAGTGCACAACATTATCCCGGTATGGGCGCTCGGGCGCCGGACCCTGCCACAGTTCCCAATCGAGATGGGCGGGCGGAGCGGTGACTCGTCCAAACCCGATATTGGGCCGCGTGCTGTTGATCCAGCCTCGGGCGAAGCGGACCGTGCCCAGCCTTCCACCGTGAAGTTCCGCGACCGCTTCTCGAATGGACGGCGAACCACGGCGCTGAGTTCCTAGTTGCACGCGCCGCCCGTGCTGGCGAGCCGCCGCGACCATCGATTCCCCTTCCGCCATGTTGTGGCAGGCGGGCTTCTCCACATATACATGCTTCCCTGCCTGGCAAGCCAGAATCGTAGCGGGGGCGTGCCAGTGGTCCGGCGCGGCGATGGCCAAGGCGTCGACGTGCCGGTCATCCAGAGCCTCGCGAAAATCCTTCACCAAGCGGGGCGGATTGACCATCTCCGAGGAGATTTCCGCGACCGCGGATTCCAAGGCAGTTTGATCAGGGTCACACAGGTATGCCACTTCGACTTGTGGCAGCCGGGAAAAGCCACGTGCCAATGCCCGCCCACGTCCGTTCACACCCATCACTGCCACGCGAAGCCGCTCCCCAGCCCCCCAAACTCGCCGCGGCAAAATTCCCCAGGTGGCGAGGGCTGTTCCACCTGCCGTGGTCAGAAATTGGCGTCGCGAGGAAGGATTCGACATGGCTATATCCTTTGAGACTGGAGTGGAGAGCGGCTGGGACCTGGATCAGATCTCCCGATCTGGTGACGCCCACATTATTTTCGCCCCACCGGACCTGTGAGTGCAAGAGATTCCGCGACAAAGCCGCGGAGTCTTCCCAGTAATGCCACGCCACATTGCCTGATCTTCCAGGACGGACTTCGTCTTGCCGTGTACCAGTCCCAGGTGGTAGACTCCCCAGCCCGAAAAAATCGGACGGCCCTCGGCAAGGTATGCCGCGAACCTCGGGCGTCAGTCCGCGCGACAGGGAGGTCGCTTATGCTTTCCAAATGGCCAATCCGTAATAAGCTGCTCATCGGCAGCGGATTGCTCATCGTGATTTTGGCCATGCTTTCGGTCAGCGGCTTCCATTGGCTCTACGCTTATCGCAGCTTGGTGAAGAGCTTGAGCGACCGCGCCACCGAACTCCCCTTCGCCACCAAGCTCAGCGCCGAGATCAGCGACGTACGGGTCATGTTGAGCAACTACCGCTCACTCGCGGCGATTCCCTATCCCACGGAGCATCCGTATTCCCTGCCCCGCTTGGATGCTCAGCTCGAACGGGAGCGATTCCGCCGGCAACTCCAGGAGTTGCGGACGATTCTCAATGATTACCAACAACAATTGCGGGCCACGCACGAAGGGTTGGATGAATTTCGCGACCTGCGGCAGGAGGAACGGACCTCGCGTAAGATCTTTCAGGCACTGGAAGAGATGGAAGAGCTGAGTGAGCGGCAGGATTGGATCTTCCGCGATGTCGATGTCGACGAATTGGCCTCGCGGCTGGAAGAGTTGCAGCAGCTTGCTGGCGAATTGCCTAGCGCCCTACACAAACGCTTCCGGGATCTCGCTGGAGACGTGCGCGGCCAGTATCGCACCTTCATTGTGCTTACCTGGATCACGAGCATTTCGGCTGCCTTACTGACGATCCTACTCGTTCGTTTGTTTTATGCCTGGGTTTTCCGGCCTCTGCGGTTGTTGGTGAAAGGTTCCCGGTACGTCGCTGGCGGAGATTTTGATTACCGCATCCAGATGCCAGGGCACGACGAAATGACGGAGTTGGCCGACGCGTTGAATGCCATGACGGCACGTTTTCAAGCCATTCGGGACGATCTAGACCGCCAAGTCCGGGAACGTACGAAGCAGGTGGTGCGGAGCGAGCAACTGGCCAGCGTCGGTTTCCTCGCGGCAGGTGTGGCTCACGAAATCAATAATCCCCTGGCCTCCATCGCGATGTGCGCTGAATCGCTGGAGGAAAGGTTGGCGGAATCCTTTTCCGAGGGTTTCGGCGAGGAACACGTGATTCCTCAATACGTACGAATGATTCAGGACGAAGCGTTTCGCTGCAAGGAAATCACGGAAAAACTGCTGGACCTTTCCCGTACTGGAGGGATTCATCGACAGAAGACCGATTTACGGCAGCTCACACGGGACATGCTGGACATCGTGGCCCACTTAGGAAAGGAAAAGCAGCTCGAATTTCATGCCGACGAGCAGGTGGAAGCTTGGGTCAATCCGCAGGAAATCAAGCAAGTCGTGCTCAACCTGCTGACCAATGCCTTGGACTGCGTTGCGGCGGGCGGCCACGTTTCCGTGGAACTGCGACAGCGGGAAGACTCGATCGAATTACTCTGTTCCGATGACGGCTGCGGCATGACCGAGGAAGTGAAGCAACATCTCTTCGAGCCTTTCTTCACCAGACGCCGCATTGGACAAGGCACCGGATTAGGACTCTCCATTTCGTACCGCATCGTGGAGGACCACGAAGGTACCATCGAGGCGTCCAGCGCGGGACCAGGCAAGGGAAGCCAGTTCCGCGTGGTTCTTCCCAGACACGCTCCACGGAAGGAGAAAGAACATCGCTACCAAGCCGCCTAACCGCCTGCAAGTACTCTTCGCCGACGACGAAAAATCGCTTCGCGATCTGTTGGGCGTCGAACTTCAACGCATGGGACATGAGGTTACCGTCTGCGCCGACGGCCAGGAAGCCGTGCAAGCCTTGGAAGAAAAGGCTCACGACTGCCTGCTCGTCGATCTCGACATGCCCATGCTCAACGGCATCGAAGTCATGGCCCGGGCCAAGGAATTGACGCCCGAGATCGAAGTCATCGTGCTCACTGGAAAGTCGTCCGTCCAAACGGCAGTGGCCGCGCTCCGGCATGGAGCCTTTGATTATCTCACGAAGCCATGCAAGCTGGCCGAACTCAAATCGTTGTTGGAACGGGTCGCGCAAAAGCGGGAACTGACGAACAAATACCGGGCCGCGAAACGCCAACTCCGGCGGTTGGAGGGGGATCCTCGGCTGATCGGGAATTCCCCCGCCATGACGCGGGTCAAAAAGATGATCTCGAAAGTCGCCGCCACCGAATCGACCGTGCTCATCCTCGGCGAAACGGGGACCGGCAAGGAATTGGTAGCCCGGGCTCTGCACGAAGAAAGCCAGCGTGCGGAGATGCCTTTCGTGGCCGTGAATTGCGGGGCCTTGCCGGAGGCGCTTATCGAGAGCGAGTTATTCGGACATCGCAAAGGTAGCTTCACTGGAGCGGACGAACATCGGGTCGGATTGTTCGAAGTGGCCCACGGGGGGACCATTTTCCTCGATGAGATCGGGGAACTGCCCAAATCGTTGCAGGCCAAATTGCTCCGCGTGCTGGAGTCCGGCGAAATCCGCCGCGTGGGAGAAAATCAGGCCTTCATGACCGATGTCCGCGTGATTTGCGCGACGCACCGTGACTTGGAGCAAATGGTCGCGGACGAGGACTTCCGCGAGGACCTCATGTACCGGGTCAATACCTTCGAAGTCCATCTTCCACCCTTGAGGCAACGGCTAGATGATATTCCGGACCTCGTCCTGCATTTGACTCGGCGGTTTTCACCGCATCGCCAGGAAGAATTGGAGGGCTTGATGACGCCGGCGGCGATCGAGGCGCTGCAAAAACATGTTTGGCCGGGAAATGTCCGCGAATTGGCGAACGTGATCGAACACGCGATGATCCTCGGAGACGAAGGGCCCGTGGATGTGGACCACTTGCCGCATCGTTTTGATGCCCGGTCTTTGCGCCCCACCGTGCTGAAGACCAACAGCGGTCCGAAAACGCTGCGGGAAATGGAACTTGACGCGATACAAGACTCCCTCGAGCGGCACGGGGGAAGTAAGCCCAAGGCCGCCGAAGAGTTGGGCATCAGCCTCAAAACGCTCTACAACAAGCTGAACCAGGTCAGCGTGCTGGACAAGTCCGCGTAGCGGCTCGCCAGCCGCGCGCGATTACTCCGGCATATTGAACGACAGACCGTCCTCTCGATTGCCGATTCGCTGCCACACCGCCTGATCGATGCTGTAGTTGGCCGTCTTCACGGAGCCATCGCAGAGCGCGAAGTGTACCCCCACGGGATGCGCGCTGCCGAAGCGCAGGGTGTCGGTCAAGCCTGGGCGATCCTGAATCGGCGTGCGAAACGTATCGCGTGCGTTGTCGTTATTGGCGCCCGTATACATGCTCTCGTTATCCGCGCCGTCGAAGCCGTCTTCGTAATTATCCGGATTCAGGTATTTCTCCGAGACAAAGAGCGTGTTGCTCGCGCCGTCGATGAGATCGGAGTGCCGCACCGTACTGGTTTGGTAGACGAGCCCATTGTGGTCGGTCAATTCAAATTCAAAACGTCCGTTGAGGCCATCTTCGATGCTGGACGGTCCGCGAGTGTAGCCAATGCCGACGCGGCCCGGGTCGCCGTAGCTGGCGGCGTAATCGGTTTTGGCGGCGAAATGTTCCCCGG
>JANQPP010000079.1 GCA_028289405.1 Pirellulales bacterium
ATCAAGATCAATCCGCGTAGCCGGGGGAGTTGCTGGAGTTCGCGAATCGCCTCCGAGGTCACCTCGGAGCTCCCCAACACCAACCGTTCGATTTGAGGAATATCTTGCACGAGGCGGGCCACGCCCGCGTCCGTCAGTTCCGAAGCAGGCAGCCGCAAGTCTCGCAGTTTTTCGAAATGGGGTAAGCCTTGCACGTCCTCGTCGGACAAAGGAGTTTGTCCCAAGGCCAACACTTCAATATTGGTTAGCGAGGATAGCACGGCCAACCCTTGCCGCGTTACGCCGGACTCGCCGATGTGAATCTCGCGGAGGGTGGCAGCTTTCTCGATGCCGAGAAGATCCTCATCGGAGGCCACTCGGTTCGTGAGATCCAAGGTATCGCTGCCCGTAGACTGCGCAGCAGTCGGCGGAAATTCTCCGGGAACATGTTCGTCGGTAGCGTGCTGCTTGCAGCCGAGCAGGACGAGAAAACAGCACAGGCTGGCCTTGATTTGCCCCGATGCGGTTCTGCCGACCGCCTCAGCCATCGGTCACGCATCCCAGGGACGCGGAGGAGACCAGCCGCACATATTTGGCCAGCATTCCCCTCGCCACCTTGAGCGGCGGAGCCTGCCAGGTCTCCCTGCGCCGGGCGAGTTCCTCCTCGGACAGGTCAACTTCCAGGGCATTATTCGCGGCATCGAGCGTGATCATGTCTCCATTTCGTACCAAGGCGATGGGACCGCCAGTTTGAGCTTCGGGCGTGACGTGTCCCACGATGAAGCCGTGTGATCCACCGGAAAAACGACCATCGGTGAGGAGCGCCACGTGTTCCCCTAGTCCGGCCCCCATGATGGCAGAGGTCGGCGTAAGCATTTCTGGCATCCCCGGCCCGCCTTGCGGTCCCTCATAGCGGATAATGATCACATCCCCCTTGACGATCTGCTTCTGCTCCAAGGCATGCAGCATGTCCTCCTCGGAATCGAACACCTTCGCCGGCCCTTGGAAGCGAGTCCCTTCCTTGCCGGTGATCTTGGCCACCGCACCCTCGGGAGCCAGATTTCCCTTGAGGATTTGGATATGACCGGTTGGCTTGATCGGCTTATCCAAGGTACGGACAATCGGCTGTCCTTCTTCCAGCCTCGGCAAACTTTCCAGGTTTTCCACAATCGTTTTGCCGGTCACGGTGGGACAATCCCCGTTGATCAATCCCTCGGAAAGCAGGTATTTCATCACGCCCGGCGTGCCGCCCACGCGGTGCAAATCTTCCTCCACGTATTTGCCGCTCGGTTTGAGGTCGGCCAGATAGGGAACGCGATCACTCACGGCTTGGAAATCGTCGATGGTCAGTTCCACATCAACCGCATGCGCCATGGCGAGCAAGTGCAACACCGCGTTCGTGGAGCCGCCCAGCGCCATGACTACAACCATGGCGTTCTCGAACGCGGCCCGGGTCATGATGTCGCGGGGCTTGAGGTCTCGCTCCAACAGCACGCGGATGGCTTCTCCGGCGCGGAAGCATTCCTCTAGTTTGCCGGGATCTTCAGCGGGGGTGGAAGAACTGTAAGGCAACGACATGCCCATCGCCTCGATCGCGCTGGCCATGGTATTGGCGGTGTACATGCCGCCGCAAGCGCCCGCGCCGGGACAACTATTTTTCACGATTTCGCGCCGGGTCTCCTCATCGATGGCACCCGAGAGGTATTCGCCATAGCTTTGGAAGGCGGAAACGATATCCAGCTTGTCGAACTGCGACGTGCAGCCGGCGCGAATCGTACCGCCGTAGACCATCAAGGAAGGCCGATTGACGCGGCCCATGGCGATCAGGCAGCCCGGCATGTTCTTGTCGCAGCCGGGAAGCGAGATGTTCGCGTCGTACCACTGGGCGCCCATCACGGTCTCGATGGAATCCGCGATCAAGTCCCGGGAGGGGAGCGAAAAGCTCATCCCCTCGGTCCCCATGGAAATGCCATCGCTCACGCCGATGGTATTGAACCGCATGCCAACCAGACCGGCAGCCACGACGCCTTCCTTGACCTTGGCCGCCAAATCATTCAGGTGCATGTTGCAGGTGTTGCCTTCATACCACACGCTGGAGATGCCGACCTGCGCCTTCCCCATGTCCTCTTCGGTCAATCCGGTGCCGTAGAGCATGGCCTGGCTGGCCCCTTGGGATCGGGGCTGGGTAATGTGGGAACTGTATTTATTCAATCCCGTCGTCATACTCATTTCCTGTCAAATTCAATCTGCGAGTTGTGCTTACAAATTCAGCGTGTCCGCCGAGGAAGCCGGATGCGTGAAGTGGCGGATGCAGAATTCGCGAAAAGAACTAAAACGCCACGCACGTGCTTCTCATCCGTCCGTGTTCTCGGCTACCGGATTTTCTCGTCCGGGAGTTCGGATTTGATCCCTTCGTCCAGCGGCATCTTGTCGTTCTCGGGCGTCAGTCCCACGGCTGCCAGGGACCGCACCAACTCTTGCTGCATCTCCTGGACGACCCGCGCGTGCCGCGGATCATCGATTAGGTTTTGCCGCTCCTCGGGATCTTCCTGGACGTTGTACAGTTCCGCCATGTGCCGGTCTGGACTGCCATCGCCATGCGGATAGCGCATGTACTTCCACTTATCGGTGCGGACGCCGCGTACGTTGGGTGTATAGGGGAATTGCTTTTCGTAATTGTAGTGATAGAGCCAGGACTTCCGCCAAGCGGGATCTTCTCCCCGCACGCCCTGCACCAGTTTCGCGAACGACCGGCCATGGATGTTTTTCAGTGGCGGCGCGCCACAAAGTTCGAGCAACGTGGGAGCCAAGTCGACGGTGAGCACCTGCTCTCGCACCGTGCGCGGCTCGCTCGTGAGAGAAAGGCCCGGATAGCGGATCACCAGCGGAATGCGGATGCTGGCCGCGTGCATGGTCCGTTTGTCGACCATCCCATGTTCGCCGTTGAGGAGGCCGTTGTCTCCCATGAAGACGACCACAGTGTTATCGAGTTCACCCCGTTCCCGCAGCGCGGCCACGAGCCGGCCCATGCTGTCGTCGATGGAGAGAATCGTGCCCCAATAGGCGCGGGTCATGGCGGCAAAATGTTTGACGCCCGCGGCGCTGTCATCGGGAAAGTCTTTCCGCCATTCGAACAGCGGCCCGTAGATGCCATGCCAGGTGTAAAGACGATCCTTCATCCAAGCCGGATTGTCCTCTAGTTCGAACGCCGTACTGGGATAGCAGACTTCCGCCGCATCGAAGGCCTGCTCGTACTTGGGCTCTGGGAAATAAAAACTGTGCGGCGCTTTTTGGCCGATCATCAACAGCCAGGGATCTTCTCCTCGCGGGCGCTCCAGCCACTCGAGCGCCATATCGGTCACGACATGCGTATAGTAGCCGGGCACGACCTTCCGCTCTTCGCCATTGAGGTTGAACTCCGTGTCGAAGTATTTGCCTTGCCCTTTGTGCGTGACGAACCAATTGAAACCGGGACGCGGTTCGTCGTTTTCCTCGCCCATGTGCCATTTGCCGATGTAGGCCGTGTCGTACCCCTGGTCCTGAAGCACGCGGGGAAAGCTTTCCAGGTCGAGCGGGTATTCGGTGAAGTTGTTGGTTACGCCATGGGCATGGGCGTACAGCCCGCTCAAAATCGAGGCCCGGCTGGGCGAACAAAGAGACGTCGTACAGAACGTATTCGCGAAATTCACGCCTTCGCGGGCCAAGGCGTCGATATGCGGTGTCTTTAAGTAGGGATGGCCTGCGTAACCCACGCAATCCCAGCGGATGTCATCGCAGAGCACGAACAGCACATTGGGCCGGGAATTTCGGTCTTCGGCGAGACAAAACGAGGCGAGAGATAAAAAAATTACGGAGGCGGCCAAGCCCAAAATTCGAACACGCATGACAATTCTCAAGTGGGGAGGGTAACCAGGAAGTTGAAAAGCTTGCAGGCGGAACTAATGTACCATCCGCCGACGTGCCTTCCAAACCGCCATGCAGGTTCCATTTTGGCCAAACGGGCAATTGAACGGACGCTGCGTCAGGTCGTGGGAATGCATTCGCCGGCGAACAGTTCGTGACAGTTTTGGCGGGCACGAATCAGATGAGGCCAGCCATCCCGAACGAGGACTTCGGCGGCCAGTGGCTTCGAGTTGTAATTGGAGCCCATCACGAATCCATACGCACCCGCGTTTTCCACGATGAGCAAGTCCCCGATGTTGGCCTCCGGCAGCGGCTGCGTGCAAACGTAACCTCCTTCACGCTGAGTGAAGATGTCACCGGACTCACAGAGCGGACCGCCCACGACCACTTCACGCGCCTCTCGTGCGTCTGCGGAGTCATCGCCGACGGAGCAAATCGACATGGGATGATAAGCGCCATACATCACCGGCCGGGCCAGGTTGTTGAAACCGGCGTCCACCAAATAGAACGTGTTGTCTCCCATCCGTTTGACGGCACGAATCTCGGCAATCAGATAGCCGCTTTCCGCCACGAGATAACGCCCCGGCTCGACTTCCAAGCGGAGAGGGCGCCCCAACTCTTCCGCGAGCCGGTTACGAGTGGCGTCCCACAGTTGATAATAGGCGTCCAAGTCGATGAACGATTCCTCCGAACGGTAGGGAATCGGCAAGCCGCCTCCCGCGCTCAGCGCGACCAAATGTTCTCCGGCCAAACGGGCAAAACGCTCCATGGCCTGGCAGACCTGAGACAGGTGTTTCAGGTCCGTGCCAGAACCGATATGCACGTGCAATCCGGTGACCCGCAGGTCAAATTGCTTGGCCTGTTTCAGGCATTCGGGCAAATCTTCATGCCAGATGCCATGCTTGGAATGATCGCCGCCCGTGTTCGTTTTTTGGCTATGCCCATGGCCAAAACCGGGGTTGATGCGGAGCGTGATCTCCCGACCGGGTGCTCGCTGGCCCAACATGGTGATCATGTCGGGCGATCCGCAGTTGACGTGAATCTCCCGCTCCACGACGAGATCCAGCGACTCGCGATCGAAGATATCGGCGGTGTAAACGATCGGCGGTGGATTCCCAACCGTTTGATACCCCGCCGCCAAAGCCCGGTGAATTTCTCCCGTGCTCACTGCGTCGACAAGGCAGCCGTGCCGACGGACCGTGTCCATAATGGCCAGGTTGGAGCAGGCTTTCTGGGCGAAGCGGATCGCGTCGAAAGCCTGCAGGTCGGCAATTCGCTGTAGAATTGGGGACTCATCGTAAACAAACAGCGGCGTGCCAAATCGCTCGGCAAGTTCACGCACGGAGACACTGGCAATATTGTCGCGAACCAAGGAACGATCGGGAGCAGTAAGGGAAGGCATAAATCTTCTTGCAGGCCGAAGGTGTGCGGATGCTTCATGACGATGGATCCCAGATTAGCGAAAAAGGTTCACCGTCGGAAGCCAACGCGGCGATCGAATCGATTCCATCGCGAATGTTTGACAGCGGTTCGCGAAATCGCTTAGCTTGGCGACGTCATCGAGCCACTGAATGTTACCACCTCTGCGAAAGGTCGTTACCATGCATCGTCCGCCGCTGATCTGGTCGCTGCTTTTCAGCCTCGTGGGACTGCTGCTGAGTGCAATGCCCGGCTGGACGGAGGAGCACACCGTGGAATTGGAATATCCCCAATATCGCCGGCCAGGTGATAGCCCGTATCAAAGCCGCTCGGTGGTGATGTCTAGGGAGGGGATGGTGGCCACCAGCCAACCGCTGGCGGCGCAAGTGGGCTTGGAAATCTTGCGGCACGGGGGAACCGCCGCCGACGCTGCCATCGCCACCAACGCCATGCTGGGCCTGGTCGAGCCCATGAGCTGCGGCATCGGGGGAGATCTATTCGTCATCTACTGGGACGCGAAAAACCAAAAACTATATGGGCTCAACGCCAGCGGACGCAGCCCGCAAGCTCTGAGCCGCAAGATGCTCGTCGAAGAAGGACACGAGTACATTCCCACGTATGGCCCGCTTTCCTGGTCTGTGCCGGGGTGCGTCTCCGGTTGGGGAGAATTACACGAACGCTTCGGCCAGCTAGATTGGGAAACCATTTTGATGCCGTCGGTGGAATACGCGGAACGTGGATTTCCGGTGACGGAAGTCATTGCCGCGTATTGGAAGGGCTCGGAGGAGCGGCTCAAGGAATGGCCCACTTCGCAGGCGACGTACCTGCCGGATGAGCGGGCGCCTCGAGCCGGCGAGGTCTTTGCCAACCCGGATCTCGCGGCGGTTTATCGCGCGATCGCGAAAAAAGGGCCGGAAGTTTTCTACCAAGGCTGGGTGGCCGAACGCATCGTGGAATTCAGCCAGCATCACGAAGGTTTTTTGCGGCTAGAAGATTTTGCCGCGCACCAATCGGAATGGGTCGAACCGGTTTCCACGAACTACCGTGGCTACGATGTCTGGGAGCTGCCTCCCAATGGCCAAGGCATCGCCGCTTTGCAGGTTTTGAATCTGCTGGAGCCGTACGACTTGAAGGCTTGGGGACCAGGGCATCCCGACTACTTGCACCTCTTCGTGGAGGCCAAGAAGCTCGCCTTTGCGGATCGAGCCCGTTTCTACGCGGACCCCACGTTTGAGGATCTGCCAGTGCAAACATTGATTTCCAAGGCCTACGCTCGGCAGCGTGGCAAGCGGATTGACATGCAGCAGGCAGCCACCAACATACCGCCGGGGGATCCGCTGCTCGCTCACGGGGACACGATTTACCTCACGGTGGTCGATAAGGACCGTAACTGCTGCTCATTTATTCAGAGTATCTTCCACGGTTTCGGGTCGGGCATCGTGCCAGGGAAAGTCGGCTTCGCTCTGCAAAACCGCGGCGCGCTCTTCTCACTGCAGGCGGATCATCCCAACCGTTTCGAGCCGAGCAAACGCCCCTTCCATACCATTATTCCCGCCATGGTCACCAAGGACGGCAAGCCTTGGCTCTGTTTTGGCGTCATGGGCGGGGACATGCAGCCGCAAGGCCATGCGCAAATTCTCGTGAACCTGATCGATTTCGGGATGAACGTGCAAGCCGCCGGCGACACGCCGCGTGTCCGCCACAACGGCAGTGCCGAACCGACAGGCCGTCCGGAAGCCGAGCATGGCGGCACGGTCTTAATTGAGCCTGGAATCCCGGCCACTGTTCGCGCGGAGTTGGAATCTAGAGGCCATCAAGTCAAAGTCGCGGGAGGCAGTTCATTTGGCGGTTATCAGGCGATTCTGATTGATGAAGAAACCGGCATGCTGCACGGCGCCACGGAACCTCGCAAAGACGGGACAGCCGTCGGTTATTGATCTCTCGTTCAAACTGACGCGAAGGTGAATGCCATCGTGAGCTTGGCATGGGTGAGGGCGGCCGTCGGTTGATGGTTGGCGGACCGTCCCGTATACTGCCGGGCTTTCACGAGTCAAGATCCCAAATGTTTGTCGTCCGTGATAAGGAATATTTGAGCAGCCCATGAGTATTGGATTGATTCCCCCGCATGGCGGTTTGTCCGAGCCGGTCGATCGCATGGTCCCCGACGCCGAACGGGAAGACTTTTTGAAAGCAGCTGCCGATCTTCCCAAAGTTCCGGTCTCCGCTGCGGATCTTTCAACGGTCTACCGCTTCGGTGATGGCGCTCTGAGCCCACTGACCGGCCCCATGGACGAGAAGACCTTTAATCACGTGCTCGATGAGGCTTACATCGAAAGGAACGACCAGCGGTATGCCTGGACGATTCCGCTCTCTTTGCCGATCTCCAGCGAGCAAGCCGGCAAGATTTCCTCCGGAGATCGCGTGGCACTGGTGAATGAGGCTGGGGAGATCATCGCCGCTCTAGATGTGAGTGACGTCTTCGAGTGGGATAAGCCTCGTTATTTGAAATCTGTGTATCTCACCGAGCGGACCGACCACCCCGGCGGGGATATGGTGCTCAAAGGGGACGCGGACAAGACGCATCTCTTGGGAGGCGAAGTCCGCGTCCTACCGCGCCCGCGCAATCCGAAATTCGGCAAATATGTGCTCAGTCCACGTGAAGTCCGCCAACTGCTTGTCGAAAAGGGTTGGGACCGCGTGGTTGCCTTCCAGACCCGCAACCCACTGCACCGTGCACATGAATACGCCTTGGTCTACGGGCTGGAAACCCTGCTGCGTGCCGATCACAACGCCGGCGCTTGCCTCAACCCGCTGGTGGGAGAAACGAAGAGCGACGACGTGAACGCCGAAGTGCGGATGCACACGTACGAAACGCTCATCGATCAGCGGGTCCTCGGAGAGGGGGACAGTGATCCCGATCTTTGGGCTTCGCGGTCGGACAGCGTGCCGGACCGGGTGATCCTGCTCGGGCTCGATATCAAGATGTTCTACGGTGGGCCGAAGGAAGCGGTCATGCACGGCATCTATCGCCAAAATTTCGGCTTCACCGATATCGTGATTGGCCGGAAACATGCCGATGCCCCTTACCACGACGGCAGCGCTATTTGGGGCGATTTCGATGCCCAAACGATCTTCGAAAACTTGGCGGGCGACCTCAAGATCCAGCCAATCAAGGTTGGATTCGCCGCGTTCTACGAATCGCTGGGCCGGGTCGATTTGATGGAGAAACACCAGGACGAAAAGCCGGTCTTCATCTCGGGCAAGGAAGTCCGCCGCCTGCTCACCGAGGGGAAAGAGGTCGACCCTCGCATCATGCGGGAAAGTACGTCGCACATCCTCGCGGAGGCCATGTCGGCCTGATAGCCGCAGCAACTCAAAAAAATCGTGACCAAATTAACGTCCATTGGCATTTCACCGCCGATGGACGTTCTTTATTTCACCTTTGGCTTCCGTGGCGTTAATCCCTATTCCTTCCGCTGCGTCCTCGACCGCCACTGCGTGAACCGCCGCGATTGGCGGCAGGCCCGCCGCTTCCTCTACCTCGTGATTGAACACTGGGCGAACTGCCGCGACTCCGTGCGGGAGGCGAGGACTGTCGAACTTCGGATCGGCGCACTTCGGAGCGGGCACGGGGAGAAACGTTGGCAGCGGCCCTCCGCTGTTGGGCTTGTGCCGTGGCAGCCGAACGCTCGCGGACCGAACGGCGTATGGCTTCCGCTCGTGCCCGGGCATTTTGGGCAGCCGAAGCCGCATTGCGCGAGTTTTGCGGGGTCCTTTGCCGAGGGGAAACTTGAGGGCTGGCCCGTCGCTGTGCTTCCGGACGCGGAGTGGCTCGATTCTGCAATGAACGCAGCAGTTCGTCGCGCCTAGCGCGGGTGGCATTCGCTGCCGCCGAATTTCGTTGGGTATTCGGAACATCACGACGAGGCACGGCCTGCGGATTGGTGCGTCGCTGTACTTCGCCGCGAACCGCGTCGCGACTCCGGGAGTTTCGCTGCAACTGACGCTGGATTTCCTCGCGGTTGCTTCTGGTGCGAGGCGTACTCTCGCCCGCCGGCAGCCTCAACACTTCACGTCGCCGATCCTGTGTCGTGTCGCGGGAATCGCGCTGACCGGAAAGCTGTCGTCGCACTTGCTCTGCCAAGTCGCTCCAGTTGCCTTGCTGATTCCGTTGATTCAGAGCAGGTCCGCGCCCTTCGTCGCCCCGCACCCGATCCACGTTCCTCCGAATCTCCCCGCGGTCTTCCAATTTGGCGCGTCGCGACTGAAGGTCCCGCCGACGTTCCACGTCTCTACGAACGGATCCGCGTTCATCCTCGGTTAGCCGGCGCAACGCATCTCGACGACGATCTCCTGTTCCGGCCCACTCTTCGACATTTCTCAATAAACTTTGCACATTCGAGCGGCCATCTCGACCGGCCCGCTGGCGATCGAAGTCCCGATTCCGGTCCCCATCTCGATCGCTGTCCAGCCAGCGTCGGGAAAAGTCCCGGTACCAGTCGTCGCGGTTTCGCCCGTCGTGCCAACGATGATAAGCGGCCAGCGGATCATAGTACCGACCGCGACCGTAACCTTCGTACCAAGGGCGTCGCCCCACTCCGTAACGGCCTCGTCCGCGTCCGTAGTAATAGTGTCCGCGATTTCGATCAATGAATAGCGAGGCCAGCAGCAAACCAGTATCTAACGCCGTGCGGGGACGATAGGCGTAACGGTAACCTGGGCGCACGCCGCCACGGAAATAGATCGGTGCGAACGGCAGCCCTCTACGATAGAAGGGATAATCCCAAAACCCTCGCAGGTAGATCGCGCCACGCGGCGTGTAGACGTAGCGGGCTGGCGTCCAAATCCAACCCGGTTGGCCGGCATACCAATAGCCGGGCCGCCAGACGTAACGTTGCTGGCGATATCGCCAGCAGCCGGGCACCCAAAAGTAAGCACCTCCTGGCGCGGGACTAGTGGGGCCAGCTTCCAGACTTTCCGGCGGAAGAGGCAGGTAGTTCACCTCTTCTCGATCCGTCGGTGCCCAGAAGCCGTGGATCCACTGATAACCTCCCTCGACCTCCGCCCAATGCCCCGGCACCCACTGCTGTCGGGGCGGGAATTTTCGCCAGACGCCGCTGACCCAGATGAACCCTTCCCGCTGCGGGCTCCACATCCAATAGCCGGGAATCCATTCCACACGGTTTCCCTCTGGTCGGATTTCCGGGGGCAGCTCGTCGATCGGCTCCGGTGGTTGCTGGGGAACGATTTGCGGTTCCGTCCGTTCCAGCAGGTAGGGTTCCGCGAAGGCCTCGTGCAGCGGGCCTTCCTCCAAGACCTCCGGCTCCATCTCTACCTGCTCAACTTGAGCGGGAATCTCCTCGGGAACCGTAGGCACGTCATCTTGTGCTTTCAGCGAACCGCTCATGAGCAGCGAAACCACGAAAACATTCCATGTGTAACGCAGATACCTTTGCCAGCAGTGGATGGTCATTTTCCTCCCCCTCAATATTCTTTCGCGCTCATTCGGCGCGCTTCAAACCCTTCTGATTTGTGAGCAATTACCGCGCCGGTTTAGACGGTTAACGCGATTTGCCTGAAAAATCGTCGACCGGTTCGGACCACCCTTCGATGATACCAAATCGGCAGCGGTGGCAAACGCTGGCAGCAACATGAGATACGGCCCAGCACGGACGCACGGGGTATCGCCACGAATCGAAACTCGTGCCACGTCAATCTGGTAGGCAGCCGAGGCCAAACTCGTGGCGATTAGTGTCCCAACGATCACACTTGTCATCCAGTCGATGACAGGCGTGCTAGCAGCGGACTACTTCCGCGCGGGAGCGAAGAGCTGGGCGTCGTCCCGAAACGCCTTGAATTCCAGTCCATTTCCGCTGGGATCGCGAATGAAGAGTGTCGCCTGCTCGCCCGGCTCTCCCTGGAAGCGGACGTACGGCCCGATAAGGAACTCGGTGCCATGCCCTTTCAGCCGTTCGGCCAGCAAGTGCCAATCCTCCCAGGCCAGCACCACGCCGAAATGGCTGGAGGGAACGTGCTTGCCATCGACCGGATTCGTGGCCACCGGCGGCATCTGCTCGACCAGGTGGGCCGTAATCTGATGGCCGAAGAAGTCGAAGTCGATCCAGCGGTCGCTTTCCCGCCCCACGCCGCAGCCGAGCACTTCCACGAAGAACGTCCGCGTGGCGGGCAAGTCGGACACGGGAAAGGCCAAATGAAACGGTCTCGGCATGTTGGGAGTCCTTGCTGGTAAAGTCGTTCGAACGCGGTCACTGCCAATCCTGCTGATCAATGCGCTCCCCATTGTCGCGCGTAATCAGCCGCCCGAATATCAGTCGATCCACGGTGTCGTGAATGAAATGCACGGAACCGTCACAGAAGGAGACGTTGACGCCGCCGGGATGAAAGCTAAACGCCGCAAGAACATTATCGTTATTTATCGAATGATGATACGATCCCTCCTCGTGATCGCAAGTTGAAATGATGGCCCAGCGGCCACCTAGTCTTCCTTCTTCTGCATACGGAATATCTTGGTGGCTGTCACTCCACAAATCTGGCTTCCCTGCCTGCTCTGCGATCAAGATTGTTGAGGACAATCCATCTCGGACGCCGGCAAAACTGGCTACCGGAGAGCGTGGAAATGGCTTTCTTACAAGAACACCCAGAAACGGCCCCCAGGGTCCCCAAGTGTGAGAATGCTGCTCAAACCAAGGCATGGCATTCCAACCAAAGTTGAGTTCGTAGTCCGTGCGGCCCGCGCGAAGGTCCAATAGCAGGTCCATTCGATTCGCCGCGTGAGTTTTTTTCTTGATTCCAGGCACCACGTTGCGATCCGTGCTTACGGCGCGCTCGCCGATCGTCCGGATCAATCCTCCATTAGTACGTGGAGGAAATGTGGTGGTATTTGTCCAAGTTCCCGGAGCCGTCGACGGGCAGACGAACGTTTCCACAACCGTGCTGACTGCCGGTTGATTGATCGGGTCGTACAATTCGTGGTCGAAGTGCAGTGCGTCTTGCAACGCCTGCTGCTCCATGAACGGCAACACAATCGACCGCCAGGAATGCGCGCTCTCCACGCAGGGGGGAGACCATTCAGGAATTTTGACGGTAACTCCAATAGGCGGCAACGTGCCGTGCTGCTCATGATGCTGAATCACGGCCAACGCAATCTGCTTGTGATGGTTTGCGCATTGAAGGCGGCGGGCGGTTTCCCGCGCCGCTTGCACCGCCACCAGCAAAAGCGCCACCAGCAGACCAATGATGGCGATGACGACCAAGAGTTCGACGAGTGAAAACCCTTTGGATTTGGGCATGGAGTCTCCGCTCCGCGAGCCAGTTTGCCCTGGCGTCCTGCATTTTGACCGATCTGCCGCTGCCGAGCCAAGGCGATTCGTCATGAAATTGCCAGAAAAGCGCGCTGTCAAATCGTTACCCAGATTTGGTGACGTCGCCGTCGGCGGCTAAAATGCGTATCTAATGTTCTCGTTCATTTTTTCTGCTTGGGAGTTCGTGCCGTGAAATGCCGCTGGGTTGGTGTTGGGTGGATGTCGCTGGTCGTGTGTTTAAGCCTCTGGGCCGGTCGTGATTTGTCCGCCGAGGAGGAAGCGCCGCGCCGGCCCGCGCGGATGCTGGTGGTCACGCAGAGCGAGGGTTTTCGCCATGGCGTGGTGACCCGCAAGGAGGGGCAGCTTTCGCTGGTGGAACGGAAGCTGCAAGAGTGGGGCGTCTCCAGCGGGCTGTATCGGGCCGACTCCACGCAGGACGTGGCCCGGGACTTTACCCGTGAGCGGCTGGATGCCTATGACATCGTCTTCTTTTACACCACGCTGGATCTGCCCATCCCGGAGGACGTGCTGGAGTACTTCTTGGGGACGTGGCTCAAACAGCGGGGACACGGCTTCCTGGGCGCCCATTCGGCGGCGGATACCTACCACAATTACGAGCCGTATTGGGACATGATTGGCGGCACGTTCAACGGCCATCCTTGGAACGCCAACAGCACCGTCACGATCACGGTGCATGACCAAGAGCATCCGATGAGCCGCCCCTGGGGGAGCGAATTCGAGATCCAAGACGAGATCTACCAGTTCAAGCATTGGCAGCCGGAGAAGGTCCGCGTGCTGATGAGCCTGAACATGGCCAAGACCTCCCTCCGCAAGCCGTACCACGTGCCGATCGCCTGGGTGAAAAACTACGGCGAGGGGAAAGTGGCGCACATGAGCCTGGGCCACCGCGAGGAGGTTTGGGAGAACGCCACCTATCGCGAGTCGATGCTCGGCGCCGTGCGGTGGATTTTGAATCTGGAGGAAGGGAACGCCAAGCCGAACCCGGAACTTTCCGCCGAGGAAGAAGAACGCGCCAAGCGCATCCATGGCAGCTACAGCCACGACGTGGAGTGAAATAGCCCCGTAGGTCGGGTGCTTGTTATCTGATGACCGCCAGCGTGTAAGCAGCACGGCTGGACAAGCCAGCCGTGGCACCGATTAGCGATAAACCAAGCCCTTTGACGCGCAAACGGCTATTGCTACGCCCTCACGCGGCGGTGCCGCCGGCGCGCATGCAGCAGGCCTTGTACTTCTTGCCGCTGCCACAGGGGCAGGGATCGTTGCGGCCCACGCGTTTGCCGCGATTGCGGATCGGTTCCATCTTGCGGTCGGACTGCGTGGCGTCGATGGCCGCCTGCTGCTGAGAGGCGATGCCGGCGGTGGAAGGGGCTTCCTCGTGGATCGCTTCCGCTTCGGTCCAAGTGGAGCCGACGAAGCTCTCGTCAAGCTGCTCCATGCGGAAGATGAAGTCGGTGACCCGCTCGGAGAAGGTGTTCCACATCCCCTCGAAGATCCGCATCCCTTCCCGCTTGTATTCCACCTTGGGATCGACTTGGGCATAGCCCCGCAGGCCGATGCTGCTCCGCAGATGGTCCATCACCAGCAAGTGGTCCTTCCAGCAGTGGTCGAGCCATTGCAGGACGAGAGCCCGCTCCATTTTGCGGATTTCGGGACGGTAGCGGTCCTCGAACGCGGCGGTCACGCGGGACTTGAGCCGGGGGTAGTCGAGGTTGGAAAGCTCGTCTCGGGGAATTTCCATTTCCAGGCGGGTCTTGAGCCAATCGGCCAGGGATTGAAGCGCTCCATTTCCGCCGGCGGCCATGTCGGCGGTGAACCCCTCGGTCTGCCGGCCATCGAATAGGGAGTGCAGTTTTTCTCCCGCCTCCTCGTACGTTTGGCGGGCCTGTTCCTGGAACTGGCGGCTATGTTCGATGAGTAGCGCGCGGATCTCGTCCCGCTGCTTGTTGCGGAGGTCGTCCAGATCGAGATCGACGTCAAACCGTTCCCGCGCCCAGGCGGCGAGGCGTTCGCGATCGTACCGCTTCTGCCCGGAGGCGTCCCGGGTGGTGAAGTGGTAGAGCCCGGCCAGGACGGGGAACTCCGCCTCCTTTTCCTGGTATATGCGGTTGGCGTGCTCGATGGCCAATTGCTTGAAGGCGGGCGGTTCCAGCCCGGCGACCTCTTCGTGGGGCAACTCGATGCCGAACTTGTGCTGGATCCAGGCCAGCGCGGTACGGACCCCAAAATCTTGCTCCAGAAATTCGCTCCCCTTACTGAGGTCGATCTTTTCGATGGCCTCTTGCACTTGCGGGATGAACGTCTCGGCCAAGTCGTCCCGGGGAATGCGTTTCACGTCCCGGTCCCGCAGGCTGAGGCCCCAGCGGGTATTGAGCATTTTGGTGAGCGCGGCCCAATTCCAATTGCTGGGATCGTCATCCTCGGGCAGGTTTTCCTCGATTGCATCGAGAATCGCGCCCTCTGCGGCGGAGTCGGCACGTTCCTTGGCGAGGCGTTCGCCGGTTTCAAAATCGACGCCTCGGAAGTCCCGGGGATCGAGTTCCACGGAGAGCCGTTCCGCGGCCCAACGCGTGAACGTTTCCGTGCCGTAATGCGGATCGAGGAATTCGTCCAGGTGGTGATGGACTTGCCGCTCAATCATCTCCAGGACCAGGTCCTTGCAATTGGTTCCATCCAGGATGGCCTGGCGGTAGCCGTAGACACGTTTCCGCTGCTGGTCCATGACCTCGTCATATTCGAGGAGATTTTTGCGGATCTCGAAGTTGCGTTCCTCGACCTTCTTTTGGGCTCCTTCGATCCGCCGTGTGACCATGCGGCTTTCAATCGCTTCTCCGTCCTCCATCCCAAGGCGGGTGAGGATGTTCTTCACCCAGTCCCCAGCGAAGATCCGCATCAAGTCATCTTCCAGAGAAAGGAAGAAGCGGCTGCTGCCGGGATCCCCTTGCCGGCCGCAACGTCCGCGAAGTTGCAGGTCGATCCGCCGGGCCTCGTGGCGTTCCGTACCGACAATGTGTAGTCCGCCCCGGGCAGCGACTTCCCGTCCCTCGCGTTTGGTCTGTTCCCGCTCTTCGATTTCGTTGATGAGGGCATCCCATTCTTCCTCGGGGACATCCAGCCGCGTGGAGTATTTGTCTTGAAGCTGAGCCCAGGCCATGGCTTCCGGATTGCCACCGAGGATGATGTCCGTACCGCGTCCGGCCATGTTCGTGGCGATGGTCACGGCTCCTTTGCGTCCCGCTTGGGCCACGATTTCCGCTTCCCGCTTGTGATGTTTGGCGTTGAGCACTTCATGCTTCACGCCCCGGCGCTCAAGCAGGCTGGAGATCCGTTCGCTTTTCTCAATGGAAACGGTTCCCACCAAAATGGGACGGCCCTTGCGACGGACTTCGCTGACGCGGGACTTGGGAATGTTCTGTTTGGTCTTCTTCCCTTCGCGGGGTTCGAAAACGTATTCCTCGTCGTTTTCGGAAAGGATCGTGCCCGTCACCCATTCTCCGGAGATGAGGAGATGGTCCCAGCGATGGACATCCTCGATCTCCTCGGCGATGCAGTTGAACTTTTCCCGCTCCGTGCGGTAAATCACGTCTGGATGGTTGATCCGCTCCAACACGCGATTGGTGGGAACGGCGATCACGTCGAGCTTGTAGATCTTCCAAAATTCGCCCGCCTCGGTCATGGCCGTACCGGTCATGCCACAGATCTTGTTGTAGAGCTTGAAGAAGTTCTGCAAGGTGATCGTGGCCAGCGTCTGGTTCTCTTCCTTGATGCGGACGCCTTCCTTGGCTTCCACGGCCTGGTGCAGCCCGTCACTCCAATTACGCCCCGGCATAAGTCGTCCCGTGAATTCGTCGACGATCACGACCTCGCCATTTTGCACGACGTAATTCACGTCCCGCTTGTAGAGATGGTGCGCCTTGAGGGAGTTGTCGATCAGGTGCGGCCATTCCATGTTGCCAGCCGTATAAAAGCTCTCCACGCCGGCAAGCTGTTCCGCGACACGGACGCCCTCATCATTGAGGTGGACTGTGTGTTCCTTTTCCTTGACTTCGAAATGGACATCTCGGCGAAGCTGCCGTGAGATCTTGTCCGCCTTGGCATAGCGGGTCACGTCATCGTGGGCGGGACCGGAAATGATCAGCGGCGTCCGCGCCTCGTCGATGAGGATGTTGTCCACTTCATCGACCACGGCGAAGTTAAGCGGACCCTGGCACTGCTGCATATGCCGGGGATAGCGGCCGTCTCCCCGCGCGGCGGGGCGCATATTGTCCCGCAGGTAATCGAAGCCGAATTCGTTGTTGGTGCCGTAGGTGATATCGCAGTCGTACGACTTTTGCCGCTTACCAGCGTCCATGTCATTTTGAATCGCGCCGACGGTGAGGCCCAGCCGCATGTACAATGGGCCCATCCACTCCATGTCCCGGCGGGCCAAGTAATCGTTCACCGTGACCACGTGCACGCTCCCGCCGAGCGCATTGAGGTACGTGGGGAGGGTCGCCACGAGCGTTTTCCCCTCGCCGGTGACCATTTCGGCGATGTTTCCCGAATGCAGGATCATGCCGCCGATGAGTTGCACGTCGTAATGCCGCATATTGAGGAAGCGGCGCCCCGCCTCACGGCAGACGGCGAACGCCTCCACGAGGAGGTCGTCCAGCGTTTCCCCGCTGGCCAGCCGCTGGCGGAAAATCGACGTTTGTTGCTTTAGCTCCTCGTCCCCCAGCGCCTGGTAGTTCGATTCCAAGGCATTGATGGCGGCAACCTTGCCTTGTAACTTTTTGAGGTACCGGGCATTGGAGGAGCCGAATACCGAGGTGATTCCCCGTTCAATGCTGCTGCTCAGTCCGCCAAAAGCTGTTCCGAGCGCGTCTCCAATTCGTTCCAACGTATCCATTTGTCTCGACTCAATTTGTAAATGCGGGCATATATGGCGACGGCGCGCTATTCAGCCCGGCCTGGACCGTGACCAAGCAAAAGCGCCGTAAGGTTTTCCAAGAAAATAATTTACAGCGAATAATCGGGATTGGTCAATAACGATTGCCCAAAGCAGCAAGCGGAGCGCGCTGTTAACTGTTCGCGTCCATGGACGAAGTGGTTCGATTTTCGCGAAAGAACTTGTTTTCACCAAAAGTAACGAATCGGAAACCCTGAAGATGCCGCTGAGGCTTTTGGACTTTCCTTCACGCGCCACCCTCATCATAGCCGCTACCGAATAGGCTGAGGCGTTCATGAATCAAGCGGAACAAGATCTCGCGGGAAAGCTGCTGTTCCTGGGAACGGGGACTTCGGTGGGAGTTCCGGTTATTGGCTGTGATTGCGAAACTTGCACCAGTTCTGATTCTCGAGACAAGCGGTTGCGGTGTTCCGTGGTCTTGGGCTTGCCCGAGGGACGGTTGCTGATTGACACGCCGCCGGATTTGCGGACACAACTTTTGCGCGAGAGCATCGGCCGCATCGAAACGGTGCTCTACACGCACGAACATGCCGACCATCTCTACGGCTTGGACGATCTGCGGTTATTTCCCTACTATCTGGGCCATCCTCTGCCGGTGTACTGCGAACAGCGGGTGGAAAACCGCATTCGCAAGTCGTTCGATTACGCTTTCAGCGAACCGGCCACGCCGCATGCCGGCGGCGTCCCGCAACTCGACATCCGACGTATTTTGCTAGAGCCGTTCCACGTATTGGGGGCCACGATTCAGCCCATCCGCTTGATGCATGGACGCTTTGAAGTGCTCGGCTTTCGCGTGGGAAACGTGGCTTATTGCACGGATACCAATGGCATTCCGCCGGAGAGCTTGGAAAGACTGCAAGGGCTGGACGTGCTTATTCTCGACGCACTTCGCGACCGCAAACATCCCACGCATTTCAGCCTGGAGGAAGCGGTGGCCATGGCTCAACAACTTCAAGCCAAGCGCACGATCTTCACGCACATCTCTCACGAGTTGGGGCACGCGGCCGTGGAGGCCACGCTGCCGCCTGGAATCGAACTAGCGTATGACGGCCTGCGAGTGGCGTTATCTTAAGCCGGCAAACGCGTTCGTAGCAGCGTGCAGCTTCCTTTGGCTTCACTTGCCCAAGTGAGTGGAGGAGCTGCCGCCGGCAACAGCACACATTGCCCCACGTGGAATTCGCGGTGGTAAGTGCCATCCTCGGACCGCAACTCGGCGTTTCCGGAGAGCATCATCCAAATCGTCATCTCCCCGGAAGGCACAGCTAACTCGCAATCCTCGATCACGAACCGATCCAGTTCGAAATAGCAGCATTGCGCGAGCAGTTCTTGCCGTATTCCTGATGGAGACTTCGCAACCGGTTGCGGTTGAATGGGAGAGACCGGTCCAGCATTCCAATCGATAGAGCGCAACGCCTCTTCTCGGTGCAGTTTTCGCGGCCTGCCATCCGTGCCTAGGCGGTTCCAATCAAACAGACGGAAGGTGGCATCGCTCGACTGCTGCACCTCTGCCATCAGCACGCCATCTCCCAACGCATGCACGGTGCCGGCGGAGAGAAACACACAATCTCCCGCCCGGGGTGCAAAGCTGTGCAGGCATTCGGCCACGGTGCCAGCATCTAGGTGCCGCTCCAAATCTTGTCGCGTGGTCCCTTCCTTGAGGCCCGCGTAGATCCGCCCGTTCGGCTCGGCATGCAGCACGACCCAGGCTTCGGTTTTTCCCAGTTCGTCCCCCAGCAATTCCGCCGCCGTTTCGTCGTTGGGATGCACCTGCACGGAAAGCTGCTGGTGGCAGTCAAGGAATTTGATCAGTAGCGGGAACTTCGCGAGACTTGGCTGATCACTTCCCAGCAGGGACGCTCGATGTTGATTCCACAGATCGTCGAGCCGGGCTCCCTGCCAGGGCCCCTCGGCGACACGGCTCACATGATGGGGATGCCCGCTGACTTCCCAGGACTCCCCGAAGGTCCCCTGCGCAGGCAGCGGCTTGCGGAGATAAGTCTCCAACCGGCGGTCCCCCCATACCTGCGGACGCAGATATGGCTCAAACACCAGCGGGCTTGTCGGTCCGGATTGCGAATTCATGAAGAGAGACCTCCGTGAGCTGCTCTTTGAAGACGGCAGCTTTTGCCTCATCCCGTTGTTAATGGCCTACGAGTGACGTGCATGAATTGTGACGAACCATCCATCCCAGCGGAATTGGCCGCTACCCATTTCCACGAGCAATTATTTATCTGTTTTATGTAGCCACCGCGAAACTTGGCCTTGCCCGGATTGGTATTGCGTGCGACCGAGTAAGGAGTAAGATCGCTCACCGAGCTGAAGTAAATTCGGCCCAACATGCCGACCCAGACCATTTTCACTGCTTTCGCGTCAACGAAGAAGGGCACGGATGCCACCTTCGCCCGAGATCACGCGCCCGCCGGAAGAGGCGATCTTCGTCAACGGTCCCGATTCGCTGCTGCTCAAACCGAGCCAGCTTTGGGGTGAGATGCGGAGCGAATTCGCCACGACCAAGAGCCTCGCCTGGCGGCTGCTGTGGCGTGATCTGCAAGGGCAATATCGCCAGACCCTGCTTGGCTATAGCTGGGCGATTCTGCCGGCTTTGGCCACCACGGTGATTTGGGTCTTTCTCCGGGCGCAAAACGTGATTCGCATCGACGTGCCCGAAGTCCCTTACGCACTCTTCGTGCTGACAGGGATCTTGCTATGGCACACTTTTCACGAAGCGCTGTTTCGTCCGCTGGAGATGGTCAAAAACTGCCAAACCATGTTGGAGCGGGTCCGCTTTCCCCGGGAATCGCTGATGCTGGCATCGGCGGGATACGTTTTGTTTTTCGCCATGGCCCGTCTGATCGTGATTTGCGGCAGCGTTTTTTTGCTGGGTAACCGGGTTCCCGCCACTTTGGCCTTGGCACCCTTGGGCTTGCTGGCGCTAGTGGCATTTGGAACCGCATTGGGCATTCTGATTACGCCGCTCGCGCTATTGATCCGCGACGTTGAGCACGGGCTGCGGATCGTGATGCAATTCATGTTCTTCCTCACGCCGGTGATCTATCCCGTGCCGGACCAGTTCCCGGCGTCACTAATGATCTATGTCAATCCGGTGGCGCCTTTGCTGGTGGTTACCCGAGATTGGATTACCTTGGGTCCCAGTATGTACACGGTCGAATTCGCGAGGCTATCCGGCGTGACCCTCGTGGGATTGATGCTGGCCATCTTATGGTACCGATTGAGTTTACCTTTGGTGACGGAGCGTCTGAGGGCCTGATGCAAGTATCCCTGCCGCCAGACGTCTGCCTGGAAGCACGCGGCGTCTCGAAAATCTTCTGCCGGCACTTAAAGCGTTCCATGTGGTACGGCGTACGGGACATAGCGCGGGAATGCCTCGGGCGGCGGGGATCGCGATCAGAATTACGTCACGGCGAATTCTGGTCCTTGCAGGATGTCGATTTCCAGCTTCAGCGAGGCGAGAGCCTAGCCCTGGTGGGGCGTAACGGCGCCGGAAAGACGACGCTCTTGAAGCTGATCCACGGGCTTGCGCGCCCGGACCAGGGCTACGTGGCCGTGCGCGGCCGTGTGGGAGCCTTGATTGCATTAGGAGCCGGTTTCAATCCAATTCTTTCGGGGCGGGAAAACATCTACATCGCGGGGGCCGTGCTGGGCATGCGATCCGCTGAGATCGATGCCCGGTTTGACGAGATCGTGGATTTCGCCGGACTCGGAGAGGTGATCGATGCTCCCGTGCAGACCTACAGTTCCGGAATGGCGGTCCGGCTAGGGTTTTCCGTGGCCTCCACGTTGGAGCCGGATGTGCTCCTGATCGATGAAGTGCTCGCCGTGGGCGATTTTGCCTTTCGCAACAAATGCCTGCAGCGCCTCAACCAATTGCGGACCAAGGGCGTGGCCTTCATCCTCGTCACGCATGCCATGACAAACGTGGTGCAGTTTTGCGAACGGGCTTTGTGGTTGGAGAAGGGCCGCGTCAAGCTCGATGCGACTTCACAAGAAGTCGCCGCGCGATATGTGGCCGAACACAATCCGGGAGCCGCCGCTGGAGGACTCTTCGGGCAGACCGCGTTCAACCATGACCGCCTGATTTCCACGCGGGTTACGGTGGGAGACATCGCGGGCCAAAATCCTTGCCCCGTGCGGCATGGCACCGATGGAGTGATCCATTTCCGTTTCGAAACGCGGGAAGCCCTGTCGGCGCCCAATGTTTCGTTCCCGATTTATCGAGGAGACGGAGCGCTCATGACCACGCTGGCGACGATTGCCCGCATGCGGTCCATCCCCTCGCGGAACAACGTTTACGAAGGCGTCGTGCGATTTGGGCCGGTCCCTTTTCTCGCCGGGGATTACACCGTGGTGGCAAATTTGCACGACGGCACGGAACACGTCTTTCGCGATGCCGTGGGCAGGCTAAGGGTGACCGGCCTGCCGGAAATTGGTTGGGGATACGTCAAACTGCGGGAGGAGTGGAGCTTTCCACAACGGCAAGCCGCCTGAGCCCATGCATGCGAGTGCGTGGACACCCCATGGCGGTAGAACAACCGGGGCAGTATGAAATCCATGAAGGTCAAGCGTTGGCTGGGTTCTTTGAGACGTGCATTACCTGCTCGGAACGGGAAAGCTGTTGCTATCTCTCAGCAGGGTAATTCTCGTGGACACGAGGAGGAGCTGACGCGGTGCGTGGAGGCTCTCCGTGATTTCGTGGAAATCGATGGGGCCGCCATCCAACGGGCCTTCCGCCGCGTCGAGCCGCCCGTGAATTCTCTATACGGGTGTTGGCAGTTTTTGGCCGATTTCTTGTGTCCCCGCCAAGAGATTTTGTTGCGGGATGGCGGATTGCGGGTACGTGACCGGCAGAGCCTGGCGATTCTTATTCAGGAAATTTTTGTCCATCAGGACTATCACTTCGAATCCCCTGTGCCCGCGCCAAGGATCCTGGATTGTGGCAGCCATGTCGGCTTCGCGGTGTATTACTTCAAGTGGCTCTACCCCCAAGCGCGGATCACGGCCTTTGAGCCGTTGCCGGAAAATCGAGACGTGCTACGCGAAAACGTCACCCGTAATGGCTGGGAAGATGTGGAAATTCGTGGATGCGCGCTGTCGCATGATGAGCAGTCCGCCGAATTCCACGTGACCCACGAATATTCCATGGCTGCCTCGCTCACGCGGCGGCGGATGCTCGCGGGCCAATCCACCGAGAGCATCACGGTCCCGTGTGAAAAGCTGAGCCGACATCTCCAAGAGCCGGTGCATTTCCTCAAGCTGGATATCGAAGGCGTGGAGGACCGCGTGTTGCGGGAAGCAGCGGATGGCCTGGGACAAGTGCAGCACCTGTTCTGCGAATATCATGATGGTCCCAGCCTTTCTCGAGGGCGGCTCGCGGAGATTCTGCGCCTGCTGGAAGGGCGCGGGTTCGACGTCCACGTGGCCAAGTCCCGATCGTGGGAAGCGACGTCCTCGTTCCGGCCCATGTCGCATGTCCAGAAGCCGTATTCCTTGGGGATCTGGGCCCGTTCCCGGGACCCGAAGTGGCAGACGGAAACACAGGAGAAAGTGGATGCCGTGCATTCGTCCGCCGCGCCTCCTCCAGCCATGCAACGCGCCGCGAAGGCGAACTTCGCGGCCAGCACTTAATTTCGAAGCGAGATAAAACAATGATCGCCTGGCGGGAAGGATTCCCCTGGTACAAAAAGCCTCGTGGCTACTATCGCTTGCTGCGGGCACGGCACCGCTTTTTCGATACGCTGGCCGCGCGCCCCAGCCTCCGCCGTGGCCTGCGAATCATCCGACGTGACGGTTACAAACGTCGGATGTGGAGTTGGCGGAACAAGTTCCAAGGCCAGCGATGTTTTATCCTGGGGAATGGACCGAGCCTGGCCGACATGGATCTGTCTCCTCTACGGAACGAAATCACGATCGGCAGCAACGGCATCTACAAGCAGTTCGCACGGTGGGGATTTCATACGAACTACCTATTGTTCGAGGACCTAGAGCAGACCGAACTGCGGGGACCGGACATCCACCGCGTACGCGGGCCGATCAAGCTGGCGGCGCTGTACAACGCCTATGCCTTCGCCGCCGACCGCGACACTTATTTCATGAATGCCCGGATCAGCACGCCGGAGTACTGGTCTGAGATGGCGCCGTGTTTCAGCGAGGACTTCGCCGAGATCGTCTACTTGGGTTCCACGGTGACGTACATTGCGCTACAACTCGCCTTTCATCTGGGCTGCGATCCGGTGATTCTGCTCGGAGTAGACCACAATTACGGGAAACTGCCGGAACTGTTTCCGCCAGGGAAAATTCGCGTCACGTCCGAGAACTACCACCTTGTGCGGCAATGCCACGTGGATCCCAATTATTACCAAATCGGCGACCTCATCGGCGTGCCACACGTGAGGCTACAAGATGCCGCGTATGCCAAAGCCCGGGAAGTCTTTGAACGGCACGACCGCCGGGTGTGGAACGCGGGACTGCATAGCCGATTGGAGGTGTTCCCTCGCGTTTCGTATGCCGATCTTTTTGCGCCCAACGAATCATATCGTCGCACGGATTCGTCCAGCGGCGTTTGGCCGGCGAAGGACGCCAACATTCGTGGACACCGTGAGGTTTTCTCTCCGGGCGTTTAAATAGAACGCGTTACCGCCCTAGCTTATGCCAGCGTGAGATGGCACCATGAAAAGAATCCTGTTCATCTCCCACGCCGCCGACTTTTCCGGAGCCCCGATCAGTCTGGCGACACTGGTCCGCTACTTTCGTCGGCAGCGGTCCTGGGACACGCGGATGTGGGTCTTGCGGGACGGCCCGAATCTGGCACCGTTTCAATATGAGATGCCCACCGTGGTTCTTCCCCGGGATTGGGACGCGGGCACCACGACGAGTTTGCCCTGGTGGGCCATGATCCGTTCGCTCGCCGGTGGGCATCCGCGTCAAGCTTTCAAAATTGGCTCGGACTACTGGAGTCAAAAATGGGGGCGGGGCGAAGCGGCCCTGGCCTGGAGGAAATTGCGGGAACATGGAAACGCCTGGGGCCCGGACTTGGTTTACGCCAACACCATCGTGACGGCCCGCTGCTTGAAGGAATTGGATCCATCATGCCCCATCGTGGTCCATGTGCGGGAGCTTGGCCCGATTCTGGAGGCGGCCATCGGGGAACATCGCAAATTCCTAGAGCAGCGCGTGAGTCTGTTTCTGGCCGTCTCGGAAGCGGTTCGCTCAGAATTGCTGAAACAATTGAGAGTGCCGCCCGATCGAACGTGCCTTGCTCCCGTGGCACTCGATACCGAGGGCATAGAGCAGTCGGCGGGGAGTATCTCCCGCAACAAGATTCGTGAGGAACTGGGGGCAGCTCCGCATGAACCGCTCGTGGGGGCGGTCGGCACGGTCAACTCCCGCAAGGGAGCGGATCTGTTCCTGGAGATCGGCAAACGGGTCCTGAATAACGTGGATGAACGGGATCGTCCGCGCTTCGTATGGGTGGGAGGCGGCTCCGATTTGGAATGGGCTCGCCAGGAAGTCGAGCGAGCCGGACTCGGGACACGCATGCAGTTTCTTGGCGGGCGGACGAACCCCTATCCTTACATGCGTTGTTTTTACGCGCATCTCATGGCGTCGCGTTGGGACCCGTTCCCCCGTGTTAACTTGGAGACCGCGCTCCTGGGCGTGCCGACAATTGCCTTCGCCGATTCGGGAGGTTCCCGAGAATTCGTGGACGACACTTGCGGCTGCCTGATCCCCGACTTCGACGTCGAGGACGCGGCTGGCGTGCTGGCGCACTTGGTCACGGATCCGGACCTCCGCAGCCAATTGGGTGAACAGGCACGGCAAAAAGCCAAAGCGTTGTACGACGTGGAAAACGTCGCCGCGCCGTTATTGACACTGCTGGACACATTTTTGGAATCGCGGCGCATGGCCGCCTGAAATCAAACGATATTTCTACTATCACGGACGCTCATCCATGGAAGGATCGATGGCGAATTCCCCAACCTCGTCCGCTGTCACGCTGATCGCCAACTACCTGCCGCAATTCCATCCGATACCGGAGAATGACAGGTGGTGGGGGCCTGGGTTTTCTGAATGGACGAACGTCGCGCGGGCACGATCATTATTCCGGGGGCATGAACAGCCGCAACTGCCCGGAGAGCTGGGTTTCTACGACCTGCGACTGCCGGAGACTCGAAATGCCCAAGCCGAATTGGCCCGCCAACATGGAATCTCGGCGTTCTGCTATTGGCACTACTGGTTCGCCGGGCGACGGTTGCTGGAGCGCCCCTTCGACGAGGTGCTTTCCAGCGGGCAGCCCGACTTTCCTTTCTGCCTAGGCTGGGCCAACGAAACGTGGTCTGGCGTTTGGCACGGCGCGCCGCACCGCATCTTGATGGAGCAGACATATCCTGGAGAGGAAGATTACCGGCGACACTTCGAGTATTTGCTGCGAGCCTTCCAAGATCCCCGATACCTGCGGGTCGAGGAGAAGCCGTTGCTGCTGGTGTTTCGTCCCGAGCAGATTCCCGACCTGCCCAATTTCGTGGCGCTGTTTCGCCAGTGGGCCAAAGAGGCGGGGTTGTCGGGGCTGCATTTGGTCGGGTATTGCCCGGAGAATTGGGATCCCGCCCGGAAGGGCTTCGATGCTTCCACGTATGCGCACCAAAGCATCATGAAGGCTGAGCGGCCCGCCACATGGCCCGGGCGCAAAATGGCCCGAATCCGCCGCCGCCCGCTTCATGTCTATCGATATCGAGACGCGTTGCCCTTTTTGCATGGCCCCGCATGCGACCGCGAAAACCACTATCCGAGCATCGTGCCCCGCTGGGACAATTCGCCGCGGTGCGGACGTCGGGCGACCATCCTCACGGGAGCGACGCCCGAACTGTTTCGACAACATGTACGGAACGTTCTGGAAAAGATCCGTGACCGCCCCGCTTTGCGACGGATCGTTTTCGTGAAGTCCTGGAACGAATGGGCCGAGGGGAATTATCTCGAACCGGACCGTCGCCATGGGCGGCAATTTCTCGAAGTGGTTCGTGATGAAGTGGTGTCGTTTTCGAGGTCTATCCAATCGGAGAGTCCGGAGATGATCCGCGCCGCCTGATGTCGCCGTTGTCACTCCTGTTGCCACACGCTGATTGCCCTTTTTTGCGTTGGAATCGACATGAATGCTTCATTGGGATCGATGTTGGACGTCACGCCACGGCGGATCTTGCGGCGGCTGGGAATCTCGGCTGGGGTAGCACAGATGCCCCTGGTTCCAGACCTCCCCGACGCACTGCACCGGCGATTCGCGGGCGGGCAACTCAAGGGGCTACGGCGTGATTACCTCCGAGAGAGAGACGCGGCCGTTGAAGAATTGTTACAGCGAGTACTTTCCGAAAACAGTTTGCCAGCCGACCTTTGGAATCGGCCAGATCTGGCCGCCTTCGATGAACGGATCGTGGAATACCCCTTCACCGTGGCTTGGCTATTGGAACAGGGCATGACCACTTCCACAGACATCATGGACGTGGGCTGCGTGCTCAATCACCCGCTGATGGCCAAGCATCTCAGCTCCCGCGTGGGGATGTTGTGGTTCCTTAACCCGGCTGTCGAACCCCTTCAATTCGAGAGCAACATAGCTTATGTGATCGCCGATATCCGAAAGCACGACCTTGAGGGACGGTTGCGATTTCCTAGCATGACCTGCCTCAGCGTGCTGGAACATATCGGCATGGACAATACTCGGTACGGCGGCGGGCCGGCAGAATTCTCCACGCCTCCGGATCATCCCGAACAATTCGCGATTCAGGGAGCGCGGCGCATCGTGCCGTTGCTTGAACCGGGTGGGCGCCTATTGGTTTCGGTGCCTTTCGGTCCCTTCGAATATTTGTACACCTTCGGGCAGGTGCGCTCGCCGATCTATTACACCTTTGACGCCGAGCGGCTCTCCGCGTTTCGTGAAGCTTTGGCCCGTTGCTCGGTTCGTCAATGGATCTACAAGACAGTACCAGGCCAGGGATGGCAAACAACGCATGAAGGCGACGCCGCGATTCTTCCCTATGCCGATCAGTGCGCCGGAGCGGGTGGAGTCGCCTTTCTGGAAATCACCAGGGAGAAATGAACTCCCGAAACACCCTTACGTCAACACATTTTTCAAATCGGATCATTTGATGCGTATCATTATCCTCGGTAGCAACAGTCCCACAAGCTATAGCGGAGGACGGTATCATGCGCAGATCATGGCCGAGGCGCTGGCGGAGGCAGGGCATGAGGTTGTGTATTGCACAAACCATGTTCCTGTTTTCTATGATGAATTCTCGGATCTGCCAGCTCACGGGCGATGGAAGTTGCGGGTCTCTCCCCGCATGCGCGATCTTCCTCGCGGCCCCTGCGATTTGGTGATCGTCGTTCCACAGATGGGCGAAGTGGCTTGGCTCTATGAACGGGCCTTGTTGTATGCCCGTTGCCGGGGAGCCCGCCTCGCGCTGCTGAATTTTGAATCCCCTAATTGGTTCAATTCGCTTTCTCCGGAAACCCGCTCCGAGCGTTTGTGGAGAGGCTGGGATCGTGTGAGCCAGTATTGTGACTTGATCCTTTCTTCTACTCGGGAAGGATCCCGCCATGCGAAAGCGTACTACCGTGACGCACCGAAGCATGCCCTTTTTCGCCATGCCTATCCGGCGATCCATGCCACAGCGGCGGACGGTCTCTCGGGCGTGGCCCGCCAGCGGCAGGTTGTATGCATCACCCGCATGGGAACCCAAAGCCGCCACAAAGGAGCGGCGGAAATCGCCCAGGCGTTTTGCCCGGCGGTGTCCGGCTATCATTTCTTGCTCATCGTGGGGCAAGGCGGCATCGAGCCGGAAATCCTCTCTGAGTTGCAGCGACAAGCCCGCCGTCACGGCGCGAGCCTGGAAATCGCGTATCAACTGTCGGACGTTGAGAAATTTCGCCGCATTCAAGAGTCGTCCCTGATGCTATTTCTGTCGTATTTCGAGGGATTTGGCTATCCGCCCGTTGAAGCTGCCTACTGTGGCGTACCGTGCATTGCTTATGAGCTTCCCGTCCTGAGGGAAGTCCATGGCGAACATCTCACTCTCGTGCCTCGTGGCGACGGGCAAGCCCTGCGGAATGCATTGCGGCAGGTGCTCTCCGATCCACTCACAGGCGTCCGAGCGCGGAAAGCCCAGGGGAATGTGCAGTCGATTGCCACGGTGTCCAGCTTCGCCAAACGGCTCGACGAAGTGCTTACCGAGGTACAATCGATGCAGGCACTGCCCGCCGTGCTGACGGGCAGCCGGGGAAGTGCCTGCGTCTGGTGGTTCCAAACCCGCTGGAACGACGCGACGCACCGTCTGTATTGGCTGGTGTTGCGGCAACGCCCACGGCTACAAAGTGCATGGTCGCGCACTCTTCAGTTCGCGGCGATTTTTTGGCGTCCTACCCGGCGGGCAGTGCGAGCGCTTCGGCAAGGCGCATGGAAAAACACGCCTTCCACGGCATCCCAAAAGAAGCTGGCCCGCACGCATAACTACGAATTCGAGCAGGTGTCTCTTCCAGAAGCCGCGTCGAGCAAAACGCGATACCGACGATCAGCATGATTTGGGGCCGCGATGCGGAGAAACGCATGCGAGAACTCATTTTTTGCCGCGTACCGAGATGGCTGTGGAAGGGGGGCCTTGTTCCCCATTCTGGTCCGAGCCACGAGAGTCCCACTCCACCGAAACAGGGGTTTTGAAAACCTTTTCAAAAAAGCTCGTGCGGCGGCGGGCACCCCAAAGATCTACTTCCGGTAAGTGGTCGGCTTCGACTAAAAATTCCAGCGTGCCACCGCGCCGCTCCAGTCGAATGTTATGAACCTGTTGGCTGTGGCTGCGGTCCAACCCTCCAGCGATGCGAAGTATCGCGGCCAACCGCCGCACGCGGTCCTTGTCCTCCGACGAAAGCTGTTTGAAATTGGCGTGTTTGGATTTCGGTTCGGCTCCGCGATGGTAGCGAGCGACGTTGGCGATCAGGGCTAGCTCTCGAGGTTGGAAACCGGGGAGCCCGCTGTTGAGAATCAAATGGTAGCTGTGTTTGTGATGCTGTTGGTAGTTGATCAGGTAGCCCACGTCTTGCAGCTTGGCCGCCGCCTCCAAGAGACGGACATCCCCTTTGTTTAGGTCGAATTCGGGAATCAATTGCCGATAAATGATGCCTGCAAGACGTGCCACTTGGTGTTCATGGCGAAGATCGCTCCCACAACGGGCGGCGAATGAATCGATTTCCGCGTCCGCGTCGAGAGGCTGCACCGGCACGCTTTCACCAAGTGCCGTGCGAATCATCGTCAGCAGCAGGCCATCGTGCACGCCACGATTATGAACCAAGACGCGATTGACGTGAAAATGGCCCAGCAAACGGTCAACAATCGCCAACCCGGCCACGATAATATCGGCTCGGTCGCTACTGAGTCCCGGAAAAGCCCGACGCGATTTGTAGGAAAGCTTGCGGAGGTGATCCAGCAGGTGTCTTAGCTCCGCGTGGGAAACCTCGTAACCACGAATGGGGAGTCCGACTTGTCCCTTGGAGGCCATCACCATCTCGGCGAGCGCGGTGAAAGTGCCGCCGGACCCAAAGAGCAAGTGCGGTAGGAGTATGGGATCCTTGATTTTCCGGCGAAGTTGTTTGTCGATGGCCTTTCGCATGCGCTCGTAATCTTGACCGGCCAATCCTTGTCCTGAGCCGAACTGCTCGCTGAGCCGCACCGCGCCAAGCTTCGTCGCATAAATCGATTCGATCAGCCCGTTGCTGGCCAGCACGACTTCCGTGCTGCCGCCGCCGATGTCCGCCAGTGCCACGTTTTTGTCCGTGAGGTTGAACGCCTTTTGCAGACTGTAATAAGCTAGCCGCGCCTCCTCTTCCGGCTCAATCACCTCCACTTCAATGCCGTGTTCTTCCCGTGCACGCTGGCGAAATTCCTCGCCATTGGTTGCTTCTCGGACGGCGGACGTGGCAATCGTCCGCAGCGCGTTCACCTGAAAGCCATCCGCGATCTGTTTCATGCGTCCCAAGGTCTTGAGGGACAATTCCACGGCGGCTGGATCAAGCCCCCCGGTGGAGGCTAGGGTCTTGCCGAGGCGTGTGGTCTCTTTCTCTTCATCCAGGATGCGATATTCGTCACCCCGCAGAGCCTCGGCAATAATCAGCCGCAAGCTATTGGTGCCCACGTCGATGGCCGCCAGGCGGTGAGACAGATCGTTGGAAAGTAGTGTCTGAGGTCCGTCCATCCAGGCACGCACCAAGCTGGGAAATGGTTCGCCGTTAGCGGGAGACTCGTTAAGAAAAGGAGTGCAATTGTTCACTCGCATGGGAATCGATACACAGGCCACCCTCATGCGAGTTGGTGGTGACCCTTCTTCGGTACCTTACGCCAAAATTTCGTGGATTTGAAGCGGACACAGCCACATGCTTATGAGGAAATGTGCTTAAAGCCAACGGACAAAACCTTCGCTGACCTTCGTCCAGCGGCGTTTCACAGCCGCTGGACGCGCAAATTCGCGGATGCCGAGGCGTTTGTCCCCAGGCTCTTACGTGGGTCCTCTGCCGTTAAGTTCCGGGGGTAATTGGTACGGAGTCTTTGCGCGGGCTGGACTTCGTCATGGCAGTGGGATGGATTTCTCGCACGATCTCCGCCGTCATGTTCACCGCCGCTTCGATCTGTTCGGTCGTGTGCAGGCTGGAAATGAAGTACCGCAGGCGGGCTTCATTTTCCCCGACGGCGGGATACATGATCGGTTGAACATTGAATCCGGCCATTCGCAATCGATGGGACGACTGCAAGGCGCCCAAGGAATCACCGATGATCACGGGCACCACGGCCGTGCCGTGACTGAGTCCGGTGTTCAGTCCCTGCTTTCGGGCGAGAGAGAGGAACCGGCGAGAGTTCTCCGCGAGCCGCGCGACGCGTTGCGGTTCTTCCTCGAGCAAGCGCAGCGCCATGTTGGCGGCTGCGGCACACATCGGCGGAAGCGCCGTCGCGAAAACAAAACCCGGAGTGGTGAATTTCAGGTATTCCACGAGATTTGCCGGACCCGCAATATAACCGCCTGCGGCTCCCAAAGATTTGCTCAGAGTGCCCATCCAGAAATCGACTTCGCGAGGATTGATCCCAAAGTGTTCGCTGATGCCCCGTCCATGCAGGCCAAGCACCCCCAGGGAATGCGCCTCATCGATATACAGAAAGGCGTGATGACGTTTTTTGACTTCCAAAAACCCGGGAAGTGCGGCAATGTCGCCATCCATGCTGTACACGGCGTCGAGCGCGATCCCCACGCGGCGGAACGCGCCTCGGTTCTTGGCCAAATAGGCATCCACGTATTCCCAGTCATTGTGCGCGAAGGGGCGGACCCGGGCTCCCGAAAGCTTGGCTCCTTGCGACATGCTGTTGTGAGCCAGACCGTCATGCAAAATCAGATCGCCGGGACCGAACAGGTGTCCCAGCGTGGTTTCATTCGTGGCGTGGCCACTGGGAAACACCAGAGCGCTTTCCGTTCCCAAGAATTCGGCGATCCGTTGTTCCAGTTCACCGTGGATCGGCTTTTCACCCGATACCAGACGGCTGGCCGCAGCGCTCGTGCCGTATCGGTCGATGGCCTCCTTGGCGGCACGGGCCACTTCGGGGTCACCGGCCATGCCCACGTAGTTAAAATTCGAAAAATTGATCAGCGACGTGCCATCGATATGGGCGGTATGGCCGGAGATTCCTTCATGCACCGGAAAGAAGGGGCTGGGAACGTTCAAGTGCGCGAATTGGTCGACGAGGCGGCGAAACCGCAAATATTCGGGAAATTGTTCGAAATGATAGGCTTCAGCCCCCAATGCACGATCCGTGGAGGAGCCCGGTGCGTCGCACTCCCCTTGCGCGGGACGCAGATACCGGTCCACCGCGGCAATCACATCCCGGCACGTCAGCATTTCATGCAACACCTGCTCTGGAAATCGTCCGCCGAACGTATCTTCCAGCGAAGCGACGATCTCCATGCGTTCCAGCGAATCGAGCCCCAATTCGGGAATTGGTGTTTCCAGAGTCAACCCTCGAGCGCGTTCCTTGGCCACACGGCGGACGTGTTCGACCACGATCTCCCGCGTTTCGCGTGAATCTTCGAGCGGCGCGTGAGCAGAAATACCGTTTCGATGGGGGGCCACGGCGAGCGTTTGGCCCTGCGGCGGCTGAGTGTTTTCGGGCGATTCGACGGCCTTGGGGAGTGGGGCGGATTGCCGAGCAGCGGTTTCCACGTTCGGTTGGTGTGCGAGGGGAATCCAACGCGCCACTTCGGATAGCGTGCCTGCGACGAATCCGTCCCTGCAGGCATGGCGTTGAATCTTACCGCTGGAGGTCTTGGGAATGCTGCCCGCTTGCACGAAGACGATTGCCAACGGCAACAATTCATGCTCAAGGCCAACCGCTCTTCGCACCGCATCGAACAGCGGTTCGAAATCGCTTTTTCGGCTTCGTACAACCTCTTGCACGATGACGATGCCTTCCTCGCCATTTTCGTCGATCGCGAAACATGCCGTGGCATCACTCCGCAAATCGGCGTGGCTCCTGGCTACCGTCCATTCCACGTCTTGCGGATAGACATTGCGGCCTCTCACGATGATCAGGTCTTTCAACCGACCGGTGACGAAGAGCTCTCCGTTTCTTATGAATCCAAGATCCCCAGTGCGGAGGAACATCTCCCGCGAGCCTTTGAGCTTCGCGCGGAAAGTACGCTCGCTTTCATCGGGGCGGTTCCAATAGCCGGTCGCTACGCTGGGGCTCGACACCCAAATCTCGCCGACCGAGTTTTCCAGTAATGGCGTCTGGGTTTCCGGGTCCACGATCTCCAGCCGCTGGTCCCACATACTCTTGCCGCAACCGACAATCCCGCGTGCGTGCGGGTCTTCCGCCGATGTGGCAACGGCGCGGTGATCCTCCAGGGAAGGGGCGTGAAGGATCTCCGTCACCGGCGGTTCCGCCACCAGACCCCCGGAGACAATCAGCGTCGATTCCGCCAGGCCATAGCACGGATAAAAAGCTTCGCGGCGAAAACCGCAAGGCTCAAACATGGCCGAGAAGCGGTCCAAGGTTTCTGGTCGAACCGGTTCAGCCCCGTTGAAAGCGACCTTCCAACAACTCAAGTCCAAGGTCTCGCGTTGTTCCGGCGTAATCTTTTCCACGCACAGATCGTAGGCAAAGTTGGGGCCGCCGCTGGTGGAGCCGCGATACCGAGAGATCGCCCGCAGCCAACGTAGCGGCTTCTGCAGGAACGCCATGGGGGACATCAGTACATTGGGCCGCCCCACATACAGCGGTTGCAAAATCCCGCCGATCAAACCCATGTCGTGATAGCTGGGAAGCCAAAAAACTCCTGAGCGGGAACGAGTGTGCTCGAACGCATACGAGATCAAGGCCGAGTTGTGGATCAAGTTGCCGTGGCTCAGCATCACGCCCTTGGGCGTGCCGGTAGAGCCTGATGTGTACTGCAAAAAAGCCAAGGTCTCCTGTTCAACGTTGGGATCACTCCACTTCGCCGAGCTTTCCTCGGAAACCGTGTCCGTGGTTTCCCAGTGCAACGCCCGCAGAGAATCCGTTTCCGCGATCGTTTCCCGCACTCGATCCAAGACGTCGGAAGTCGTCATGGCGAGTTTGGGTTGGGCGTCCTCCACGATGGCCTCGATCCGGGAGACGGACCGGTTTCGGCGCGGCGGATAAGCGGGCACGGCGACCGCCCCAGCGTACAGACAGCCAAAAAAGGCGGTAATGAAATCCAGTCCTGCCGGATAGAGCAGCAGCGCCCGTTCACCCGAAAAACCCTTCACTTGCAGCTCGGCGGCGATAGCGGAAGCCCGCTCGTCCAGTTCGCGATAAGTCAGTGGACGTTCGTCAGTTTCCCCATCCGCCAAGAAGAGAAAGGCCAAATCATCAGCCTGATGCCGAGCCCGATGCCGCACAAGGTCCACGAGATTCGGCGGCGCAAAAAAGGACCCCATGATGTGGTTGTCATGCACGTTCAAAATACTCCCGCAGTCAACGATTCGCACCAGATTGAAATCTGGAGCCCCTGGTGATCGACCGGCTGCAGAGAGCCCCTTCTCTCGTGGAGATCCAACCGGCGGTGGGGTGTTTTTAGGATTATAGCGGCTTTCTTTTGCTGGCGAAAACGTACCAGGGGCAGCCGACGGTCGCACGCACCCATCTCATGCCTATATGACAATTCTCGTGCCCCTAAAAAAGGCAATCTTGGCGAAGAGGTTTCCCCAAGCCGCTTGCCCCGCTCAGGTCGCGCCCCGGCCTGAAGGACCGCGGAATCGAGATCGAATGCAGCACTTGAGCGCAATCTGGGCCAAAGTTCATGTTGATTCATTTATGCGCGTCGCAACGTCTGGTGACGATCGCGAAATTATCAATACAGAAGCCAATCAAAAGCGAAAGTCTGGCCAGGCCGATTCGGGACGTGCTACCAGTCTTCTTGTCGGCCCTCAAAAGGTGGTTTCTCGAATCTTGTCGGAATGAGCCGTGAAAACGGCCGAACGCGTACGACAGGTGCAAGCAGACCCAAAACAGCGCGGGAGACTTTTTACGCCGATTCCCGTATCCGCCAACCCGCCAAAAACTGGGGCGACTTGTCTTACCGGCTTCCGATTTAAAAAGTCGTCAACATAGCTCGATCCACGCGTGAGAGTCTCAACCCGTGGAAAGCCGCATGATGCAGAAATCCTCGGCAAGTTGCTCGTGCGCCTGAGCGCCCAGCCGTTCGTAGAAGCCAGGGTTATCCGTGCCCAGATACAAGTTGTCGATTCCCATGGCGTCGGCTCGCCCCTTTAAGGCCCGCACAAGCTGGGACCCCACGCCTCGATTCCGACATTCCGGCAGCACGTACAACGCGGCGAGCCAAGGCCGCAAGTGCGGGCGGTTTTCATCATCGTTCTCGATGAGGTTCACCGTCCCCACCGGCTGGTCGCCGTCAAAAGCGAGCAACGAAAGCGGCACCTCCCGTGGATCGGTCGCCGTCCGCAACAGTCCCGCCAACGCTTCGGGAGTGAAAGCCTCCTTGTCCGCCCAAAACTCATCGTAGATCCATTGGGCCACGAGCGGGATGTGGTCCGGATGCTGAAACAAATCAGCGATTTGGCAATCCGTGATCATGGAAGTGTGTTCCCTGGAATCAGGCTTGTAGTGAAACAAATGTCACAATCGAATTGTTCTTTTTGGGGCATCAACCACCACCGCGTCTCGGCGTCCTCTGCCGACCAAGCCGCATGGTGACCAGCCCGCCCAGGATCAAGGCTCCGCCGAAAAGCTGAGCCGCCGTGGCCGATTCTCCTCGCGTCAGCCACGCCGCCACGATCGCGATCAGCGGAATCAAGTTCTGAATCACGGCCGCGTGGGCCGCGCCGGCATGCCGCACTCCCAGATTCCACATGGGCAGGGCCAGGCCGGTGGAAAACACTCCAGAGTAGATGATAATCCCCCAGAGTTCGAGCGAACGCAGCGCCGGCAGGCTGCTTTCGTATCGGCCCGCCGCGAACAGGACATGCAGGGGCAGGGCCAACGCGGCCGCCGCGGCGGAAAGCCTCACGGGTGATATTTTCGCGAGCAATGTGCGGCTGTAGACCGTACCGCCAGACCACATGAGCGCCGCTCCGAGGACGATGAAATTGCCCAGCAGATGTTCCCTGCCGGTCGCGAGATCGCTTCTCTGCAGCGCGACGATGACCGTGCCGGCCAGTGCCACCGAGAGCCCCCACCAGGCTATTCGCCGCAATTTCTCACCTAAAAAGATACGGGCCAACAGCGCCGTCCACATGGGGACGGTGGCGATAATCAGTGCCGTGTTGCCGGACGTGGTTCGCGCAATCCCCAGGAGAAACAGCAACTGATACGCGGCGGAAACCATCACGGCGTAGACCAGCAGTTGGGAGACGGAGATTCCACCTACGGATGTGCGACTTCGCCTCCGTTCCTGCCAGGCGAATAAGGCCAACACGGCGGCGGAGATGGCCAGCCGAACCGCGTTGAACACGAAGATGTCGATCTGGTCGAGCCCGTTCTTCATGATGGGGATATTGATGCCCCAAATGAGCGCGACCCCTAGAAGGGATGCATCCGGCCAGTAGGTCGCGGCCAGGCCCTGCGGTTCGGTGACGGTATCGGTGGTAGCAGACGTGTTCAAAAGATCTCCAGAATCAAGGCCAACGATTCGTTGATTTGCGGCACAACTCCCGTTGCGGCTGCCGATGGTAACGTTCCGCGATGCCAGTCAGCAGAAGGCGAACGGTGGGGATGAAAGGTCTCACCGCTACTCGTTGTTTGAAGAGACACCGCGGGAACGAGAGGTTCGGCCAGTTCGCTTGCGCCGATGGAGAAGCCTATTTTTCGCGGCGCAACTCGCCCGTCATGAACGTGATCCATTCGCCATGCTCATCCTCCATCTCAGAGGTGGCAATGATCAAATCTGGCGTCTGGAACTCGTAGCTGTCCCGGTACTTGGCGAGCTTCCCCTCGGTCAGCAGGTTAGGACCTTCCGCCGAAAGCGTGAGCTTCTTGCCGGAATCGTCTACTGCGCCTTCGTAGTGCCACATGTGATTCATCCCTGAATCAATCCAGGTGCCCACATACTTTTCCTTCACGGGATCATAGCCAATCGTCTGAAGGCCATACACGGTGTTCCCCATCATGTGAACCTCCATCTCGTTCACGACCCACAGACCGCCGAGCATGCGTGACTTCATGGAGCCGGTGCATTCCATCGCCGGTTGGTCCAATTGCATTTGGGCTTTGTTGAGCACAGTCCATTGACCGGTGAACTGTAGTAACCAGGCGTGTTCCTTTTGTAGTGGAGGAGTCGGGACAACCGGCGGTTCTTGGGCGGACGCGAAAGAAAACGAAGAAGTTACCGCCAGGACGGCGAAAAGAAGCGGGCGATTCATGGCATGGACCTTTCGTGAAACATCGGGTTAGACGGGGTATCGTTTGCGTTCATCGCAATTTGTCATTTATTCCCTAGGTTTGCACCGGCCCAGATAATCCGTCGGCAGGGCCATGCTACTTGGGCTTGGGCGTCGCGAACAGCCTCGCCCCTCAATCATGGACAGGGATCGATTCGAAATGTCGCAACGCATCTTCGTACTCGTTCAAAGCTTCCCGCGGAAGGACTTCGCGGTGGCGGGCCAGTTCGTTCCGTACTCGCCGTGCCAGGTAATCGCGCTCCTCGCGACTCGGCCGCAACGGCTTTCCTTCGACGCGAAAATGAGCCGGGGCAGTGTGTGCGAAGCTGACGCGATTCCCTTCTCGTTTGGCGTAGGCTCGCACCGCCAGCCACGAGGTGCCCTCCAATCGGGCTGAAGTGGCGAAGTTCAGTACGAATTGCCCATGCTCACCGCGCTGCGCGTCCGTGTCGATCTGTTCCACGATGTGGCCATTCACGATGATCTCCAGTGAATCTGGCTCCGTCGCCGATTCCAGTTTGCCGCGCACTCGGACTTCGTTTTCACCGGCATGCTCCGTGTCGACCGTGAGCAGGGGACCGGTCGTGACGAAACTGTTCCCGGCGAGCAGACCGTTGACCCATTTCTCGTACGTGAAATCGCCGTCGAGCTTCACATAGACCCGACCGTAGCCGAACGGCACCGGATGAACGCCCGACGCGGTCCCCGCCGTGGGCTGCATGCGGAATCCACTATTCAGCAAGGCGTAATAGTTCTGAAAACCGAAATCGATCCAACCCCGTTCAGTGAATTGGCCCTCGGACATCTCGACCAGCATATATGGCGCCACATATTCGGGATACCAGCCGGTGAAGTGGAAGCTGGTGCGCCACAGATGATTATTTGCCAATTCAAACAGCTCGACCTGCATTTGCGGTACGAGCATCATGGACCAGGGCCAATTGTGCTTGTCGAGTTCGAGGAAGGCTCCTTGGCTCCGTGCTTCCGCCGCGATCGGTCCCACCGGTGGAGCCGCCAATTGCAGAGGCGTGCGATGATTCAAAACGAAAACCGCGCCCAATGTGTGCCGGCGGCCGCGCACGGTGAAGATTTCGTATTCGGTGTTGACCGGCCAAAACACGTGTGTGGGGTCGATCCGGACCAACTCGGGCGGCGGCACGCGTTGCGTATTTTTGTTCTGCTTGGCCGGCGTATGCTCCGAATCGGTGACCCACGCCGTGAGCGGAAAAGCGACGTTCAAGTCTTCGGCCAACTGCAACGTCGGCAGCTCCGCGACTTCGCGATGCACATGCGTCTCGCCGCTGTACCAACCTTGGCGGGCCATGTTCGCCCAGCGCTGTAGCCGGATCGTTTCCGAGTGTTTTCCGGCTAGGTCAAGGATGAATTCGCGCGATGCGGGAAAGTACTCTTTCCCTTTTTCCACCAGCAGCGTGTACTCGCCCTCGGGCAACTCCGCCTGAAACGGGTCGGCCGAGACGGTGGTGTGAATCTCGAAGCTGGCGTCGCTCCGCTTCACGTCATACGGAATGGCCGTGCCCCCGGAGGACTGCACATGAAAATGCTTCCCGGCCGAATTGTAAAGATACACCCTGGCCGCGAGCGTCTCCCCAGAATCCGCATCGACTACACGGCCACGCAATGTCGCGGCGGTTAGCAGTTCGCAAGCCGTGACCACGCCGCAAAAGGTGATCCATGTCAACGTCCGGAGTTTCATTGGACTGTCCTGGAAAGTCGTCGTAATCAGCCGTGAGGCCGCATTATGCCGGTCGGCTGCGCGTCGAGGCAACTCACTCGTCAACCGCGCGTCGTCGTGAGGACCATCTTTGAAATTTCCACGTCACTCTCGAGTGCTTGGCAGAAGCTCCAATCGCTGCAAGAATTCGCGGGCGACCTGGCGTTCCTGTTGGCGTTCCTGAGCCACTCGGCGGTTGAGCTGGCGGATGATGTTGTCGTCAATTTTTCCCGCCAGCGGGGCGAGCGCGTCGCGGATTTGCGGAAATCGCTCGAGGGCTGAACCGGCTACCAGCGGCGCCGCATGGTAACTCGGGAAATACTCCCGGTCGTCCTCCAGCACGAACAGGTCATAGGCTTCGATTTGCCAATCCGTGGCAAACCCGCTGCAAACCTCCGCCTGGCCCGAGCGCATGGCCTCGTACATCAGTTCCGGCGTCATCGTGGTGGGAAGGGGCAACTCCTCGAGCCCATACGTCTCCGCCAGCCCGGGCCATCCGTCGGGACGATCCAGAAACTCATCGGAGACCACGATCTTCAGTCGCGGAGCGCGAGCCAGGTCACCAATGGTCCGCAGGTTGTATTCGCGGGCGGTGTCTTGGGAAACCGCGATGGCGTACGTGTTGTTGAGACCAAATTCGGGTAGCAACACCATGTCGAAATTTTGCCGCATCTCCTCTCGTACTAGCTTGGTAATGCTGGATTTGTCCTCCGGAATGTCGCGATTTAGAGCGTCCACGGCGGTCAGCAAGGTTCCCGTGTATTCCGGGTAGAGCTGCAAATCGCCCGACTTGAGCGAGAGATAAGCCAGGTTACTTCCCAGGCCATAGCGGGTTTGGCAGCGCAAGTCCGTGTGCGATTCGATCATCTGTCGCATGATTTCGGCGAGAATGACATTCTCCGTGAAATTCTTGCTGCCGATCACGAGGTCGGTGTCCGCGGACGCGGGCCGAAAGGTCTCCCAGGCCGCGAAACCGGCCAGGGCTAGCGACAATATTCCTCCACTGGCGAGCCCGATCTTCGGATTTTTTTCCGCCAACTTCGCGACCAGCCCCAACCCCCAGAAAGCCGCCAGAGTCAGCGCCAAAATGGGGAGCGCGCCAAGCAGGACGAGGCCATGGTCTCCGCGTGAGAGGCCCCGCGCGATGTAATCCCCCAAGCCGCCGGCGCCGGCCAGCGCGCACACGGTGATCACTCCCATGGCATACACTACGCCCGTGCGAATGCCTGCCAGCAACGTGGGCAAGGCCAAAGGAAGTTCCACGTTGTAGAGGATTTGCAGGTTCGTCATGCCCATGCCTCGGGCGGCATCCCGGATCGAGGGGGACACTTGCACGATGCCGACATAGGTATTCATGACAACCGGCAGCAGACTATACAGCACGGTGGCGATGAGCGTCGGCGGCCGGCCAATTCCCACCAAGGGAATCAGCAAGCCCAACAGCGCCAAGCTGGGAATCGTCTGCACGACCGCCAACACGGATAGCGACGGCGTGGCAAAACGCCGCACACGGGTCAGCGCCACGCCGAGAGGAATGCCGATCAACAGGGCGATACCGACTCCTTGCGCGGCGAGGGACAGAAACTGCCCTGTTTGCGAGGCGAACGATGTCTGGTTCCGCTCCCAGGCTTCTTGCAGTTTTTGCGTGACGCTGACGGGAGGGACCTGTTGTCCCCACGCCGCGGTTGTGCAACAAGCGAGGACGACCAAGGCCCCCAACACACATCCACCGAGGCGACGAGGATGAAGCTCCGCAAGTCGCTGCCTGAATTTGCCGCTAGCGGTATGGATCATCCGATGCCGATTTCTTTCCTTAATACTTCTTGGACTTCGCCCGCGCGGTAATAGCGATCTTCCGGGACACGGAGCCAGCCGGCGGAAGTCTGGCTCAGGCAAGTGCCGAGCACATTCCAGGTCACTTGGCTCGCGTCCACCTCCACGGCGGATCCGTCAATGTTGGCGACCGGCTTCAGGTCCGCGAGCAATGCTTCCAGCGGAACCGAATGCAACAACAGGCTGGCACGATGTGGCGCGAAGAAGTCGCGCACGAAGTTGCTGGCGGGACGCAACAGGAAGTCGGCAATCGGGCCGCTTTGAGCCACGGATCCTCGATCCATCAGAAAGATGCGGTCGGCGAGCTTGGCTGCTTCCTGCATATCGTGGGTGACCATTACCACGGTTTTGTGCAAGCGCCGCTGCAACCTTTGGAATTCCACATGCAGTTCTTCTCGAGTGATGGGGTCAAGGGCTCCAAACGGCTCGTCCATCAGCAGCAAGTCCGGATCGCCGGCCAGAGCCCTTGCCACGCCGACCCGCTGTTGCTGGCCTCCGGAAAGCTGTCCCGGCTTGCGAGGGCCGAAGGTCGTCGGTTTCAATCCCACCAATTCGAGGACTTCCTGCACGCGGCGCTGAATCGTGTCCCGTTTCCAGCCGAGCAGGCGCGGCACCGTGGCCACATTCTCCGCGACGGTCCAATGCGGAAACAGGCCCGCCTGCTGGATGACATAACCGATGGAGCGGCGGAGTGTTTCGGAGCTTTGCCGCCGAATTGGCGTTCCCCGCACGCGCACTTCGCCCGCGTCCGGTTCGACCAGGCGGTTGATCATCCGCAGCGTGGTCGTCTTGCCGCAACCGGAGGGCCCCAACAACACGGCGGTTCGGCCGCGCGGCACGCTCAGACTCACGCGGTTCACAACGTGCGAATGGCCCGGATAGGACTTCGTGACGTTTTCCAGTTCGACGATGGAGTGGCTTTCCTCGCCCGGCAAACCATTCCTCCTCGGGTTTGTGAGCTACGCAAGTTCGCGTGCGCGGCATGCCGTTTCGAATTACATCTCAGGCTGATTGTAGCGGAAATCGTAGCCCGCGTGTCGCGTATTTACGCTTGGCGAAATGCATCGGGTGGCACGCGAGGCAAGGCGTTCGCGACTGCCACGGCGGCCTGGCTGGTGGACGCGGTTCCGCCAAGGTCGGCCGTTTTGCCGGTACCATCCAACAAGGTTTGTTCCACGGCGGCTTCCAGAATCCGCGCGGCGGTCAAAGCGGCTGGATGTCCATGGCGTTCTCCAAGCCACTCGAGCATCATCCCGGCGGAAAGGATCGTGGCCAGCGGATTGGCCACGTCTTTGCCAGCGAGTTGGGGAGCCGAACCGTGCGAGGGCTGAAACAGTGCGTGTGCGTCTCCGATTTCGGCGGAAGGGGCCAAACCGAGTCCACCCACCAAGCCGGCTCCCAGGTCGGAAAGAATGTCGCCAAATTGATTTTCGGTGACGACCACGTCGAATTGCCAAGGCCACTGGACCATGTAGAGGCTCATGGCATCGACATAGGTGGCCTCGGAAGCGATGCTGGGAAACCGCGCGGCCACATCCTGGAATACCTGCCGGAAAAATGCCAGACTCCGAAAGACGTTCGCTTTATCGACGCATGTCACGAGCTTCTGCCCATCGCGGGGCCGGCCCGATCTTTTTTCAGCGAGACGAAAGGCGAACTCGGCGACTTTTTCGGTTCCTTCCCGTGTGACGACCAGCGTGTCCGTGGCCACCCGATCCCCGACGATGCAGCCACCGCCATACGAAGCGAACAGCCCTTCCAGATTTTCCCGCACGATCACGAAGTCGATCCCGGCTCCCGGCTCCCTCAGGGGAGAAGGAACTCCAGGATACAGCCGGATGGGGCGCACCGCCGAATGCAACGCCAAAGCCCGCCGCAGACCGACCATCATTTCCGGCTGAACTTCGGTGCCATCCGGCCGGCGAACGTCGGGAAGCCCAATGGCGGCCAGCAACACGGCATCCGCCGCCCGGGAGTCTTCCAACACTTCACGTGGCAGCGCCTCTCCGGTTCGGCGATAATTCTCAGCTCCCGCTTCGTGTGGGGTAAACTCCAGCCGCAACCGAGGAACGACCTCGCACAGGCGTTGCAACACGTCCGTTGTGGCCCGCATCACCTCCGGACCAATGCCATCTCCGGGCAATGTGGCGATGCGATAAGTTCGCCCCGAGGAATCCGTTTTTGGTGATACACCAGCTTGCGAATGTTCGGACATGTTGTGTGGCAATGATTTGATTCAAGAATGTTCGATGGCGATCGCGCGGACAGGGCAGCCATCGCCGCCCGCGATTTTGAGCGGCAGGGCGATGAATTCCACCACATCCTGCCGAAGAGCATCCAGATGAGCCAGCCCCTCCACGATGACGATTCCTGCCGACAGCAGGATTCGGTGGACTTCGGTCAATTCATCGATGTTGTTCACGTCCGCCACCGAGGGCGGTTCCACTCCCAGCAGCGCGACGCCGCGCTCCACCAGCCATCGGGCCAGTTCCGGAGAAATACGGGGCAAGCCGTTTCGGTATTCGTCGCTGCCTAGCCGCAGGTACCAATCGGTGCGCAGCAAGAGCCGGTCCCCAGGTCGGATCACCGCTTCCCACCGCGATAGGTGCTCCACGCCGATCAGTTCCCGGGGCATGATGGGCGTCAAATCCAGTACGCGGGCAGGGCCTTGGCACATGTTCAACACCTGCTGGTCGATGGTCGCACCCGCTTCCAAAAAATGCCGGGGGGCATCCATGTGCGTGCCGCAATGGGAATAGAGCCGCAACGTGGTGGCGTTCCAGCCATCTTGGGCCAGCGTTTTGGCGACCGTGATCTCCGCCCCGGGCAAGTCGTCATCGATGGTGAGCGAGAGATCGACTACATGTTTCCGCACCTCCGGAGGATTGGTTGCCTCTGCTGACGGAATCTTCACGGGGCGATTTTCCATCGCCGATTGGTAGGCGGCTTCGACCGTCGACAGAGTGCGCAAGTAATCCTCGCCTTCGGTCTCGAAGGGCGAATCCTCCGCGAGGCCGTGCAGGAAATGCCGCTGCGTGGCAAGCACGCAGTCTCCGGCAAATCCTTCGTGGGAGTGTTCGTAGGGGTGGTCTCGCTCCGCTGCTCCCAGCGGCTGGATTGTCATGCGGCCATCGGCGTAAAGGCGTAACGTGCCGCCGTTGCCTTCGATCAAAAATTCGCCGAACGTGTAGCGCGGGTTTTCGGCCAGCCCCTCGTTGTAGCGATTGGCGTCCCACAACCCGACGTCGCCGTCGCGAAAGCGGAACGTCAGCAGTCCGGCATCCTCGCCACGGATGCCAGGATTGAGCCGCCGCAAAATGGCCGAGACTTCCTCGATTTCTCCCGCCAGATAGCGAAACGTATCGATGAAATGCACGCCGGTTTCCTGTACTAGAAAGCGGGGCATCTCGCGAAAGTACGGCTGGCGCGCCAAATAGGCGTCGCTTCCCCAACCGTCACCAAACCGTGAGCGAAAGGTCAGCGTGTGCAGCCGGTCGCCCAAGACCTTGGCATCCAGCAGGCGGCGGATTTCCCGATGCCAAGGTTGAAAGCGGAAGTTTTCATGCACCATGAACCGGATAGGATAACTCTCGACAAGTTCCACGATCTGCCGGGCGGTCGCGAAATCGGGCGCCAGCGGCTTTTGACAGATGACGTGGCAGCCATGCCGTGCCGCCAATTCCACCAGCGGCAGATGGGTATCCGGTGGCGTGATGATATCGACGAAATCGATGTCGCATGTCGTGAGTGCCTTTTCGACATCGGTAAACCATCGATCGACGCCGTGCTTTTTCGCCGCTGTTTCGGCTTTCTCCGCATCGAGGTCGCAGACGGCCACGATTTCCGCTTCTTCCAACCGCCGCCACGCGTCGAGATGGAATTGAGCGAAATAACCGGCGCCGATGCAGAGGCCACGCCGTTGGCTCACGCGCGCACCTCCAGGGGACGGCGAGGATCCAAGCTACACCACAGGCCCACCGCGAGGAGATTCAAACCGCCCGCGACGTAAAAGAACGATGTGTAGGAGCCAGTCCAGTCCGCCAGATAAGGGAACGCCAACCCGGTGACGAAGGAGCCCACGTTGCCCGCCATGTTCATCGTGCCGGAGACCAGTCCCGCGCTGCGGCGTCCCACGTCGATGCAAAAAGACCACGAGGGCGCCAGCGTCATGTCCGCGCCGAAGATGGCCACGGTGAGCCAGGCGATGGACATACCCGCCGTACTCGCCGAGGCGCTGGCGGTCACGCCCACCGCCGCCAGCAGAAAGCCCAGGATGGCCGGCAGCTGCCGTGATCGCACCCATTGATTCTGACGATAAATGCGATCGATCAGCCAGCCGGAGAACCAATTGCCTGCCGCGCCTCCCAAAAACGGAGCCGTCGCGTAAAAGCTGGCCTCGATGGAGGTGAGTTCGTAGGTTGTCCGCAGATGCGGATAGAGCCACGTCAAACAGAAGTAAAATGTGAAATTGCTGCAAAAGTATTGGGCCGAAACGAGCCATGCCTGTGGAGCCAAGAACACGTCCCTTGGCTTCGGCTGATCGGCAAGCGTATTCTGCTCGAACGTATTCGTCTGCTGGCGATTTTGGCGAATGTAATCCAATTCTGCTTCCGAAATGGAGCCGTGCTCCGCCGGGTCATCGCGAAACCAGGCGTACCAGAATGCGGCCCAGGCGAAGCCGATCAACATCAGTGCCACGAAACTGGTCCGCCAGCCAAACTGATCAATGGCCACCGCCATGGCCGGCAAGGCAAAGGCCGCACCCAGCCGGGAACCGGAGAAGTTGATGCCCTGCACGATGCCCCGTTCCTGCATGGGAATCCAGGAAAAGGTTGCCCGAGCGATACCGGGAAACGCGCCCGCCTCTCCCGCCCCGAACAGGAGGCGGGTCAAGAACATCGTGACATAATTGAAAGCCGCGGCGGTGAGACCGGTGAACAAGGACCAGAACACCACGACGGCCGTCAAAATGCGGCGAGGCCCGAAGCGGTCCGCCAAGATGCCGGCGGGTGCCTGACAGAGGGCATACCCCAGCGCAAACGCGGACAGCACCCAGCCCATTTCCTTGTCGGTGAGGCCCAAATCTTGGGCGATGGGCTCCTTGGCGGCGGAAATGCAGACACGGTCCACGTACAGCAGCACCGATAGACAAAAGGTGCCCAGCACCAGCCACGCGCGACACGGCATGCTTGTTTACCCGCTTCCTAAGTCGAGGACCCGCGTGCCAATGTAATCGGGACGGTGGCGAAGCACTATGGCCTAAGGGCACACGTCGGAATTTCAAGCAACGCGGACGTGGCCTGGGCGGCCTTTGGATCGAATCAATTGTCGTACGAGCCGCGCTAGCGGAGGAATCTCCAGAAATTCATCAGTTGGCGATCGAGCACGACTTGGGAATCGATATCGGACCGAACTTGCCCCCCCTGGTTGACGAGGCTAATCGTCTTGATGAATTCAGCAGGCACGAATTCCCAGACCCACACGCGCCGGAAACCGACGATGCGTGCCCGGCTGTACCACGGTTCCACCCAGATAGGAATGACGATAGGACGTACCACCGCCACGACACCGCGAATCTCCTTGAGCACCACGGCGGCTTCGCCATCGGCCAGCGCGTCGGTCACCACGGTCACCTCGGTTCCACCGTCAAAGGCTGCGCGGCGGAAGAAGGGAAACGGTCCCCGGACGAATCGGGCTCCAAGCCCGGTCAAGTGAATATTCGCGCCCGCCGGCGTGTCATCTTGGGCCAGATGATCACTCACGGGATCCACGACATCCCCCGCTTCATCCAGTTCAAGCAGCAAACCACAGCCATTGCCCTGAAGATTTTCCGCGTTGCACCCTCCGGTCTGATCCGCGATGACCTGGACCGCCTCGGAGTAGAGTTGCAACATATTCCGCGCTTCAAGCGCTAACTCCTTGCTCTCCGGCGTGCCCCGAGCGGACCGGTCCACGTGCAAACCCAGGGCTTCGATGGCCTCCTCAATTTTCGGCAAGTGGTCTTCAAAAAAGTCCTGCGTTTCCGGTACGTCTTGCGTGGGCAAGGGGACCAAATTGCTCGTGAAAAGGGCCTCAAACACTTCGTCGATCGCGGCGTCGTAGAATTCGGTCGTCTGGTTCGTTTTAACTAACGCCCTGATCGCCTGATCTAGCTTTTGCGTGGGGACATCGGGCCCATCCGGAGGCGGCGTGAAGGGCTGTCCTGCCGAGAAGATCGCGTGCTCGAAAGCACGTTGGCGAGCGCCATCGAAGTCAAAGTTTTGCTGCATGCTCTGCTTGAGCACCGCCAAGTCATTTAGATCGACGTCCCGATCCCCATCCAAATCCGTGTTGATATCCGCCGAGGTACTGCCAAACGTGTCGGCAAACTCGATAAGGTCGTCCTCATCCAACACGCCGTCCAGATCCACGTCCCCCACGACCCGTTCCGTGCCGAAATACGACTTCAGAATCTCGAAATCTTCTAGATCGACTTTGCCGTCACCGTTGAAGTCCCCTTCGCTCCTGCCGCCGGCTTCGCCGAAATGGTCCTTCACGGACTGGAAGTCTCTCAAATCGACGACGTCATCCCCATTGGTATCCCCCGGCAGAGGCATGGCGGCCGGAACGGACGCCACCACATCGATGGCTAGCAAAGTACGGGTCTCCAGGGGCTCCATCCGCAGCTTTGTGGGGCGAGGCGTGCGTGACATGGCGAGGACTCCCGGGCCGTGTGGCCAAAAAGGTAAGGTGGGAACAAGCGATCGGCGAAGTTTATGCAAAATGAAAAATCCGAAAAAATCCAATTTATACATCAGGCAGTTTACTGAGCATCTACCGCTGTCACAAACAAAAAGTTCGAGTTTTTTGCTTTCTCTTGCCGCGTTCAAGAAAAATTACTTGTGTCTATTTTCGGCGGGTTAGGGGGCAGATGTCGTGTTCATGAGGTGAACCTCCCGCTCAAGAGAAACGTCCTGAGTCCCAGACATGACTATTGTGAGAAACCCATCCACGTTCGGGAGAGGAACACCCATGCCTGGCCCAGCCGCGACGATTTACCAAGTCGATTCATTTACGGACGTTGAATTTCATGGGAACCCCGCCGCCATCTGCCTGTTGTCAGCGGAACGCCCCAAGGAATGGATGCAAAGCCTAGCGGCGGAAATGAATCTCTCCGAGACGGCTTTTTTGGCGCCCGCGAACGGTGATTGGAAAATCCGCTATTTCACGCCGACGATCGAGGTTCCACTGTGTGGGCATGCCACGCTCGCCGCGGCGCACGTGTTGTGGCAAGAAGAAGGAATACCGCATGATTCGGCGATCAATTTCCGCTCACCGGCTGGGCTGTTACCCATTCGCTGGAAAGATGGAAAAATCCTCATGGATTTTCCGGCGGATCCCTGCGAGCCGTATGACACTCCGCGAGAACTACAGGAAGCACTCGGCGTCACGGTGAGTGAAGCGTTTATGTCACGCTTGGGATACGTCTTTATTCTTTTGGAACTCGAAGCCGAAATACGGGCCGTGACTCCCGATTTTCGACGCTTACGAGAGCTTGGAACGCCGGCGGTCTGTGTCACGGCGAAGGCGGACGCCGAGGAGGCCGATTTCGTCTCGCGGTTCTTCGCGCCGAACCACGGAATTGATGAAGATCCCGTCACGGGATCCGCCCACTGTGGACTAGCGTTGATCTGGGGTGAAAAACTGGGGAAGGAGACACTTTCCGCGCAGCAATTATCTCGGCGGGGCGGCTCGGTCGGGATCCATTTGCGGGGCGATCGGGTAGATGTTTCAGGGCAAGCCGTCACCGTACTTCGTGGGGAATTGCGCGTGTGAAATCTTGGCACGGAAGGCGTTCTTGAGGGGTTTTCTCCCTCAATGAATCACGGTCGTCTGGACTTGCGTCGATTGCGGCACGTTTGGCTGTCAACTACGATCGAACTGGCCGCTTTGTCTGAGCGGCGGCATTCCCCACGCATATCGCGCGACTCCGTTGAAAGCCTGGCATGGAACGCATGATTCTGGTGTCCAAGGTGTGCGCGCGATGGATTGCAAGGTGGACGTTGGCCGCCAGCCTCGTGGCCATTCACGGTCCGCGCTTGCGGGGAAGTGATTTTGATTGGAACGGACCCGTAAACGGATCTGCACGCTGGGACGTGGCCGAAAACTGGCTGCCCACTGATGGCCCTCCGGACGCCGCTTCCTTGGCCTTCTTTCGCCTGCCGGAACCAGTCATCGTGGCCGGTGGCGGCACGGCGAGGCTCATCGCCGTGGAGCGGGGAGACGTCACTTTTAAGGGAACTTACACCACCGACATGGAGTCACCCGCTTCCGCCTTTCTCATCGGTGGACCCGAGGGTGCCACGACGCGAGTCAGTGCAGGTGGTTCGCTCGCCGTGGGACGACGGCTCGATATCGGCCGCAACGTTGCGGGCGCCCATGGTGATGGCACGTTGTTGGTTGCCGAGGAAGGAAGCGTCCGTGTTCACTCCAACTCGGGAACACCCTCCGTCAATTTAGGTTTCGGTTCCGGTTCGACGGGCACCATAAACATCGGCGGTCCCGGCGCGGAATTCATCACCGAAGGGACCCTCAATGTGGCGTTCGCCGCCGGCAGCGTCGGACAAATCAACGTACTCGACGGTGGTTTGTTGGAAACCGACGGCAATGTGGTGCTTGCCTCGACGGATGACTCTATTGCTTCCGTGGCAGTGGCTGGAAACGATTCCACCTGGGATCTCCATGCCAACCTCCGTGTGGGAAATCGCGGATCGGCGGTGCTCACGATTCGTGAAGGCGGCCATGTCGAAGTCCAAGGAGAGACCCGCGTGGGGAATCTGGAAGGCAGCGTGTCATCAATTACCGTTTCGGGCTCGGCGGAGCAGGGTCCGGAGACTATTTCCTCGCGCTTCGAGCATCACGGCCCGCTGCATGTGGGCGTTTTAGGCCAGGGCATTTTGCAGGTGCTCGAAGGTGGCCAATTGCTCAGCGCTGCAGGAACGAACGGCGTGATCTCCCTGGGCCATCTTTCGGGCGGGCATGGGGAATTGGCGATTCGAGGGCCGGGCTCGCTGTTTTCGTCGAATGGACTGATTGAAATCGGACGTTTGGGAACGGGAGAGTTGTGGCTAGCAGATGGCGGCCTGCTCGATGCCCGAGATGGTCTCGCCATCGGATCGGGAGTCGCTTCGAGCGGCATGGCCACGGTGCGGGACGGAGCGGAAATCCGCTTTCAGGGAACACTCAAACTCGGCGATCGAGGAACCGGCGAACTATCCGTTACCGGCGGACAGGTGATGCACAACACGGGGAACGGAGAGCTTACCATTGCCACCGGCAACGGCGGTGAGGGCAGGCTTGCACTCCGCAACGGAGCCATGCTCCATGTCGAAAAATTTCGTGCAGGTAGCCAGGGACCGGCAGAGGTAACCTTCGATGGAGCGCAAGTCTTCACGAGCGATGTCTTCCTCGGTGCCGAAGAAGGCGCGTCTTCGACCGCCGGCGCCGACGTGGAAGTCCATGATTCGACCTGGACCATCGCCGGTAATCTCCAAATAGGACGCGGCGGAAACCTGAGGATTCGCGGCGAGAGCGCCGCCCCCGCGGTCCAAACAGGCAGTGCCCATGTCGCGGGAACACTCGAACTGTCGGAAGGGGGCAGCGCGAGCGTGGAACAGGAACTGCGGCTAGCCGACGGTGGTACCATCGATGTAAACCAGGGCCGCCTGCGCGTCGGTCCCAGCGCGGGCGGGTCATCGCCACCTTTGGGCAGTTTGCAAATCCTTTCTGGTGGCACATTGCACGGCCCGCTCGAAGGAGTGGCATCCCTTGCCGGGCAGGTCATCAATGAGGGGCACGTCTCGCTGGCGACGCCAGGAGGAGAACTTGATTTAGAGGGTAATCTCCTACAAGGCGAAAATGGTCGGCTGCGAATTGAGATCGGCGGATCTTCCCGCGAAATGGACAGCCCATTGCTAAATGTGGAAGGTGATGTATTCCTTTCCGGTGCGTTCGACGTCCGTTTATCGGAGGGATTCATTCCCCACGTGGGCGAGATCTTTCACGTGCTAACTGCCGATTCCCTCGCCGGCTCATTCGACAACTTATCGCTCTTTCCTGGGCTCGGCATCGATCTTGCCGCGTTTTTACGCGACGGTTCGGTGGTCGTGACGCGCGTGCCGGATTATTGGCCGGGCGATGCCACGCAAGATGACCACGTCGATCTGGCGGACTTCACGGTCCTCAAGGAACACTTCGGCCAGTCGCCCGCCACATTCTCCCAAGGGGATTTCGACGGAAATAATGCGGTCGATTTAAGCGACTTCGCTCTCTTGAAAGCAGCCTTTGGCGTGGAGGTCGTTCGCTCGCCCGTGCCTGCCGTGCCCGAACCGGCTACATGGTCCCTGGCCCTCTGCGTGGCGGCCTGGATGATGATGCAACGTGGGCGATTCGCTTAAATACCACGGCGTCGAATGTGCTCTTCCAAGACAGTTCGGTACTCTTCAATCTCGATGTCGCGCTCGCAACAGACGAGCATCAGTGCGCCGTCGGAGCGGAAGTTGCCGTCCCATTGCATGACCTGTTGATCACTCCAGCCGGGATCGTATTCCCGGAGTTGTTCATCGCTGAGCCTCGACAGATAAGCCCGCAGATTGATATCGGTTTCATCTGGCGGTCCGTCGAGCGGTTTTTCCAGGTTCGTGTCTGGCATGTGAAGTCTCTCCTGTTCAATAGCCGCAGACGCGGCTGTGTACATGAAATTTGGCTGATTCGGAAATGCCCTCTCGTAATTCGCGGCTTTCCGTGCCAGGGATATGGCACGAACCACAGATCGTGACTTCCTCTAGTGCTTGATGCCGCTCACTGCTGCTTGTATGCACGTCATGGCAGGTGAGACAGGTCATCTCTGTTTGATTGAATAGGGCCACATCGCGCGTGTTCTCGAAAATGTGCCGATCGGCAGCGGGTAAGGTGTTCAGGCCTTCGTCGGAGAAATCGACCTGAAAATCGCGAAACAAATTATCTCCGGCAACGAACGTGTTCGGGTACGGCAGGCCGGTGCTCTTCGATCTTCCTCCCCGCAAATGGCACTGCCCGCAGAGGGAAATGACCTGCCGAGGCTCTCGGTGTTTGGCGGAGAGAAGTGCCAAACTCGTATCCTTGGTGTGTTCCAAAGGAACATCACCGTGACAGGTAAAGCAGTCGAGCGACAGCGAAGAAAACGCCTTGCCGCGAGAATCGACAGCCGTTGTATGGCAGCCGGCGCAGCGGTCCGCGAAGGTATGCGGTTCCCAACGCGGCTCATCGTCATCCGCTGGTAAGTGAATTTCGCCTGGAGCATTTTCGCGGGATGCCTCGTCTGTTTCCACGTCTGCGTTTTGCTGAGGACGAAACATGGCGGAAAGCAGATCCAACTTGCCATACTCCTCGGAGCGTTTCAAAAAACGAGTCATCCGCTCCGACCCCAACAGGTATTGTGTTTGGTCCGCCAGATCTTTGCCTCGTGGAAATTCCCGCAGCGCGGCCAAAGATAATTCATCAGGTGTGGCCGGGCGAATCGTGCGTTGGTGGGCGTTATCTCCCCACGTGGGACCGATATCCCGATGGCAGAACAGGCATTCGTCCCCCGTGACATAGGGAGGAAACGGCTGTCCCACATGGTCGCCGCCCCAAGCCGCCGGATCAACGGGGCGCGGCCGCGCAACATCTTGGGCATCGGTCGCCATTGCCAGCATGAGCGCCGCGAAGAACAGACCGCTTACGCCAGCGTGGAACCGCCATCGATCTTGACAGTCACGCATGGTCCCGCACCCAGCCATGGGCGGCGTTGTCCCGTTGCCCACCGTCGTCGAGATACGCGGTCTTGAGCCGGGTCAAGGCATCCGCCGGGAGTGCCTGCAACTGTTGATTGACATCGATTCCATAGATCTTGGCAGCGTTCAGGCCGAAGATATTGGCCTTGTCCTGTTTGGTCAGCTTTTCGTAGCCAAACTTCTCGCACAGCTTGTCGCTGATCTGGAATCGCTTCATGGCGTCGATCACCCACTGCGGCGATCCCCACCAGAGGCAATCAGTCCCCCAAATCACGTGGTCGGAACCATAATGTTTGACGTTCTTGGCGATCAAATGTTGGCACATCTCGGGATGCGCGATCGCCAACAGTCCGAACGACGAGCCGATCTCCGGATACACATTGTCGAGACCCGGATTCCGCTCTTTGATTTGCATCAGTTCCGCGTGCCAGGCGAAGTCGCCGCTGTTCGGGTCGAAAAATCCATCTTCGCTGAATTGTGGCTCGCCCGGACCATGCTTCAGCGCGGAGTGGTAGACAATGAAAGTCAGATCGGGATGATCCAGGGCCGCTTTTTCCACATCGCCGGGATGGGCAAAATGCCCCAACGTCCGTGATTGGGATGCGAACCCCTTGTGGATGCTGAATACGTTGAGCCCCAACTCCTTCGACTTTTCAAAAAACGGATAGGCCATCTTTTCATCGTCCAAGCGGAAGCCATCGCCGGATCGCCCTGGGTCGGTGTGACAATACCACTTCCAACTGTCGATGCCGTATTTCTTGACTTCCCGCTCCATCTGTTCGAACAACGCCGGAAAATCGGGTGCGTTGGAAGCCCGGTCCCAGTAGTGATTCGGAGCGCAATTCCCTTGGCAGAGGGCCCGCTGGCCACCAGCCAGGCGGTTTAATTCATTCTTCCGCTGCGACATCAGCCAACTCGGCAAGATGCCGCCCCGTCGGTCGCGTCCTTCTAGGACCTTGCCTTCGAGGCTCTTGTTGATCTCCTTGCCCGGCACGCCAGAGATCACGGCCATGCTGGTGTCGCTATCGAAAAAGATCTCCTTCACGTAATTCGTGAAGCTGTAGGCATCTGGATTGTCTTCCAATTCGAAGCCCATGTTGCGGACAAACTCGGCGTTGCGGAAGCCGATTGCCACGCCGTCGGTGAAATGGGTCTGCACGTCGAAGACGAAGTATTCCCCCTTGGGAAATTTTTCTTCCGTGGCCGCCGGGTCGAGCGTCTCCGCCGCATCGACCTCCCAATTCGGGCCATACACCATGTTGGACGCCAAAAAAGCGGTCGCCATGCCCATTGAGGAACGCATGAAATCGCGGCGCGGCATGTTCAGCTTGCGAGACTTCTCCTCGGCCAATTCACCGATCAGTTTCTCCCATTGCCGCTGCTGTTTGTTCTGCGGGCGAGGAAGAAATTCTTCGTTCGACACCGGCTGCGTCGGCATCGGGGAATCGACGCCCTTTTGACGGTCGCGCTGCCATTTGGGAATCCACATGAATCTTGCTCCTGACTGAATCGTGGGTCGGATGGACAAGGTGACGCCGTCATTCGTCGTGGTCGTTATCCGCGAATTGTAGCGCCTTTTCTGTGCGCTGGAAACGACCGAGGCGTGTGTGGCGGCTTTCGATCGGCGCAGCCGCAGCCCCCGAACCAGGAAGCCGCCTGGAATCAATGGTAAACATGCCTTAAAATCAACGGTTCATGCGTCACCTCGATGTGCGCATGCTCCACGCCTTGTGTCCCGCCTGATTGCGCACTTTGGTCCCAGAACCGCCGTTTCACCATGCGCTACTTCGCCCAGAGTATTTCGGTCGCCATTTTTCTGGCCGTGGTCGTCTTGCCGTGCCAGATGAATGCTAAGGATCCGGCATCGATCGCGCCCGAAGCGGTCGAATTTTTCGAGAAGCGGATTCGGCCCGTGCTCGTGCAAAATTGTTATGAGTGCCATTCCGCCGAGGTCGACGAACCGGAAGGAGGACTACGGCTCGATACGCGGCCAGCAACCTATGCGGGCGGAGATTCGGGGCCCGCAATTGTGCCGGGAAACGTCGAGAAGAGCCTGCTGCTGGCGGCCATCCGCTACACGGACGATTTCTATCCCATGCCTCCGCAAGGCAAGTTGCCGGACGCAGTGATTGCCGATTTTGCTCGCTGGGTGGAGATGGGCGCGACCGACCCTCGAGGCGATGCGAACGGCGATGCCGTCGCTACCGAGGAAAAAGCAGAGATCGACTGGGACCAGGCCCGAGAGTTTTGGGCGTTTCAACCGCCCGTCGAACCTGTTATTCCAGTGGCCCAAGACCCGTCTTGGTGCCGCAGCCCGCTCGATCGCTTCATTCTGGCGGAATTGGAAGCGAACGGCTTGCGTCCCGCTCCGCCTGCCAGTCGCCGCGATTGGATTCGGCGGGCCACCTATGACCTGACTGGCCTGCCGCCTAAGCCGAATGAAATCGAGGCCTTCCTGAATGACGAATCGCCAGAGGCACATGCCCGGGTCGTCGAGCGGCTGTTGGCCTCCCCCCGCTATGGCGAAAAGTGGGGACGCCACTGGCTCGACGTGGCCCGCTATGCCGATTCCAACGGGCTGGATGAAAACCTGGCCTACGTGAACGCCTACCACTATCGCGATTATGTCATCCGCGCATTCAATGATGACAAACCCTACGACCGATTCGTGCAAGAACAACTGGCTGGCGACTTGCTGCCTGCCTCGCGCGACGAAACGGAACAGCAGCGGCATGACCGACTCATTGCCACGGGTCTGCTCTCTTTAGGCCCCAAGATGCTGGCCTGTGACGATCCACAAAAGATGGAACTCGATATCATTGACGAACAAGTGGACACCACCGGCCGGGCTTTCATGGGAATGACGATGGGGTGCGCCCGCTGCCACGACCACAAGTTCGATCCCTTGCCCACGGCGGATTACTACGCGCTGGCTGGCATCTTCAAATCGACGAAGACCATGGAGAATTTTCGGGTCGTCGCCAAATGGCATGAGTACTCCATCGCGACCAAGGAACAAGAGGATGCCGCCAAAGCGGACGACCAGCGGACCCAGGAATTGGAACAGGAAATTGAAGCTCGCACCTCGGCCGCGAATGAAGAGTTTCTCAACGAAGAACGGCATAAGGCGGGAACTTACTTGGCCTCGGCACTGCGGTTCATCGAAGCAGGGGAAATTCGGCCCGATGGCAAACTGCCCGTTGGCGAGCTAGTGCATGCCGAGAAATTGCGAGGCAAAGGAGTCTTGCTCGAAGCGGAAGATTTCCAACGCGGCACCGTCTCCGTGGATCGTGAGAAATACGGCCACGGCGTTGGGGTGGCGTTTCAAGCCGGTTTCGCGGAATACGACATCGAACTGCCGGCAGCCGGAGAATATCATCTCGAATTTCGGTACGCCGCCGAAGATTCTCGACCGTTGACCGTGCTCATCAATGGGGAACGAGTCACCCGCAGGGCCGCAGCCAAGACCACCGGTGGCTGGCAACCGGCGGACCAAGAGTGGATCGCGGTGGGTTCCTTTACGCTGCGTGCCGGAAAGAACGTGCTCCGTTTAGAGCGCTCCTCCGCCTGGCCTCATGTGGACAAAATTTTGTTGCTGCCCATTTCGACAGGCGAAGAGATTCGTGAGGTTGCCGATACCGCCGGTGACGAATCGCCACGTCCGGTGACGCTAAAACGGCTGGCCCGTGATCACGGGCTCCGACAGCCAATTCTCCGCCAATGGATCGGTTATTTGCATTCGCTGGATCGGCATGCCGATCCGCTTTGGACAGCCATCGAAACGATTACCGCCGATACAAATCGGCGAGAATTGTCTCAAAGATTCGATCGAGAATTTCAGGAGAACCGTAACACTGAAAGTATCGAGTCGACCGATTCACCAAACACGATTGGCTCCGCGTTTCGAAACCTGCTGTATGATCCGCAGGGACCCTATCGTTTGCCGCGCGATGCGCAGCGATTCCATTCCGAACAAGCGCAATCCGACTTGCGGCGGCTGGCCGAAGCAAAAAATGAACTGGAAGCGTCCCGCCCCACGCTTCCCCGTGCAATGGGAGTCACCGAAGGCGAAATCGTGGATCTCCCGATTCACATTCGCGGCAATTACTTGACGCTCGGTGAGGCGGCTCCACGAGCCGTCCCGCGAGTCTTTGGCTCACATGCGGTACCCACGCTCCGAGAACATTCCAGCGGTCGGCGGGAACTGGCGGAATGGCTCACGCAGCCCGATCATCCGCTCACGGCGCGGGTCATGGCCAATCGCATCTGGCTCTGGCATTTTGGTGAGGGGCTGGTACGCACCCCCGACAATTTCGGCGCACTAGGCTCATTGCCCACGAACCAGGCGTTGCTCGACTGGCTGGCGCTGCGGTTTGTCGAGTCGGGCTGGTCGATCAAGGAGATGCATCGCCTGATCATGCTCTCCGCGACGTACCGCATGAGCACGCGATACGATCCCGTCGCAGTGGCGCGAGACCCTGGAAACAAGCTCTGGTGGCGCTACCCACGGCGGCGCTTGCAGGCGGAAGAGATTCGAGACTCCCTGTTGTTTTTGGGTGGATCTCTCGATATGGCGATGCATGGCCAACTACTACCGAACAAAGAACGGGAATACGTCACGGGCACGGCTTCCAAAGAGGGGAATTATGACATTCCCCGCCGCAGCATCTATCTGCCGATTCTGCGCAGCGCCGTCTACAACGTTTTGCAAGCCTTCGATTTTCCTGACCCGGCGGTGATCAGCGGGCAGCGGCAAAGCACGACCGTCGCGCCGCAGGCCCTCTTCATGATGAACGGCGACTTGATGCTCCGCGAGTCGGGGCGTTTGGCGAGCCGGCTGATCGACGAAGCAGAGAGCGATTCACAGCGTGTAGAGCAGCTTCACCTCCATGTGCTCGGGCGGCGGCCTTCCGCCGACGAACTTGGCCGCTGCTTGGTTTTCGTGGAAAGTTATCAGAATGCATTAACGGCGGACGATACCACGCAAGCGGAACGCCTGGAGAAAGCGTGGCAAGGTTTGTGCCGCGTTTTGCTGGCGTCGAACGAGTTTGTTTACTTGAATTAGTCGGCAAGGCAACGTCAGCCGCGTCCGTCCGGTAAATACTTCATAGTTCATCGAGGAATCCACGCGATGTCCCGCGACCGATCCGCCTGCTACAACTTCCAATCGCAGCCCCTGACGCGCCGCGCGATGCTCGAGCGTTCGAGCGTAGGTTTCGGCAGTCTGGCGCTAGCGGGCCTCTTGGCTGAGGAAACCTTTGCCGATTCTGCTGCGCTGGATCAGACTCCCATGGCCCCCAAGGCTCCGCATTTCGCGCCGCGAGCCAAGCGGATGATCTTCATGTTCATGCATGGCGGGCCATCGCAGGTGGACACCTTTGATTACAAGCCGCTTCTGGCACGGGACGATGGCAAGCCGTTTCCCGGCAAAAAGCCGCGCATTCAATCGGGGCCGACCGGCGATCTGCTCGCCTCGCCCTGGAAGTTCCGGCAGCGGGGAGAATCGGGCACCCACGTATCCGACCTCTTTCCGCACGTGGGCCGCGTCGTGGACGACTTGTGCATTGTCAATTCGATTCACGGTTCGAATTCCCGGCATGGCGCCGCCTTGCTGGAACTGCATACCGGTTCTGATACGTTCATCCGCCCGTCGATGGGGTCTTGGATCACCTACGGGCTGGGAAGTGAAAACCAAAATCTCCCCGGCTTCGTCACGATCTGTCCTACGCTGGGGCACGGAGGCGTGAATGCCTGGTCTTCGGCCTTTTTGCCAGCCCACTATCAGGGCACGCCGATCGGCACCTCGCGTGTCAAAGCGGAAACGGCCAAGATCCCCTTCATTGAAAACCATCGTATCAGCCGCCGCCTGCAAAGAATGGAACTCGACTTGTTGGCCGAGATGGGCCAGGAACAACTGACGAAAACGGGGCCCGACGACGCGCTCGAATCACGGATCGAATCCTTTGAACTGGCCTTTCGCATGCAGCGGGAAGTCCCCCAAATCCAGCAAATCGAAGGTGAAACGGCCGAAACCCTCCGGCTTTACGGTGCTGACCAGGAGCCGACCCGCAATTTCGGGCTTCAATGCCTGATGGCTCGGCGATTTTGCGAGGCGGGCGTCCGCTTCGTGCAGGTTACGCACAGCTACAAATGGGACCAGCATGGGAATCTCCGCAATGGGCACGGCAAAAACGCGGCCGAAGTGGACCAGCCCATCGCGGGCCTGATCACCGATCTCAAGCGGCGCGGCTTGTTGCAGGATACCCTGGTCCTCTGGGGGGGCGAGTTTGGCCGCACGCCCACGGCGCAAGGCAACCGTGATGGCCGCGACCACAATCCGCATGCCTGCTCGATGTTCCTCGCCGGCGGCGGCATTCAGGGCGGCTTGCGGTTCGGCAAGACGGACGACTACGGCTACTACGCCGTGGAAGACAAAGTCCATTTCCATGATCTCCACGCCACGATCCTGCATTTGCTGGGGTTGGATCACGAGCGATTGACCTACCGTTACGCCGGTCGTGATTTCCGGCTCACCGACGTGCACGGCCGCATCGTCAAAGGCATTTTCGCGTGACCGGTTGAGTCAAGAAATCGTGCCGGGAGCAACTGCCATGTGCCATAGGATCCTGTTCATCTGCCTCTTGGTGGGACTGCCGCGGTTATTGACTGCCGCAGACAGCCGGCCCAACGTGCTGCTATTTTGCATCGATGACCTCCGGCCCGAGTTGGCTTGCTTCGGAGTGGACTACATACAATCCCCGCATATCGACGCGCTCGCCGCGCGGGGCCGGGCCTTCCTGCGGCATTATGTGCAAGCGCCCACTTGCGGAGCTTCCCGCTATGCGTTGCTGACCGGCCAATATGGGCCATACGGCAATCACGCACTCTTCCAGCGAGCAAATCACCTGGAGAAAAATTCGAAGGCTGTTTCTCCTAGCCTTCCCGCTTGGTTTCGGCGGCACGGCTACGCCACTGTTTCGGTAGGAAAGGTTTCGCACCATCCGGGCGGACGTGGCGGACCGGATTGGAATGACCCTGCGCTGCCCGAAATGCCGGAGTCATGGGACCGGCATCTGATGCCGGCTGGCGCGTGGCGGCACCCTCGCGGCGGCATGCACGGTCTGGCTCATGGGGAAATCCGAGAGAACGCCGGCGACATGGATGTGTTTCAATCCGCCCCCGGCGAAGATACGATTTATCCCGACGGTCTCACAACGGAAGAAGCGCTTCGCCAGTTAAATCGCCTTGCCGGCGAGGAGCACGAACAGCCATTCTTTCTCGCTGTGGGCATTATCCGTCCTCACCTTCCTTTCGGAGCGCCCGCCAAATACATGGAGCCCTACCTCGACGCGGAACTTCCGCCGACGCCGCATCCGGCGAAGCCGGAAGGCAAGACGACCTGGCACGGCTCCGGCGAGTTCATGAAATACCATAGGTGGGGGCGAGACCCCAATCGTGACCAGGAATTCGCGCTCGCCGTCCGCAAACACTACGCCGCCTGCGTGACGTATGCGGACACATTAGTAGGGCGGATCCTGGCTCGATTGCACGAACTTGAACTTCATGACGACACGATCATCGTGTTATGGGGCGATCACGGCTGGCACCTGGGGGAACATGCCGTGTGGGGCAAGCATACGCTCTTCGAGGAATCGCTCCGATCACCGCTGATCATCTCGTACTCGGAATTGCCACACTCAGGGGAGTCGACCGAGACGATCGCGGAAACCGTCGACATCTATCCCACGCTCTGCGAATTGGCCGGCCTGCCGGTCCCCGAATTCTTGGATGGCTCGTCGCTGCTGCCAATCTTAGACGATCCCCAATGTGCAGGTCAGCCCGCCATCTCCTACATGGGTCAGACGCGAACCATCCGCACCGAGGCGCACCGGCTGATCATGCACGATGACGGGACGATCGAACTTTATGACCACCGCACTCCAGAAAAGGAGGCGCGAAACCTGGCGAAAGTCGATCCCGCTCTAGTGGAACAACTAATGGCGGAGATTGAAGAAAGTCTACGCATGAAGTGAGCCGTCCTAGCCGACGGCAACGACTGATTTCGTATTTACTCAGGCATGTGGCATGAAGCCAATCCTGCGTACCTTATGGAGTTGGCGGACAGTATATTTCCGTGCGGCGCGCAATAGCCGCATAGGCTACGCTTGACGCTGGCCTAGACAGTAACATAAACCATCTGGCGCGACGATGAAGAACACCCGATACGACGTCTCGCCGTGCCGGTCGATTCGGTATCCGGCATCTTGTCGATCGAGGCCATGGGACCGCAGTTCAGCGAACGCGGCCTCCACATCATTGACCTCGAAGAAACAGCCCTCTTGAGATGGGTCACCGCCGTTCTCCGCCAAGCCAATCCGTATATCATCGCGGTCCAAGACCGCTGATTTGTGGGGCGTCTCCGACCGTGATACGACTACGAATCCCATGACCGATTCATAAAAGGGAATCGCGGCGTCGACGTTTTCGACCGGCAGATTCATCTCGTCATCGGCATACGGTGCCGCTCGCAGGAATTTCGCGTCCATGATCCGTCCCTTGGGAATGCGGTTGCTAGTTTAAAGCTGTTTCCGCCGGTGTCCCCATCTGCCGACGGCAAAGGCAGCGGCAAGTACAGCCCAGACAAAGAAGCTGGCCGGCTCCGGAATAACACCATCGCTGCCGCCCCCCGGCCCAGGGCCGCCGGTTGCCGGGTCCGGCTGGAGCGTTAAAGCGGCCAGACCGGCCACGGGATTGCTCGTTCCCAGCAAGGTATTCGTGGAGACGTCCCAGGTTTCAATAACCGAAAGCCCGGGCGACGTTTCGATGCCGATATTCAGATTGCCGTTGGAATCGAAGGCGAAGCCCGTGATGGGGCCAGCTTGGCCTCCCGATGTGCTGGTGACCGTGGCGGAGCCGACAAAACTGAAGGTTGACGGATCGTATTCGATATAGGCGGTCGTGGTCGCATTGGGGTTGAACCCCACGAAGACGCTGGCGTGGAGAGGGCCAGCACACAAAAGGAGCAGGCAAACTATGCCCGCGAAGACTCGAAGGATGTTCATGGATGCACTCTTGGAAGAAGTTAACGCTCCGCGACGCGGCGGTTCCCGAAGAATCGTCTCATACCGGCCTATTATGCCGGTTGGCTACTACTGTGGATTGGCTATGACGCTGATGCAACGGATTTAGGGTGATTTTACCGATTGCTGTCCCGTCCTGCCATAGTCCGGGGGATAAGATAGACCCGAATGCATCGCGTTTCCTTCACGCCATGGAAAATCCCGCGAGGTTTCAGGTGTCGCCACAGAGCTGAATGCCGGTCGGTCTTTCCACTGTTCTTCGTCGCCGCCGGGGCTTTGCTTGGAACCATAGGCTCGCAATTCCGCGTCATCTTTTCGTGGCAGGACCCGTCAAGTTATAATCAAATCGCCTGGAGGCAGTATTTGCCGCAGCTCCCGCCTCGATATTCATTCTCACAACTCGGATCATCCCCAAATCCGCCCCCATGTTTCACCGCCGCTTCTTCCGCCAAGTGACCATGGCGTTATTCAATCACCCAAAAAAAGATCGTTGTTGGCCAGCGCGAGTTCGCGCATTGGCCGTGGTCCTCGTGGTGTGTGTCTTCGTGCACATGGTTCCCATGCAAGCGGCCAATGCGGAGGGCGTGAATTCTGCTGTCGAGGCCGAGGTCAGCTTTCGAAATGACGTGATGGCGGTCCTCTCCAAAGCGGGCTGCAATCAGGGGACCTGTCACGGGAACAAAAATGGCAAAGGCGGATTCAAACTGTCCCTGCGGGGACAAGATCCCGAGGAGGACCTGGCCGCCATCACACGAGACCAGATGGGCCGTCGCGTGAACGCCTTTCAGCCTGAGGAGAGCCTGCTGTTGTTGAAAGCGACAGCAAAAGTCCCCCACATGGGTGGCCGCCGATTCCGGGAAGATAGCCAGGAATATGCCATACTACGCGCGTGGATTAGCTCCGGCATGACGCCAGACCGCGAGTCCACGCCCCGCCTGACGCGGCTCATCGTGACACCTCGGGAGAAAATCTTGGTGGAGCCCGAGCGGTCGCTGTCTATTCAAATAGAAGCCCATTATTCCGACGGCACTCAGCGTGACGTGCGCGATCTGGCGGTGTTCGAAACTTCGAACCAACTTGTCACCGTTTCATCCAATGGCGAACTGCGCGCGGAGGGGCATGGCGAGACCACCGTGCTGGTACGCTACTTGCAAGAACAGGTGCCAGTGCGAGTCGCGTTCGTTCCGGACCGGGAGGAAACTCCATGGCCGGAATTGACGGTGAAAAACTACATCGACGAACATGTGTTTGGAAAATTGAAATCGCTCCGTGCGGTGCCGGCGCCGCTCTGTTCTGACCGCGTGTTTCTTCGCCGTGCCTATTTGGATGTGTTGGGCCTGCTGCCCACGGCGGAAGAAGCACGAGCATTTCTCGGCGATGACGATCCATACAAGCGGGAAGTGTTAATTGATGAACTGCTCGAGCGGCCCGAATTCGCCGACTGGTGGGCCTTGAAATGGTCGGATCTGCTCCGCAACGAGGAGAAAGTGCTGGACCGCAAGGGCGTGCGCGACTTCCACCAGTGGATCCGGCGGCACATCGAACAGGACCGACCGCTGAATGAATTGGTCCATGAGCTGATTTCCGCGCGAGGCAGCACGTACGTCGTTCCCGCCGCCAATTATTACCGCGCGCATCGCGATCCGGTGACGCGGGCCGAGTCGGCTGCTCAGGTCTTTCTGGGGACGCGGCTACAATGCGCCAAGTGCCACAACCATCCGTTTGACCGCTGGACACAGGATGACTATTACGGCTGGGCGGCGCTGTTCAGCCGAGTCCGCTACAAGATTCTGGAGAACCGTCGGCGAGACAATAACGATGGCCATGAATTCGACGGGGAGCAGGTCGTGTGGATGGACCGTGACGGGGAACTTTCCGATCCCCGCACCGGCCAGCCTGCGGTACCACGGTTCCTAGGAGTTGCCGATGCCTTGTCGGGAGACGAAGCTGACCGACTGGCTTCGTTGGCGGATTGGCTGGCCGCGCCCACGAACCGCCGTTTCGTGCTGGTGCAAGTCAACCGGATTTGGTACCACCTCTTGGGGCGTGGCATCGTCGATCCGGTGGATGATTTTCGGGATACCAATCCGCCCAGCCATCCGGAATTGCTCGAAGCCCTGGCGGACGACTTCGCGGAGCATGATTTTTCGCTGAAATACTTGGTGCGGCGGATTCTCCATTCCACGACTTATCAGCTTAGCTCACATTCCACGGAAAGTTCGAACTTCGTGGATCGGAATTTTGGCCGCGCTCTCGTGCGGCGTTTGACCGCCGAACAGTTGGCGGATGCCGTGGATCAGGTCACCGGCAGTCCGACCGATTTTGGCGTCTATCCTGTGGGGACGCGGGCGGCTCAAGTTCCCGGCATCTTGGGACCTCGACGCGGCAATGGGCGGCTCGGTGAGCCGGACCCATTTTTGACGCTGTTCGGCAAGCCAGTAAGGCTATTAGCGTGTGAATGCGAACGCTCGACGGCGACGACCATGGGGCAGGCATTTCAACTCATCAGCGGCCCGAGAATTCACAGCCGCCTGACGTCCCCGGGCAACAAGCTGGACCAATGGCTCTCCGAGCACTTGCCGCCGGAGGAACTGGTGGATGATATCTTTTGGACTGCCTTGTCACGGTCGCCTACCGAAGAGGAACGGCAAAGATTTTCCGTATATCTGGGATCGGCCAGCGATCCGAGGGCGGCGCTCGAAGATGTGACCTGGGCATTGCTCAACAGCAAGGAATTTCTGCTGCGGCATTAGAAAACCGGGAATCAGCGAATACGAAAGGCACTTCCGATGAAGCACGGCAAACCAGCCAATCGTGGTTTCGCGTGTCAGGACTTCTGGAAAACGTCTTTCTCGCGGCGCTGCCTGCTAAGAACTGGCGGGATGGGGTTGCTCGGCTTGACGCTGCCCCGCTTGCTGCGGGCGAAGTCGCAAGCACGGCAGGAAGTGATTCCCGCGCGGGCCAAGTCGGTGATCTTTCTCTATCAGTTCGGCGGTCCCAGCCATCTCGATACGTTCGACATGAAACCGGACGCGCCCGATCAGATCAAAGGTCCGCTGCGGGCAGCCTCCACGAGCCTGCCGGGCGTCCCGATTTGCGACCAGCTTCCGCGAATGGCGAAATGGATGAACCGGGTCTGCCTGGTGCGGTCCATGCATCACACCATGAAGAACCATAACCCGGCGGCCTATTATGCCCTCACGGGACACGAGCCGCCGCTCGATGACATTCGGTTGCGAGATTCGCTAGAGCTGTTTCCGGCCTACGGTTCGGTCGTCGATGCGTTTCTCCCGCCGAGGGAAGGCGTGCCAGGATTCGCCGCCTTTCCGCACGTGATTCGAGATGGCTCCGTCACACCGGGGCAGCATGCCAGCTTCTTGGGAAAGGGACATGACCCTCTGCTTATCACTGAGGACCCCAATCAAGAAGATTTTCGGCTTCCCGAGTTGAGCCTTCCCGAGGGACTAACGCTTGACCGCCTGGAAAACCGGCGGGAGTTGCAACAAGTCGTCGATCGCCAAGCGGGACTGCTCGACTACTCTGCCACGGCTCAGGGAATCGATGAATATTATGAACGGGCGCTCTCCATGCTGACTTCCGATCGCGTGCGGCGGGCGTTCGACCTGAGCGCGGAGTCGGAGAAACTTCGTGATGAATATGGCCGGCACACCTACGGCCAAAGCTGCCTGCTAGCCCGCCGGCTGGTGGAAGCGGGCGTGCGCTTCGTGAATGTCTATTTTTCCCGAAGTATCGGCGGCCAGAGCACGACCTCGGGCGGCTGGGATACGCATGGCTTCAACAACACGCGGATGTATCCCATCATTGAGAAATATCATCTGCCCATCACGGACCAGACGTTGCCCACGTTCCTGGAGGATTTGGATTCGCGCGGCTTGCTGGAAGAAACTCTCGTGGTCTGGATGGGAGAATTTGGCCGCACACCGAAGATCAACGAAAATGCCAGCCGTGACCACTGGCCGCAATGTTATACGGCCTTGCTCGCGGGAGGTGGAGTCAAGGAAGGTTTCGTCCATGGTGCTTCGGACAAAAACGGCGCTTATCCGGCCAGGGATCCCGTACGTCCGGATGATCTGGCGGCTACCATGTTTTATCTATTGGGGATCGATCCCGCGGCGGAAGTTTACGATCCCGCGGATCGCCCCCTTCCCATCGCGGCCGGTCGGCCTATCCTGGACATCGTGGCCTAATCATCTCTGGCGTTTCGTGCCTCTCTCGGCCACGTATCGATCCGGACACACCTTATGACGCTCTCCGACCGTCCCCGCCCTTGGTCCGCGCGGAATGCGTGGCTGGCCGGTGTGGGATTCGTGTTGTTTGTCTTGCTCTTATTGGTACCGTTCCCCTGGGAAGGGCGAGAGATTAACGCGATTTCCGATCTGGGACATGCCCCTTTTTTCGGAGCGTTCGCTGTGGCTTCGGCTTGGGGATTTCGCCGCTGGCACCGCTTCCCCAGGCCCGTGGGCGATCTTCTCGTGGGAATCGCTTGCGCGATGTTGGGCCTGTCTATTGAAGGGCTGCAATCCTTGGTCGGCCGGAACCCGAGTTGGCATGACGCGGCGGCGAATACTTTGGGAATCGGGGCCGGATTGTGTGCTTTGCAGATGCTCGATAGTCCCTCCGTTTTGCGCCGCCTAACGTGGGCCGCTTCGGCGATGGTTTTATTGGGAATCGCGTCGCGCGAGCCCACGTGGAGGCTCGTGGATACGATTCGTCAACATCAGGAAATGCCCATGCTCGGCTCTTTCGAAACGGTAGGGGAACTCCAAAGATGGGTCCCGCATCGCGTGGCGATGCGACGTGTGCCCGAACACGTTACAGAGGGCGGCTGGTCCCTGCAATGCCGCTGCCGTGAGGGCGCGTCCGCGGGAATGACCTTGGAGTGGCCACCACCGGATTGGAGTAGTTGGGATGCACTAACAGTGGATGTTTTCCTTCCAGGCAAGCGGCCTCTGGTCTTCGTCGTGATTCTCAGTGACCGTGATGCCATTTCCGGAGACGACCGCTACTTCTTCCATACGCGGCTAGCACCGGGGCGGCAGCGAATTCAAGTGCCTCTGAACGGAGTGTCCACCATGGAAACTCCTCGCCGTGCGTTCCGCCCTGATTGGTTGCAGTCGCTCGGGTTGTACGTGATCGGCCCCTCCGCTGGGCAATGCCTGTTCATCGACAACATTCGTTTGTCGCACACGCGGGAGCCCGATGAGGGCGGCGAGTGATTTTCACTTGATTCGTGGCTTGCTTCGATCATCTAGCGGCCTAACGATGCGAGTCGTGAATTCTATCGTGGTGACCAGCGCCGACCTGCTCCGCGACTTCGGCGGAAGCAATCTCGCCTTAAAGATTCCCGCAGCCGAATATTTGAATGTCCCTCGGGCAGCCGTTATGGTTTGGGCAATTCAACTGGATGTCCCCAACCTCCATTCTGCTGATTCGAGGAGTGACCATGCGTCACGCGACGAAAACCACCCGGTTGCTGGCGGTTATTCTTGCGCCTTGTTTCCTATTCGGCGGGCGATTAGTTCAGGCTGAATCGACGCGCCCCAACATTGTGCTGATCATGGCGGACGATATGGGGTTCTCCGATATCGGCTGCTATGGCGGTGAAATTCAAACACCGCATTTGGATCAGCTCGCCGCGGGCGGAGTACGGCTCACGCAGTTCTACAATACTGCCCGTTGCTGCCCCACACGGGCGTCCCTGCTTACGGGCCTCTATCCGCATCAAGCGGGCATGGGACACATGAACTACGACGGAAAAAAGCCGGGCTACGAAGGCGATCTCCGACGAGATGCCGCGACCATTGCGGAGGTTTTGCGTCTCGCTGGTTATGGCACGTACATGTCTGGAAAATGGCACGTCACGCGGCACAATCAAGCCGATAGTTCCCAGCACAACTGGCCTCGGCAGCGAGGTTTTGATCGCTTTTACGGGACGATCACGGGAGCGGGGAGTTTCTACGATCCCGCGACGCTGGCCCGCGAAAACACCTTCATCACGCCCGAAAACGACGAACATTATCAACCGGAGACGTATTACTATACGGACGCCATCACCGACAATGCGATTTCGTTCGTGCGGGACCACTTGCAAGCAGACGCGGCGAATCCCTTCTTCCTATATGTCTCGTACACGGCGGCACATTGGCCGATGCATGCTCTGCCCGAAGATATCGCTAAGTATCATGGCGTTTACGACTCTGGCTATTCGGCAGCGCGAACAGCCCGCCTGAAACGTGTGCGGGACATGGGGCTCGTCGATCCAGCCTGGTCGCTTTCACCACAAGCCGGCAATTGGAATGCGATGCCTCATAAGCAATGGGAATCCCGCTGCATGGAAGTCTATGCCGCCATGGTGGACCGGATGGATCGCGATATTGGCCAACTGGTCACGTTTCTGCGAGAGCAAGACCAACTGGAAGATACGCTTATCTTTTATCTGCAAGATAACGGCGGTTGCGCCGAGGGAGTGGGGAGAAAATCCAACGCGGAGAAGATTGCGGATGTCGAATTCGAGCCGCTGGGCCGCGATGGACTGCAAACCAAGGTCATCCCCGTGCAGACGCGGGATGGACGCCCGGTGCGCATGGGGCCGGAAGCACAACCTGGCTCGGAGGATACCTATATCGCGTATGGCCGGGGTTGGGCCAATGTGTCGAACACACCATTTCGCGAATACAAGCATTGGGTTCACGAGGGGGGAATCAGCACGCCGTTGATCATTCACTGGCCAGCCAGAATCGCTTTGAGCCAACGAAACGAGTTGTTTCGTGAACCCGCGCATCTGATCGATATCATGACGACATGCCTGGACGCGGTGGGTGCCGAATTTCCGACCGAGATCGACGGCGCGACCATCCAGCCGCCCGAAGGCGTGAGCCTCTTGCCCGCTCTCCAAGGTGGTTCGCTGAACCGTTCACAACCGATCTATTGGGAACATGAAGGCAACCGCGCGATCCGGGACGGCAAATGGAAGCTCGTGGCGAAGGGACCGTCCGGCGCGTGGCAGCTCCATGACATGGAAGCGGACCGGACCGAACTACAAGATTTGGCCGCGGACCATCCTGGAGAAGTCGATCGTTTGGCCGGACTCTGGGAAGATTGGGCTCGGCGAGCGCGCGTATTGCCTTGGATTTGGGATCCGCCCTACGCACGTGTTGGTGGCGAATAAATCGACGAGTGAAAATTTTAATCAGGACGCAGCCGCTTCCACGGCCGGTTCACTACGGCTTTCCGCGGCACTGGTATCGATCTCGATCCGCATCGTGACCGACCAACGGCCCTCGCGATCCGGCGTCACGAACCAGTGTGGGACCACCGCGACGGATTGATGCACGAGTTCGAATCCGCCTTCGGATTGGCTTACCGTTTGGACCGGAAAGGCCCAGATTCCCGAGCCACGGGAAAAATTCATCTGCAGGTCGATCCCAAGCCATTCGTCCACGAGCCCGAGAGCCTCGGCATCCTGCTGGTCGAGCCGTGTGCCTAAATGGCCGAAGCGCTGTTGTTGACCGTCATGGAAAAATCGGTCGTCCGCATCCGGCGGCAAACCGGCGAAATTGAACTCCACGCCAAAATGGAGGGGAGATTGGTCTTGCGGCAGTCCTTCCAGGAGGTAGGCGATTTCCAGCGTCTGGCCGCCCGCCTCGGCGGTGATGCCTTTGGTGATTTTAACGGGATGGCCGAGGGCTGATCCCTCGCGGATCATCTGAACTTGGATCCGTCCCGGGCTACGGCGGATGCGCGTTTCGTACACCCCTTGGAGAAAATCACCACATTCGTTCGACCGTGCCGAGGCGACATCGTCGAGCGTCACGTGTTCTTCCCAGAAATGATCCAGTAGGGACTTCCGTTGATAGGCATCGTACTGCAAACACTCGTGCAGGCCATCTTGTTTGAAGACCACTCGGTCATGAATGCTGGCCACGTCGTTTTGGTCGTGCCCTGCCCCTTGCCGCACTTTGGCATGGTACGCCTCGGGGCGCCGGGACATGGTGGCCAGTAGATTATGAGCAATGCTCCGCACGTCCCACTCGTACAACATCCCGCCGCTGGCGGGGGCGATCAGGCTGGCGAACTTGTCCGAGGCCAGATAGACCTCTTGCCGGCCGTCGAAGTTGAAATCACCCGTCTCGGCGGTGACCCACGGGTCACGCCCCTTCTCCGATTCCACGAGCAGGTTATCGGCTTGGATCAAGTTTCGGTATACGGCATTCCGCAAGTGAGGCAAATAGACGCCTCCAAATGCCCCGTGCCAATAGCTGCAATTGCATTGACCACGATACAATTCTCGGCGTGCTTCCTCGACCAGCGAACGGTCATGTCCGTTTCCGCCGCAAGCGACGAGGCGGTTGCTGATCATCATCATCCGGCCATACATTTCGTTGGCCTCGGGATATTTCACTTTGAAGTTCCGCCAAAATCCGCCCCGAACGAAGGAGGAAATCCTCGGCCAGCGCGGATCATGTTCCAATTCATGGCGTGCACCTTCGTATTCGAATAGCCGATCGGCCGACAACACCCACTCGGTCATTTCGCGGTAACTACTATCCGGCAGATAGATTTTCCCCACGGGAGAGACATTGTCGAACGTCTCGGAAAGCGTGGTCACATGTAGCCAATCCGCTTCCGCTGAGAGCGCTTCGAAAAACCGCGCGAGCCAACGGTTGTCATAGACGTGAGCCTTGGTCTCGGGCCACGTGCCGAACTTCTCCCCATCGTCCCCGAAAACGACCACGGCTCCGGGATGCCGTTCGGCGACGCCTCGCAGATAGTCGACCGTTTCATGCGGCTCACGAAACGGAATCATGTAGCGAAGAGGTTCGCTGCCGGGAAAAATAGACAGCAATCGGCCGTCATCCTCGGTCAAGTAATGCCCAATGAGTTGGCCGTCGGTCAGGCCCGCGTTCTTAAAATGAAAATCGTCCAGCACGGTGTATTCCATGCCGGACGCGGCGATGTCGGACGTCATATCTGGTTCCCAGACACGTTCCGGTACCCACATGCCTCGGACACGGCATTCCAGGTGTCGCTCCAGCCAAGCGGCGTAGGACTGGATTTGTCCAACGCGATCTCTAGCCGGGAGCATGGCCAGAATCGGTTCATAAAACGCGCCGCCCAGAATTTCCAAACGCCCCTGCCGAACCAAATCCTTCAATCGTTCCACGTATTCCGGATGATGGGTATGGAGCCATTCCATGAGCGGGCCACTGGTATGTAGCGCGATCCGCAAGTTTGGAAAGCCGTCCAGAACGTCCAGGAACGGGCGGTAACTGTCCTGATATGCCTGCTCGATCACGAAATCGAAATTGCCGACCGGCTGATGATTATGCAGGACAAGGACGAAACGCAAGGGATGTGTCATGGTGTTCGGTTTGGGGGACTAGGGGGAAATTCGTGTAAGGTCTGGCCAGGAAGTATCAGTTGTCGACCAATCGCTGTCGCCACGGAAAATCTTGCCAGATCGCCACCTTTTACCATCGGATGTTTTGGGACATGTCTCCACTTCCAATTTGCCTAACTCTCCTTAGCCGAGGGCATAATGGCCGGGGATTTCCTGGACTTCTTCGTCCCTTTTTTTCGCTCATCCCCGGACGAAGTTGGTTTTTTGGCCGACCTGGCCGATTCCAGCCCGATCTTCCGCAAGAAATCCGCGGCTTCCTCGGGGGGCACGGGATTGATGTAAAACCCGGTGCCCCACTCGAAACCCGCCACGTTCGTCAGGCGGGGCATGATTTCAATATGCCAATGATAGTGTTCCAGTTCACCGGTACTGAAAGGAGCAGTATGCAGGATGTAATTGTAGGAGGGACGGTCCAGCGCCATTTCGATGCGGCCCACGACTTGTTTCATCATACGAGCCAATTGTTCGATTTCGTATTCCTGGATATTTTCATAATGGCTCGTGTGCCGCTTCGGGAGAATCCACGTCTCAAACGGGCAGCGACTGGCATAAGGACAGATCGCGATGAAACTCGGAGTATCCATCACGACGCGTGATTCGCTGGCCAGTTCCTGCTGGATCATATCGCAATACACGCAGCGGCCACGATAATCGAAAAATTCCCGGGATCCAGACATTTCCTCCGATACGCTGATGGGTACGATGGGCGTGACGATCAACTGGCTGTGACTATGCTCCAGCGAAGCTCCGGCGGCGGCCCCGACATTTTTGAAGATCATTCCGTAGACAAGCCGCGGATCCCGCTTGAGATCCAATAGGCGGTCCCGGTAAATCCAATAGACTTCACGCAGTTGTTTCTCGCTGAGTTCGGACGTGCTGACCACATGCTGCGGCGATTCAATGATGACTTCATGGGCACCGACGCCGCGCATGGCATCGTAGATGCCATCTCCCCTTTTTTCCAAGTCCCCTTCGATCTCCAAGGCCGGGAATTTATTGGGAACCACGCGGACCCGCCAGCCACGTCCATTGGCGTGGTTTCCGCTATCCCGATAAGCCACGATTTCGTGCGGAGTTTTGTCCTCGTTTCCTTCGCAGAAAGGACAAAATGTGGCCGAACGCTGATGGGTGGCGCGTTCGAAATCGTGGGGCCGTTTGGCGCGGCTTTTGGCCACGATGACCCAGCGTCCGACGATCGGGTCTTTACGCAAATCGGGCATGAGATGGGGTCTCTTTCTCGGATCTCGTCGGATGATTTTTTTCCGACACCAACGCTGAGCAAGTCCTGTGCCGGTGTCTGTCGTTTAGGCTTGCCACATCAACAATTCGAAGTCCGCGGAAGGGACAGCGGATTCCACGAACCCCTCGCTGGGCACTCGTTCCGCCACTGCGTCCCCCTGAATGAACTCGCAAGCGAATGCCAGGCGATCTCCCACGGCGACCGCCAACGTTTCCCACGGGACGGACAACTCGAAGATCATGTCCGCGGCGACCTCCACTCCCGATTCACTTACTGGAACATCGTTATGATACAACTGGACCAGGGGTTCGCTCCATGAGGGGTGGGCAATCAAGATTTCGAATCCCTCCGGTTCGTTGAAAAACAGCCTCAACCGGTCAATATCCGCGAAGCCTTCCCGCGCCGGTAAACCCGCCGTATCCATGCGTATGAACAGTGAGTTTTCGTCGAATCCGAAAAGCAATGCCTGCAACCGGCTTTTCGTGGCCTGGCTCATGGTACCCCGATGCCCCGTGGTCGCGTACCGTCCGGCATTGAGCCATTCGAAATAGGTCCGCCGACCGTCGACTTTGACGTTCAACAATCCAGAAGGCTGCACCACGGGATCGTGATGGAGGTGACCGCCTGAAATTGGCTTGGAAAGATCCGCTGGAGGGGGTTCGTCCAGCGCCAGGTAGACGTTTTGTAAGTGGCAGCGGAAAAGATGGTCGAATAGGGCGTCTTGCGCGCTGCTGTGGCTGTCTCCGAACCACCAGAACCAGTCACTTCCCTCGGCGATGTAAAGTTCCTCCCACGCCTTTTCGAGTTGTTCCGCCGACTTGGATTCGGAATCGGAAAAGGCGAGCAGGTCTTCCCGCGTGCGATAGAGCAGATCCCAGGCCGTGTTGCATTCGGGATGCCCGATCCAAATGCCAAAATTGTGACTGATCCAACTTCCGGCGAACAGGTGGTCAATGCGGTCGGTCGCCGGATACTTCTCCAAGAAATCTTGCACGGTGGTCGAATGGAATCGCGACTCGCGGGCCACTCGCTGATACAAACCTCGGAGGAACGATACGCCACCATCCGGATAATACTCCCAGCAATTTTCGCCATCCAGGACGATGGTCACCAGCGGCGGACGATGCCCCGTCTTGCTTCCCGTGGCGTGGGAGATGGCGTCCAATTTCCCTAGGAAATCGTCGATGGCGTGAGCCGGTTGAAAACGTTGGTAATGAAAGCCGATTTGATCACTCATGGCGTGGTCGCGGAAAACGATCTGCAACTCGGCGCCTTGTTCCTGCAACTGCCAAGGGCGGTACAGCATCTCAGGATTCTTCATGAACCCGTGCGGATCACGCGAGACCCAACCGTTTGTCGAGCAGGAGAGTATTTCCTCGTCCGTGGCCAACCAACGGATTCCCGCGGCGGACACGGCGGGGATCATGGCTTGGCAGACAGAACCTTCCGAAGGCCACATACCCACGGGCCGCATTCCAAACACTTCTTCATGGTAGTCAATCGCCTTTTGGATTTGGGCGATTCCATCTTCCGGATAGCCTTCCAACTGTTGTGGCAGATGGACCTCCGGCATCGCGTGGCGGGCCAACTGCTTGTCCCACAACAGCGGTAAGATGGGATGATAAAAAGGGGTCGTCGTCAATTCCACTTGCCCCGAAGCGGCCAGTTCCGCGTGAAGTGGAATTACCTCTTTCAAAAGTTCAAGCTGCCGCTCGATGAGCCATTGCTTTTCATCCTCGGTCCAACCACGTCCCTGATCTCGGAATTCTGCCAGATCGGGATCTTGCTCGAACGCCAATCCGTGGATCCACACCAGGTTCGACCAACACTGCAAGTCGATCACGTCTTGCTGCGAAAACCGCTTGGCGGCACGCGCGGCGGAATCGACCCCCATGCCCCGCTGAAGGAACAACTCCAGATATCGCGGAAACGGACGGATATTATGCTCGGGGTGGACCATGAAAAAGTGGTCCATCAAAAAATGAAGATCGTGCTCGGTTAGGTCACCTGCGGGAAGTCGAGAAATTCGCAGATGCTCGTCCTCGAAACCCTCTTCCGTATACGCACGAATTTGCGACAACAGGCTGGGTACCAAATTGATCGTGGCGCGAAATTCGGGCACCTCCTTGAGGTGCATGGCCATGCCCCAATAATCCTTGGTCCCATGCAAGCGGACCCAAGGCATGAGCTGTTTCTCCGCTCGTGGGTCGGGATAGTAGGGCTGGTGCTGATGCCAAACCAATGCGAGTGAAATTCCGCTCATAGTGCATTTCCGTCCGAATTATTCGATTCGCGAGCTTCCGATTCGTTCGTGTTCACGTCACATCGTGGCCGAAAAGAACCGCCGTTGAAGCAGCTTCTTTTTGTTGGGGCAGTAGCGTTTCTCGAAGATCTCGAAACCTGCCGAATCCATGTACGATTCCGAAAAATGGGCGGAGACGTCTCGTCGCGTGACGATTCGCACTGAAAAAGCCGTGTGATCCATCAATCCTCTTGCCAGCTTGACTCTGACCATTTGAGGCTGGCTTACGCTGACGGCTCATGCCCACGCGGATTCCCGGCATCGCTGGATGGTACGTTCATACAGCGCGACATATTTCCGGGCGCTTTGCCCCCAGGACCAATCCTGTCGCATCCCCGTCTCCATAATTTGTCGCCAGACGTCTGGCTGCCGATAGCAATCGCACGCGCGTTGCAAGGTTTCCGCGAGAGCCAATCGACTGAATTCGCGAAATGCAAAACCATTGGCGGTGCGGTTGGCCTGGGTTCGGTCGTCGAAATTGGTGATCGTGTCCGCCAATCCCCCGGTAGCCCGAACTACGGGAACGGTGCCGTATTTCAGGCTGTAGAGTTGGTTCAGCCCGCAAGGCTCGAACTGGCTGGGCATGGCGAAGATATCCGCCCCCGCTTCGATGCGATGGGCCAGCGAATTGGAAAATTCCAATCGCACTGCGGCGCGACCGGGATGGCGCCGCGCGAGCTCAGCCAAAATCTCGTGATATCGCGGATCCCCCGTGCCCAAAATGGCCCACTGCACGGACTGCGTGGGTAGCCACTCTCGCATGACACCGGCGATGAGGTCCACGCCTTTTTGCTCCACGAGCCTGCCCACGAATCCCACCAGTGGCACGTCCGGGTCTGTCCGCAGCCCCAGTTCACGCTGCAATTCCTGCTTGCAGGTCGACTTCCCGGGCTGAGGATGTTCGGCATCGAACTGTGCGGGAAGATTGGGATCCAATGCCGGATTCCACACGCGGTAATCGACGCCGTTGATGATTCCGGAAAGAACGTCTCGGCGGTGCTGCAGAACGCCTTCCAGCCCACAACCGAGAGGCTCTCTTTGAATCTCCTCGGCGTAACGCGGGCTCACGGTATTGATTGCGTCGGCGAAAACCAAACCGGTTTTGAGCAGATTGAGCTTCCCAAAGAACTCCATCTGTTGCCAGTTGAAATATTTCCAATCCAACCCGGTGAGCAGCATGTCCCAGTGCCAAAATTGGCCCTGGTACGCGATGTTATGTACCGTGAGCAGTGAGACCGCTTTTTCGTAAAGCGGCAGGCCGGCGTAGTCGGTCTTCAAATAGGCCAAGGCCAGCGCGGTCTGCCAATCATTGGCGTGCAAAACGTCGATGCGCAAGTCCAAATGGTCCAGCAATTCGAAGATCGCGCGGCAGAAAAACACGAACCGTTCGCAATTGTCCGCGTAATCCGTATCTTCTCCGTATAGCTCCTCGCGTCCGAAGTAATCCGAATTTTCGACCAAGTATACCGGCACGTCGCTATCGGGCAGAGACGATTTCAAGAAGCGGCCCGCGACTAACTTGCCAGCGACGGGAACTTCGAAGGAGATGCCCGTGTCATGAATTGGTATGCCAGCTTCACGAGTCTGGCGGTACGCCGGTAGCACCACCACGATTTCGTGCCCGAGCCGGGCGATCTCCTGAGGCAGTGTGCCACTGACATCGGCCAGGCCGCCGGTCTTCGCAAAGGGGACTGCTTCACTTGTTGCTAGAAGAATTTTCAACGCCGTCCCGCCTCATCGAATTGATGAACAAAATGTACGGGTCGTGCCGCCTCACCACCCCCGCGCCGATGGATTCGATCAAAGCCGCAATTCACGAAAATTGATAATAGCCCAATCGCCCGGCGGAACGCAATTGGCCCGTCGGAAATGAATTCTTTTCGCGGCGTCTTACCTGGAAATCCATCACGGATCGTGGGCGTCTTGCCATCCTTGCGACACCGATTCACACCTTCATATACCGCACCCATCGACACTTTGTAGCCGGACGAAAGAGAAAACTTTTCGCCAACCCTGCGATGGCCATATTCCGTATCATGGTCACGGTTGGCCGTGTCGCGGCAGGGTGTCGGATTGGTTGGAATCCGGGATTTGGGACAGGGCATCCGGCCTTGTGTATCACCCCACTGAACAGCGATATGTCGCGAATACGTAGCCAAGTTTGGCGAATGCGGAGAAATCATTGCCCCCAGAATTCACTGATTTCCGCATATCGGATAGCGGAATTCCCGCTTCGCGGAGTACAATGCGATGCATCCATGGGCCATTGATCACCTTCACCACGTAAAAGCATCACCGAATCGTTACTCAAAAGTCGGCGGGCAAAATGCCCCCGAGCCGCCTCACGGGTCCGCGAACATGGCTGAACTCTTGGCATTTGCCGGTTTGTCCGGGACACAAAGATACCGGCTCACGGAGGAGCTATACGTGCTGGGCCGCCATCCCGATTGCGACATTGTCCTGGACGCCGGTGCCGTGAGCCGCCAGCACGCGAAAATCATTCGCGCGGACAACAAGTTCTTTGTGGAGGATCTGCATAGCCGCAACGGCACTTTTTTGAATGGCCGTCCAGTACAGGGACGCTGCAAGCTGGCCAACGGAGACCAACTCAAAATCTGCGACTTGATGTTCACGTTCCAAGCGGAGGTGGAAACGGAAAGTGCTATCGAAGGTGAGCAAGCTTCTTCCGCACCGCTGCTCGTGGAAGAGAGCCAGCCTCCTTCGTCCTCGACGATCCTGTCCAAAGTCGATTTGTCCTCGAGCCAAATGGGTGCCCGCCTTACGGTCAGCCCGCAGGCACGTTTGCAGGCTCTACTGGAGATCGCGGGAAACTTGGGCAAGGCATTGGCGGTCGATCAAGTCCTACCAAAGGTGCTGGACAGTCTGTTCAAAATCTTCGTGCAGGCGGATCGGGGCATCATCGCGCTCAAGGAAAGCGTCCACGGAGATTTAGTTCCTAAAGGCGTTCGCCATCGTGACCAGCAAGCCCAGGACACGATTCGCTTGAGCCGCACGATCGTGAACGAAGTGTTGACCTGCAAAGAAGCGGTGCTTTCGGCCGACGCCGCGAGCGATAGCCGGTTCGACATGAGCCAAAGCATCGCCGACTTTCGGATCCGATCGCTGATGTGTGCTCCGTTGGTGAGTCCAGATGGCGATGTGCTGGGCGTGATTCAGATCGATACGCTCAACCAGCGCAACCGCTTCCAGCGCGAAGACCTGGAGGTCTTGGCAAGCGTTGCCACGCAAGTCGCCATTGCGGTGGAGAATGCACAACTTCATGAAGGTATGTTGCGGCAAAAGGCGCTCGAAAGGGACCTGGAACTTGCACATCACGTGCAGCGCGGTCTGTTACCGGTCACCTCGCCCAGCGTGTCTGGATACGAGTTCTTTGATTTTTACGAACCGGCTAATCAAGTCGGCGGCGATTATTTCGATTACATCCAATTGCCGGCGGGCCGTTGGGCGATTGTCCTCGCGGATGTTTCCGGGAAAGGCGTCGCGGCCGCGCTGGTGATGGCAAAACTGGCCGGCGATGTGCGGTATTGTCTGGCGAGCGAAAAATGTCCCGCGTCGGCGCTCCGCCGCATCAACGATGGATTCGCTCACAGCGGCTGGCAAGACCGCTTTGTCACGATGGTCCTCGCCGTGCTCGACCCTCGCGAGGAAGAAGTGACCATTGTGAATGCCGGACACATGCCGCCAGTGGTACGGCATGCCGATGGGTCCATTGAGGAATTTGGCGAGGAAATCGCGGGCATTCCGCTGGGAATCCATGACGGGTTCGACTATGAGCAAACGACCAGGCCGCTCCATCCCGGCGATGCGATGATCTTGTTCACCGACGGTATCAGCGAATCGATGAACGAGAGTGGAGAATTATACGGACTAGGGCGGTTGCGTACACAAATCGCCCAAGCGTCTTCCAGTGCCGGGGCGGCTTCGCTCGGACATGCCATCTTGAACGACGTCAAAATGTTTGCTGGTAAGCGCTCACAGAGCGATGACATGTGTCTCGCCTGTCTGGGACGACAGCCCACGTAGCGTCGTGGTATGCACGTGTTCGTCTCGCCCTTCCGGCAAGCCCTTTGCGAAGCGTCAACGGGACACGCGTGGCCTGACTATTTGCAATCCCTGCCAGCAGCCAACTCGACCAATAGATTGGCGATTTCATCAGTACTGCCGAAGAAGTCGACTTTCACACGTTCCAGCGCGTTGCGCGGCAAGAGGCATCGAACGAGTTTTGGACAATGCAGGTGCCCCCTTTCTCATGGATCGGTCGAATTGCGTCCACCGTCCGTCGGATTTTTCTCGCAAGACTTGAAGCCAACGGACAAAACCTTCACTGACTTTCGCCTATCGGCGTTTCACGGCCGTTGGACACCGAATTTCGCGGATGCTGAGGTGTTTTGTCTCCAGGCTCTTGATAGGGAATAGCGGCGCCGAAATCAGCCCTTTACATGGGCACATTCTCCTCCGCTGATCTGGCCCGGATAGCCAGTTCGTCTTCTTGCTTGCAACCCGAGGTTCAAGCGCTTACTGCGTTCTGTGCTAAAGCAGCGGCCGCGTAGTTTCTAAAGCTTGGCCCGGCAGCAAATCGACGATCTGCCCGGTGGGCGAGCGACTCGCGTGTGTCTCGGTAGCGCGCCAAGAAGGCCAATACAACAATCATATCGGCCTGGGCCACACAGATTTCGTCAAGCCCCGCCAGCAGTCCTATCCGCGCCCAAGGGCGATCGGATGTATCGATCAAGTCGACTTCGCATCTATAACGCTACTGCTTCGAGGCAACGACCCCGTTCTCGGTCACGCCGCTGGGCGTTTGAGAAACACTGTTGTGCCGTGGAGCAAGACGCACCGGCTGCTGGTTGCTGTCAAGCTGGTTGGCAAACTTCGCCAAATGCCAAAGCTTCGACTCCACCCCCAGCTGCCTGCGACGTGGCGATCCTCTCAGCGGTCATCGGGTGGCATTG
>JANQPP010000096.1 GCA_028289405.1 Pirellulales bacterium
GTATCGCAATCATCGCCGGTATTCGCTGAAGCATGCCGCGCCGGTCGTGGTCCTCGGCGACATTAGTGCGCAGGCTTATGGTGATATCACCATTAGTGCCGTTGGCGGTTCGGGCCCAATTGAATTCGAAGGCGATGGCGGAAATCTCGCCCAGATTGGCAGCTATGCCGAACTTGCCCTATATAATGAATACGGCTATGGCTATAAGTCGAGCAACGATGGCGGCAGGAATGGAGCCGAGCACAGCGGATTCGAATACGACTGGGAGCGCGACAAACAAAAGGGCATTGGCTACTTCCAAACGATCGAGCTTGGGCCACTCGGTCTGATTGCGGGTAATGTCACAGCGGAAGCTCATGGGAACTTGGTCGTTAACGCTACTGGGCAGTACTACCACGGCTACGGGAACACCGCGCTACTGGGGCACGACCTGGTTTCGGAGATCTATTCACCCTACGCGAAGCTCAAGGGCATTGTGCTAGGCGACGTTACAGGAACGTCTGGCGGCTACACGGACATCACAGCATTTGGCGAAGACATGTTAGCCCGCGTTGGCCACTCGGTTGACATCGGCATCGAAGCGCTTGCCTTTGGCAGGCGTGGACGTGCTGGAGTTGGATACCCGCCTGAGATGATGGTAATGCCGACAGCCTCCGCTAGCGAGCAAGGTATGCAGAATGGTGAGTGGGACGGTCCGCCGGAACCTCGCGATGGTGGAGATGGTGGCGACGCTCTTGTTCACGTCGACGTCTTTGTCAAAGTCAACGGCGAAGTTACGGTGGATAGCGGAGATTCCTTGAACGTATTTGCCTATTACGAAAATGCGAACGCTCAAATCGGTCACGGTGTTGGAATTGGCGTTCTAGCACACGCATATGGTGGTGACGGTGGCAATGGTGGCGACGGCGGTAGTGTGAACCCATACCCGTTTCCAATTCCATCCATTTCTTCCGTGCAAAACGATGACGTTAACTGGAGTTCGGGAGCGGCCGGGGAACAAGGGAAGGATGGATTGTATGGCGGCGCTGGAACGAACGGCGGCAATGGCGGAAACGCATTTGTAGGTATTGGTCTAGGTGTAAAGATTGGCGGCGATGTTTCCGTTGCTTCCGCTAACATCATGCAAACGAATGCCGACGGCGGCTACGCGAAAGCGCAACATGGTCATAGCAATTTGATCGGAATTTACGCCAAGGCCAAAGGCGGCAGAGGTGGCAATGGCGGCGCTGGCGGAAACGGCGGCATGGGGGGAGTTGGCGAAACGCCATATGCTCCTATGGAACCATACGCGGCGTCGTCGCCGGGAAGTCAGAACTACGATAAGTATGACAACTATTTTGGTCGTAACGACGGGCAAGATGGCTACGACGGTGCCGATGGTATACAGGGCGGCCAAGGCGGCATTGGAGGTCACGGCGGAAATGGAGGTTACGGCGGAAACGGCGGAAACGCGGACGCTGGAATCTTTGTTCATGTCAACAT
>JANQPP010000104.1 GCA_028289405.1 Pirellulales bacterium
CTCATTGGCCCACGCCATGATTTCCTTGGCATCGTACGTGCCGTCCGGGTTCCTCGGGAAACTGACCTTTTCCCGCAGATTCCGAGGCGAAATGCCCACCAGCCACGCTGCCGCCCGCTGGCTGAGCGTTTGCAGCATGGAGATTTCCGCCGCACTGTCCGCCTTTGACCGAATTACCATCTTTCCCAGACCTCCTAGCGGATCGCGGATGGGGTTACTTTCCCAGAATTAGTGCCGTGCGCGAAAAAGTGCCTCGATAGACGGGCGAAGCCCCCCGGTGGGGCCCCCTGGGGAAGGACCCGCCGCATTTTTGCGCATTTTGCAGACATTCCGACTATGTCTCCATGACGCGGGCACTGATGGCGTCCATCGCCTGCCTGTGCTCTTGCTCTTCCTCACGACAGGCATCGAGTTTGGAATGGGCAAGCTCGAGCCTATGCTTCCATTCCTCGATCTCCGCTTCGGCTTTCTTCCGGTCCTTTTCGTGCCCGATGTCCGGCAAAGCTTGCTCCAGGGATTGAATGTTGCGCCGGCAATTCCCCACCCATTCTTGAGCATTCGCCAATCGTGGTTGCAATTCCCGAAACACCTCAAGCTGTCGTTCCCTCGCCTCGGTGATGCTGGGATCCGCCTGTTCGCCGGTCCGACGCAGTTGTCGCTCGGCATGGCTGGCCACGTTTCGCATGCCCCTCAACTGGTCAATCTCCGCTGTGAGTTCGGCTAGGTTCTTTTCGTACTTTTGACGCACCGGCTCAAACTCTTGGATCAGGGCATTCCGCTTGGCGTTCGCATCGGCGATTTCCTGGTCGGCCTGCTTCGCATCGGCGATTTGCTGTTTCCACTCGTGGCGCTGCTTGTGCAGGGCGATGGCTTCCTTCAGATCTTCGACGGTCTTCTTGGCCGCCTCCATGGTCTTGGTGATCTTCGTGGGCGCGATCTTCTCACCCGCCGCCAGTTTCTTGGCGATGGCGTGAAACTCCGTCACGGCGTTGGCTTCGATCTTGGCTTGCTCCGCGAGAACGGCTTCCAGGGGATCGACGGCAGGGGCTTCGGCTTCGGTGATCATACGGCAACTTCCTTTCGTGATTGACATCCGTAAAACGTTTCCTTGGCGTGTTCCAAATCCGCCTCGGCGAATTCCCG
>JANQPP010000109.1 GCA_028289405.1 Pirellulales bacterium
CGAAAACCAACAAACCGAAACCCGCTTGCGTTGCAAAATCCTTAATCGTTTCACTCAACTCGGACTGCCCCAGTTCGAGTGGAATTAGTCAACAAGGCCCACGAGAAGGACGAACAAGCGAGAATGGTTCGACGTGCAGTCATGGAGCTTCCGGTTAAGCACCAGGCTGTCGTCTCCCTCTATTACTTCGAGGCGATGCCTCTTCAAAACATTGCTTCAATCCTGGGGTGTCGCTTGGGCACGGTGAAATCTCGCTTGGCACGAGCACGGCTGGCACTCCGCACCAAACTAGAGAACTATGAAGGTCAGGGTCATGACACACAAGATTGAACCGCTTGACGTTCACCTACGCTCCCTTCGTGAAATAGAGTGGAATTCACCGGAGCACAAGAAAAGACTTGAGAGACAGCTTCGTGAGGCTTCAGGGGCCGCCAGAACGCAAAGAAACGTCTGGCCGGCAACTGTTTTTCCTGCTGCGTAGGTATTAGCCGTCGTACTTCTGGGCGGATCTCTGTTGGCCGCAGGGGACGGCTTCGAAACAGTGCGTTCCTGGTTTGGATTCAGCGTTAACAAGAACGTAAAAGAGGGAACAACGCAGTTTTCGGTTCACTCGGTGAAGCCGGATGCTCCTTCACGGCAACTACCGGAACGTGGTGAGACTACAACGCGCGTGGCAGTAGAGCATGACGGCGTCACCGTTCGCCGATCGGAATACCGTGACGATGATGTTCGAGCAACGGTCATCACGGCTCCGGACGACGTTGATGGTGCGATACTAACCATCAAATCAGCCCAAGCGTCTTTCAGTGCCGGGGCGGCTTCGCTCGGACATGCCATCTTGAACGACGTCAAGGCGTTTGCCGGTAAACGCTCGCAGAGCGACGACATGTGCCTCGCCTGCCTAGGACGACGGTCCACGTAACGTTGTGTTGGCGCGTGTCCGCCTTGCTCTTCCGATAAGCCCTTGTCGAAGCGCCGACGGAGACACGCGTGGCTTGACTACTTGCAGTCCCTGCCAGCAGCCAACTTGACCAACAAACTGGCGATTTCATCGGTGCTGCCGACGAAGTCGACTTGCACGCGTTCCAGCGCGTTGCGTGGCATGTCTTCAAAAAAGGCATCCAAGGGGTTCCGAAAAATACAGGTGCCGCCCTTTCTCATGGATCGGTCGAATTGCGGCCAACGCCCGCCGGATTTTCTCGCAAGCCCTGACAGGGAATAGCGCCGCCGAAGTCGGCCCTCTACTTCTGCACATTCGTCGCTAGCCTGGCCTGGATAGCCAGATTCGTCTTTTTGCTTGCAACTCGGGATTCAAACGCTTAGTCTCTTTTTGGAGTTTACACCCTCCCGCCACTTACCTCCTCCTTTTTAGGAGCCTTCCCATGCCCACAAAGCGCGGACCGTTCCCTCGGTGTCAACATGGATTCACGCTCGTCGAGCTGCTGGTCGTAATCGCGATTATTGGAGTGTTGGTCGCGCTGCTGTTGCCGGCGGTGCAATCCGCGAGGGAAGCGGCGCGGCGAACGCAATGCATGAACAACCTCAAACAACTGGGGTTGGCCTTTTTGACCTACACCGAGACTCACGGCGTGGGTCCCATCACCATTTCCGCTTTCGACTTTGATCTGACAAAACCAGAGACCGTGCTCACTGGGAAAGGTTGGATGGTAAGCTTGCTGCCGCAACTGGAACAGCAGCCATTTTTCGATCAGTGGGATTTGAGTGGCGGCCCGTATTTTTCCGGCGGCGGGATCCGCAATCCCAACAATCGCCCCTTGTGGACCACGGATTTGCCTTTCATTCATTGCCCTTCGGATGCCGAGACCCGGGAACCGCGGACCGACATGGTGGAATGGGACGGGGAGCCGGTCTACGCCACCAACTACAAAGGCGTGTTGGGCGATTCTCGTCTGGGCAATTCCTCCAGCTTGTTTCCTGGCACCGAACCGGATTGTCACTTGACGCCAGACTGCAACGGTGTTTTGTGGCGCGTGAATTCCGAAAAGCCGGTCCGACTGGCGGACATCGTGGATGGCACGTCGCAGACATTCGCAATCGGCGAAGACTTGCCGCTGTTCAATACCCGCTCTGCCTGGTGCTACTGCAATGGCGACTGGTGCAGCGCGAATGTCCAACTGAATTTCAAGCCGCCGATTCCCCAGCCCGCGTTTTGGCCCAACGCCATGGGCTTCCGCAGCAATCACCCAGGCGGCGCGTTTTTCGCCTTGGTCGATGGCTCCGTGCATTTCATTTCCGAAAACATCCAACACGAGATTTATCGGGCGCTCGCCACGCGGGACCGTTCACTTTCGGGCCAGAACCCCGAGCCTGTCATCTCGGGTGAAGTTTTCTGAATCCTGCGATTCGCAATAGTACGGCCCGTTTTTTCCGATCGCTGGCTCTTTGTGGGAATAGTTGAATATGCAACGCCTCCATCCTTCGCTGACCCGTGGAATCCTGGTGGTTGTCGGCATGATCTTCTTAGCGGGGTGCGGTAGCCCTCTGCCGACTCTGACGGGAAAAGTCACCGTCGGAGGGGAGCCGCCACCAGCCGTGGACGATTTCTTCGGGCAAATCGCGCTTCAACTGGAAGAAGGGGGTCCGATCACGATCTCGCCCATCGACGCCGATGGTTCCTACTCCATTATGACCGGCGGCCAGAGCGGGCTCAAAGCGGGCAAGTACAAAGTTGCCGTCTCTGGGATGGTGGGAGTACCTCGAGAACTGCTTCCCGGCCAGACGGATGACGGTACGCGGAAATGGGTCCCCGTCGAGTATGCGGACTTTGCCACGTCCGGTCTCACTTACGAAGTGCAACCTGGCAAGAACGAATGGGATCTCGATATCCCCGCTCCAGGCGCATCGTAGCACAACCGTTATCCGTCGGTATTCATCCAAGCTGGTCCAAGCTGGTCACAACCGGTTCAATTCCCGTGTGTGCTGCCAACCGGTCCAGTAGGATCGCGTTCCAGCCAGCTTGCCTCGCCCCCCACATGTCATTCACGGGATCGTCTCCGATCATCAATAAATCTCGGGGCGCGACATCCAGACGCTCCGCCACCAGTTCGAAGAATCGTGGAGACGGCTTGCGCACGCCCAGCTCAGAGGAGATAAACACCCACGCCGCGTCGATGCCAGGCAACGAATCTCGACACAATTCATGCAAACGTCGGTCGAAGTTGGATGCGATGCCCCAGCGTTTGCCCGATTGCTGCAGGGCCTGAATCAGGGCGGGGATTTCGGGAAAAAAATCCCAATGCCGGGGCTCGGCGAAATGTTGCCACAGGTCATGAAATAGGTGGTCAGGCCAATGGACCTCGGGGAAGACTTCGGTCACGATCTCTCGCCAACGGTCCTCTTCCCGCTGCTCGGAGGTCCGCCATTTCCATTGTTCGCGGTCCACTGCCTCTTGGCGTGCAAAGGCCGCGCGGAAGCGGTTCCGAATTGTTTCTTCCGGCAAGACCACCCCGTGTTGCCGCGCGATTTGGCGATATGCTACGGCAACCGGGGGATTAGGCCGCCACAGCGTGCCCACCGCGTCGAACAAGACCACGCTCGCTCGCCGTAGCAATATAGATGGATTCGTGGAGGTCCGTGGACGATCCGGTGGCTCGTCGGAGGGTGTGGCGGATTGCGTCATCGATTGAACGACCGCGTGGCCAGGACCAGGTGAACGTCGCGGACACTCCACGCATTCAAAAGCCGAGCCACACGAACAGGCGTTGAATGTCCAAGCTCGTGACGTAAATCATGAGGCCCAAGATGAAGATCAGCCCCAGATAGCTGAGACCAATCATGACCTTTTCACTCGGCGGTTTGCCGCGAATGCCTTCGTAAATCAGAAACACCATGTGCCCCCCGTCCAAGATGGGAATGGGCAGAAAATTCACGACGGCCAAGTTCGCGCTCAGCAGTGTCAGGAAGATGAGCAACTGGGGGATCCCTGCCTGCGCGGAAGAGCCGGCTGCCACGGCGATCGTGCCGGGACCGCCGAGCATTTCCGTGGAGAGCTGGCCGGTGCCCAGCCCGTTCAAGAACTGAAACACTTGCCAAACCGATTCCGAAGTCTCGCGAATACCCAGCCGCGCCGCCTCAATGAGCGAGCTAGCCTTTCGCGTCTTCGTGAGCGATTGAAAGAGGAAGCCGCGCTCGGGATAGAACTGCCCTTCGGCGGGTTGCGGCTCCAACTCGGCCTCTCGTGTTTCGCCGTCGGAGATCCAGGACAGCTTGACACGGGCCCCGGCGGGAAGCCATTGCATGACGTCGATGAAAGCGGCCCAATTGTGCTCTTCCCCGTCGAATTGAATGGCACCCGGCAGCGGACGGTCGCTTTCCGCGTCGTCGGATTCTTCATCGGCGGGCAAGAATTCGGCCTTTAAGAGTTGGTCTCCCGCGGAAATCCCCGCCTCGGCGGCGGGCAATCCCTCCATCACCGCTTCCACTCGATGCAGGGCATGGTAGGCGATTCCCAAAGCGGGCACGGTCACCGGCATCCCCTTCATCTCGAATGTCTTCTCGTACCACCCTGCTTCCCGTAGCGTGGCTGTGAGGGTGATGGGCTCCTGCTCCGAGGGGCGAGCGACCGAAAACTCCACCGTTTCCAAGGCGCGTTCCCGCAAGCGAGCTGGCAGCGTGATGGGATCTCCCGGTGGCTCACCATCCACAGAGATGATTTGGTCCCCCGGTTGGAAGCCGGCTGCCTTGGCGGGAGATCCATCTTGAATCGCCGTGATAGGACCCATTTCGGTGATCAATCCCAGGCGGAGCAGCGGTTGGGCCGGAACTTCCACGTCGATGGTCTTCGTGGACGCGACCGATTCCTCTTCGCTAGCGTTGGCTTCCTCGGACTCTCGGGCAACAGCGACCTGCAACACTTCACTGCGGTGCGCCGCCAAGGCGGCCAGGATGTCCGCGTGCGTTTTGATCGGCTGGCCGTTAATCGCGACGATTTCGTCGCCTCCTTCGAACTTACCCGTCCGGGCCACTGTCGAGCGGGAAATCGCTGGCTGCGAAGTGTAGAGCTTGGTATCTGAGGGAGGGGCGACACCAATTTTAGGACGCCCGTCCTTTTCATCGCTGGCCTTGCTAGGCTTCGGAGCGACTTCAATGACCTCTTCGACCCCCTCACGGCGAATGCGGAGGGGAACACCCCGCTCGCGATCTCCGAATGCCACGCCGCTAAACAGGTCGGAAAACCGCAGTTGGTCGTCGTCCTCACCGCGCCCATCCCCGATACGAACGATGCGGTCTCCCGGTTGCAGCCCTGCTTGCCAGGCAGCGTCCCCGGGCATCACGTTGCCGACAACGCAAACGATGTACTTAACGCCCATGGCGTAGGCCACCATGGCGAAGATACAGGCAAAGATCACGTTCATGATCACGCCGGCCGAGATGATGGCCATGCGCTCGGGCACGCTCTGTGCCATGTAGCTACGGGGATCGAGTTCCGTGGTGGTCGCTTCCGTCGCGGCGGCCGTCGATTCGTCCGCGACCGGCGTGGAGTCTTCCGCGGATTTGCGTGAGCGTTCGGATTCTTCTGCGAATTTGCGGGGATCGTCATCCTGCCCCAGCATCTTGACGTAGCCTCCCAAGGGAAACACGCCAATTCCGTATTCGGTTTCTCCACGTTGGAATTTGAACAGGCTCAGGCCGAAGAAGTCGAAGCCGATGTAAAACTTCTCGCATTTGACTCCACATAAGCGGGCGACGAGGAAGTGGCCCAACTCATGCACGAAAATGACGAGCCCCAAGCCAAACGCGGCTTTGAGGATGCCCAGCCACATCCCGAGGTCCAGATACGAATTTGTCGATTGCGCGATTAACAGGTTATCCAACGTGTTACCTCCCGGCGTGCCCAGCCGTCGGCCTCCCAGAGCTGTTCCAGCGAGGGATTTGGCTCAAAATGATGGTGGTCCAGAACGCTGCGACACACCGGTACAATCTCATGGAATGATAACTTCTTGTCTAGAAAAAGGGCCACCGCCGACTCGTTGGCGGCATTCAATATGGCACCGGCGGAGCCTCCCGCCGCAGCCACCTCCCGGCCCAGCCCCAAGGCGGGAAACCGTGCCTCGTCCGGAGCGAAAAACTCGAGCGTACCTTGCTCCGCCAGATCCAGAGGAGCCCCAGGCCCCGGCATCCGTTCGGGATATGTCAGTGCGTAATGGATCGGTAGCCGCATATCGGGCGGGCTCATCTGCGCCAGCACCGAACCATCATGGAATTCGACCAACGAATGCACGATGGATTGCGGGTGAATCACGACGTCGATTTTTTCGGCGGGCATGTCGAACAGCCAGCGGGCTTCGATAATCTCGAGCGCCTTGTTCATCATCGTCGCGGAATCGATAGTGATTTTGGCCCCCATGTCCCAAGTGGGGTGACACAAAGCGTCTTCCACCGAGACGTGCCGCATTTGTTCGGTTGTGTACTCTCGAAAGGGCCCGCCGCTAGCCGTGAGAATGATGCGGCGGACTTCATCACTGGAACGACCTGCCCGTAGTGCCTGGAATATGGCACTATGCTCGCTATCGACGGGAATGATCTGGCAACCCCGTTCTCGCGCCAAACCCATCACCAATGGGCCAGCGGCAACCAGCGACTCTTTGTTCGCGAGGGCGACATCCTTCCCCGCCTCTAGTGCCCACCACGTACCGGATAGTCCCGCGATGCCGACGATCGCCGCCAGCACGAGGTCAACCTCGGGATGGCCGACCACCTCCCGCACACCATCCATACCGGTTTTCAACTCCGTTCCCGCCGGCAAGCCGCTCCAGTCCTCGCTGGCCGCCTGTTCATCCGTGGCTACAATCCATCGAGGGCGAAAACGCCGAGCCTGATCCAGGAGCTTTGAGATATTACGATGCCCGGTTAGCGCGGCCAATTCGTGGGTCTCGCGGAGGCCGGACAGCGCATCCAAAGCATTGCAGCCGATGCTTCCCGTCGAACCTAAAACGGCAACGCGGACCAACCGTGGATTCATAAGACCTTCGACGCTTCGTACAGCCCTGCAAACAGCTTACAGCTTTAATTTACGCCACGGCCATGCTCCAGGCATGGCGAAACTTGGCCGGCTGGGATTCAAGCCATTTTATCCCAGCTCCGGTACCCCCGATTCACCGCTGCTCGGTCGAATTAGGCGGTCACACTGCTGATCCCCTCTTTCGGGTTGTTCCGAGGGCAGCACTTAGCACGGAGATACGAATTCTAGAAGTCGCGATGACGAGGGACAACCCGAACCGAATGGATACCAATAAGTTAAGCGATCCGCGCGAAGTGGATAATTGAATCGCGAGGTCTGGGCTCTTACGATGAACCATAGGGAAATTTCTCTGCGGCGGCCGTGGAAAGGAAACGGGCGAAAAAAGATGGCTCGATCGCCCACGCCATGCATCTCCGTGGCCTTCTCAACCGCGTGTCACGGTGAACCAACCTTTCGCTGGACATGACTCATGGAAAAAAAGAACGATTCGGCTCGCCGCTCGTCCGATAGAAAACCGGTTTCGCCCAATGCGAATTTGATTTGGTACCTGCTCGCCATTGGCATCGTGAGCCTGTTGGTGGTCAGCCTGTTGGCTGGGCGATCGCAGGTCAAAATTCCTTATAGCGATCTTGTCCGACTCATCGAAAAATCGGACCCGAATGCCGAAGCCGAAGAAGACTTCATCGAAGTGAAAGAGGGTTCCTCGAAATCTTCGGTACAGCGAGTCGTGCGTTACTCTGGCCTGACGGATGTGAAAATCGGTCAATACGAATTGACGGGCACGGTAACTCAAGAGGTGGTTAGCCCCGAGGAAGCGAGTTCCTCCGCAAAAACCGTACGTTTCACGACCGCCCGCGATCCTTTCGACACGGCTGAAGGGAACCTGCGGCAAACGCTTGAGGCGAATGGCGTCCCCTTCGACAACGCGGCGGGCCCCAGTAGTTGGCGGGCCTGGCTCCCCGTGTTGGTGCTCAGTGGATTGATTCTCTTCATATTCTTTATGATGCTCCGGCGCCTGGGGGGCGCGGGATCGCCCATGACGTTCGGCCGTAGCCGGGGGAAAATGTACGCCCAGGAAGATCTAGGGGTCACGTTCGAGGACGTCGCGGGAATCGAAGAGGCCGTCGAGGAATTGAAGGAAGTCGTCGATTTTTTACGTGCACCGGAAAAATACCAACTGCTGGGCGGCCGGATTCCCAAGGGCGTATTGCTTGTGGGTCCCCCGGGTACTGGAAAGACGCTCCTTGCCAAGGCGATCGCCGGGGAAGCGGGTGTTCCCTTCTTTGGGCTCTCGGGTTCGGACTTCGTGGAGATGTTCGTTGGCGTGGGCGCGGCCCGCGTGCGCGATACCTTTCAGCAGGCGACCGCGAAATCCCCTTGCATCATCTTCATCGACGAGTTGGACGCCTTGGGCAAGACACGGGGTAGCAGCGTCGTGGGCGGGCACGACGAACGCGAACAGACGCTGAACGCGCTGCTCGTGGAAATGGATGGTTTCGACTCTAACAGCGGGGTCATCGTCCTGGCCGCGTCGAACCGCCCCGAAACGCTCGATCCCGCGCTCCTACGGCCTGGCCGCTTTGATCGCCATGTGCTGGTCGATCGTCCCGACGTGAAAGGGCGGGAATGCATTCTGCGAGTCCACGTCGAAAAAGTGAAGCTCGATGAATCCGTGGAATTGCATGAAGTGGCGGCGATCACTTCCGGCTTTGTCGGAGCGGATCTGGCAAATTTGGTCAACGAAGCGGCCCTGTTGGCGGCTCGCAAAGGCAAAAAAGCCGTGGGCATGGAAGAATTCAACGAAGGCGTGGAGCGGGTCACCGCAGGGCTGGAGAAAAAGCAGCGGATCATTCATGAGGACGAAAAGCTTCGCGTGGCGTATCACGAAGCGGGGCACGCCTTGGTCGCGTTTTGTTTGCCGAACACCGATCCCGTGCACAAGGTCAGCATCATTCCCCGCGGTTTGGCCGCGCTCGGATATACCATGCAGCGGCCCGAAGGGGACCGCTTTTTGATGACGCAAGCGGAGTTGGAAAGCCGGATTCAGGTCTTGCTCGCGGGCACGCTCACCGAGGAAATCATTTTCACCGATATTTCCACTGGAGCGCAAAACGATTTGGAGCGTTGCAGCGAGTTGGCCCGGAGCATGGTCATGGATTTCGGCATGAGTGGCCTAGGACGCATTAGCTACCGCAAAGGGAGCGGCAGCGTGTTTCTGGCGAATTCGGACATGCCTCGGGAGCACTATTACAGCGAACAAACCGCGCGGGAGATTGACGAAGAAGTGCGGCGCATCGTCGACGAAGCAATCGAAAAGGTTCGCCACATTCTAGAAACGCGACGATCTTCTCTGGAAGCTTTGACGAAGCGTTTAATGGAGAAAGAAGTCATCGACTCCGCCGAGCTTCGTGAAATCATCGAAGCTACCGCGCCCGGACCGCTAATCGTGCCGGGAACCACCGACACCCGCAAAGCGGCACAAACTCCACCGGCAGGCGGCGCCACGGAATCCGCTCCCCGCGAAAAATCGGGCGGGGAAGGCTGAACGAATCGCACCAGCGGTTTCAGGCACGACTCACCAACTCCGCAACGCCGAGCGGACCGTTTGCGTGACTTCGACACGGCTCACCGGCTTGGAGAGCACCGAAAACGCTTGCAGGTGAAACGCCTGAGCCGAGAGATTTTGATCCGTGTCTCCCGAGATCAGAATGCAAGGCAGTAGCTTGCGGCTTTGCCTCAGGCGGCGAATTGCTTCCAGCCCATCCAAGCGGGGCATGTGCATGTCGAACAATGCGACATGGATTGTGTGAACCTGAAGAATGTCGAGAGCCTCCAGACCATCAGAGGCAAGCAACGTCCGGTAGCCTTCCGGTTCCAAAACGCCTTGAAGCGTCTCTCGGAAGCCCGCGTCGTCATCGGTGATGAGTATCGAAGGATTTGTTGGTAGCATCGGGCAGGCCCCACGTTGCGACCTTCGATGTGTCCATGACCCGACAGTTTGCGATGGACAGTATTTGGGTCGCCGCAGACTGCGGAATGCAAATACTGTTCCTCCCACTCTCGCGTCAAGGCAAGAATGACCGGCTGGACGAATTATATTCCTTGTATTTATAACATAGCCCCTATTTTATACGAAAGGCTCTGTATCCACGTTTGAAATCGCCAAAGATGGTCGCGATGAGGATGCCAAAATGGCAGTGCGTACAAGCCGTTGATCGGATCACGGAATTTGAGGTAGGCTTGAAACCAAATTGCTGATCGTAATTTAGACGCTGGTGAGACACGATATGGCACCTCTTCAAACTTCATGAAATAAGCGGATAAGTCGTGCAGTTGCTGGAAGGTAGGAAGCATGGTGATGCTCATTCCTTCGACTTGCTGCGCTGGTATCGTGAGTTCCGAGACCTGTTGAATCGGCGATTTCGCGCGCAGGGGCGCGTGATGGGAGCCGCTTTCGTCGTGGGGTTGGTGGCGGGTATCGGTGCCGTCCTCTTCTCTGGAGCTTGCCATCTCGTTTCGCACTTCGCACTGGATGCGGTGATTGGTTACCGGCCTGCAGCCCCAGCCGGAGAAGCCGAATTGCCCTGGCTGCATGCGACGACCCGTGTCTTCGAGCCGTGGTGGTTTTTGGTTATCCCGCCTTTGGGAGGATTCCTCAGCGGTTGGATGGTCTTCCGATTTGCTCCTGAAGCCGAAGGACATGGGACCGACGCGGCGGTCGCTTCGTACCACTTTCACCGAGGTGAAATTCGTTCCCGGGTCCCCTTCGTCAAGATGGTCAGCAGCGCCTTGACGATCGGTTCGGGTGGTTCGGGCGGTCGCGAAGGCCCCATCGCGCAGATTGGGGCAGGATTTGGCTCCTTGCTGGGCAAGGTATTGCATCTGAAGCCGGCGGAGCGGCGCGTGCTCGTGGCCGCGGGCATCGGCGCGGGCGTGGCCGCGATTTTTCGGGCGCCCTTGGCGGGGGCGCTCTTTTCCGCCGAAGTTCTTTACCGCTCACCGGAGATGGAGCAGGAAGTACTCATTCCGGCGGGAATCTCGAGCGTGGTGAGCTATTGCACGTTCGGGGTCTTTTTCGGTTGGGCCCCCCTCTTTGCCGCGCCGAGGCTGTCCTTCGGAAATCCTCTGGAACTTGCCACGTACGTCGTACTCGCGGTAGCGATGTCCATTCTGGCTCTTTTTTATACGCGTACCTTGGCCGGATTTACATCACTTTTCGGTCGATTGCGATTGCCCCGGGTTTTCAAGCCCGCGATAGGGGCATTTCTCACCGGGGCCTTGGGGCTGGCCATGTTCTATTTGTTCGGAGAAGACCAGCTCGTGTTGAGCGTGCTCTCGTTCGGCTATGCCGTCTTGCAACGCGGCATCACGGATCTGGAATCGGTTCCGATTCTCGTCTTGCTGGCGGTCGCGGTGGGAAAAATTTTCACGACCAGTCTCACCATCGGCAGCGGCGGTTCCGGTGGTGTGTTTGGCCCTTCGATGGTCATCGGCGGCTGCGCTGGGGGGGCGTTGGGGCTGGCGTTTCACCGCCTCTGGCCTGGTGTAGTCCAGCATCCGGAAAGCTATCTGATCGTGGGCATGGCCGGCTTTTTCGCCGCGGCGGCCAAAACTCCCTTTTCCACGCTGGCCATCGTCTGCGAAATGACCGGAGATTATGGACTGCTCCTGCCCGCTCTGTGGGTATGCACGATCTCCTTTCTGGTCTCCGATCAGATGTCACTTTATGGCTGGCAAGTCGAATCCCGGTCACGTTCTCCGGCTCATCAGGGGGCCTACGTGCGGGATGTGCTGTCCGGCCTCCGCGTGGCGGATTTCGTGCGTTCCACCTCGGAAATCCCCACCTTGCGGCCGCATGATTCCTTACCGAAATTCATCGATGAGTACGGAACTTCGGACCATCACGTATTCCCCGTGCTGAGCGACGAGAAACGCCTGTTGGGGGTGGTGGTGCTCGATGAGATCCATCAATCGTTTGAGGCCCCCTACCTGGCCGCGCTACTCCTGGTCGAGGATGCCATGCGGGCCGAAGTGCAGCCGCTCTACCCCAGCATGACGATTGATCGGGCCTTGGAACTGTTCGCCGAACAAGACCTGCCTGCTTTACCCGTGGTAGCGAGCGCGGATTCGCGAGTGGTGATTGGTATCGTCCGCCGACGAGAAATCATGTCCGAATACGTGCGGCGTCTGCACGGCCCCAGCGCCGTCGAAAACGTTCCTCTCAGTGTGGCGTGACCGCACGGGAGTCGCGTGGAGGACTAGGCTTCTATGTCTTCGTCGAGGGAGCAAGCCGCTTGGAGCGCTGGCGATAATACTTCCAGCCAGGCACGAAAAACGCGGTCGCTGCCACGAGGCCGAACAGGGTGAGGCCAATCTGGATCTCCTGGCTCTGAAGCCAGGCCATGAGCGGCGAGATCAGAAACATGAGCGCGCCGTAGATGTAGAACTGGCCGGTCAGCGTGCCCGCCTTGGCGATAAACACGGTCCCGGCAATTAGTGGCAGTACGGGCGAGAGCGTGAGCACGTCCAACCCCAGCAGGTAGTCCACGACAAAGAGCATCACGCTGGCAATCACGCTGGCTCCCCAGAGATGCGCGATCTGCCGTTCCACGAAGGAGACCGGTCCGGTTCGGCGGCGCAACGCCCAAAAGATCCGCGCCCAAACGGCGAGACCTCCCCCCCAAAGCGCTAGGTAGGGCCAAGGGGAATTGAGACCTTGCCATTGAAAGACGTTTGTCACAAAGCACAGCACCAATAGGGCGATGCTGTGCCAGATCCAAAGCAGTCCCCAGTTCTCCATGATCGGTGCATGGTGCGTGTCGCGCAGCCAAACAGTCCATCTTTGTTGCAGTAATCCGGAAGCCGACTCGAGTGGCTCGTCATTCAAAAAGGCGGTTAGGTCTCGTCGCATTTTTTCGGCGGATGCGTAGCGTAGGCGGGTCGTCTTTTGCAGGCAGCAAAGCACGATCGACTCCAGCCTCGGATCCATTTGTCGGTTCAAGAGCCGGGGCGGCAACGGGTCTTGTTCCAGCACCAGCATCACCGTCTCCAAGGCGGTTGCCGCCTGAAAGGGGGGCCTGCCAGTGAGCATTTGATACAGAATCGCGCCGAGGCTATAGACATCGCTGGTGGGGCCGATTTCCTCCCGTTTGCCGGCCGCCTGCTCCGGTGAGACATAGCTGGGCGTGCCGAGGATGGCCGCCGTTTGCGTCAAGTTCGAAGAGTCTTCTTCCCATTTGGCCAGCCCAAAGTCCGTGATGTGGGGCTCCCCTTGCTGGTCGAGCATGATGTTGGATGGTTTCAAATCTCGATGCAGGATTCCTTGTTCATGGGCATGCCGCACGGCGCTGCAAATCTTCTCCATCCACGTCACGGCTTCCGTGGCCGTTACCGGGCCGCGCGCCAGACGTTGGGCCAGGGTCTCCCCTTCGATATAGCGCATGGTGAAATAAGGCTGGCCGCCGATTTCACCGACCTCATACACAGGAACAATTTGCGGGTGGTCGAGTTGAGCCACGGCCCGCGCTTCGGCGTGAAAACGGGCCACGCCGGCTTCCGTGGCCCATGGAGCCCCCAAAATGAGCTTGAGCGCCACCACGCGCTGCAAACTCCTCTGTCGCGCCTTAAATACAACGCCCATCCCGCCGCGCCCGATCTCTTCCAGGATTTCGTAGTCACCGAAGGTTGTCGGCAATTGGTGAAAGTCGGGCGGCGGACCGGCATTACCTGCGACCGATGTTGATCCGACATCGGCTGCCATGGCCTCGGTGAGCAGGACCGTATTCCACAATTCCAATACTTCATCGGCGACCTCCGGATGCTCCTGGGAGATTCTCGACAGATCGACCTTCCCTCGTTCGCGAAATTCCTCGGCGAGGCGATCGAGAACCGAAGCAATGTAGTCGTCACTGGACGCCGGAGAGGAGGTCATTCCCGGTCTTCTTTTGGAAGGGATCGCCGCAACTGCTGACCAAAACGGCGCAGCGCCCGAAGATGCCGCATACTCGCGGCAGCGGGGGTGATGTCGAGCACGCCGGCTACGTCTTCGTTGGACATGTGTTCAAAATGCCGTAGCAGAATCAGGTCCCGGTCTTGCGCATCGAGGGTTTCAAGGGCCTCGTGAAAGTTTTTTTGTACCTCGTGCCAGGTCGCCTCCGCGAAGGGCGTCCTTTCCGGGTCCTCGACCTGACGAGCCGCGCCGCTGTCCGCCGATTGATCTGCCTCGAGCGGTTGTTCCCGATCGACACTGCGGCCCGTGGCCGCGCGGTGACGGCGATGCATGTCGATGATCCGGTCCCGGGCTAATTGACGCAGCCACTGTCCGAAGGGGACTCCAGGGTCCTGCGCGAAGGCGTCAAGACGTTGATTGGCTTCCAATAGCACATCTTGGACGATATCACTGGCGTCGACGCGTTGCTTGAGTTTAGGGTCGAGCCGCCCCTCGACCATGCGGCGGAGCGATTGCCGATGCCGCTCCAGCAGGCGGTTGACGGCCTCCGCATCTCCCGCGCGGGCTTCCCGCAGAAGATCTTGGGTTGGGGAGGGATCAGGATGCATAGCCAGTCCGCCGAGAAGAATCGCGGCATCGGTTCAAGACAATTGCAGGCACGGGCCAAAACATGTGGCGTCGCGTGATTCCCGACGTTTGATGGCCGAGGCCATCCATCTTGGCGAACACCACACCGTTTCGTTCCCACGCCCTGATTTCCAGTATGATTCAGCGCGCCGGTAGCTGGCAACCCGGCGGGCGAATTGCCATCACTGGGAAGCGTCGGTGGCGGCGGGATCGGAACTCGCCCACTCGTAAAACTCCGTGATGTCCCGTTTCAATTGGACCAGCGAAGGTTCGTGGATGTACATCATATGTCCCGCCTCGTAATGGCCGAAGCGAATGTTCTCCCGCAAATGCGGTTCGAGCTGCAGGTGGCTGTATGTGTACTTCGAAGCGAAGTAGGGGGTGGCCAAATCGTAATAACCGCTCGCGACGAATACCTTCAACGCCGGGTTCACGGTCATCGCTTCGCGCAACGTCTCGCCCGAGTCCACGTAGCGATTTTTGAATTTACCGTAATTCCAGGGATGGACCTTCGACGTCAAAATTTCATACGTCTGGTCGGCTTTGAAGTTCAACCTGTTGCGGACGTAATGATTGAAGGCAGCGGTGTAGGGGCCGTGAATGACCGCGTTGCTGGGATCGTACTCATATCTCTCACCGGCGGCGTCGCGGTCGATCCCTTGAAAACGGCTGTCCAAACGCCCGACGGTGCGCCGCTGGTCGCGCAACAGTTCCTTGCCGAACCGCCCCATCGTCACACGCAGATTGCTCGCCTGGACAAACTCTGGCGAAAGCCCCGTCAAACGCGCCAACTCCTCGGCGACCTTCTGCTGATCGTCGGCGGAAAGGCGGTCCCCTTGGAACAGCGCCCGAGCATAGTCCCCCTCGGCAAACGCTTCCGCCTCTTCCAAGGCCTTTTGCAAATCTTGCTGCAATTCCTCGTCGAGTTCCCCGTGATACCAGGCCGTGGCGGTGTAGCTGGGTAGAAAGAGGATGTACGGCAGATCGTTGTTCTCGTTGAACAGGATCGTCTGAAAATCGAGGACGGATGAAACCATCCCGATCCCGTTGAAATACATGCCATGTCGGTCCTGCAAGTAACCGACCATCCCCGCGGCGCGGGTCGTGCCATAGCTTTCTCCAAGCAGGAATTTCGGAGAGTTCCAGCGGTTACGCGTGGTCACGTATTTCCAAATAAAGTCGCCAACGGACTCGATATCCTCGCTGTAACCGTGAAACTGCTTGGCGTCCTCTCCTTCCGCCGCGCGGCTGTAACCCGTGCTCACGGGATCGATCATGACTAAATCGGTGAGGTCCAGAATAGAATGGCCGTTCGGGATCAGCGGCTTTCCCGGCGGGGGCACGGGCCGGTCACCATTCATGGAAACGCGGTAAGGTCCCGCGAAGCCCATATGCAACCAGACCGACGAGGAGCCGGGGCCACCGTTGAACACGAACGTCACTGGGCGCCGGCTCGCGTCGTCCACGTGCTGGCGAGTGTACGACACGAAGAATACGCGAGCCCGATTCTTGCCCGCGTCGTCCGTCAGCGGCAGCCAACCGGCTTGCGCTTCGTAGTGGATCGGACCGTCCCGGTTACCGTCGATCTCGATATGGTGAGTGGTGACGGCAAGCGAGGACTCAGCTTTCGCCGTCGTTTTTTTGTCTTCCTTGTCCGTCTTCTCGGTAGCCTGGGCGCCTGAGATGGCTGAACCGAGGATTCCGGCCAGCGCCAGCATGAACCAGTACGAAGTGAAGGGACTCGGAATGAATCGGCTCAACATGCGGGTTTCACCTTCTCTTGGGGGCACGTCACGGAACGATTAGGAATGAGCGTCTGCGGAACTATTTTAATCACCCTGCATCGGCAGGCGATATACGGCGTAGGTCTTGTTTTGGAATAAGGGGTAGCCGGGGAGCGGATCGCGGGTTTCCGTAATCACGTATTGAAAACCGTAATGCCGCGCGAGGCGCTGCAGATGTTCGATCGGAATCTCGCCAGGTGTGTTATACCAGTGTCGAGGCTCGCAAGGCTCGGTTACCCAGAACACGTCTTCCAAACGTTGCCGCCATTCGACCAGGCCAGCGGCATCCTGGGGTACATCCTTAGCGGTGACCAATTCGGACCGCTGGGCGTTCCACTTGAAAGTTTGGCACGTACGCGGAGTCAAGAATCGTGCATCGCTCGGTGTGTTGCCGCGAATCCACAAGCAGGCTTCACGCCAATCCGGATAGTTCGCGACTTTGCCCGGTTTGTCGGCCCGAGGGCGTGCTTCGAAGGGCCGGGTGACACAATCCGCCAGATGAAACGTGGCGAAACCGAACAGCAGGGTTAAACCCATGAGGTGCCGCCACTCAGCCGAGCCGCGCACGGGAACAAAGAGACTCACGCCGGCGAGGGAAACCCCCAGCGGTATGCAGGCGTCCGAAAGCCGGAACCAATAATAACGTAACGTGGCGTGGGCCATCTCTGGAAAGGGCTGCGTGGCGAAGGTGAGCAATACACCGCAAAAGGTGATCGCGAGCACGCCGTATACGTACGCTACGAGCCGACGCTCCCTCGCCTGCTGTCGAAAATACAAGGGAATGCTCAAAATCACCCACACCGCCACGAGACAGAAATGGCGCGTCACGAAATCCGGACGAAAGGCGGTCAAATCCAGGTGGTGGTCCACACGTGCAAAATAAATTTGGTTCGCGAGCCGCAAGGTTTCCGCGTCGAGGCCTTGATTCAGCGCCAGAGTGGGCCAAAGGCCCGGCAAGGCGAGAGCCACGCTGATGGCCAGGCCCGTCGCGAAGGATTTGACATCCGGGCGAAAACGTCCCGCGAACATCCAGGCCAGGCCCAAGGCCACAAGGTTCCAGCCACCGGCCAGCACGTGCAGCGCGGTTCCCAGTCCTAGCCAGATCCCCCAGCGGACCGGGCGACCTTCCAGCCAATCAGCCAGTGCGAAGAAGACGAGTGCGTAAGCCAGCCCTTTGGACTCGAATCCTCCAATGACCCATTCGCCCGCCATGTGATAGCGCTCGGTAAGCGCGGCATAAATGATGGCCGATAGGAGCGCCGCTCCCCACCTCGGCACGAGTACTTGGCATAGCCGGCGCCAGCTCCAGGCCAGCAGAAACCACGTGACCAAGCGCCCCGTCCAGGCCATGGCAGGCAGCGACAAGAATTTGGCCCACCAGCCACAAAGCCAAAAAAATACCAAGTGGGCGTCCCGCGATTCCAGAAACGCGTCTCCAGCCAGCCATTCCGGCTCCCAGGTATGTTTCGCTTTGCATAGATAATACGGCTCATTCGGATCGGGAACGGGCCAGCCGGCATGTAAAAAGAACACCAACAGGATGAGCCCCGTTTCCAGCCAGACCCAAGCCAAGCTGGAGCGGCCTTCCTCATCGTTCTCCATGAGCGATGTCTCGTGCATGGATTCGCTCACGCAGTTTCCCGGAATCCTCAAACCACACGTTTCGGTGGTTGAAAAAGTGGTCTTAGCCACGCCGTGTATCAAGCCTCACGGACGCGAGTTTTCGAGAATGGGAAGTGCATGTTGAACCGTGCGGACAACGTAGTTGTTGCTATCGTGCAGCACGCCTCGCAGGGCATCCTCGGCAGCGGCGGCCGTGGCATCCATACGGTCCAGCGCCAGGGCAGCGCTATGCCGAATCCAGGGATTCTCGTGCTCAAGAAGTTGGCACAGCTTAGGGATGGCGAGGTCAGGATGTCTCAGGCGGGCCAGGGCTTCGGCACTAGCCACCTGCACGCTAGCATTGGCATCTTCCAAATGTTGTTTTAAAGCGGTGACAACTTCCTGCCGCGCGTCTTGGCTCACTCCCAGACCGATGGCCGCCCAAACACGGACCGCGCTGTCGGCATCTCTCATGAGGCGCAACTGTTGGGCAACGGCGCCCGGTCCTTGCCCCACCAGCACGGCGGATTGGAAGATTTTTTCTTGAGGATAGGCCGCGTCTCCTGCGTGCAGGACATCATAGGGTGCTTTGCCCTTGGCCCTCTCCAGAATCTCCGCTTCCGGCAGGAACGCCAAATCCATGGTCCGCTCGCGCCACGCATGATGCGCTTCCCGCAGCCGATACAGCACATCCTGATAGTTCGGGTGATCCGCCAGATTGTGAACTTCGTGGGGATCGGTTTTCGTGTCGTATAGTTCTTCCCGAGGTTTGGTCGGCTGCATGAACTGCCCAGCCGTGCCTAACAGATGCCCTTCCCCGGCCAGGCGGCGGAGTTCTTGCGTGGTCGGCATCTCGTTCATGTACGCGATCGGTTGCGCGTACGGCAAGTGTGGCATGTAGTTGCGGATGTACTTGTACCGCTGATCGCGAACCGCGCGGGTCATATCGGTCCGCTCGTCCATGCGGTCCCGCGCGGCGAAGATGTAGTCGCGAGGCTCCGCTTCAAATTCGCCCAAAAAGGGGAGACCCTGTATGTGCTCTGGTATTTCCACACCGGCCAAACTGAGCACGGTCGGACCAAAATCGACGAAGCTGACCAGCCGGTCCAACATCGAGCTAGGAGCAGCAGGCGCCCAGTCATGGTATTTCTCGGGAAACCGAATGATCAGCGGGATGTGAATCCCCGAGTCATAAACCCAGCGTTTGCCTCGGGGCAGCCCCACACCATGATCGGAGTAAAAAAAAACAATCGTGTCGTCGGCCAGTCCATCCTGTTCCAACTCTTCCAGCAGGTCTGCCACCCAATAATCCAAGCCGCTAATCAGGTCGTGATAGCGGGCCCAATCACGGCGGACGGCGGGTGTGTCGGGATGGTATGGCGGCACGCGCACATCGTCCGGAGAATGTCGCTGATCCTCGGTCAATCGGGACGTGGCTGCTTGAAAGCTTTCCTCGCCTTGCCGAATGCGGCTTTCATGCGTTCCCGTGAAATTGAAGACGGCGAAAAATGGCTGGTCCGCCGGGCGGTTGCGCCAGTGGGCGTCGCGGCTCGATTCGTCCCAGGTCTCCGGCGGCTTTTCGAAGTTGTAATCTTCCTTCGAATTGTTCGTGCAATAATACCCGGCCCGGCGGAGGTACTCGGGAAAACCACGCACGTAATCGGGCAACGTCACGCGGCACCGCATGTGCTGACTTCCCAGAGATGTGGGATACATGCCTGTGATGATGCATGACCGGCTGGGGGCGCAAACTCCCGCTACGCTGTAGGCGTGGCGATACAGCACGCTCTGTTCCGCGAAGCGGTCCAAGTGGGGCGTCTTGGCGAGTGGATCACCATAACACCCTAAATTCGCGCTCATGTCCTCGCACGTAATCCACAAAATGTTGGGACGATCCTCGGCGGCCACAATCAAGGCAGGCAGGAGGCCAAGCGACAGGAAAAGGAAGCGAAAGAAGCACGAAATCCACGTTCCGTCAGCGGAAGAAAAATACATGTGGTGCGTCTCGTGGCAAGAAGGGATGAAGTGGTGGGAAGCGGCTTCGGCGGTGGGCGACCGCTACTCAGCCTAACCAGCTTGACTTGTGCTATCGTAGCTTCCCCACAATAGCGCTCGCAACTCTGGGATGTGGTTGAATTGTGGGAGTGGGAAGCGGCACCATTTCGCCAATTGTTGACAAGCCCGATGGAGCGCTACAGCCCAAGACGATCAAGAAGCGTATCCTCGCGGATGGCGCGAGTGCCAATTCCAAGCGGTACGAACGATGGGTTCGATCTCCGTGTAGCGGGGTTCCCAGCCGAGTACGCTGCGCGCTCGACTCGCGTCGGCCACGAGTTCGGGCGGATCCCCGGGGCGCCGCTCCGCTTCCACCACGCGGAAGTCGACACCACTGACGTGGCGGCAGGCATCGATCACTTCGCGGACGCTATGCCCGTGACCGGTGCCCAAGTTGAGCTGCAACCCTTCCCCTTGCTTCAAGCGATCGAGCGCCAAGAGATGCGCGGAGGCCAAGTCGTCCACGTGCACATAATCCCGGATGCAAGTTCCGTCAGGCGTGGGATAATCCGTGCCAAAGATGGCGATCCGTTCACGCTGGCCGAGCGCCACCTGAAGCGCGAGCGGAATGAGATGGGTCTCGGGGTCGTGGTCTTCCCCTAAATCTCCGTCGTGGTGGGCTCCGGCAGCGTTGAAATACCGCAGGGCGGCGAAACCGAAGCCGTAGGCATGAGCGTAATCGCGCAACGCGTGTTCAATTGCCAGCTTTGTGAATCCATAGGGATTGATCGGGCTTTGCGGTGTTTCCTCCGGGATGGGCACGGTTTCGGGCACTCCGTAAGTCGCCGTTGTGCTGGAAAAGACGATCTTCGATACTCTGGCGGTCCGCATCGCCTCCAACAGCGAAAGGCTGCCCACAATGTTGTTGTGGTAATACTTGGCTGGATCTTGGACCGACTCTCCTACATACGCGAAGGCGGCGAAATGCATCACCGCCTCGATCTGTTTTTCGCGAAGGATGCCGCTCAGAAGTTCCCGGTTGTGCAGATCGCCTCGGATCAGCCGGCCCACCGGCGCGGCCTGCTCGTGACCGAACACCAAGTTGTCAAAGACCCAAACACCATGGCCGGCATCGACCAAACATCGGGCAGCATGGCTGCCCACGTATCCGGCTCCACCTACGACAAGAATGTTCATGGCAATGGATTTTGAAGCAAAATACGAGTGATCAAAATAACGTTGGCCGAGGAAGTCGAAGACCGCGCGGAACATCGCGCCATCTCGGCCTTGGTAAGCCTAGGGCGCCGAGAGCCGCATGTTTGGAGGGACCTGCAGTGACTCGGAACTTTCGTAAATGGACACGCGTACTATACTTGCAATTCGCCCGCTTGCATGCGCCGCCGAGAGATGCCCCACGAGTCTGGAATGGGCAAACCAGACTCCGGGGTATCATATGATTTGCCGACCTTCATGCATCACTTTGTTATATCCGTCATGAGCCGAACCGAGATTCGGCATCGGATTCCCGATTCGCGGATCAACACACTGGTTTTTTGCTGCCTCGCCCTCTTCGGCATGGGCGGTTCGACGGTCGCCTTCGCCGGAGGGGGGTCGGAGAATCTTTTTTTGGTGGTCAACCCGCGCAGTTGGGCTTCCATGACCGTGGCCAACCACTATTCGGATTGGCGCCAAATTCCACCGTCGCACGTGTTTTATTTGGATTGGAATTCCTGGACCGATACCGTCAGCCTCCCCACATTTCGTGAGCGGATTCTGCAGCCGATCTTCGAAGAAATCCGCGACCGGGGTCTGGAACAGCGGATCGACTACGTCGTCTATTCGTGTGACTTTCCTTTTCGCGTCGACTTGGCCGGGGAATATCCGGAACTTTCCCGCCTTCCCGCCGTGGGGCGCTACGCTTCTTTGAATGGCCTTACCTATCTCCACGAGTTGGTGATGCGCGGGGATCCCGGCTTCGTCAGCCCGAGTGCCAATCGATACAGCCGTTTGCCCTATCGTCCGGAAAGTCCGATTGAGTCGCGACATTTTCGCCAGTGGTACGGCTGGAATCGATCTGGCGAGCGCCTGGAATTGGGCGGAACGCGATACATGCTTTCCACGATGTTGGGCGTCACGCATGGCCGGGGCAACTCGGTAAAGGAGATCTTGCGGTACCTGGGCGGCGGCGTCACCGCCGATGGTACGCCTGCCGAGGGCACCATGTACTATGTCACCAACCGAGATATTCGCACACGCCGACGGCGCTGGCCACGAGGTAGCCAAACGGATCAATTTCGGGCCGCCGTGGCGGACTTGCAGGCTGCCGGCGTTTCCTCCGAGATCGTCAAAGGGACGACGCCGCGCAACGCCCCGCGTGTGGCGGGAGCCATGCTGGGGACGCCTCGCTTCGATTGGGAGTATGCCAATAGCCGCATTATCCCGGGCGCGATTTGCGAGAATTTCACTAGTTTCGGCGGCGACCTTTCAGAGTCTCCCGCTTCGGCAGGCCAGACGCCGCTCTCTGAGTTCTTACGGTATGGCGCTGCCGGTTCGAGCGGCACCGTGGAGGAGCCTTTGGATTTTCAATCCAAATTCCCCTTGGCAAGCCTCCAAGTTCACTACGCTCGTGGCTATTCGCTGGCCGAGGCGTTTTATCTCTCGGTCCAATCACCGTATCAGTTGCTCATCGTGGGAGATGCCTTGGCACAACCTTGGGCCGTCATGCCGCAAGTCCACCTCCAAGACATCGAGCCGGGCGATACGGTTTCGGGCAACATCTTCATCACACCGGAATCTCCACTTGGTGGTGGTCCGCGGGTGGCGCGTTGGCACCTGTGGATTGATGGCCGGCACGCGGAGGAATGTTTACCTGGCGAGGCGTTTGAGGTGGACACGCGCCGGCTCGCCGATGGCTACCATGAATTCCGTGTCGTGGGCCATGTAGGCCAGGAGGTGGCCACCCAGGGGCGGATAATTATCCCGTTGGAAATTGACAACCATAGCCGCCAAGTCACCTTGGAAGCGGCTAGCGGCTCTCAACTTCGCCATGGTGACGTGCTCAAAATAACCGTCACTTCTCCAGGTGCCGACTCGCTGGAATTACGGCAAGGCGCGCGACTTCTCAAACGGACCGCGGGCGGCCAAGCGGAATTCGCCGTTCCCACTTCCTCGCTCGGGCAGGGTCCCGTCCGGCTGCACGCCGTGGCTCGCCACCGAGGACAGGTGATACCCTGGGCGACCTCGTCTCCTTTGGAATTGGAGATTCTACCGGCCGCGACGTGGCCCATCTTCGGCAGCGGACCGGGGGGTCTGAAACCAGGTATTCAGTTAACCCTCGGCTCCCGTCCGATTTCGGTGAAGGAAACGATCCGGCCCGATTGGTTCGCCGAAGCGGGCGCAATTCCCAGTCAAGATTTCTCGATATTGGGATATTTCGAAGTGCCGGAAGCGGACACTTATCAGTTTCACGTCGTCTTTTCAGGTGACCTTGCGGTTCATGTGGATGGTCGGGAAATTTATCGGGTTCGTGATCGCCGCTTCGAAACCGCCTTTTTGCCGGTCCCGTTGGGAGAAGGGACGCACGAATTGCGGATTCGAGGACGCACGCTCTCTAACGGCTTCGGTAGTCCAGATCGTCCTCCCCTCTTGCATGTCGGTTTCGGCGGGGCCGGCGTTCGCGCCATCGGTGCTCCCGTCTTTTCGCATCCTTAGGTTTGCGGGCTTGCAACAGATCGACCAGTTCACGGTAGCAGTACGTTGAATCGCCGCGGGTAGGCAATGGCGAATATTGACGCATATCGGGCTCCGGGCTAGGCTTTTATTGTAGATTTCTTACGGAGGATCGGATGGCCAACTCGCTCAATCTTTCGCTTACCGATGAATTGCGGGCCTACGTCGACCAAAACTCCGGCGATGGCACGCTTTATTCAACTCCTAGCGAGTTTGTTCGCGACATACTTCGCCGTCACAAGGCTCAGCAAGAAATGGCCGCGGTAAGGGACAGTATCTTAGAAGGGTATCAAGACGCGATCGCCGGGAGAACGGTACCATTTAACGGCGATCTCAAAGGATTGATCAAAGAAGCCGGCAAGTGAGTCCCAGAAAAGCCCAGCCGAAGTTGCTCCTCACGCACCGTGCCCTACGTGACCTTGCCGAGATCGAAAGCTACTCAGTGCAAGAGTGGGGCAGGCGCGCGGCCAACAAATACCCGGCGGACATCGAAGCAGCTCTCGGGAGGTTAGAACAAGCTACAGATCTCCTGCGACCGGAACTGGGCGGCCATTCCAAGCTTTGCTTCTACCGCGTCAACAAGCACCTACTGGCGTGCGACAAGGATACCAAAGCAATTATCGTGCTTACGGTAATTCACGCGAGCCGCGACATCCCGAGCCGCCTGGCGGAACTAGAACCAAGCCTCAGTGCGGAGGTGGAACTACTGCGAAAACAACTCGACCACGGTAAGAGTCGCTAGCACGCGTTTGTGTTTCTTGTAGCGGTGTTTCGGACGTTTCGAGGCATACAATTCCGGCAAGACAAACGCTCCACGTTCGTGCGCCTCGCACTATCCGCTCGACACCGGCGATTGAGTCACGTCGAACAAGTTCCAATCGCCACGTCCAGAGCGATCAAAGGGCTTCTTGCGACGAATGGAAAGCCGAATGTACGTCACCTTTTCTTTGCCGTCTTCTGTATACCGCATGACGTACTCGTCCCCGATTTGGTCCATCCGATTATCGGAATGAAGAACGACGTTCTGATGATATTGGATCTCCGCGTCTTCGCTGGCATTCAGGAGCAGTTGGATCACGTCGCGGCGTGACCAGTTTTGCATGGCCTGCTCGGATTCAGGATTCTTGGCGTAATATTCGATCAGCGTGTTGTCCAATGGCTGCCGCATCGCCTCGGAGAAGGTCAACTGATGGGCTTTCATGAGATCTCCGGCCAAGATGTAGTCAAACCATTCACGGCCAAATTCCCGAGCCATGCCGCGCACGAAGTAACGGTAAGAGAGATCCTGAACCGGCCCCGCCACACCGAATAACAGCGACAACATCAACCCGGCGATGGCGATTCCTCGGCCTGACACGGCTTCTTCAGCGCGGGAAATCTGCAGCAAGGCAGCCAGGCTGGCCACGACACCGAAAACCGGAATGCTCCAAAACACTGGGGAACTCAGCGCCACGGGGGACAAAACGCCCGAGACAAGCCCCACCACGGCCCACGTACAGAGAGGCCTATAACCTGGGAGCTCGGCATCTTCGGCGGCCGGCGCCGCTAGTTCGGGAGAACTCGCCATGGTCTTGCGCGGAGAATGAGTACCAGAAAAAATGGCCTTAGAACTTACGAGGGCTTGAAGGGAGGCGTGAGGCCCTCAGCATTGTTTCGACGCTAACCCGTCGAGTCGCGCAAGTCAAGCCGCTCGCCGCCCGACGGAACGCCACAAAAATCGAAATTTGACTCCATGGGCGGATTTGTCCTACGGACCCGTCCAGACGACTGGTTTTCCGGAGCCCATGAGGAAATCTTGTCAACCTTGAAGGAGTCCGCACGAGAATGCATATTGTGTGCGACCGGTGTCGCACGGGAGGCGAACACGAGGTGACCAACCATGACTGACGCGGATCCCGTCGAAGGCTGGCCGGATAAACCCGCCAACCTAGATGTATTCCTGCAAGGCAAGCTCAACAAAGAGATGCCCCACGGGGAAGGCAACTGGGGCCGCCGGTATGCCTTCGATGAATATCACGGTTCGCTACGTTATCCCATTTGGGAGGCTTTCGGCCACTTGTATGACACGGTCGGCGGGCCGACGGCGACCGTCCATATCGCCACGACCGAACGCGATCGCGAAATCGACTTCCGCCTGGAAACATTCGCCGCCGCCACCGGATTGGACCGGCAGCAGCGAAGCAAGGATTGGATCTTCATGGGCTCCGCACAGCAATTGCGCCTGTTGGATTCCCGGGAGACGCACGCGGAGCGGAAGATCTTGGCGGCGATGCGGCCAGCCCAAAACCCAGGGCTGAAAATCGGCCAAGAAGCCATCGACGCAGTGTTTCATCGCCAGTTTGGGGAGCCCATCCGAGATCCCAAACGTACCGAGCCGAAGAAGAAAACTTTGAACCAACTCAGCCGGCAGCGACGCTGGCTCGGCGCGTTTCTGGGCGGCTGGACGGAAACACTATTCATCTTTGTTACCCGCAGTCCTTGTGGTGAGTGTTCAGAGGCGCTCGTGCATGCCTTGGGCGAGGAGGAACAGCACCATTTTGGGCGATTGATCGTCGCCTTTTGTACTTTTTATAAAGGCGGTCACGGCGACAACGCGTTGCCTTGCCGAGATTTCTTTCGAGCCACGCAAGGCGTGCGGCCCGGAATTGAGCTTTATAAAGTCCATTGGAACGGCACGACGGAGGATTTCATTTCCTCGCGGGAAACGCTTCGTGAGACTTACTTCGATCCGGCTTCCAGCCAACACCGCACCGCGCACCCGGTGGCGCTCAACGGGCTGCCCAGCGATCCACGCTATTGCATTTACCGGCTTGTGCCGACTTGACCGGATACCACATAGCGGCTGGGAAGTCCCCAATATTTACCACAGACTATTTTATCCCCATTTAGATTGGCCGATCCGCCATGTCCACCACCCAAACCGACCGCATCTTTGAAGTCACGACCTCCGCTGGAAAGGATGCCCTGCTGCTAGAATCCTTTGCCGGCACGGAACGGCTCTCCGGCCTGTTCCAATTCGATGTCTACATGGTCGCGGCCCAGGAATCGGTCGATTTGGAATCGCTCATCGGAGAAAAGCTTACGCTCCGCCTACAACTCACCAATGATTCCACGCAGCATTTGAACGGATATGTGCGGCAAGTTTCTCAATTGACCAGCGCACATGGCAGCCCTCGCTGCCACGCCGAAGTCGTGCCCTGGCTCTGGTTTCTCACCCAAAACACGAACTGCCGGGTGTTTCAGCAAAAGACGACGCCCGAGATCATCAAGCAAATCTTTAGTGACCGCGGCTTCGGGGGAGATTTCGAGGACCGGCTACAGGGACAATTCGAGCCCCGCGATTATTGCCTGCAATATCGGGAGACGGATTTTGCCTTCGTAACCCGCCTCATGGCCGAGGAAGGCATTTTCTACTATTTCGAGCATTCCGACGGCAATCACAAGCTGATCTTGGCCAACGATACGGGCGCGCATCAAGATTGTCCCGGCCAATCCACGGCAAAATTCCATGGGGGTGCCCCCGGTATGGGCGAGGACGTGGTCTTCACCTTCCGCGAGGAAAAAAAGTTCCATACGGGCAAAGTCACCTTGTGGGACTACCATTTCGCCACGCCGAACAATCGACTCGAATCCTCCAAGCCGAGCAAAATATCGGTGGGCAACAATTCAAAGTACGAGCATTACGACTATCCGGGGGAGTACGGTCGGCCTTGGTTCGACGAAGATAAAACTGCCAAGGTCCAGCCGCAGGGGGACCACTTGGCGGAGATTCGCATGGAGTCCCTGGAGGCCCAGCAGCATACGTTCTATGGCACGAGCACTTGCGGCTCGTTCCGCTCCGGTTTCAAGTTTTCGCTGGAAGAGCACCCCGAGGGGAGTTTCAACCGGTCCTACGTGTTCACGACCGTGAAACACGAGGCGACCAGCAACCTGCCGGGCGGTGGAGAAGCCTCATATTCCAACAGCTTCGCCGCGATTCCGGATGATGTCCCCTTCCGCGCCCCCGCGATCTTCCGGAAGCCGGTCATGGATGGGTTGCAGACCGCCGTCGTCGTGGGTCGGGACGGCGAAGAAATCGACACCGATAAATATGGCCGCGTGAAGGTCCAATTCCATTGGGACCGCGAGGGTCAGAAGGACCAAAACAGTTCCTGCTGGGTCCGCGTCGCGCAGCTTTGGGCACATCAGAACTGGGGCGCCCATTTTTGGCCCCGTATCGGTTCCGAAGTGCTGGTCGGATTTTTGGAAGGGGATCCCGACCAGCCGGTGATCATGGGCAGCCTCTACAACGCGTCAAACATGCCGCCTTACGCCATGCCGGACAATCAGACCCGCAGCGGGATTAAATCCCGCAGCAGCAAGGACGGCGGCACGGACAACTTTAACGAGATCCGCTTCGAGGACAAAAAAGACGAAGAAGAAATCTACATCCACGCGGAAAAGGATTTTCTGCGCATCGTGGAGAACAATGACACGCTGAAAGTCGGCTTTGAAAAGACCGACAAAGGCGACCAGTCCATCGAAATCCACAACAACCAGGATTTGAAAATTGGCAATGCCAAATCGTCCGACGGAAGCCAGAATGTCGAAATATGGAAGGACCGCAACGTCACGCTCAAGCAAGGGAATGACAGCCTTGAGATCAAAATGGGCAACCAGACGACCAATGTGGCCCTGGGCAAGAGCGACACGCAGGCCATGCAGTCGATCGAGCTCAAGGTCGGAGCGAACAGTATCAAGATCGATCAGACCGGCATCACGCTCAAAGGACTCATGATCAAAATTCAAGGGCAGGCCATGACGCAAGTGACCTCCCCCATGACGACCGTGAAGGGTGACGCCATGCTCATGCTCAAGGGCGGAATGATCATGATGAATTAGGCGGCCACGAAGAGAGCACAGAGGGATTCCTAACGACATGCAAGTTCAACTGATTATCCTCACCGGACCGGAGCAGGGGCGTATGTTGCCGGTTCGGTCCGGTGAGTCGATCTGCGTGGGCCGGACGGAAGCGTCGGATATCCCGCTGCCCGACGACCCTCAGCTTTCCAGCCGTCATTTCCAGGTCACGGTCGATGGAACTGGCTGCCGGATACAAGACCTGCAAAGCACCAATGGAACCTTCGTCAACGGCCAGCGATGCGATGAATCGCGGCTATCCGATGGCGATGAAATCAAAGCGGGCACGACCAGGTTCACGGTTTCCATCGAAGTGGAAGCCAATCTGCAAGCCACGACCGCGCCCCAGGAATCCGCGTCTCCTCCACCACCGCAGCCAGTGCCTTCCGCTTCACCGCCGGCTCCGCCACCTTCGCCGCCGGCTCCCACGATCCCCACGGCTGCGGCACCGGTGGCGGTGGTCGTCTCCACGGGGATGCCGGTGACAGCGGAGTTGGTCTGCCAACGGGTCGAACTCGATCCAGAGGCGACGGAACTGCTGGAAGACGAAGACAGGCCCCGGAAGTTCCTGGAAAGGCTCGTGGCCGAGGAAAAGTTGCCCGACGCGGTACGCTTTTGGGCCCAAGCTCTCCCCTGCCGGGAAGCGGTCTCTTGGGCTTGCCTCTGTGTACGGAAGGCGGACACTTCACTGACGGAAACGGACCAGGCGGCTTTGGAGGCGGCGGAATCTTGGGTACTCGATCCCAGCGAGGAGCATCGCCGCCAAGCGGAAGCGACGGCGAAGGCCACGGAATTCCAAACCCCCGCCGGCTGGGCAGCGCTTGCGGCGTTTTGGAGTTCCGGGAGCCTGGGCCCGACCGACATGCCAGAGGTTCCTCCTGACCAACTGCTCACGGGAAACGGCGTCGCCGCCGCCGTCATGCTCGCGGCCACTAGCGGACCGGCGGAACAGGTCAATGACCGTTATCGCGAATTCCTCGACGCCGGTATGCAACTCGCGGAAACTCTGGAAAGCTGACCACCTGCCGTCTCGGTGCCGTGCGGCAAAATCGAATGCCAACGAAGAGAGCCGAGCGATCGCTGAAGCCCCCTAAACCAGTGGCGCAAACCATCCCTTGATTCGCGCCTTGCATCCGATAATTTTCTTCGCCTTTACCGCGGCGGGGTGATTTTTTATCGTGATGCGTTCTTCACGAATGCATGCCATCGGTCGCCACGGGCGGCCAAGTTATCGATCAGCGGGGCGAGACGATGATTCGCGTCATTGTGTTGGACAAATTGAGCCCGGACGGTTTGAGTCTCCTGGAGGAGGCGGAGGACCTGGAATTCGAGGTCCGCACCGGACTTGCCGGCGAGGAGTTGCGACAGGCACTCACCGAATTCGACGGCACGATCTGCCGTAGCGGCGTGAAACTCACTCGCGAAGTTCTCGAAGGAAACCGCCGCCTGCGGGCTATCGTGCGGGCCGGCGTGGGAACCGACAACATCGACAAGGAGGCGGCCACGCGGCAGGGGATCGTGGTCATGAACACGCCCGCCGGGAACACGCTCAGCACGGCGGAATTGACCGTCGCCATGATGTTGGCGGTCTCTCGGCATATCGCGCCCGCTTACCAAAGCCTGCGCGAAGGCCGTTGGGACCGCTCCCAATACATGGGCACGCAGTTAGCGGGGAAAACGCTCGGGATCGTGGGATTGGGCCGGATCGGACAAGCGGTGGCGGCTCGCGCCAAGGCGCTGGAAATGCGTGTGCTGGGCTTCGATCCTTTCCTTACGCCGGAGCGGACGCGGGAACTAGGCATCGGACCGGCCGAAAACGTGGAAGCACTATTGCCCGAAGTTGATTATCTGACAGTGCATGTGCCGCTGAATGACGCCACGAGAGGCATGATTTCCGCGCCGCAAATTGCGCGGCTTAAACAAGGCGTCCGGCTGATCAACTGCGCGCGGGGCGGTATCTATGACGAAGCGGCCCTCGTGGAAGGACTTGAAAGCGGACAAATCGCTGGCGTGGCGCTCGACGTCTATGAGCAGGAACCGTGCAAGGAGAGTCCGCTGTTCGGCATGCCGGGCGTGGTGGCCACGCCGCACTTGGGAGCGAGCACACACGAAGCCCAGGCCAGCGTGGCCGTGGAAGGAGTGGATTTGCTGCTCGATTATCTCCGCCGGGGCCAGATTCGGCACGCGGTGAACGTGAGCCCCTTGGACGCGAAGACGCGGGAGGAGCTTCGTGGTTTTTTGGAGTTGGCCTACCGCCTGGGACTGATGGCGGCGCAGTTGCGGAATGTGCCGCCTCGCACTTGCACTCTGCAATACCGAGGAGCGGTCGCCGAGAAAGATGTCGCCCTGTTGAGCTCAAGTTTTGCCGCCGGATTGCTGCGGCAGTCGCTCGATGAAGAAGTCAACATCGTCAATGCGTCATTCCTACTCCGGGAACGCGGGATCGAGGTGGTGGAACGCAGAAGCGGTGAAAGCTCCGCCTTTCAGTCCACGATGGCCGCCGAGCTGGGTTGCGGTGAGGATTCTTGCCGCGTCGTGGGGACCTTGTTCGGCAATAGTATGCCCCGCCTCGTGCAGGTGGGACCCTACCGGCTAGAAACCTATCTAGACGGAGTGCTGATGATCTTCACGCATGAAGATGTACCCGGGATCATTGGTTCCGTGGGAACGATCTTTGGTTCCAACGGCGTGAACATTGCCCAAATGGCTGTCGGTCGGGAGCGGAACGAGCCTGGCGGACCCGCGATCGGAGTGTTGAATCTCGACAATGTGCCGCCCCAAGCAGCTATCGACGAAGTGCTCGCCCAGCCGGGCATTCACACCGCGCAGATCATTCGGCTACCTCCGCCCGGGGAAATGCCTTCCTGGCTATAGATGACCGGTTTGCTTCGAAGCCCAGCACCGCTAGACCATCTTCGGACGTGCCCACCGAAGCAAGGTTCGCCCGTTCCCTTGCCCGGCGATTCCTACAAACCGCATAGACGGAAAGCTTTTCTTGAATTGCGGAAATGATTCATAAGCTAGTTTTTAGCAGCACGGGCGCGGAGGCCGATGGATAGATTGGCCACGCGTCACTGGCTAATGACGCGGTGCGTCACCTGCTCACCCACCCACTTCAGTACTTCCGGAACCCACAGAGAAGGAAGCCGATTCACACCATGAATGAAGCCCATGCCGTCGCGGAACCCCATGTAATCCAGGAGTTGGAAGCACACCCCTATCTCAAACGTCGCAATGTTCGATTTGAAACAAGCGAAGGCCGTGTGATCATGCGAGGCGTGGTCAGCTCGTACTATCAAAAGGCGATGGCCCAGGAGATCGTACGGCGCACCAAAGGCATTGGCGCGGTGGACAATGAGCTGGAAGTCGCGTGGAGCTAACGCGGCATCCAGAGTTCGCAGGCCCGTGAGCATGGCCCCGGCGACACAAACCTCAGCGTGGTGAAACCCGTGGCAGGTGGCGTTTCAATTCCACCAGCCCTTTCCGGGTAACCTGAGTCCGCAAGATGTTCAGCGGATGCAGCATTCGCAGATTGTAGAGATGCGACAGTCCGGCATCGGTAATCTTCGTGCCCGATAGCGCCAATCCGCGCAAAGCTTCGAGCTGGCCAATGTGGCGCAAGCCTTCATCGCCGACTGCGGTATCCATAAGGCTCAAATCGGTGAGATTTGTAAGCTGGGCCACGTGGACCATGCCTTCGTCCGTGATGGGGGTATGATCCAGCGAAAGCCGCTCCAGCCAGACCAGATTCTCCAAATGCTTCAAGCCCGCGTCAGTAACGCGGGTGTGGGAAAGCGACAACGTGTGAAGCTCGCTCAGTTGGCCCACGTAGGCCATTCCCGCGTCTTTCACGTTTGTCGCACTGACCTGAAGCACTTTCAGGCTAGGCAGGTGTCTCAGTACCTGGAGACCAGCATCGGAAACATCGGTATTGGCGAGTCCCAGGGATTCTAATTGTGGCAAGCCTTCGAGGTGTGCCAGCCCGGCATCCGTGATGGGGCACCCGCCGAGAGCCAGGGATTTCAAGCGAGGAAAAAGCCGCAGATATCGCAGGTCATCGTCGGAAACCTCTTCCTCCGGAGCGCGCAGGCCCTCCACCTTCGTGGCGAGATTTCCTTGAACCAAAAGCCGGGCCCAAGGGGGCGTATCCGTTGGCGCATGGTCCGCCAAGGAAAACCGTGCTCCTCGCGCTTCTAGGTGGCGCACGGCCCGATACACCGGCCAAGAATCAACGACTTGGCCACCCACGACCACGGCCAGCACGACAAGCCCGGCTAGCCCGAAGAGAATTTTCTGGAACGTGGAAGGACCCGACGATTTTGTGGCGGACGATTCCACGACCGCGTCTTGCCGATTTTCCACGGTCATAGGGTCCGCCTCGCAAATAAAAGAATTTCACGCGCGGTATTAGCGGGCCGTGGGCCGCTGAAAGAGATCGAGCAAGTCTTGGATACGGCTGGGGTCAATCCCCACAGGTTGCTGTTGCTGAATCGTCCGCAACTCGGCGATAGCCTCATCCGACCGGCCCACGCGGTAAAGCAGCAAGGCCCGTTCGCCCCGCACTCCCGCCTGCTGGGGATCGACCGCCAAAATGGCTTCGAAGTAGCGCAGCACACTCTCCACGTCTCCCTCGCTTTTGGCTGTCTGCGTGAGGTTATTGAGCATTCGCACGACAATCGCCCGCGTGGTGGGAGGCGTGAACCACTCTTCCGGCAAAGAGGCCTGTCTCTCCAATGGCAGCACGTCGGCCAATCCTTCCTCATTCAGCACCTTGCCACGATGAAAAACATCGACGAAACGCCGTTCGCCTGCTTGATTCGTGTATTGCACCATGAAGTGCCCCGGCAAGGCGGCACCGACCACCGGCACGCCCAGTTCTTTCGCCAGTGCCATGTACAGCACGGATAAGGTAATTGGCAGACCTTCCCGGTCATCGATCACCTCATTGAGGTAGCTATTCGCCCGATGGTAGTAATCATTGCGGCTTCCGTGAAAACCATTTTCTTGAAATAAGTGCCGGTCCAAGATGCGTAGTTTCCCGTCCACGCCCGCCTCCGCATCCCATTCGGGGGAAGCCACGATGGCCGCCGCCATTCCCTCGATTTCCTCGCGATAGCCGGCCACGTCCAGATCTTCGTTGTCGAGACGGGCCACCAGCAGCGCGGCCGTGACCAAATCGGCTTCTTCCTTGGCGGCAAACAATTTCCGCAATGCCCGGCAGACATCCTGTTGATGCAGCGCTTGAGCTACTTCGCGCAGGCGCTGCGCCTCTTGTTCGCGCCGCCGTGCCTCGCGGCGCAGCCACACTTTTGCCACCTGACCCTCTTCGACAAACTCCTCGGCCAATTGCGTTGCCAGCACATTGGTCAACTCGCCGCGCCGCTCCGCCAGCCATGCCGTGAGTTGTTCCTCGACTTCGGAAGTGTTCGAATCAGGAGAGATAATCTCTGGCGCCAATTCAAATCCGCGAAACTCCGCCTCGGTATCGCGAAATTTGGCCAGCCCGACCTGTGTACCGGGAGCACTTCTGTACGGCTCGCTCCAAATCCGCTCATGATTCACGAAACAGACCAGCCGGTCCGGTTCGACGCGGACCTTCAAATGGTTCCATTCCCCGGGTCGATAGTGGGCCGACGCCGCTTCCCGCAGCACGTTCCAGGTATAAACCGTGGGGCCAGCGAAGTGCGTGAGACGTAGTCGGCCATTGCTCGGGTAAAAGCCGAAATGCCGGGCCTGTCCATCGGCCAGAAACGCCAGCCCGGCCGCGCCGGATTCATCCGTGAGTTTCACTTCCACGGCCAATTCGTAGGGAGGTTCGGGCACGTCTCGCACCGCGAGGCACAAAGAACGTCCGCCGAAACCCGTGCCGGGCGCGGCGACTTCAATCCGGCCCGCCCTTTGCCGCCAATCGGCACCGAACAGGGGCCGCCATTTGCGCGGATTCAGGGCGCCGATGGTGAGCCATTTTTCGATGGCCACCGGATTCGGCTGTTCGATCAAATCGCGAAGTGTGTTGCCGGGCACGGCGAAGCCGAGGTTTTCCGTCACGGCCGATTTCATGTTTAGAATGCCGTGGACGCGCCCCTCCAAATCGAGCAGCGGACCGCCGCTATTGCCGGGTTCGATGGGAATCGCGAGTTGAATGAACGGCTGCCCATTGATTTGTCTCCGCCCGGAGACAATGCCGGCGACCACACTCCGTTCCAAGCCTTGAGGATTTCCTACCGCCACCACGAATTGCCCGTCTTGCAGCGTGTCGGAATCGGTCAATTCCAGAGCATGAAAATCGTCTCCCGCGACACGTAGCACGGCCAAGTCCGCGTCGCGGTCCGAGGCATGCACGCTCAGCACTTCGTGGTGCTGGCCGTCAGCGGTACGCACGGAGATGGGCCGGGCCTCTCCGCCAATCACATGCAGGTTGGTGGCAATGAGCCCGTCGGACGAAACAAAAAAGCCGGTTCCCACACCGCCATCCCGTCCGCTGCGCCCCTGAAATGAGATAGTCACGATGGCGGGCCGAATCCGATCCACCAATTCGGTAATGCCGGTTGGGAGGAGCTGCCGCACCGCCGCCGACTGCGGCGATTCCTGAAGATCAGTGTGCGGCTCTTGCGCCGGCAGTCGCACTGGCCATGCCGCGATGCAGAACCCGCAAATCGCGGATAGCACACCCACGATGAGAGCATGCTTCCCAAGTCGCAAGACGGTTGGGTGAAGAAAAACGGGCATGTAACTACACTCCCTCCGTCACGGGCGATATAAATGCGGACAGGAATTCCCGTTGGCCTTGGGCATTGCATCGTAACACGGACCAAGCCGAGGGGCGAAGGGCTTTCCCTAACGAAGTTTAGCGAAAGTTGAGCAAATCAGTCAAAACAGCGCGAAAGGCCCGCGCCGCGTGAGCGATGATAATTTACGGTTGTTGATTTTAGGCGCGCATCCAGATGACGCGGAGTATCATGCCGGCGGATTGGCCACCAAATACCGCCGCCAGGGTCACGCCGTGAGGATGGTCTCTCTCACCGACGGCAGCGCGGGCCACCATCAAATGCGGGGGCAAGACCTGATCGAGCGTCGTCGTCGTGAGGCCGCCTCCGCCGCTGCCCTCATCGGCGCGGAATCCGAGGTTTGGAATTACCGCGATGGTTTTCTCCAGCCCGGCATCGACGTTCGTCTGGACGTGATCCGCGAGATCCGCCGTTTTCAACCGGACTTGGTACTCACGCACCGCCCTTGCGACTATCATCCCGATCATCGCGCAGTGGGTCAGCTCGTGCAGGATGCCAGCTACATGGTGACCGTCCCCTCCATTGCTCCGGAAGTGCCCTGTCTGTCGCGGGATCCAGTGGTAGGCTATCTGCCGGACCGTTTCACGGTGCCTCGCCCCTTGCGAGCGGATGTGATTGTGGAGGTTGGCAATGACCTGGAAACGCTCGTGAATATGCTCGCCTGCCACGAGTCGCAATTCTTCGAATGGCTCCCCTTCAATCAAGGTATTACCCATGAAGTCCCAGTTGAGGTGACGGCGCGACGCGAATGGCTGCGAGAAAGTTTCGCGCATCATCTCCGCTCCCTGACGAACCGCTTTCGAGCGGATATCATCGCCTACCATGGCCCGCAGCGAGGTGAAGCCATCGAGTTCGCCGAGGTGTTCGAAGTCAGCGAATACGCGGCTCCCTTGGATGACACGGCCCGGGCCCGCCTCTTTCCGTTTGTGAACTAATCAACTTCATCTTCGTGGAAAATGACACGCTCATGAGCACGACGTACAAAATCGCCGCCGCCCAGATCGACGTGCATCTCGCGCAGCCCGAAAAGAACCTTGCGCACATTGAGGAGATGCTCCGCGAAACGGCTTGGGAAGGCGCACATCTCACCGTCTTTCCCGAGTGTGCCGTCACCGGTTATTGCTTCGACAGCTTGGAGGAAGCACGACCCTATGCCGAGCCGATTCCCGGGCCAAGTACCGACCGGTTGGCCGACTTGTGCCGCGAACTGAAGACACATGCCGTGGTGGGCCTGCTAGAAGAGGCGGGGGACGACGTGTTCAACGCCTGCGTGCTGATCGGGCCGGAGGGATTCATCGGCGGGTACCGGAAGGTGCATCTGCCCTTCTTGGGCGTGGACCGCTACGTGTCTCCCGGCGACCGCTCCTTTCAGGTCTGGCCGGCGGGGGAACTCCGCATCGGCATGAACATTTGCTATGACAGCGCGTTTCCCGAGGCCGCGCGGTGCATGGCCCTCGACGGCGTGGACCTGATCGTGCTCCCCACCAATTGGCCTCCCGCCGCGACTTGTTTCGCCGCCCACGCGATCCAAACTCGGGCCATGGAGAACCATGTCTACTACCTAGCGGCCAACCGCGTGGGCACGGAACGAGGCGTGGCCTTCATCGGCCACAGCCGCATCTGTGAACCGACCGGCGGCACTGTGGCGGAAGCGACCCACGAGAAGGAAGCCCTTTGCTACGCGGAAATCGATCCTGCCATCGCCCGCCAAAAACGGCTCGTCCGCGTGCAAGGAATCCACCATATCGACCGCATCCAGGACCGCCGCCCCGAGATGTATGGACGATTGCTCGATCCGGTCGAAAAGCCCGCCTGAAACGCGTTCATGGTTGCGGCGCTCCGGCGAGCAATTACCGTGGAGGATAGGTGATTTTTTTCGTTATTCCTCCAACATGGGCAGTAACATGCTTGCCGTGCGCCCACTAGGTACAATTACCTCCACTCCGCTGATGCCTGGCCATCCCGTGCGGACGGTGCGCTCCCCGGCCGCGTCATCGCCACCTTCGTCGACTGGCGGCGCGACGGCGATCAAAAACTGGCAGTGGCTGGCGACGATCATCCAGCGCGTGCTCCCCACGCTGCTGGCGATTCGGCTGCTGGACCTGGTGGGGCTTGGTGTTTCCTGCTCCCCTTGCCGGCACGACCGCTGCGGCGGCGTATATGACCGTCCTTTCTCTTTTTTCAGTACATGGTGGCAGCAATCTTCCTGCCAAGCGTATCAAGTGCATCAGGCACCACCGCACGCCACATCTGGAAGCTCTTGGCTCGCATAGGTGCCGTGGTTTGGATAGATGTGGCTTTCGGTGAGACAATTTGGCTTGCCAACAGGCCGGCTTTCCTAACAGCCTGTTGAGTTAGTCAACTGGCTGCCGCATCACAGGAAGTGATGCTCAAAATGGCGACGTAAGTCGTTATTTTGCGAGCCGCGAGCAGCATGTATGCGAGCTTGGCGAGGTTGAAAAACGCCACGAAGGTGTTTTTCAACGGACTGCTAAGCGGAATGACTTGGTGTCGATTTGCGACGAGTGCTTCCTCGATGTCGTCTGCCAGGAGCTTGAACTCCATAGCAAAGATCACACAATGAGATGGCCACGGCGGTGACGAGTCGCTTTTAATAACATCTCACCCATATCCTGGAGTTCAAACGATGATTGATGAGACGCTTCTGAATTCCTGGCTGGCAAAGAGCATGACGGACATCTGTTTGAACGGCTACGATGATCAATCGCATAACCACTGTGCCCATTTCGTGGCCCACGCGATGAACCTCCACTTCGGCTACACATGCCGCCAGCACCGGGGAGGCACCAATGCGGGCGCTAACCTCCGTGTCCATGAGATCTTCGCCCAGTGCCCGAAGAAGCATGAGATCAGACAAACCGGTCCACGACTGACGGGACTCGTGTTCGTCAGCGCGAGCAGCAACTTTGTTACACGGAACGGCACCACGACCCTGCAAAACGTGCCGCGCAAGCACATCGGCGTCATTCATAGTGCCCATGTCTGGCACTATTCGAATACCAATGACCAAGTCGTCAAGCAGGTCATGTCCGAGTTTCTGTTTCATTATTCGGGCCAGCAGAATTCGCTCTGGTATGGTTCCCTGCCCACGGCCGCCCGGCCCATCCATTTTGGTCAATGCTAGCATTAGAAAATCTGGAGCCCTGGAAACCGTCTATCAAGAACGACGCTGACGAAATCCGTTTTCATGGCGACAATGCGAAAGCAGCGCTGCGCACAGATCTGGAATGTCCCAGCTTGCCAGGCCGGGTTGGGCGCCTTCATGTGAGGTAATTGTATCTGAGTCACATGAAACGCTCAAAACTGACAAAACTTCTGTTTGGTCTGGCCGTGTTGTCACCGCTGGTTCTGTTAGTCCCCTTTTGGCGGATCCAAAATTACGAGTTGGCGATCGATCGCGTACGCCATCACGGTGGCAGCATCGGCTTTGACCGCGCGCAACGAAACGCGATTAGGGATTGGCTCCACGGATCGGGCGGCCTGGAGTTCGTATACCCAGTAAAAACCATCATCTTCCACCGTGACGAAGATGACGGCGAGGCGAAGCTAACTGCCGGAGCCTTGCAGACGCTGGAGAATTTTCCCAAGTTGCGCGCGTTGGATTTGGGAAATCGTGACTTCACGCCCTCACTATTGAGACACGTGGGAAATGCGGAACGTATTACGCATCTCATCATCGGTTCCTGGAGTGATCCGCAGCGATTTCCCGGAGGGACGGAGGAAGATTGGCAGGCACTTGCTCGATTCCATTCACTGGAACATTTGGCACTTCGCAATCTACGTGTCCAGGGCAACGACCTGGAAGCGCTGTCGACAATGCGCCACTTGACGTCTGTTTGGATCACTTCTTCTGAAATTTCTTCGGACGCCTGGGATGACTTGTTAATGACGAACCAACTCGAAAAGCTCTTGCTGCGACATACAAAAATGGATACATCCCAGTTGCCAAAAATCACGAAGCTCCGCAAGCTCAAGAAACTCTTTCTAGTAGGAATCAACTACTCGACGGCTAACGACGAGATTATGAAAACGAAGGCACCTCACTTGTTAGTGAAATTCGTTCCTGTACAGCCGCCTGAACGTCGCGTTGATCCTCGATAGTGCGGCGTCATCGAAGGCAATATCTTATTGCACAACATCGGTGAATCGATCGATTCACCGAATTTTCGCATGACAAGGCTGTGGCGACGCGGCATAATCACCGGCTGCGACCTATTCCTTATCCCCTCGGTCGGAGTTCCCGTCATGCATAAAGCCGCTTGCCTGCTGTTGGTCCTGTTGCTTTCCGCGTCCCTGCATGCCCGGGAGAGAAAGACGCGCGAGCAGAAGGTCCGCGAGGATCGGGAGCGGGTCGAAGCGGAAGGGTTTTGGATCTACAACGATCTGCCGCTTGCCTTCGCCACCGCCGAGCGAACCGGGAAGCCGCTGCTGGTCGTGCTCCGCTGCATCCCCTGCGAGGAATGCGTGAAGTTGGACGATGAAATGGTCGACCGCGATCCGGTCATTCGGCCCTTGCTGGAGCAGTTCGTGTGTGCCCGGCAGGTTTCCACGAATGGCTTGGACCTGTCACTGTTCCAGTTCGATACGGACCAATCGTTCGCGGTCTTCATGCTCAACGCGGATGGCACCATTTATGGCCGCTTTGGCACGCGGTCCCATCGCACGGAATGGCTGGGGGATGTGTCGCTGCCCGGCATGGCAAAGGCCCTGCAAGGCGCGCTCGACTTGCACGCGGAGTATCCGGCCAACAAGGAGGCCCTCGCCGGCAAGCAGGGGGAATCGCTGGAATACGCTTCACCGGAGAAATATCCTTCCCTGAAGAACAAGTACACCGACCGGTTGGCCGAGCAAGGGAACGTAGTTGGCAGTTGCATCCACTGCCATCAGATCGGCGATGCCCGCCGGGACCTGTATCGCCAGGCTGGCAAGCCGATCCCGGAGAAGATCCTATATCCCACGCCGCACCCCAAGGATGTGGGCCTGATCATGGATCCGCAAGACATGGCGACGGTGAAAGCCGTGACGCCCGAGTCACCTGCCGCGAGGGCGGGATTTCGCGCCGGCGACCGCATCCAAAATTTGGATTCTCAGCCCTTGCTCTCCATCGCGGATGTGCAATGGGCACTCGATCGCGTCGATCCGCAAGGGGGAGAAGTTTCTGCGGAAGTGCTGCGTGACGGCGACAAACGGCGACTTGCGCTGGAATTGCCAGACGGCTGGCGTCGTGAAGGGGACCTCTCGTGGCGCGTTTCCTCTTGGGGCCTGCGGAGGATGGCGTCGGGCGGGCTGCTCCTCGATCAACTGCCGCCCGAGGAACGTGTTCGCCTCAAGATTCCAGAAGATTCCATGGCGCTGCTGGTGAAACACGTCGGCCAATATGGAGCCCACGCGGCAGCGAAGAAGGCCGGCTTTCAACAAGGGGACGTGATCATTGAATTCGATGGCCGGCGGGACCTGCCGCGCGAGGCGGACCTGTTGGTACATGGCGTCACGCGGAGGAAACCGGGAGAAGCCGTCTCCGTGACCGTGCTCCGCGAAGGGGCGGTAATACAACTTGAACTGCCCATGCAATCGTGACACTGCATAGCTTCAAGGTAGTTTGCCAACGCTCGCAAACGAACAAACTGAAATACCGGTGACCGCTTGCCCGGAGTTCCGTGTCGATCCCACGCGATGCTTCTCGCCTTGCATCGCGTATGACATCATGCCCATCGCAAACGCCGCTCTGGCGAATTTCCCTTGATTCACCGCGTCGTTTTCGGGCATGATACGCTGGTCATTTGGAAAGGCTTGATTTGTCCATGCTAAGCGGCCAGAGGCCATGTCGTGAGGCATCAACCTGGGAGAACTGTTATTATGCCTTACAGGATATGCTGGGAATCGATGCGAAAACTTGGGAGCCCCTTGCTCGGTGTTTCTCTGGCGGCAAGCGGATTAGCGTTGAATGGCTGCCAACAGTCGGCCGGGCCGAATAGTCCGGCGGCACCCGCGCAGCAAACCGCCGAGACTCCCTCGGCACCAGCCCAGCCTGAGCCACCAGCCGTGTCCGAGCCGCGGGAAACCCGTGTCGCGGTGGGGGAACCGGCTCCCGCTCTTCGTCTTCCTGATCAGCAAGGCGAAGAACATTCGCTGGAAGAACTGCGGAAGGAGAATCTGGTCGCCTTGGTTTTTTATCGTTCGGCGGACTGGTGACCGATCTGCAAAAAGCAGTTGGTGCAACTGCAAGAGTCCCGCGATGAACTGGAAGCCGCCGGCGTGCAACTGGTGGGCATCAGCTATGATTCGGTGGAAACGCTCAAAAAGTTCTCCGATCAAGCTCAAATCACTTTCCCGCTCCTTGCCGACGAGGGGAGCAGCACGATCCGCGCCTACGGCATCTACAACGAAGAAGGAAACGGCTATTGCCATCCGGGAACCTTCATCGTCGATCAAGAAGGCGTCGTCCGGTCCGTGCTGTTTCATGAAGGTTACGTCCAGCGGCATTCGGGCGAGGACATGCTAGAAGCGGTGCAGGCATTGGACTCGGAATAGCCCCGGCCAGAAATAGCGGACGAGCGCGGCGGCGTTTCGTTGAGCGTACAAGAGGCTTTCCACGTTGAATCCAAGTGTTGGAAACCTCCGCCCATCTCGACCCTGGCCGAGCCCGATGATCCGACGCCCCGGTAAGACGAGCATCCTCCGGCCAGCCATGGCCGGAATGCTGTTGGTGTTGGGGTTCGCAGCAGTATGGTTTATCCGCCGTGACGATTCCCTGCGCTTGTCGTTGGGCCAGGTGCAAGTCACCTTTCGCCAGTCCTTGAATTGGTCGCTTACGGAACTGCAACTCGCGGACGTACCGTTGATGGCCACCCGCTCTGGCAATGGGGTGGTGCTGCGGGATGCCAGTGGCGTCTGGCACGGCGCGACGCATGGCGAAGAAGAACTGCTGGAAGCGCAACTCCTCGTCGATGGCAAAGCGGTACCTTTGGAACCTGGCCGGCACTATCACGGCCGCCAAATGAAATTGCGCCGCCGCCTCCGCTTTCCCGCATGTGGTACGGTCGAACACGTGCTGATCGCGCGAGAAGGTTTGCTGCGCGAGGAGTTTTCACTCGACCTGGAGCCCGCGAGTGAGCCGCCGCGCACGATGTATGGCTATCTGGGAACCCGCGCCAACCGCCTCACCTCCTGGGAAGCTCAGGACGCATCCGAAATATCGCTGGCGTCCGGGCGAACGGCGAACGACGACGACACCATGCCCAGCCTGCCGGAAGAGGCCACGACCGTCGTACAACGGGATCCGGATCGAGGCGTGTGGCTACGCACGGAATGGGACGTTCCCGAAGATGCCCGACCCAGGGCCTTTATCTGGGATCGGGATCAGGACAATAAGCTTTATGTCCGTTTCGAAGGCGTGGAGCAAGGTAGTGTCACTCGGTTGAATTATGCAGTGACCACGACCTGGCGAACCCCATAATGTTCGCCTCCGGCTTGGTGAGCCGCGCGACTCTTTGCGATTAAACCCCTACGGCTCCACCAAGCCTTCGCGAATGGCGAACCGGCTCAACAAGACGCGGTCGCCGAGTCCCAGCTTTTTCATGATGCGGTATTTGTGACCATCCACCGATTTCCGCGAAAGCTGCGTTTTGCTGGCGACCATTTTGAGGCTGTCCCCCAACGCAAGCAGGCGGAGAATTTGCAACTGAAGTTCAGAGAGGGAATCGATCGCCGTCCCACATTTCAGTCGGTACTGTCCCGCTTTGGAGTCATAGGAAAGCCGTGCGGCGATCGAAGGCGAGAAGCTCCACAACCCTTGGGCCGTCCGTTTAGCGTGCCGCAAGATCTCGGTAACCGGTTCTTCTTCGAGGACAATTCCCTTCGCGCCAGCGGAGAGTGCTTGTTGCAGGTAGATATCGGAAGCCTTGGCGGTGACAAAGACCTGTTTTGCGCGTGGCAGCCCCTCGCGGATCTGGGCGGCGAACTTCAAAGCCCTTCCCAACGGTGCGGATTCCAAAATGATCACGTCCGGCGTGGCGCCGATCAATGTTTCCGGGCAGGCGTCGGCGAATAGGCTAGCGTAGACCAATTTCAAACTGAAATCCGCCCGGCACCCGGCCTGCAACGCATCGCGGCAGGCGTGGCACCGGCCGATCCAGGCCACGTTGGTATGAGTCAAGGGCTCCACGACTGGCTTTTTTCCAAACAAGATCGCGTCACGTGCTAGAAAGTTGACGGCGGCGACGGGCGCCCTTGCCATGGCTACTCTTGTGAGACATGGATCCGAGGTCTGATTCCCATCCAGAGCAATAGATTTCATCGGAATCCCAATCGCGGTTTCGCCATGAGAGAATTTCTGATTCGACTGAGCGATTTCCCGCACTTCTTCCGCTGCAACGCCTCGATTTTGCATCCAGGTCGTTAGTCGTCATAATCGGCAATCTCCACGGCGCGGCGGTGTTCTCCGCCGCACGATTTAGAGTACGATTCAGCAAGTGAAGTGAACCGCGTGTCATCGCCCGTTGAAGGAAGCTCGAAATGAATCTCGGATCTGCCGTCAGCCTGGCTCTGTTGATCACCACCGCACCGCCGCCGACCGCCCGTGAGGCCGTCACGGACACGTATCACGGGACCCGCGTCACGGACGATTATCACTGGCTGGAAGATTGGGAAGCGGAAGAGGTGAAGCAGTGGACGGAAGCCCAAAACCGCTATGCCCGCGGCGTGCTCGACGAGTTGCCGAATTTGGACGCGATTCGCCAGCGGGTGAGCGAGATCATGTCCGCGGAGACCGTCAGCTATGGCGGCCTGAAATACCGTGGCGGGAAATTGTTCGTCATGAAGCGGCAGCCGCCCAAACAACAGCCGTTCCTGGTCGTGATTGCCGATATCCTCTCGATGAGCGAGGAGCAGATCCTCTTGGACCCGAATGCGCTCAGTGCCGAAGGTTCGACCTCGATCGATTGGTTCGTGCCCTCTCCTGATGGAAAGCTAGTGGCCGTGTCGCTCTCCACGGGCGGCAGTGAAGCGGGCGACTTGCATGTGTATGACACCTCTACGGGAAGGCAGGTCCATGAAGTCATTCCCCGCGTGAATACGGGGACTGCTGGTGGGGACTTGGCCTGGCTTCCTGACGGGAGTGGCTTTTTTTACACGCGGCATCCCCGAGCAGGTGAACGTCCGCCGGAAGACATGAACTTCTATCAGCAGGGCTACTTCCACCAGCTCGGCACGCCAACGGAGCAAGATCGCTACGAAATCGGCCAGGATTTCCCGCGCATCGCGGAAATCGAATTCGAAATGAATGACGACAACGGCTGGCTGCTGCTGACCGTGCAAAACGGAGACGGCGGCGAGTTCGCACATTATGTCCGCTTCCCTGAAGGTTCCTGGATCCAAGTCAGCGAATTCTCGGACAAGACCGTGCAGGCCATCTTTGGCCCGGAGCAAGACCTCTACCTGATCTCCCGCGAGGATGCACCTCGGGGAAAGATCGACCACATGGAGCTTCGCGAGGGCGAGATCGGCCAGCGAAAGACAATCGTGACCGAGAGTGAAGACACCGTGGTCACCAGCTTCTATGGCAGCCCGCCGAGTTTGCTGCCGACCAAGTCCCGGCTCTTCGTGACCTATCAGTTGGGCGGTCCCTCGGAGATTCGCGTCTTCGATCATCAGGGAAACCGTTTGCCTGGGCCGGAACAACTTCCCGTCTCCGCCGTGGGCGGTCTGGAACTGATGGAGGGAGATGACGTCTTTTTTTCGAACGGTTCGTATACCCAGCCATTCGCTTATTACTTGTACCGGCCCGAGGAAAACGAAACCACGCGGACACCATTCGCCTCGACTTCCCTCGTCGATATGAGCGACGTTACGGTCGTGCGTGAATTTGCTACGTCCAAGGATGGTACGCGCGTGCCAGTCAACATCTTGTTACCGCCCGGCGTGAAACGGGACGGTTCGAATCCGACCCTAGTGAACGGCTACGGCGGTTACGGCATCAGCCTGACGCCACGCTACCAGCCCGTGATCAAAGTGCTCTTGGAACAGGGAGTGATCTTCGCCGTCGCCAACCTGCGCGGCGGTGGTGAGTATGGTGAACAGTGGCACCAGGAGGGAAACCTCACCAACAAACAAAACGTGTTCGATGATTTCGCGGCCGCCTTGCGGCACATGATCGATCGTGGCTATACGAAGTCGGACAAGCTGGCCATCGAAGGTGGCAGCAACGGCGGCCTGCTGATGGGCGCCCTCCTCACGCAACATCCCGGCCTCGTGAAATGCGTCGTCTCGCATGTCGGCATCTACGACATGCTCCGCGTGGAGCTATCCCCCAATGGCAGCTTCAACATTCCCGAATTTGGCACGGTCAAAAACCCCGAGCACTTCCAGGCCATGCACGCCTACTCCCCATATCACCGCGTGCGGGACGGGCAAGACTATCCGCCTACTTTGTTTCTCACCGGCGTGAACGATCCGCGCGTCGATCCGATGCAATCCCGGAAGATGACCGCCCGGCTACAGTCCGCGACTGGACCGGACGGCCTGATTTTGCTGCGAACCAGCTACGATTCGGGGCATGGCCGAGGGACACCGCTATTAGAACGCATCGCGCAAGAGGTGGACGTCACGGCATTTCTGTTTCAGCAGCTCGGCGTGGAAATGTAGCCAGAAACATTTCGAAAGATTTGACCGAAACCGATGCGTGTCGGACCTCCTCACACACGATGGAAAGCTTGACTCATGCTGGCAGGCCACATCACGGCACCGGAAAGGATCGAACTGGTCGATATCCCGGAGCGACACCTGGATCCCGCCCGACCGGGAGAAATCCTGTTTCAACCGGAATTGGCCTGCCTATGCGGATCGGATCTGCCCTATTTCGACGGCGAATACGGACCCTATCCGCTGGAGATCGGCTATTCGCTGCATGAAATGATCGGCACGGTGGTCGAGACGACGGGGGAGAAATTCCGCCCCGGTGACCGCGTGCTGGCCGTGCCGTGGAGGCAACACGGCTTCTTCGAGCGGTTTCCCCTCACCCAGGAGCGGGCCATTCCCTTGGATCCCCGCCCCGAGCCGGCGCACGCACTGCTCGCCCAACCGCTGGGCACGGTGCTCTATGCGCTCAAGAAGGTGGGGAGCGTGCTGGACAAAGACGTCGTGGTCCTGGGGCAGGGTCCAATTGGGCAGATGTTCTGCGCGGTGCTCCGCAATTTGGGAGCGAGGCACATCATCGCCGTGGAGCCCGTGGAAAGCCGCCGCCGCGGTAGTGAACTCGGCGCGACGCATGTACTTCACCCGGAAGAGGACAACGTGCCCGAAGCGGTGGCGGATATCACGCGGGGGCACTTAGCGGACCTGGTCGTGGAGGCGGTCGGGCATCGGCACCACGTATTCAATGCCTGCGCCAAAATGTGCCGTCACGCGGGCGAGATTTTGGTGTTCGGCGTACCTCCCGAAAAAATCCACGATGTCGCGTGGCTAGAACTGTTTCGCAAAAACATTACGATCCATACCAGCGTCGATCCCGATTTCGCGCGGGATTTCCCCTTAGCGATGCAATGGATTTCCGAGGGCCGAATCGATCTGCGGAGCCTGCTCACGCACCATTTTCCCGTGTCCGAGATCCAAACCGCGTTCGAGACCTTTCAACGGAAGCGAGAAGGCGCGCAGAAGGTCTTGTTGGAGTTCCCCAGCTATCCAGGGAGTTTTTCATAAACCGCGAAAGGTGGGCCAGCGTGTCCGCTGACCCACCGTCGGATCCCGCTTCGGTCTTACACGCCGAAATCTTCATCCCAAGCTGCCCAAAGATCATCCTGCTCGGGCGATTTTGCCGAGGCCATGGCTCCGCTCGTGGGCATCGCGTCCTGGGATTTCATCGCCGAGGTTTTGAGAGAAGTATCGACCACGTGCGAGGATTCCCGTGTGATGGCCACAGCCAACAAAGCCGATTCCAAGCCATCTTCCTCCGCTTCCATGACGGGCTTTCCATCATCTTCATACAGCGTGCCCATGGCGGCGTCCCGGGCCGTGGGCGCCGCCGCCGGCATTTCTTCCACCATGGCCGCTTCCTGAGCAGCCGCTGGTATGGCTACCATCGTCTGGAGGCGGTCTTTGGCGAAGATGAAGTCACGCAAGTCGGATGCACCATCACCGTTGAAGTCTCCCGCCTCGCGAGACGCTTCCGGTGAAGCGGGAACGGTCGTGGCGATGGAGGTCGCGAGGCTGCCGACTTTGGACCAGATCTCGTCCGCTCCCGTGATGAGCGCGTTGCCCGCCGCGTCCACGATGCCGGAATTTCGGCTCTTGAGCGAGAGGAAGTACGGACCATCGACATCGGTGATGGTGGCCAAGCCGCTCAGCGTGAAGGTCTGGTTGTTGGTCGTGGACAAGATCTGCTGGTTCGTCAAGATGTTCGTGGGACCTTCCAGTACGCGCGACAGACTGAGGTCGGAAATATCAAAACCGAACACTGGCTCGGTGAACACAATCACGATGGACGAAACCGCCGTGCTGATCGGATCGGGCGTGACATTCACGATATCGACCGTGGGGGGTGAGGTATCCCCGCCGGAGGATTGTCGAGTCCAAGTCTCCACGGCGGTATTCGCCAAGGGGTTGCCCGACAGGTCACGGATTCCTGTGCCCGTGGCTGCCAAGGTGAGCGTGTATTGCCCGACCGAGGCGGTAACGCTGGAAAGCCCCGTAAGGCGATAGCGGATGTTGTCCGTCGTGGTCAGCAATTGCTGTCCCGTGAGCAGATTTCCCGCGTTGTCGTTCGCGAGGTCGAGTACCAGATCCCCCAGATCGAAGCCGGTGACCGGCTCGCTGAAGACAATCTCGATCGTGTTGACGGCCGTGTTGGTCGGGTCGGGGGTGACATCCACGATATCCGCCGTGGGGCTTCCGCCTTGGCCGACGCCGGTTTGTGTCCAGACCTCCACGGCACTATTGGAAAGTGCGTTCCCCGCCAGATCGGTGATGCCGGCTCCAGCCCGGTTGAGCGTGAGGGTGAATTGACCATCGCTATTGGTGAGGTTGCCCAGGCCGCTTAGCGTGAACGTGCGGTTATCGCCCGTTTGCAGGGTTTCCGAACCAGTGAGTAGGTTGCCGGCCCCATCGTTCGCTTTGTCGAGAACCAGATCGTCTAGGCCAAAACCGGATACGGGCTCGCTGAACACGATCGTGAGCGTGGTCACGGCGGTGTTAATCGGATCGGGGAAGACATCGATAATGTCCACGCTGGGCGGAGTGGTGTCACCGGGAGAGACTCCGGTTTGCGTCCAAGCTTCGCTCGCGCCGGTCGCCAAGGCATTACCGGAGAGATCGACAATGCCCGAACCGCTCGAATTGAGCGAGAGCAGGTATTGTCCGTCGATGTTGGTCAGCGGAGAAATACCTGAGAGGGTGAAGGTTTGGCTGTCCGTCGTGGTGAGGACCTCGTTCCCGGTAAGCAGGTTGGCCGCGCTGGTCGTGATGCGAATGAGCGACAAATCGGTCAAATCGAAATTGAGCACCGGTTCACTGAATACGATGTCCAGGCTAGTGACGGCGGTGTTCCGTGGGTCAGGGAAGACATCCACGATATCGACCGTGGGTGGCGTCGTATCCCCGCCGCCACTGCCGCCGGTTTGCGTCCAAATCTCCGTGGCATTGGTGATCATGGCGTTGCCGGCCGCGTCCACAATGCCGGAGCCGCTGGCCCGCACGGTCAGCCGGTACTGCCCATCAAGCTGCGTGAGCCCGCTCAGGCCGCTCAGCAGGTAGGTGCGGTTGTCCGTGGTGGTGAGCGATTCGGAGCCCGTCAGCAGGTTGGCATTGCCTTGGGTGAGCCGCGACAACTCCAGATCCAAAATGTCGAAACCGAAGACTTGTTCGCTAAAGACGATTTGCAGCGAGGAGATGCGAGACGTCGTGGGATCGGGGACCACATCCACGATATCGGCCACCGGAGGCGTCGTGTCGCCGGTTACTCCCGATTGAGTCCATACGTCGCTGGCGCTGTTGGCCAGGTCATTGCCAGCCAAATCACGGATGCCCGATCCATTACTCACGAGCGACAGAACATAGGTGCCATCGACATTCGTGACGCCTTGCAAGTTGCCGAGCGTGTAAGTCTTGCCGTCCGCACTGCTCAATGTTTGCGAATTCGTCAGTAGGTTGAATCCACTTCCAGTGCGGGTCAGCGAGAGATCCGCGAGTTCAAAGCCGGTCACGATTTCGCTGAATTCAATCTGGATCGAGAAGACTGCCGTATTTCGCGGATCGGGGAAGACGTCCACGATATTGACCGAAGGAGGCGTTTGGTCGTTGCCGACTCCTGATTGCGTCCAGACTTCGAAGGCTCCCGTCAGCAGGGGGTTGCCAAAGAAGTCCGTGATACCGGAGCCACTCGCCACAAGTGAAAGCGTGTATTGGCCATCGGTGCCCGTGAGCGGGCTGAGATTATTCAAGAAGAATGTTTGGTTGTCCGACGAGACCAACGTTTGCTGATTGGTGAGCAGGTTCCCTTGGGCGTCGTTCGACTTGTCGAGCACGAGGTCGCCCAGATCGAATCCGGTCACCGGTTCGTTAAAGACGATTTGTAGCGTGGTCACGGGAGTATTGATCGGATCGGGCACGATGTCCACGATGTCCACCGTGGGGGAACTGCCGCCACCGAGATTGGTTTGGGTCCAAACTTCCAGGGCATTTCCGAGGAGATTATTTCCCGCCAGATCGGTGATGCCCGAACCACTCGCGGTGAGCGTGAGCCGATATTGGGCATCCACGTTGGTCACGGGAGACAGTCCGCTTAGGAAGTAGGTGCGGTTGTCGTTGGTCGTGAGCGTCTCGCTTCCAGTCAGCAGATTGATACTAGAACTGCCTGAACGCGTGAGCCGCAGATCCGCCAGATTGAAGCCGACCACGGTCTCGCTGAAACGGATCTCCAGTGAATTCACACTCACGTTGATCGGATTGGGGACCACATCCACGATATCCGCGGTCGGCGGCGTGGTATCCCCCGTACTGCCCGAACGCGTCCAAGATTCCGTCGCCCCGATTTGCAGCAGGTTCCCGGCGAGGTCTCGAATGCCGGAGTTGGCCGCGGCGAGCGACAGGGAATATTGGCCATTGGCGTTTGTCAGTCCGCTGAGGCCGCTGAGGATGAAAGTGCGGTTGTCCGACGTGGTCAGGTTCTCTAGGCCGGTGAGAAGGTTGCCCTTCGTGTCGTTGATATTGTCGAGGATCAAGTCATCGATGCCGAACCCGGTTACCTGCTCGTTAAAGACGATCGTCATCGAACTGACCGGAGTCGTGCGGGGGTCGGGCGTGACATCTACGATATCGACCGTGGGAGGCGTGGTGTCTCCGCCGCCACCAAGCCCAACCTGAGTCCAGTTGTCGAAGGCGTTCGTAGTGAGGGCATTGCCCGCCAAGTCGCGAATGCCGGAACCTTGCCCGATGAGCGAGAGAATGTATTGCCCATCAGTGGCGGTCGCGGCTTGCAGTCCCGAGAGCGTGAAAGTGCGGTTGTCCGTCGTGGTCAACGTTTCGTTGCCGGTGAGCAGATTCGTCGCGTTGTCGAAAACGCGATCCAGGAACAGGTCGGACACATCAAAGCCGGTCACGGGCTCGGAGAAGACGATTTGAATGGACGACACCGAGGTATTTCGCGGATCGGGGAACACATCGACGATGTTCACCGTGGGGGAAATCGTATCGCCAGGCAATCCTTGTTGCGTCCAAGTTTCCACGGCGTCGCTTAACAGAGGGTTGCCGCCGAGATCCGTGATGCCGGAATTCGCGGCCCGCACCGTCAGCCTGTATTGACCATCACCGGCGGTGAGGGCATCGATACCGCTGAGGGTGAAGACCACGTTGTCCGTGGTGGTTAGAGATTCATTTCCGGTCAGTAGGTTTCCGAGACCGTCGTTCGTCTTGTCGAGAATCAAATCGTTCAGATTGAAACCGAGCACGGGCTCGGAGAAGACGATTTGCAGCGACGTGATCCGGGCATTAATCGGATCCGGCGTGACGTCAATGATGTCCGCCGTGGGGTTGTTGGGATTAATGATGCCGGTTTGGTTCCAGACTTCGTTGGCGCTATTGGAAAGCGGGTTGCCCGCGAAGTCAGTGATGCCTGAGCCGAAGGCGAACAGCGTCAAATTGTACTGACCGTCCGCGTCGGTGATGGGAGCCAGACCGCTGAGCGTGAACGTCCGGTTGTCAAACGTCGAGAGGGTTTCGTTCCCCGTGAGCAAGTTGGGCGTGCTGTCGGAGACGCGGAACAAACCCAAGTCGGTTAAATTGAAGCCGACGACCGGTTCGCTGAACACGATTTGCATCGAAGTCACGGGCGTGCTGCGCGGATCGGGCGTGACATTCACGATATCCACGCTAGGTGGCGTGGTGTCTCCACCGCCACCTAGCCCTTGTTGCGTCCAGGATTCGAAGGCGCTGCTCAAGAGCGGATTGCCGGCGAAGTCCACGATGCCGGAACCGGAGGCGATCAGTGACAGCGAGTAGAGGTCGTCCGTGCTGGTCAGCGGTCCAATGCCGCTCAAAGTGAAGAGACGGTTGTCGAGCGTGGAGAGCGTTTCGTTCCCCGTCAGCAAATTCAGCGACGGGCTGCCGGTGCGCGTCAGCCGCAAGTCGGAGAGGCTGAAGCCCAAGATCGGTTCGCTGAAGGCAATTTGCAGTGAGGTCACGCTCACGCCGATCGGATCGGGGACCACGTCCACGATATCGACCGTGGGAGATATCGTGTCTCCGCCGCCTCCACCGGATTGCGTCCAGGATTCAATCGCGCTGGTTTGAAGCACATTGCCAAACAAGTCCGTGATCCCCGAACCGCCCGCGATCAGGCTCAACGTGTACTGCCCGTTGCCCACCGTGAGCGGTTGCAGTCCCGACAGGGTGTAAACTTGGTTGTCCGTGGTGGTCAGAGACTGCGCGTTGGTAAGCAAATTCCCCTGATTGTCGTTGGCCTTGTCCAACACCAAGTCGGAAATCCCGAATCCCGTGACCGGCTCGCTAAAGACGATTTGCAGCGAGGTCACCGGTTGGGTCGTAGGATCGGGGAAGACATCCACGATGTCCACCGTGGGCGGCTGATTGTCGTCCTGGATGTTCTGCTGCAGCCACTCCTCGCTGGCATTGTTGCCGAGCGGATTGCCCGCGGCGTCAGTAATCCCCGAGCCAGCAGCGCGGAGTGAAAGGAAGAATTGGCCGTTGGTCCGCGTGAGCGGCGCCAAACCGGAAAGCGTGAAGCGGATATTGTCCGACGTGGTCAGCGATTCCGTGCCGGTGAGCAGATTTCCACGATTGTCCAGAGCTTTGTCCAGGAACAGGTCGGACACCGTGAAGCCCGTCACCGGCTCACTGAACACGATTTCGATGGACGTTACCGGGAAATTGGTCGGGTCGGGACTGATGTCGACGATGTCCACGGTGGGTGGCGTGGTATCGACCGAACCAATGTTCTGCTGCGTCCACGTTTCGAAGGCATTCGCCAGCATCGCGTTGCCCGCCGAGTCCTGAATGCCGGAATTGGCGGCCAGGAGCGACAGCGTGAACTGGCCGTTGGAATTGGTGATTCCGGAGATTCCGCTCAACACGAAACGGCGATTGTCCGAGGTGCTTAGTGTTTCGTTCCCGGTGAGCAAGTTGCCCTGCCCGTCCCCCGCCTTTTCCAGCCGCAGGTCGGAGAGGTTGAACCCGGTGACCAATTCGCTGAAGTCAATCGTGAGCGAGGTCACTTGAATGTTGGTGGGATCGGGAGCCACATCCACGATGTCCGCCGTGGGCGGAGTCGTGTCCCCTTGTCCTATGCCGGTTTGCGTCCAACTCTCGATCGCGCTGGTCAGCAATGAGTTCCCGGCGAAATCGGTGATGCCGGAGGTCGCCGCATTCAATTGCAGTGTGTAGAGGCCATTCGTCGCCGTCAGGGAGGAGATCCCGGACAAGCGGAACGTCCGATTGTCCAAAGTGGTGAGTGACTCGCTGCCGGTGAGCAGATTGCCGAGCCCGTCCCCCGATTTTTGCAACGACAAATCATTGAGACCGAAGCCAACCACTGGCTCGCTGAAGACGATATCCAGGAAGGCGACCGGCTGATTGATTGGGTCGGGCACGACGTTCACGATGTCCACGCTGGGCCGGGTTACATCGCCACCGCCACTGGTCTTGGACCAGGACTCGGTCGCGCCGATTTGCAATAGATTCCCGGCCAGGTCGGCGATGCCTCGCCCATTGGCGAGCAGGGAAAGCACGTATTGCCCGTTGGTTCCCGTGACCGATCCCAGTCCGCCCAATGTGTAATTCACATTGTCCGTGGTGGTGAGACTGGCATTACCCGGGAGCAGATTGCCCGAACCGGAGCCCACTCGATCCAAGATGAGGTCCGAGAGGTCAAAGCCAGTGACTGGTTCGCTGAATTGAATGTTGATCGAGTTGACCGGCGTGGTACGGGGATCGGGAGTGACGTCGATGACATCCACCGTGGGCGGCAGGTTGTCCACGATCACTCCCGTTTGGATCCAAACTTCCACCGCGTCGGTGGTCAGCGGGTTGCCCAGCGTGTCGGTGATAAACGAATTCGACGCATTGAGCGACAAAGTGTAGGTGCCGTCCGTGCCGGTGGCGAGCGCTAGATTGTTTAGCGTGAAAGTTTGGTTGTCCGAGGTCGTCAACGTCTGCGCGCCGGTGAGCAGATTGCCCAGGCCGTCGTTGGATTTATCCAGCACCAGGTCAGAAAGATCGAAGCCGAAGACCGGCTCGCTAAATACGATCTCCACCGAGGCGACCGGCGTATTGCGCGGACTGGGAATCACGTCCACGATATCGGCGGTGGGACCGGTGATGGGAACGGGCTGGAAGCGGCGGGCATAGATGCCATAGCCGCTGCCGTCTTGGCCGAGGCTGGACCAGGAGACGACGAGATCTCCGTCCGGATTGATCGCGGCGCTGGCTTGCCGCTGGCGACCGTTGGCGAATTGATTGACATGTTGTGCCTCGCCGGTGCGCACACCGGTGGAGGAGAAGCCTTGCGCGAAGATACCGTAGCCAATTTGATTCGGTCGTCCCTCGGTTTCCCAAGCCACGACGAAGTCCCCGTCGGCATCCATGGCCACCGAAGCTTGTTGGGGAGTCTCGCTCAAATCCGTATTGACTTGAATACTCGGTCCCAAGCGGTCGCCAAACTGGTTGTAACGCTGCACGTTGACGGCGGCGCCGATCCAGCTCACCACGAAGTTGCCCTGCGCGTCCATGGCGACGCCCGGCATGCGGACATCGTTGGGAGTGTTCAGATTGACCTGGAATTCGCCCGCTTGCCGCACGCCCGAGGAGTTATACCGCTGGGCAAAAATCTTATCCGTGGAGCCGAATAGTTCATTGCGCATCCAAGCCACGACAAAATCACCGTCAGCGTCCACCGCCACCGCTGGAGTCCGCTGGTCTCCCGTGTCGCTGGTATTGACGCGGAATTCATTTCCCTGTGGGACGGCGGCAGCGCTGTAACGCCGCGCGAAAACGTCAATCTCCGTTTGTTGGCTGGGGAAACTCCCGGTAGAGACCACGCTTTCCCAAGCGATCACGAAATCGCCATTCTCTTCCATGGCGATCGCGGGGAGTTGCTGGTTGCCCGCGGTCGTCGTGTTCACGCGAAACACGCCCGTTTGCGGAACGCCTGCCGCATTGAATTTCCGCGCGAAGACCCCGGCGCCATCGCCATCCAGGCCGCCGATGTTGGTCCACGTGACGACAAAATTCCCCAATGCGTCGGTTGCCACAGACGCATGGCGTGCCAGAGACGAGCCGGTCACAACCACTTCATTGCCAGTGGGCGTGCCGTCGTCATTGAATCGTCGGGCTTTCACTCCGCCCGTGAAATAGTCGGACCAGGTAACCACGAAATCGCCATCGGCATCCACGGCCACGGTTTTGGCGGTCGATTCCAGGTTTGCCTGGTTGCCGAGCGTGGCCTCGTTGACACGCAACTCGGGGCCAAGCGGATTCACGCTAAGCAAGGAGCGTTGCTCGAGTGGCTCAAAGAATCCGGAGCCAAGAGTCTTTTTTTTGTATGCCGACAGCTTACGGGACTTGGATCGTGACGCGAATGGCATGAGTGAAGGGTCCTTGCGCCAAAAAGTTCTTCTCTGAATAGACTTGTGTGGTCAGACCTGCTTCACAAACAGGAAGAAGGGCTGCCGACATCCGTCAAATCCTGTGTCTTGATGTGTGAAACCCTTTCGGGTGACCACAATCCAAACACCTGTCTCTGTAAATTTACATAATATGCGAAATCCAGAAAAAATCCACACCTTTGTCAAAACCGATACAACCGCCACGAGCAGACACCGCATTTTCAAAGTGCGAACCTATTACATTCCAAGATGATACAGCATTTTTCTGAAGTTCTCGACCTACAGCATAATCTGTCTTTTCCGAATCGTCGCGTTTTTGGCGCGGGCAGTGATCGATTCGAAATTGAAACCCTTTCCATTCGCACGGAATTTGCTCCGACCGAAGAGTTCCATTTGGCAGCAAACTATCTTTGGAGAAAGGACTCAAGAAACTCGCCGAGACTATCTCCGCAGGATTCACCGCGAAATGGGGCCGCTTTCCACGCTCCCGTTGCATTACTCCACGAGCCATCGCCGGCTACACCGCGGCGCGATGTGGGCTATCGGATGTGCCTCGCTGGTTTTTTTGGCCGCCAGCACCGCCCCGCCGTCGACCTTGGTCGAGCTGTGGGCTTGGGCTCAATTCTTCATGGCAATCGTGGTAGGAGCGTGCTTCACGGGCTGGCGGATTACCCAATTCCCCAAGTCCCGAGCGGCTGAATTCACCCTCGTGACACCGATCTCGGACCGAGAGCTCGTCGCCACGGAGGTGCTCACGGGAGTAGCGAAGACGGTGCTGGTCGTTTTCCCTTTGCTGCCATTTACTTGCGCGATGTGGGGCGCGGGCTGGATCTCAAAATCGGATATGCTCATTCTCACGTGCGTTCCCGTCAGCGCCGGAGTGTTCGCGGGAATCTGCCTGGCCGTCGTGAGCTACGAACCGTCTTGGGTCCGGCGGTCGCTGGAGTATTTGCTGCTGGCTGGTGTCGTGGCGTACATGGTGCTTTTTGGCTTGCTGGGCGCGTTTTTCGCCCGGCCACTTTTGGCTGCTTGGGGCACGTTGGTGGGCACTCCGCTCTCCGGATTCATGGATGTGGGAGACGTGCTGCGCTTCTCCAATCCATTTCGGCTGCTCGGATCCGTGGGAGATGTTGATCAAGGTGCCGCCACCATGCGTACCCTGCTCATACTCGGGCTGATCTGGTTCCTGACCATGGCCGGCTACTTGCGGCTCGCGTGCCGCCTACGCCCACATTACGAGGAAGAAAATTACGGACGGCAACGCGGCCGGCGAGATTATTCGCGTCCCATGGGGCAGCGACCCTTGTCTTGGTGGACGCGACGACGCGTGAGTCGTTTTCGGGGCCGTATCAATCTTTATCTGACCTGGGCGACCGTGGCGGTTTACACCGCGTGGACTCTCATGCCGGGCCGTTGGCCGCCCTGGCTGGCGGTGCCGCAATTACAGTTGCTGGAATCATTAGGCGGCCTGCCGTTGCTGTTGGCGGCCTGCCTGCACCTGGCCGTGGTTCCCGCCGCTTTTCTGCAAGGTCTCTGGGATAGCCACGCCCAACAACGCGCGCGGCGGCTGGAATTGCTACTGACGACTCCACTCGAGGCGGGCGACTATCTCCTCGCCAGCCTGGTAGCCGCCTGGACGCGCGGGCGAGGTTACATCCTGCCGGCGGCAATTCTCTCCGGAGTTGCCATCTACAACCGAAATCTACAGCCCGTGGAATTGGCCTGGCTGTGCCTTGCGATGGGGAACTATCTGCTTCTTTCGTTCGCGGTCGCATTTCGCAACTTCGCCCGCTTGCCGGACGATCGCTCCGTGACGGTGTGTGGCTTGCTATGGTCGGTTGGCCTGCCTGTTCTCACGATTGGATTGGCTCTACTGGCGGAACCCAATTGGACATTCTGTACACCTCTGGGTGCCGTTTACCAAGCAGCGACTGGCAGTTCAACTGCCACGAAACTTTTTCTCGCGTCCCAGTGCTTGTATGCCCTGGCAGGAATCTTTCTGCTGCGAAGTGCCGTCTTGTGTTTTGATCGGGAAATTCACGATTGGTTTGCGGGCCAACTTGGTCCTGAACCATCCCGCCGGAGCAAAACAAGCAATCGCTGGTTCGCCCCCACACGTTTTCGATTTCAGGAGTTGGCGAACACGGTAGGGACTTCACTTCGTCGGACGCGAATGCGTTTCCCTTCCAGATAGCTCTCTGAAATTCTCGCCGAATTGGCGGGGCATGTCCTGAGTCGAAGGCATATTTATCACCCTGATGTGCCACAATTTCTAAAAAAGCCCATCGATGACGGGTGATGTGTAACGCAGCTTACGGAGTTGCTACAGGAGAGCGCGTAAGCTGGCGATAAGTGGGAGACTCAGCCTTGCCTTCGTGGTTTTCTCCCTGCTTGCCGGGGAGATTCCATGAAAAGATATCTGCGTTGGGCCGTGGGAGCCGGAACGATCGACTGCATCTTCTGGTCGGGCCTACGCATCGTCTCATGGAATCAGCAACGCGCGAGGCCCGGTTTCGCTTCCTCCACGCGGGAACCCAATTTCACGCCAATCCATGCGGCACATACACGGTTCCGGCGGCCCAGGCTTTTGGCCTCCTCGATGATGAGCTCGTGTTAGGTGTGGCGGTGGAAGGTTTGGCGCGCGCCTACCCAATCCGCTATCTCTCTCTCACCGAGCACGTCAACGATGCCCTGGGTCGCCGGACCATTCTCGTCCACTTCTAGCCCGATGCGCCCGCCGCTTGGGCCACCGACGAAGAAGGGCAACTACACGTGGGCATCACACAATACCTGCCGGCATGGCGGAACTTTCATCCGCAGGGCGAGGCATTCGAGGTCGCTCCGCAGTAGAACACCTATTCTGGCATATCGCCTGGATGGGAAATGCCGGTTTTTTTCTTTGTGCGGATTGTCTCGCGTAATTACCATGGGGTGCATGATGAATCCCAGCCGCCATACCGAACCGCGGTCGCGACGCGCTCCGCAACTGACGAGCGAAGAAATTGCGCGTCGGGCGGCGGAGATTCGTGAAAGCTGGACCGTCGAAGAACGCCTGCGGCGGACGGTCGTGGAACCGGGATACGTCAATTGGACCGTCTATTGGTCCGGGGACGAAGAAGATTAGGGTCCAACCGAGCTTCTCGACGGATGCGGCGCTGTAGAAAACGAGCCCAAGTAGCGAAAATGCTGCCAGACTGAACCGAAACGCGGTAGGAAGTCCGCTCACCATCGCGTCGCTTCCTTCACAATTTCCCTTTCCCTCGGCCGGCAGACGACATCTTCCTCTTTCAGGGGTGGCCCGATTTCAGGGGCCGCTTCAAGACCCCTCTTCAAACTGCCTGAATCGCTGAAAAACGCTACGCCTCTACCGATGTTATATAGGGGGCAAGGAAGACGTAGCACTGGCGATAAGGGCGAATCATCCCGGCGACGACCCTTCCGCAAATCCACGGATGTACTCTCTTTCCGCGCTCGTTTTACATGCCGAATTGCGACGGTTACGATTCGTTGATGCGGATTTCGCTCGCGCGCTGACATCTTGCGCGTGGCATACACCGGGGACTTGTTGTTCGCCAGAGAGAGAATGGACTCGAATCTAGCCTCGAAAATACGAGCCCGGCTTCACAGAACGGGGAGATCCGTTGCTGGTGAAATCGGCAAGCTGATTGGACGCTACCATTGTCCCTTATGCGAGCGGAATGTGCTGGCTTGGGAGCCTCTTCGTCGCGATATCGGGCATGGAAAATCTGTGCTTGAGCCCAAGGGACGACTGTGCCCGCACTGCGGTTCACTGGAGAGAACTCGGCATTTCGTGAAATACCTGAGCCAGGAGGGCATTCTTGACGCCAAGCCGAAAATGCTCCACTTCGCGCCGGAGCGCGGGCTGGAGGTTCGGCTCAGACAAAAGCTTGGAAAGCACTATGTAACCACCGACTTATTCATGCCGGGTGTTGATCGGAAAGAAGACATCACCGACATGACCTTTGAGGATGGTGAATTCGATTTCATCTATTGCAGCAACGTACTGGAACACATCGAGGACGACGCGGCGGCGATGTCCGAGCTCTTTCGCGTTCTGTCTCCTGGCGGCCGTGCGATCGTGCAGGTGCCGATCAGAGGCAAAACAACGCATGAGGATCCCTCGATCGTCGATCCCCGTGAGCGATACCAGCACTTCGGCCAAGCCGACCACGTCCGATATTATGGTGAAGACATTCAAGACCGCCTCGCGGCAGCGGGTTTCGAAGTAACGCCCTTCTACATGCTCGACGTTCTTCGGATCGACGAAGCTGACATCCAACGGATGAATCTGAGGTTGCGCGAACTAATCCATCGGTGTCAAAAACCGTCGGGCTAATATGGCGGTTTTAATACACGGCTCGCTGTCGATTTCTGTGAAGCTGATCAATTTCGACGGGTACCTATTGCGATCATTTTTTGCAGGAGAGAAGTGCATGACGGAATTTGCCAATGCATCCCTATATGCCGATTACGTTGATCTTGCAAGAATCGCACGTGAATGTGTCGTTGTGATTGTCTCCATCATTGGCGTTTATATTGCCACGAGAGGACTGCAAACGTGGCGTCACCAACTGCATGGCAATACTGAATACGAATTGGCTCGTCGATTATTGCGAGCAACATTTCGTGTGCGTGATAAAATTCGCATGGTTCGAAATCCATATATGAGTTCAAGTGAAATTTCTCAAGCTGTCGAGAACGAATATCCGAATGAGCCAGATCGAAAGGAAGACCACGCTGACTCAACGACGGCTGTGTACAATTCCCGATGGAATCAGTTGCGCGAGGCGCTGTCTGATCTGAACGTCGAATGTGTGGAAAGCGAAGTGATCTGGGGTGACCATGTCCCAAGCCGGCTAAAACCCCTTCACGCCGCTATCATTGAGTTGCATGTTGCCATAATTCGGCATCTTCGGCAGTTTGGCCGACGTCCAGAGGAGATAAGCTCAGAAGAGCAGGAGAAGATCGATCGGATGGTATATGAAATAAGCGAAGATCCAGATAAAGATGCTTTCACCGCTCGAATACAATCTGCGGTGAATGAAGTTCAAGAATTCCTAAAGCCTAAACTGAAAATCTAGTAAAGCAAAAATCAGCAAAATATGCCGAAGGAGAAAAATCAAACGCTATAAGGCGTGACTTTGCGATAGTCGACGTCAATCGGCGTGGGCTGAAGAATGCCCGTCGGCGAGATGTCCAGCACGCATTGCCTGCCATCGGTGGCCATTCCCACGTTTGCCAAGTGCGCGCAACGTCGGTCACGTGCGCGTATGATGCAAGTTGGCTGTGTCAGCGATTACGGCTTCAATTCGCTTGATTGCGATATGCGCCGGCCGCTTGTTAGCTTTTGACGAACGAACCATCGTTCGCCAGGCTTTCCCTCGACCAACGGTCGCGGTACCCCGATCTGGGCCGAGGGAAAATCGCCACGCAGCCGTTCAGTGGACAGGTTCCTGTTCCATGCCCCACGCTGCGAACCTTAACAGCCAACGGACAAAACCTTCGCTGAATTCCGTCCATCGGCGTTCCACGGCCTCTGGACACTCATTTTCGCAAATGCGAGATGTTTCGTCTTCAGGCTCTAAATGCCCCGGCAGTGCTTACGGCTGCCTCAAGATGAAATGAGCGGAAACCGAAAGGCCACATGCATGCGTCGCGAAAGGTCCAATCCTCGTCTGCGAATCCCGGCCAGAATCCGTCCGCTGCGCATCGAACGCCTGGAAGACCGCGAGTTGATGGTCGTCGGGGAGGATACGTTCGCGGCGATAGCGGAACGGGGAATCGGCCTGGACGGCGTGGTCGGCGTCGATGCATTCGGTGTCGCCAATTCGGCTCGCAATGACGTCTCCTGTTCCGGCGCTTTGCTCGATACGCGCCGGCATATTCTCACGGCGGCCCATTGCGTCGATGACGTGGGCCGCAACCCTTTCGTGAGGACACTCCGCGTCACATTCGACGTGTCCGGAGCGCCCGATGGCCGGTTCCTGGTCATGGAGGTGCCGGCGGAGAAGATCTTCGTGCATCCTCAATGGAACGGCGAAGTGACCGATGGTCATGACCTCGCCGTGGTCGAACTTCCCGCCGTGGCTCCTCGGGAAGCCGACGGTTACGCAATCTATCGAGGCCGCGATGAAGTGGGGCAGGATTATACGCTCGTCGGCTACGGCCGGACGGGGCACGGCCGAGTTGGACAGGTCGATGACAATGACGGACCGCACGGCAATGTCCGCCGTTGGGGCCGAAATCGGTGGGACGTGACGGCCGAGATTATCGGCTTCGCGCCGCTGTCGGATCGGGATGTTCCTCCAGCCGGCACGGCATTGGCTTCCGATTTCGACAATGGGACCAGCCGCGCCGACGCCTTTGGCACGTTTTACAACCGAAGTCATACCGGGGTTGCCGAGGGAGATTCCTTCGAGGCCCAAGGAGATTCCGGCGGGCCGGGACTGCTTGGTGAGCCGGGCGACTATCAAATCGCGGGTATTGTCTCTTATGGCGTCGATCTGCTTTCCAATCTGAGGCTCACCACCGATAGCCAGCAACGCCTGATCTCCTTTGGCGAAATCAATGTCGACACGCGAGTCTCTAGCTTCGGGGATTTCATCGACGAAGTCACGCTAGGCGAATACGACTTGGTGATTGATCTCCGGCACCAAATCGCCGGACAGTTCGATGCAAATCCGGACACGCTCGAACTGAGCCGTGACGAGGCGGGACTCCGCATCGAATTGAACGGCGAACTGCTCTATCTGGAACCGGAGATCGAGCGTATCGGACAGGTGTCGCTGCGTGGCACCGACGGCCAAGATACCTTTCGGCTCCGAGATTTGGGGCCACAATTCGCGTCCCAAGTCTCCGTGATTCCCACGGCGGGCCAAGACGTTCTGGAAGGATTTGGCGTCGGCTCGGGCCATACTAATCCACTGGACGCGCTAGATACGAATGCCGACGGACAGGTGACGGCACAGGATGCGCTGATCGTGATCAACGCGCTATCGCAATCCGGCCCCAGAGAGCTTCCGGAGACGAGGAGCGAGGAAGAGCCTTTTCTGGATGTCAACGCGGACCAATTCGTAAGTGCCGTGGATGCCTTGCTCATCGTGAACGCGCTCGCTGACCGGCTCAATGATGGCCCGCAAGCCAATGAACTCGTCGTGCAATCTCCGAAAAACCAACCGGCCTCGGCAGCGTCTTCCGACAGGGTGACGGAGGTGGCTTTCGCCATTGAGGGATTCGACACGTCGCTCGCGTCGCCTTGGGAAGACGAGTTTTTCACTCTACCTCTTCGACCGTAAGTCGCTTTTCAGACGCGGCAGGGCTGTCATTTTGACAGCCATCGATATTCGCTGCGAAAGGGCCGCATCCAACAACCGATCAGGTCCTAATCGGTAAGCCTGAGCCGAAGTTGTTGATGGATAAAGCACTTCGGAAATGCCTGCGTTTCCAGACCTTCGCGAATGGGCGGTTTGGCACGAAGTTTGCCATAATATTCGAACGTTGCCAGGGCCCTGGCCAATAAAACAAACGGTTTCTTGAGCCGAACATAAGCCGGCAAATTGACCGGTCTCAAGGGAAATGTTCGCGAGTCATGCGGACATGAAAAATGGTGACAAAGTTTTTTCGACATGAAAAGGAGAAGAGTCATGGCACGTAGTTTAGCTCATTGGGGCACCGACTTTCCGCGCACATTGCTTTCGCTGCGCGGTGACGTGGACAATCTTTTTGATCATTTCTTCAACAACGACAATTGGGAAAACGGAACGCAATTCACGCCCCACACGAACGTGGCGGAAACCGAAAACGAATTCGAGGTCACGGTCGAATTGCCCGGAATGAACTCCGAAGACTTTTCGGTGGAGTTTCACAATAGCCAATTGATCATTCGGGGTGAGAAGAAGCAAGAAACCAAGCAGGAAGGGAAGCGGTTTCATCGCGTGGAACGTGTCAGTGGGCAATTCCAGCGGGTCATTCCCTTTAGTGCGTCCGTTGACGAAGGCAAGGTCTCCGCGGATTACCACGACGGAATCTTGCGGATCCAGATTCCCAAGGCGGAGGAAGCAAAACCCCGCCGGATTAGCATCAATTCCTAGAACTCGCGTCGGCTACATGTTGCGGCTCCGCGGTGTATCGAGTCTTGAGATTCGCGACACCGCGGAAGCTGCATGTAGGGACGGCTCGTGCGAGCGGAACACTCGGCAAACACCGAGCGATCAATTCACGATATTCAGCTGGGGATATGCCGACGAAGTGGTTGGTGTAGAGGACGTCGAATCTTGGAGAGCTAAATTAGAGCCTGGAGACAAAACACCTCATCATCCGCGAAATTCAGCGTCCAGCGACCGTGAAACGCCGATGGACGAAAGTCCATGAAGGTTTTGTCCGTTGGCTTTAAGGTTTTGATTCGGGTGTCCCTGCGACAATCGATCACCTCCGTGCCGTTCTTCAGAACCGCTCCCCCAAGAGATGGCGGAGCCGTTGGAGGTTCGTTTCCAGGCGTGCCTGTACTTGTTCGGGATCCGAGAATTGTCTGCCTTGGCGATAAATCCAGTCCAGCCAATTCACTCCCGAAAGTAATACGGAGCTTTCATCAAAAGCATCCACCAATTCTCGTTCCCATACTTTCAAGGGGCGGATCTTCTGGTATTCCTTGAGACCGAGTTGCCATTCCGCTGCCTGATCTCCGGCCAAACTGCCCAACAATCGAGCGATATCGGTGGCCACGGAATCGGCTTTCATGGAACCGAAATCGACGAGGCCGCTCACCTCGTGCCCCAGGTAGAGCACATGGGGATGCCAGATATCTCGGATGCAGGGCTGCAAACGGACCGGGTGATGGGCAACTCTTTGCAAGTGGGCCAGCACACTTTCAGCAAGTTGGTCCACGAGCGGCAAGATTTGGCGAGCGAGCGAGAGCGTTCCCGGCATTACCTCCGGTGCGAGTGCTCGACGAATCTCGGCTAACTCACTTGTCAGTAGCCGCTCAATATGGACCATTCGCTGATGGATTCCCGGCGAGACGCTGGGGCACTCGAACGGAAGAGGGAAGGTCACGGCGGCTTGATGAAAAATCGCCAAATGCCGCAGAGCGGACCGCAGTTTGATGGGAGAAGGCTGGGAGCAATAATTGGCTTCTCCCGGCATCCAAGGGGACAATTCCCACCAGCATTCGCGATGTCGTACGTATCCCCGCCCCTGGCGAGTTTCCAGGGGAACCGGCACCCAACGGACTCCCTCTTCACGCACGTGCCAAAGCACCGCTTGGATGAATTCCAGATGATTGCGCGTCGGATATCCCTCGGGCCACCGCCTCAGGCATAACCTGCCGGCCGGCGTTTCGAGCCGCCAAATTTCCCCACCGCTAAAGCCGCCCGCGCTCCCCAGCCGTTCGATCCGGAATGGCTGGCACTTCACGTGGTACATCTCGAGCACAGGCAAGTAATGGGTCATTTCCGCCATGGTCGAGATTTTCACTTCGTGAGGAATTCGTGGGTTTTGCCAGACAGCATCCAGTTCGGGCACGTCGTTTTCATCGGAAGTCGTTGCGATGAAACGTTAAGACGATGTCTGACCATCGGATTGGAGAAGCCACACCACTTTTTTCCTCGCGTGAGAGCGGCACCGGCTAAGGGATACCGCCTGATTAGTCACTCCCGCGAACGTAGTCAAAAACCGTACTTCACGGGACCCACGGCGTGGAATTTCGCGTAATTCGGGCAAACCATGGAGCTAACAGAAGATTGGCTCGTCCGCGATTTGTCGGTTTTTAGCGGTTATTCGGAATGGCTAGTGCGTGTCGCACGGACGTGTGGCGTCTTCGGCGCTGAAATCCACGAGTTAAAACAGCGCGAATGACGCTACGCTTAACCGAAACGCGCTCTGGATTCTGGATTACAACCTATGACGTCAGTTCGATCGATGCTTCGCGAAATGACGGCTTCTCGCTGGATCGGGCACCCCAATGCGATTCCTGCCAAGCCAAAGAATTCGCCTTCACACGACATTGCACGCTGACCAGATCGAGCCCATGACGGTACAATGTATGCGTCCACGACGTTATTGGAAGATCCTTCAGGTCTTCTGGCTGCCGTCCCGGATAGCCTCCGCTTTCAAATGAGGACGTTCCGCCGTGAAGCTTATCTTTGCCATTATTCAGCCGCCGAAACTAAAACCGGTCCAGGAGGCATTGGAAAAAATTGGCGTCCAGCGCATGACCGTGGCTGACGCCATGGGATATGGACGCCAACGCGGACAAACAGTCCTTTACCGTGGCAATGAATACAAGACCAACTTTCTACGCAAAGTCTGCCTAGAAATTGCCGTCAACGATGACTTCATCGAGCCGGCCATCAATGCCATTTCCGGATTAGCGCGCACCGGTCCCACGGGACAGATCGGCGACGGCAAGGTTCTCGTTTTGCCTGTGGAAGAGGTGATCGACATCGCGGAGGGACAGCGGGGTCCCAGCGCGGTTTGAAAGCACGGTAACCCGGTAAGTACTCACGGGCGGTTCCCTACTGGCTTCGTGCCCCGAACGACGGATCGAACAGTCTTCAAGTCCCTGCCGCTTCCGCGCGACTTTTGGGAACGGTTCGCGGCGACTTACCAAAGCTCTGAATCAATCGGGCCAGCTTTTCGCCTGAGAGTGAATGGCTGCCGACAGCAGCGTGGTAGTTTCCTGACAACCAAAAAAGCCACCGCTCACATAGGCAAGCGGCGGCCCAAGGACCAATGACTTCCACGGACGGAGGCTTTGTGCCGACGCGATTTCGATCTTAGAAGTGCAAGTAAAAGCCGCCCCGGCGACCATATACATTAATTCCACCCCCGCCGTAGCCATAGCGTCTGCCATAAGAGCGGCCAAAATACGGGCTGTAAAGATGGCTGCGATAGGCTCGATACGCATACGGGCTTACACCCACGTAGGGCCGATAAGACCGATACCTGGAATAGCCCCGATGTCCGTGGTAGTGCCCCAGGTGGTACGACCGAGCGTAATGGCGATGGTGGTAATGGTGATGACGGTCGAAATTCCGATAGCTTCGACGGTGATGGTCACGATCCGCGCGGGCCGTGCCGCTCAAGAGAAAAGCGCTGGCAACCGCCGCCGCAACTAAAAAAAGAGCTTTCCGATGCATGTTGGTCCTCCTAGCAAATGTTCGGCTCACCACCCCAGGCAGAGGCAGAGAGCGTTTCGGTTGCGGCCTCCTGCCGAATGATTGCCCAGCTCCTTCACACACGGATCTAAGCGAAAGATGTGCCAACGTGTGCATGACCAGAAGCATGGCAATGATTAACTGTATCCACCAAGGGGTTTACAGCAAATGACCGAGCTTCCGATGGCGATATTCAAAATTCCAGGATGACGTCACATTGAGGTCGAAGTGCAATCAATTTGACATCGTGTTTCACGGCTCGTGGTTTGCCCCGATTTAGCAACGACTTTGTTGGAAATCGCCCGAAAATCCTGTCGGATGATCCCCTTGTCGATGCCCGTTGCAGGAATTACCAGCCTATTCTGGGCTTTCAGCAAACGGCTAGTTTCACTGTATTTGGCGTGCCAGGAGCAGTTTGGCGACGCCAATCATGGGCAGCACTGGACCAAGTTTGCAAAGCACCAAGAGAGCGTTTTTCAGCAAACTGCTAGTTTTGGCCTTCGGCGTCGTGCTCCGACGACTTCCGATTGAGGTATAGCCGGAGGTAGCGGGCCCGCTCAATATTGCGGTCCGCGGTTTCGAGTTCATTCCCTACCATTTTTTGGAGGTGCGCTGGTTGCGTCCGGATGAACAATTCGTTGATTTTGGGAATTTCCAAATCACCGATGAGGCCAAGATTTACCCCCATACGTACGCTGGAGAGGAGGTGCATGGTCTCTTCGGAACTGATCGTTTGTGCCGTCCGTAGAATCCCGTAGGCGCGACTCACGCGGTCATGTAAGACCTGCTGGCTTTCGCGAACCAGAAATTCCCGAGCCCGCCGCTCATAGTCGATCAATACCGGCACGACGTCGCCCACTTGTTTCAACAGGTCGGGTTCGGACCGGCCTAGCGTGATTTGATTGCTGATTTGGTAGAAATCACCCATGGCCTGCGAGCCTTCGCCATACAGGCCCCGCACGGCCAAGCTGATCTTTTGCAGGCTACGCAGTACTTTTTCGATCTGACGAGTGATGACCAAAGCCGGGAGATGCAGCATCACACTGACCCGCAAACCGGTGCCGACATTGGTGGGGCAGGCGGTCAAATATCCAAGTTGGTCATGAAAGGCGAACGTGACCCGTTCCTCGATGAGGTCGTCCAGCACGTTGACCTGTTCCCACGCCTTTTGCAGGTCGAGTCCGCTATGCATGACTTGCACGCGCAAGTGATCCTCCTCATTGATCATGAGGCTCACTTGCTCTTGCGGGTCGATCAGCACTCCGCGGGCACCTTCACTTTCGGCATGTTCCCGGCTGATGAGTTGCCGCTCCACCAAGAATTGACGGTCGAGGGATTCCAACTGGGCGACGTCGAGGTAGGTCACGTTCTTTCCCGCGAGGATATCCACGATACGCTCACGCAGAATCTTCGCCACGGCCTGGCGGTCGGCGCTGCTGGCCTGGCTAATAAACGGATAGTCCGCAAGATTCCGGGCCAGGCGGATACGGCTGCTGATCACGATGTCGGACTCGGGGCCCGATCCGCGTAACCATTCTCCGCTCGTGTTCGCGAGACCGCTCAGCAATGCGGCGAAATCTTCCTCCGGAGGCTTGCTCGACATACCGTAATCAATTCCTTCAGAACCTCGGATTCCACCGAGGTGTCATGGTTAGGGCAAACCCGCCGACTGTTGAATTGCCTTGATTTCGTCCCGAATCTCCGATGCCCGTTCGTACTGCTCGGCGTCCACGGCCTCTTGCATTTCCCGTCGAAGGCGAATGAGATCCGTGAGCCGGTCGGTGCCTTGGTCATACCGTTTTGGGCGTTTGCCGCAATGCTCCGTTTCGCCATGAATATTGAGGATCAAAGGCTCCAACTCTTTGGAGAATCCCACATAATCATGCGGGCAGCCCAGCCGCCCTTGGTTGCGGAAGTCATAAAAAGTGACTCCGCACACGGGGCACGCCGTGCGGTCCAGCCGGGCCAACTCCTCGGCGGTTTGCGATACCGCCAGGTGCTGGGCCAACGCGCCAACGAACGCCGCTCCGCTGGGAGCCTCCTCATTCGGTTGGGTCAAATACACGCGAGCGCATTCCTCGCAGAGATGCAACTCTTGTGGTTTTCCGCCGGTCAGTTCGGTGATATGAAAAGTCGCTTGGCGGTCGCATTGTTGACATTTCATGGTGAGTCGCCGTGTGCTTCTGGAATTCCGATGAGCCTGAAAAAGCAGGCGTTTTGGCAAAAAACCGGTGCAATTCTAACAGTGTCGAAGGGACTGTCAATATCGAGCGATACAGCTTGGATCGCGATAAAACTTTGCTTCCAACCGCCTTAGGACTCGGTTCTAGCCACTTCCATTGTGACCGGCGAGCCCACACGTTAAGTTTAATTTCCGGCGGGCGACATCGGCAGATGTCCGGGAGCGCCCCGTCCGCACCTGGCAGTGCCGCTTCCCCTTTCGAACGTTGGATGATTCAGTTTGTCACAGCTTCGCCATTGTCCGCCGAAGGATCAGTTTCAAAGCCTCGCCGAGCATGCCGAGGTGGTCCCAGTGTTTCGGAGGCTTATGTCGGACACGCTGACCCCGGTTTCCGCTTTCCATCGGCTGGATCGAGGCAGTTGCGCCTGCTTGTTTGAAAGCGTGATCGGTGGCGAAAAAGTCGGTCGCTACAGCTTCTTGGCCAGCCAGCCGTCGCTGCTGCTCGAGGCATACGGCGAAAAGCTTCGGGTGATTTCGGCGGATGGCCAGGTTCAAGAACAAAACTGTCCCCAGCCTCTCGAAGAACTGCAACGCCGCCTTGATCGTGGACGCGTTGCGTACGTCCCCGAATTGCCACCTTTCGTGGGAGGGGCGGTGGGATTTGCCGGCTACGATGTCGTGCGTTACATCGAAAATCTGCCTCACGCCCCGCCCGACGATCGGCAACTGCCCGATTTGGCATTCGCCTTCTTCGATGACATGCTCGTCTTCGACAACGTCAACAAGACGTTGGTCGTCGTGACCCTGGCACGCGTGGAGGATGGCAACGCTTGGGAGACGCACTATACCGAAGCCTGCCAAAGAATCGACAACATCGTGGAATTGCTGCGCGATGAGGCAGCGGATCTTCAACCGGTCGACATTGATACGGCCGGAGAATTGGAGAAACAGTATGTCTCCAATTTTTCCCGGGACGATTTCGAATCCGCCGTCGGCAAATGCGTGGAGTACATTCGGGCCGGAGACATATTCCAGGTGGTCATCGGCCAACGGTTGGAAGCTGAAATCCAAGCTCCACCGTTCGAAATCTATCGCACGCTAAGGGTCGTTAACCCAAGCCCGTTTATGTTTTACCTGCGCATGCCGAGTGTCACACTCGTGGGCAGTTCGCCGGAAATCATGGTCCGAGTCTTGGATGGCCAGATCACGCTCCGCCCCTTGGCTGGCACGCGTCGCCGTGGCATCAACGAGGAAGAAGACAAGCGGTTCGCCGAAGAATTGCTGGCCGATCCCAAGGAACGGGCCGAACATGTCATGCTCGTCGATCTAGGTCGGAATGATGTCGGGCGGGTCTCTAAATTCGGCAGCGTGCAATTGAGCGATGTCATGACGGTGGAACGTTACAGCCACGTCATGCACATCACATCCAACGTGACGGGCCAGTTGGTGGAAGGGAAAAACGCGTTCGACGCGCTCCAAGCGTGCCTCCCCGCCGGAACCGTTTCTGGCGCGCCAAAGGTTCGTGCCATGGAAATCATCGACGAACTGGAACCGCATCGCCGGGGACCCTACGCCGGCGCGGTCGGCTATGTCGATTACCGGGGGAATATGGATACTTGTATCGCGCTGCGAACGATCGTGATCCAAAACGGAAAGGCCCACGTCCAGGCCGGCGCGGGCATTGTCGCCGACAGCGTGCCTGCCACGGAATACGAGGAGACCCTCAACAAGGCGCGAGGTTTGCTGAAAGCGATCGAAATTACCGAGAAACGGTGCGCCGCTTCCTGATGCGGGGACATCTTCGTTGAGACATCTCAACCGGCCACTCGACCGCTATATCACCGGGTCAGGCCGACGAAGAAGCTGAAGTTTTGGATGCGGTCCGTGCCTTCTCGAGCGATGGGGAAGGCGAGATCCAGGGCGATCGGTGCTCCGGAGAGCGCGGGCACCATGATCCTCAATCCCACGCCGGGCGCCACGCGGAAGTCGTCGCCGTCGATGTTGATCGATTCCTCGACGGTACCGAAATCGGTAAATAAGACTCCTCGCAGCATATCATCCGCCGTGATGGGAAACAGGTATTCGACGGATCCCAAGAGTTGCAACTCTCCTCCGACGATCGCCGTCATTTCACGCGGCGACGCTCCACGAAATTCGAATCCTCGCAGGGTGGAGAAACCTCCGGCGAAAAAGTTCTCGAAAACGGGTGTTTGACTTCCCGTCACGCCGAACCTTCCCACCAGGCTTAGCACGTGCCGGCCTGTACCGTCCGGCCTTTCGCGAACCAGAAAATATTGGCGTCCGTCCAGCGTGACTCTTGGAAAATCGTAGGTGCCGAATGCCTGTTCGTAACCCAACTCGATCAGATGCCCCTCGGTTGGGAGGAAGGCATTGTCGCGCGTATCATGTGCGACCTGAAACCGCACGCTGTAGAGGTCGCTGGTCCCTTGCGCCGCGGCCAACTGTGGAGAACTCGGCACGCGAATATCTGAAATATCGATCTGTTCCCCCCGGAATGCTATCGTTCCCGTGAGGTCTGGACTGAATTGATAGCCGAAGCTGACGCGGCCCCCCAGACGCTCTTCGTCCCAGTCGAAAAACTGACGCTGGTAGAAAAACCCGCTGAGTCCAAGACTCACCAGAGAATCGAACAGATATGGCTCTTGGAAGCTCACGGCGTAGCGTTCGACTTCCGTACCTGGCATCGCTTCCAGACGAAACCGCTGTCCCGCCCCACGCCAAGCGGTACCGTTGCGAATCTCCTCGAAGCTCCGCGGCCAGCGTCGCCAATCGAAATTCTGCTCATCAATGACGACGGTACCGATCACGCCCGCGTCCGAGTTGACACCCACGCCGAATGAGAACCTTCCGGTCTGCGTCTCTTCGACGACCGCATCTAGATCGATGTATCGGTCCGGTTCCTGTCCGCCGAGGCGATTTTCGGGAAACAATTGATAGTTGGTATTCGGGTCCCCTACTTGAGGGGGAAGCAGCGGCAACTGCGACGGCCCTCCGTTTCCGGGACTCGAAGGCGCCACGGTAACACTGCTGCCGCCGTAGACATTCCCCGGAGAGCCAAGATTGCCCGCGAACGGCGCGGGACTTCTGTTAACCGAGGGATAACCGCCAGCGGGCGGAACATTCGCTGGTGCTACTCCCGCACCATACGTGGTGACTTGCGGCGGTCGTGGCAAAGGACGGCCTGAAAAAGGAGTGTTCTGCGCCCGAATGATGTAGTTCTCGTCCTCGTCGACTTGTTGTCCCTTGTTTTCGGCAACGTGGCGATTTGCCTGGGGAGCCCGCAGCGCGGTGTGAGTGCCCGCGCCAAATCGCGGCGCGAGTGTCTGGCAGCCGGTGGACAAAGTCCAGGCCATCAAGAGAGCCATCGTGGCGGGCATCGTTGGTCTCAACGCCTGGTCTCCCCGGTGGCTCCACGGATAGGCATATTGGTATCGGGGCTCTGACCACGAAATTGACCCGTGGGAGCCGGGCGCGAGCCCAAGCGTGTTTCGGCTTTTTCCAGATCGGTCTTGCCCCAAGAGATTTGGGGTGGGCGTTCACCAGGCTGCGATCCGGCGAACAACCGCGACGCCAGAATCCGGCGTTTACTGTCGCGGATCAGACGCGTGTCGACCACGTCCCCTGGCCGCTGAGAAATCCGGTTTCTTACCGTGTTGTGCCGCGTATGCGGTGTGTCGCCCGCGATCTGGACGTTGATCTTGTCGATGCGGTAGCGGGCACCTTCGTCGATACGGTAGACCAGGTCGAGCTTTCCCGGTTCCTCTAGAAACCTCGTATCGGCCTGAATATCGGCGAAGATATGGCCTTCGCCTCCGTACATATCTTCGATCCCTGAAACATCGCGTGTCAGAAACCGTTGATTGAATGCGTCACCTTCGCGGAGTTTCAGATCCGCCTTCAATGCCGCTTCCGCGAATTTAGTACTGCCCAAGAACGAGATGTTCCGCACGTAGTACCGCGGTCCCTGGTGGATCACGAATTCCAGCCGGAGCCACTCGCCGTCCTTGTCGAAGTTGAGATCCCGCCCCACGCGGGCCTGGAAAAAGCCGAGGCTACGGTAGTAAGCCGTGAGACGATCCACATCTTGGTCGATCTGCTCGCGGTCCACCTGCCCCTTGAAGATCCAAAACCACCCCGGCTTGGATTCGACGACCTTCCGCAGCCGGGCATCGGAGGCAATGTCTGGATCATTTCCCACGAAGCTGGTCCACAGGATGCGTTGTTTGCGTCCTTCGTGAATCAGATAAACGGCACGTCGATCGCCGAAGCGGTTCCCTTCGAACACCTCGACTTCGATTTCGTTGAATCCTTTCTTGCGGTAATACTCTTCGATCCGCCGTCGTCCTTCCTCCACGGCGTACGGGTCCAATCCGTCGCCGGCACGGACGCCGACTTCACGCCGCAAAATTCGCATGGAGAGCTTCTGGTTGCCGACGAACCGCACCTGCTCGATCACGGGGCGTTCCACGACTTGGAAAATGACCGTGATGCCTGGTTGCCCCGGCTCGCGAACATAAGAGGACTTTACATCCAGAAAACGCCGTAAACGATCCAGCCGCCGAATGTCCTCTTCCACCACTTCTGGTTGGAAGGGCCGGCCTTCACGGGTCATGAGTTGTGCCCGGATCTTGGCGAGGCCCACCGTGCGGTTGCCTTGAACAACCACGCGGTTCACCAATTCTTGGCCTAGCCCTGATGGTGGAACCACGGGGACATTCGGAACCGCTACCCCGTTGGCTGGCGGGGGTTGGTAGGGCGCTTGGGCGAAGATATGGCCCTCGGCCCAAGACAAACAAATGAGCAACGATGCCCAAGCTCTCCAGGGCTTGGGCAGCCATCCGCCTCGTTCAGTTTTTCGCATGTGACTAGGAGACAAGTGCCCAGACTCGGCTTCGAAATGCACGGAGATTGGAGCCGCTCTCGCCCAGAGCGCACACCAGCCGCCCCTTGCTAGCAGTACCCTCATTCTGAGCGAGGGCTAGGAAATACAGAAACCGGCCGAATCCGGCAAGGCGAATTCGCACGCCGGTTGGGCCAATGCGTGCCAAGATGCCCTGAATCGAACAGGGTGTGCACTGCTTGGACTGCATCTGCCAACCCGGGTATTGCAAGTGTCCGCGCGGGCGACCAGCGGGAGCCCGGAAAACTCGGGCGCAGTCGCTATCGGCATGGCGGACATTGGCTATCCAGCCATCGATTGCTCTTGAATTCCCTCGCGCATACGGTTTGCCAGAAGGTGCGTCACACGGGATAATTTCGCCATTCAAATACGCATCGGAGTCCGCTTGATCTGAGGGCCTGTTTCCGTTTTCCTTTCGCACTGTGAGGCATCCATGGCGAAATTTGCCGTGATACTGGCGGCCGCCGGTGCCAGCCAACGATTCCAGGATCCGCACTACAAGAAACCGTTCGCTCCGCTGGCCAATAAACCGGTGTGGCTGCATTCGGCAGAAAAATTTGTTTCGCGGCAGGACGTCAAACAAATTGTGCTCGTCCTGAATCCGGAGGACCGGGAGTATTTCCAGTTCAAGTTCTCTTCCAATGTGGCGATCCTGGGAATCGATACCGTGGATGGCGGCTCTACGCGGGCTGATTCGGTTCGTCTGGGCTTGGAGCAGGTCCGCGACGAGATCGACTTCGTGTGCGTGCATGACGCGGCACGCCCTTGCCTGGCGGACAAATGGATCGACCAGGTATTCGAGGCGGCCACGAAGCATGACGCGGCCATCCTGGGTATTCCCGTCACGGGAACGCTGAAGAAGGTTGGTGAGCAGGGGAACATTGAAAAGACGGTTTCACGCGACCATCTCTGGGAGGCTCAGACGCCCCAGGTCTTTCGCCGTGTGCTCTTGGCCAAAGCGCATGCCCAATCCGAAGCCTCGTCCGCCACCGATGATGCCCAACTGGTCGAGCGACTAGGGCAGACAGTGTTCGTCGTGCGGGGCTCACCGCTGAATCTCAAGATTACGGCCAAGGAAGACCTCCGTTTCGCGGAGTCGGCGCTAAAGGCCCTGCCCAAGCCCAAACTCGGTCCCACGCACCCCTTCGCGGACGACGATTTATGGCGTTAACCCGGTTATTCGGCCCAATCCCCAGCCGACCTGGATCGTTTATCCAGCCGGACCAGTCATAGGCGCGAAAATGTGTGGTATATTAGGACTGGTCTATTTACGGACGGTTTATCGGCCTCCCGCCTCGTCGCTCCCCCAGCCAAAACGTGAACTTTTCAGGGACTTTGTCTGAGCCGTGCTTTTTAAGGCCATTCCGTTTTGCTTGTCGGCGGGGAAAGCGATAGAATGTGAAAATTGTGTGCAGATCGCGCAACCCGGAAGGGGCCGGGGTTCCACTCGTTTCTTTGAGGAGCTTCAGAAATGCAATTCAAGGGCCTTTATACATCGATCACGGCGGCCTGTCTGCTTGCCTCCGCGGGCATGAATACGGCCATCGGGCAGGAAGCGAAAAAGCCGAAACCGAAGCCAGAATTCCCACCATTCCAGCAGGTTATCGAGGGATATGAAAAAGTCCCGTTGGTCAGTAAAGACCCTACTTCCAAGAAGAGCAGCCTCTACACGATCTACGTCCGCAAAAAAGATGGCCAAATGCTGGCGGAACTTCCCAGCAGCTTCGCCAGCAAGAAATATTTCATCGCCCTGACCATCGCCGCTGGAAGCCGCTATGCCGGCCTGCAATTCGGGGATGAATATGTCTACTGGCGGCGTTTCGGAAAGCGGTTGGCCTTGATCCGGCCGAATATCGCCTACCGATCGACGGGGGACGAGCCCTCCAAACGCTCCATAAAGCGGCTCTTCACGGACCAGGTCTTGCTCGATATCCCGATCCTCACGATGTCCCCCAAGGGCGGTCCGGTCATCGACATGGACTTCCTGCTGGTCAACCAGTCACCCCAGTTCTTTGGCTACGCGGTGCGGGGCCTGAATCCACGGCTGGCGGCCATCAAGACCGTGCTCCCCTTCGAAAAGAACGTGGAACTTGCCTATGAAGTCCCCTTGGCGGGTGGCGTATTGCAAACCCTGCATTATTCGTTTAGCGAAATTCCGGCAAGCACCGGCTACAAGCCACGCGCGGCCGACCAGCGCGTCGGATATTTCACGACTTCCTACAACGACCTGGGAAAATTCAACAGCGACGACAATTGGGTCCGCTATATCAATCGCTGGCATCTGCAGAAACAAGATCCCTCGCTCGCCGTCAGCCCGCCGCTGAAGCCGATCGTGTTCTATATCGAACACACGACTCCCGTCCGCTATCGGCGCTGGGTCCGCGAGGGAATCTTGTATTGGAATAAAGCGTTCGAGAAGGTGGGGATTTCCAACGCGATCGAGGTGTATTACCAAAACGCCAAAACCGGCGATCACATGGAAAAACACCCAGAGGACGTCAAATACAACTTCGTCCGCTGGCTGAGCAACGACATCAGCACCGCCATCGGCCCCAGCCGCGTGCATCCCCTGACCGGCCAAATCTTGGACGCGGACATCATCCTCACCGATGGCTGGATCCGGGCCTTCAAGCGCTGGCGGGAACGTGAAGTTTTGCCCGCCACCGCCATGGAAGGTTTCGGCCCCGAGGTGTTGGGCTGGCTCGCGCGGCATCCATCTTGGGATCCCCGTGTGCGTCTCGCTTCGCCCTCGCAGCGTGAAAAGGTCATGAAGGAATTGACCCTGGCGCGGCAAACGAAACAGACCAACGATTCGATCACCTCGACCACACTCCTGGGTGACGAGAAATATGACGGCCTCATTGGCCAAGGCAGCCAGATGAATGGCATGTGCCTGGCCGCCGAAGGGAAAAAACTCGATCTTTCCCTGATGAGCATGGCCTGGGAACTCGCCTCGTTGGCCACCGAAGCCGACGAGGAGAATGGAGAAGGCGACGAGGAGGAAGACGAAGAAGAGGACAAAAAAGACGAGGAGGACAAGAAGTCCGACGACGAGAAGGAACCCTCCGAGAAGAAAAAGGAAGCAGCCAAAAAGAAGGAAGAGCCGTCCAAGAAGAAAGAGAGCATGATCGATGGCATGCCGGAGGAATTCATCGGCACGCTGCTCGCGGATTTAGTAGCTCACGAAGTGGGGCACACGCTTGGCTTGAGGCATAACTTCAAAGCTTCGAGTATCTACGATCTCGAAGAAATCAATAGTGAGAAAGTCAAAGGGGATAAGCCTTTCGCCGCCTCGGTGATGGATTACCTGCCTTTGAACGTCAATTTCGAATCCGGCGAGGTCCAGGGCGACTACGCCATGATCGGCATCGGCCCCTATGATTACTGGGCCATCGAGTACGGATATACGTTCGACAAGAACCTCAAGCCGATTCTTGCACGGGTCGCGGATCCGGAACTTCCCTTCGCCACCGACGAGGACACGTATGGCCCGGATCCCTTGGCCCGGCGTTACGATTTCGGGAAAGACCCCTTGAAATATGGCAAGTTGCAGATGCGGCTCGCCAATAAGCTTCGCTCCATCATCGTGGAGAAATATGTAAAAGATGGTGATAGTTGGGCCAAAGCCCGTCAGGGCTACGAAACGACGATCAGTGCCCAAGCCCGGGCCCTGAGCATGATGTCCAATTGGCTCGGCGGAGCATTCGTCTACCGGGACAAGAAAGGGGATGGCGAACGTGACCCGATCGAAGTTGTTTCCGTGGACAAGCAGCGGGACGCTTTGCAATTCGTGTTGAAGAACGCGTTCGATGAGGCGGCCTACGGTTTGACCCCAGATTTGCTGGAGAAAATGAGCATGGACAAGTGGCTCGATGGTAGCTCGTACTATTTCTACGAGGATGCCACCTGGCCCATTCATGACCGCATCATGGGGATTCAAGCTTCCGTGCTGACGATGCTGATGAATCCCACGACACTGCGGCGGGTTTATGACAATGAATTCCGGGCTGCTGCGGATCAGGACATGATCACGCTTCCAGAGCTGCTCGACAGCATCACGCAGAAGGTTTGGTCCGAACTGGACGCTCCGCCCGAGAAGACTTGCTCCGCCCGCAAACCTTGGATTTCCAGCTTGCGGCGCAACCTGCAGCATGAGCACCTGCAACGGCTCGTGGACCTGACACTTCCCAGCAGCGGATTTACCGCCGCTTACAAGCCGATTTCCAATTTGGCCACGCAAAGCCTGCGGGATTTGGCGGAGAAAATCGCCGAAGTGGAAGGAAACAAGAATCTGGATCCTTACACTCGGGCACATTTGGGTGAAACCCGCCTGCGGATCGAAAAGGCACTCGACGCCGAGTACATCTACAACACGGACGATATCAGCAGCGGTGGAGGCGGCTTGCTGTTTTTCTTCGGGAACGAGGCGAATCAGCCTCCGATCCCAGCCACGAATTGACCGCCTAAATTGTTGAGAATAGAAACCTCACGGGAGAGATGCTCATCAAAGGGGCGTCTCTCCCGTTTCTTTTGCGCGAATCGGGCTCGATTCTTGAACCATGGCGAATCGACATTCTCGCCGCGATGCGTAAAATCCAGGATGAAAGCTCCATGGCCGAACATTCCATGCGCGCCATGGGAAATCACGCCACGAAGATCACCTAAATAACCCAGGGAGACGACCGTTCATGATTGACCGCAGAATCCTTTCCGGCCTGGCCGCCTCCGTCATGCTCTCCTGCCTGGCAATGGTTTCGACATCTCTGGCGGAAGAAGAGGAACTGGCTCCGCCGCCGCAAAAAATCACCTTAGCTGGAGGAAAATTTCGACTGATGGTGCCTGGCGATTGGAAGAAAAAACGCCCTCGTTCATCAATTCTGCAATATGAATTCGAGGCTCCCGCGAAAGAAGAAGCCGGGACGGGAGGACGTCTTACCATCATGCGGGCCGGCGGCTCCGTGGATGCGAACATCGAACGCTGGATCGGCCAGTTTGCCCAACCCGACGGAAAACCGACCAAAGAGCGAGCCAAGGTGGACAAAAAAGAGATCGCCGGCCAGCAGGTTCACATCGTCGACCTATCCGGGACCTTCAAGGATCAGGCTGGCCCCTTCGCGCCAGCAAAACTCCGAGAAAAGTACCGCATGCTAGGAGCGATCATCGTCACCAAGGGGCTGGGAACCCATTTCATTAAGTTCACGGGTCCCCAAGAAGTCCTCGCGAAACACGAGAAAGGATTTCAAAAGATGATCCAAAGTTTGGCAGCGGAATAGCGTTTCCGGCTCCAGCAAACGTCGTGCATGTGACCGTGGAGGGAATTCATCCAATCGAGCAAACCGGAAAGATCCAGCCGCGGGGCACTTCCGTGTGCCCTGCTTTCGCGTCTGGACTCGTGGACTTCTCCAAGGACACGAGAAACCCACGTTCGCCGCCATGTCCTTCCGTGCGATCATGGCCCACAGTGAAAAAAAGGCCGGGCCTCCGTGCCTGGAAACCACGCCCTGTTCCCCGTCGCTTGGCCAAGAAGCTGGGAACATGCCACCGTGGTAGGGCGAACATTCGGACGGTCAACGATCTCGGATGCCAAATCACAAGTGCCAATTCCGTCCTCTCACATCGGGGATGTTGCTAGGTTACGTTATGCCCACGCCGTGCGGGTCCCACTGCCGCCGCAGTGGTTTATGAACCTGTCTCTTTCGGTAAGCCATGTGCTTTCGAGGCGGAAGTTCCATCGAACACGGTTTCCGCCAATCCGTCGTATCTCGGCTGATGGTCCGCGACATAGTTTTGCCATCTCTCGGCATCCCAAAGTTCCATATGGTCTTGCACGCCTAATAACATGACCTCTCCTTGCAGTGCCGCCATTTTCACCAGTTCACTGGGAAGGCGAATTCTTCCCTGTTTGTCAAGCGGCGCGTGCTGAGCTTGGGCATAGAACAGCCTCGAAAAGGCACGCACATCTTGCCGATTCGGAGAAGTCTGTGCCAACCGTTCGGCAATCGCGGAAAAGGTATCCGCTGGATAAATCGATAGCGATTCATCCAAACCGGGCGCGACAAATAACCCCTGATCCATGGATGCCCCCAAACAATCCCTTAAAGGCTTGGGAATGGCGAGCCGCAGTTTGTCGTCCAGGGCACGTGAATAGGCCCCAGTAAACCATCTTTTGGTCACCATTTGCCCCCACTTTCACCCACGAACCCCCACAGAATAACTCTCGCGTGCGTCGCGTCAACCAAGTTTCCACAATCCCGACAATCCCCAGTGAGGATCGGGCCACGTATGCTCTTTCCTAGAAGAACTTTGCGCAAATCGATCTTTTTTTGTGGTGGAAAGAGAACGATCATCAGCTTCCCGTAGTTGGCTCGTGCACCACGAAATAGGCCTGGGTAAGGTTCGCTAAGTGCTGGATGAGGATTCGCGGAGAAACCGGATTTGGTTAGCGGCGGATTTCGCTGAGGTGGGCGGCGGCAAGCTTCAGAAGTTGCTCGGCGCCTTGATTCCAGGGTTTCTCGCTGCCCTTGAGGCGGTAGTTAATACGTTTGATGTTCGACTCGATGTGGTTGCTGGTAATCGGGAAATCCTGATCGATCTCAAACTCGATTATTCAAGCTTCCATCCCGACAGACGATTGGGTATTTCCAAGAGCACGCATTGCCAAAAACCCCTTCCATCAGCTATTTTACAGTTTTATGCCCATTTGGTCGCCCGTCGGCCCATGATGGAGAAGTCATGAGCTGGTCGAGGCGGGTGGTGACGGTGTGCCATGTTTGAATCGCTACAATCCGGCCTCTCGACGGCCCTACGCTCGCTTTCCGGGAAAGGGAAGCTGAGTGAAGCGAACATGCGCGAAGGGCTCAAGTCGGTCCAGCAGGCACTCCTTGAGGCGGACGTCAGCTTCTCGGTGGTCAAGGACTTCATGGCCCGGATCACCGAACAGGCAATCGGTGAGCGGGTGCTTTCCTCACTGAATCCCACGCAGCAAGTCGTGGGGATCGTGCATCAAGAGCTCATCGATTTGATGGGGCCGGTGGACCACGCGCTCCATCTGCGTGGCGATGCACCGGTCTTGATGTTGTGCGGCCTGCAAGGTTCTGGAAAAACGACCACCTGCGGCAAGCTGGCGCGTCGGCTCAAAAACGCCGGCCAAACTCCCCTGATGGTCGCCGCGGACTTGCAGCGCCCAGCGGCCATCCGGCAGTTGCATGTGCTGGGTGAACAACTCGGCATCGAGGTCTACTCCGAGGAAGGGGCGCAGGACCCCGTCAAAGTCTGCCAACGGGCGGTGCAAAAAGCTCGCAACCTGAACGCCAATGTGGTCTTGCTCGACACGGCGGGCCGGCTGCACGTCGATGAAGACCTCATGAAAGAGCTGGCCCGCATCGACCAGCGCGTCAGCCCGCAGCAAGTGCTGCTCGTGGTTGATGGCATGACGGGGCAAGACGCCGTGCAGAGCGCGAAATCGTTCAATGAGGCGCTCGAACTCGACGGCGTGATCATGACCAAGCTGGACGGCGATGCCCGAGGTGGCGCCGCCCTGTCCGTGAAGGCCGTCACCGGCGTCCCCATCAAGTACGTCGGCACCGGGGAACAACTGGAGGCCCTGGAGGAATTCCACCCCGACCGCATGGCCGGCCGCATCCTGGGCATGGGGGATGTGGTGAGCCTCGTCGAACAGGCTCGGGAAAAGTTCGACGAAGAGGAAATGGCCGAGGACGAGGCGCGTCTTCGCGAAGGGCAGTTTACGCTTGACGATTTCAAGAAGTGGATCACGCGGACCAAAAAGCTCGGCCCCTTGAACAAGATCATGGGCATGATCCCCGGCATGGGGGGGATGAACGACATGCTCGACGGCATGGAAGCCGAACAGGACATGAAGCGGCTGATGGGAATTATCGATTCCATGACGCCGCAGGAACGACGTAACCCCACGAAGACCATCGACCAAAGCCGGCGGCGGCGAATCGCCGCTGGGGCCGGTGTTCAACCACACGAAGTCAACGAACTGGTGAAGCAGTTCGATGGCATGGCCGGCATGATGAAGGAGATGGCCGGCATGGGCATGCGGGACCGCCTTCGAAAGGTGCAACAAATCAGCCAGGGACCGCTCGCCAGCGGTGGCTTGCTGAGCAAAACGAAGCAAGGAACCGGCAAACGGTTGTCGTCCACCGAACGTGCCAAGATGCGAAAAGAACGGGAAAAGGCGCTGCGCCGGAAGAAGAGAGAACAACGTCGTAAAAAATGATCTGCTCTTCGAGGTTTTGGGCTGCCACTCTGCGTTGGTTGCCTGAAGTATGGAGAGCCATATTACTCAAACATCGATCCAAGGGAGAAATTGAAACGTGTCCGTACGCATTCGGATGAAAAGGATGGGCCGCCGTCATCGGCCCTATTATCGGATTTGTGCCGTGGACCAGCGCCGCCAACGTGATGGTAAGGTGCTGGAAGAACTAGGAACCTACGATCCCATGGTGCCCGACGTAAACGCCCGGGCCCGCATCAAGGGGGAACGGGTCGATTACTGGCTCGGAGTGGGGGCGCAGCCTTCGGACAAGGTTCGCGTATTGATCCGCAAATACGGAACCAACGGTTCGCACCTGGAATCACAACAAGCGGCACTGGAAAAGCTCGCCTCCAAGAAAACCTACGTACCGCCGAAGGTTCAAACGCCACCCCCGAAGGCCGAAGCTGCCGAGGAAGAAGCCGCGCCCGCTCCCGCCGAGGAAGCCACGGAGGAATCCACCGTGACCGCCACGGCGGAACCGAGCGAAGCGGCGGAAGAAACATCCGTCGCGGAGGAACCCAAAGAAGGCGGCGACGCATAATTGCCGAGTAACCGGACAGATTTTGTGCCGCGATGCGATTTGACGTCGTTACGTTATTTCCGGGAATTTTTGAGGGTTATTTAGGGCAGAGCTTGCTGCATCGGGCCATCCAGCGGGGATTGGTCGATATCCAATTGCATAACCTGCGGGACTGGGCCCAAGGCAAACATAAAAACGTGGACGATCGCCCGTTCGGCGGCGGGCCCGGGATGGTGCTCAAAGTTGAGCCCATCGTGGAGTGCGTGGAGCAACTGCAAACCGCGGAAGCGCCAACTGGCCACGTCGTGATGTTGACGCCGCAAGGCCAACGGTTTGGACCGAAAAAGGCGGAAGAGCTTGCGGCCAGACGACGGTTGATACTATTGTGTGGGAGATACGAAGGATTTGATGAACGTGTCCGCCTCATCCTCCGCCCCGAAGAAGTTTCGATCGGGGATTTCGTGCTGAATGGGGGAGAGGTGGCCGCTATGGTCTTGATCGACTCGGTGATTCGCTGGATCCCTGGAGTGCTCGGAGACGAAGAGAGCTCTCGCCTCGATTCCTTTTCAGGCCCAGGGCGGCTTTTGGAACATGCTCAATACACTCGGCCCAGAGAATATCGAGGGCATTCTGTTCCGGAGGTCCTGGTCAGCGGTGACCACCAGCAGGTGGATGAATGGAGAAATCAAAATAGCCAACAACGGACGCGGCAAAAGCGTCCGGATCTTATAAGCAACCATCTAGAAGAAAATTCGAAAGACGAAGAGTGTCCATCATGAACCATGATCTGATCAAAGCCGTGGAAGCGACCAGTTTCCGCGAAGAACCGCTCGAATTCGAAATCGGCGACACGGTCGATGTTCATTGCCGCATTTTGGAGGGCAACAAGGAACGCATTCAGGTGTTCAACGGCGTGGTCATTGCCCGCAGCGGGTCGGGCACGCGGGAAATGTTCACCGTCCGACGTCTGGTGCAAGGCGAAGGCGTCGAGAGAAAATTCCCGCTGCACTCGCCGCGGATTGCCAAGATCGAAGTCAAACGCTCCGGCGTCGTCCGCCGGGCAAAGCTGTATTACCTGCGCGACCGCGTCGGTAAGGCAGTGCGGCTAAAGGAGCGTCGGCGAAACATCCCGGCCAAAGCTAAAGCCAAGGCCAAGGGTTGATCACCTTTCGGTCCTCTTTCGCATGCGCTGGCTCGCCTGGTTTCCCTGGGGCTGGAGACGTTTTGCCGGTTTAGATATCGGCCAGCGGGGCGAACGTGCCGCCGCAGCGTATCTGCAGGGGCTGGGTTACCGTATCGTCGAGCGTGGCAAGCGATTACCCGGTGGTGAACTCGATCTGATCGCCTTGGATGGGAATACCGTCGTTTTTGTCGAGGTAAAATCCCGCCAAGCCCCGCTGTTAGGCCCGCCCGAAGAGGCGGTCACTCCCGAGAAACAACGGCGGTTAACCCGCCTCGCGTTGCGCTATCTGAAGCGGCACGGATTGCTAGAACGGCGCGCGCGCTTCGATGTAGTAGCCGTCGTCTGGCCGCCCGAGGCCAATCGTCCCACGATCAAGCATATCCCCAACGCTTTCCCGCCCTTGGGGCAAGACTCGTTTTTCAGTTGAGAGCACGAAAAACCGCTCTTTTTCGTCGAACGAGGCCGTCGCAGAAGAGCTCCGGCCATTCACTACAAACCGGAGAATTCGCGTAATCGTTGCAAGGAACCGAGCCGCCAACTATCGTGAAATTCTAAGCTCATCCCCAGCGGATTGGTCCGTTTTGTGGGATTCGTGCATTTCCGCGTCCAACGTTGTCCGGCTTATCATAGGACCAGGCCTTGGTCCAATTGTCCTGGATGCGGCTTTTGGGGAACGGAGAAGGGATCACCAGGAGCAGAGGCAAGATGAAGGGATCTTCGAGACTGGCATTTACCGTGTGGAGTTGGTCCAGCCTTCTGTTGGTGGCTGGTCACGCCGCGGACTTCACGGCACTGGGCACTTTCGCCTCTCCTAATCGGCTTAGCGAGGCGGCGGCGGTCTCCGCCGATGGCCAGACGGTTGTGGGCCGGAGCATGACCGAGAATGGCTTCAGCGCCTTCCGCTGGACCAGTTCCGAGGGCATTCAGCCGCTCGGCAGCTTAATGGAAAATGGTGCCAGCGAAGCGAATAGCGTTTCCGCCGATGGCAGCCTGATCGTGGGGCAAAGCGACTCGTCGATTAGCGGTGGCATCGAGGCATTTCAGTGGTCCCAGGGCACCGGCTTATCCGGCCTAGGAGCCTTGCCCGATGGCCAGGTGGAATTGAGCCGGGCGTTCGGCGTGTCGGGGGATGGCGGCACGATTGTCGGTGGCTCCAATACCAGCGCGTTTCGCTGGACCGAAGCAGAGGGCTTGGTCGATTTGGGAGATGTTCCGGGCGGAGGAACCGGGACCACCGCGACAGCCGTGAGTTTTGACGGCGGCGCGATCGTGGGGTTCGGCCGCAGCGCCGAATCGGGATTGTTCAACGAGGCCTTTCACTGGACTACCGAAGGCGGATTCACGCTGCTGGGATTCCTCGATTCCGAAGGGGACACGAAGGACAGCGCGGCATTGGCCGCGAACCGCGACGGATCGGTCGTGGTGGGCAGGTCTAGCCTATTCGAGGGCTTTTCGCTCGTCAGCAGTGAAGCTTTTCGATGGACGGAAGCACAAGGGATGCAGGGGCTGGGGCACCTTTCCGAAGCACAATCCATCAGCACGGCCCAGGCGGTTTCCGGAAACGGGGAACGGATCGTGGGAGAAAGCCAAACCGCGGAGGGCCGGCAGGCATTCCTCTGGACGGAGGAAGCAGGTATGCGTTCCTTGTCGGATGCCTTGCGGGATGAATTCGGCTTGGCGGACGGCACCTTGGAGGGCTGGACGCTCGAATCCGCCACGGGAATCTCCGATGACGGCTTCACCGTGGTCGGCTTCGGAAGAAATCCACAAGGGCATCGCGAGGCATTTTTGGCCCTGCTGACGCCGCACCCTGGCGACGCGGACGCCGATGGCGACGTGGATCTGGCGGATTTCAATCTGCTCAAGGCCAACTTCGGCAGTTCGCAGCCTCGCTTCACCCAAGGCGAAGTGACGGGAGACGGCCAGGTCGACCTCAACGACTTCGGCTTGCTGAAGAACAACTTTGGTTTTAGCAGCGAAGCCGTCGCCGTGCCGGAGCCGGCTAGCCTCGCCTTGGCTGTTTGCGGGCTATTCCTCCTCGCGCTCCGCGCAAGGACTCGCCGGCTTTCCTAAACAAGCAGCCAAATCAACGGCGGCGTGATGGACTTTCCGACGTGGCGACGGCTTCTCCCGATTCGGAAAGGAAGGCGAACAGGTCGCTGATTTCCTCGGCGGACAGGGAATCGAAGAGCCCTTCCGGCATGGCGGAAATCTTGGCCGGATAGGTCTCGTCGATCTTTGTCTTGTTCACCTTCACGCGTTCTCCATTCGCGAGCAGGACCTCGACCATGCTGGAACCGGCGGGAGCCACGATGCCGGTATACGTGGTGCCGTTTTCGGTGACAATCGTCTGGGAAGCGTATTGGTCGGAAATCACGTGCGAAGGATACAGCACCGATTCGATAATTTCCTTACGGTGAAATCTCCGCGCCACTGTCGTCAGGTCTGGTCCTCCGCCATCGCCCAGGCCGCCAAAGCGGTGGCATTTGGCGCATTGGGCACGCTCATAGACTTCTCTTCCCCGGTGCGGATCGCCGCCACGCCCATCTTCGCTTTCCAGGAAGGAAATGAGTTCGGACATGTCCCATTGGTTCGCGCTCGATCGGGAAGGTATCGCGGGTTCGCCAGCGGCAGGATAGGTTTCACGGAACCACGCCTGCCATTTGGCCAGCGCGGAAGCGAACTTGTCATCCGCGGAATGAGGTTGTTCCCCGGTCCACTGCTGGAGCAAGGGAAACGCCACTTGACCTCCATTCTCTCCTAAGCGAACCGCAGCGAGGATGGCTTGCCGGATCGGTTCCGGATCTTCAGGCTTTTGCTCGACCGTGGCCAATTTCCCCAAGACGACCTGAGCGGAGGTGCCTTCTAGTAAGGGCAGGCTCCGCACCAGAAGTGGCCAATTTTCGCCCTCCGGCTGTTGGGAAAGCCCCATCGCCACATGTGCGCGGCGCTCCGGATCATTTCGAAAGATCTCCCGCAAGACGGCCATGGCTTCCGGATCACGGCTCCTCGCCAGCACGGCGATGATCGCGATGCGTAGCTTTTCAACGGCTTCACCTTCGGCGTGATAGAGCAGCGTGTCCAGCTTTTGAAGCAGGCCCAGCATTTCAGAGCCAGGATCCGGCGGCAAGCTGGCGAGCACATGAAAAGCAGCGGAGGGCATCTCGTCACCAAAGGTGAGCACCTGTTCCCGCTCTTCCGGTGAGAGGCTTTGCACGATGTCCCGGCTGGCGTTCTCCACATAGCCCCGCAGGCTGAACCCCCCGGTCAACTCGCGCGAGGCTTCCAAATATTTCAACAAAAGCAGTTTTTGTTCCGATGTCCAGCCGGTGTAATGCCGGCCCGCCAAGGCCACGTGCAATTTTTCCTCATCGGGGATGTCCGAGTAGAGCTGGTTGATCATCCGCTCACGGACGGAGGGCTCCTGCAAATAGGTCAACAGCGTCACTAACTGGCGGTTCATTTGATGATGGGACGAGGGATATTCCTGGGCCAATTGCTGGCGCAGTTCGGGCAGGTCTTCTCCCGTTAATCCGCTGTGCAGCAGCGTGACCTCAATGAGACGCAGCATATCCACGAAATCGCGGTCGCGCATGGGGCCTTTCATCATCGTGGATGCCCGGTCAAGCACGGCCCGCGCTGTCTGCTCCGAAGAGTCGGCCTGAATAAGCGCCAGGCATCCCACCAAAAATACGCGGTGCCGGGAATGGTTGAGCACGGCCTCGGCCCATTGCTCGGCGGGAATTTGCTGAATGGCCCGCATCGCCGCCCAAGCCACGTAGCGATGTTCATCTCCCAATACGGGAACGATCTTCTCGACGGGGAATGGGTGGCCCGAGCGGGCTAGCGCTTCGCATGCCAGCCGGCGTACCGTGCCGTTGGGATCGCTCGCCATTTTGAGCAAGCTCGGCACTAATTCCGGGTCTGCATGAATTCCCATGAGATACGTGGCCTTCGCGCGGACCAAAGTACTGGGATCTTGGGTCAACTCCTCCAACAGTTGATAGGAGGGAAAAGGCCCGAAAAGCTGCATCAGGCTCAGCGCATGAGCCCGGATAACGGGCTTGTTTCCCAAGGACCGCACGGCGCCCACGATTTGCCGGTCCCACTCTTCCCCCATTTCGTGTTTGATGGCCACGATCCGCCGCTGGGACCAGGCGGCGGTAGGTTGTGGTTGGCGTAGCGCGGCGGTAACGCCGGTGCCCAGTTGTTTCACTTCCTCGGGAACTTTCCCCGTCCAGACGACCCTGTACACTCCTCCTTCCGTGCCACGTCCGCCGGTGCAGAAATAGAGCCAGCCATCCGGCCCGACTTCGAGATCGGTACAATTCAGGGGCCTCCCCACGACAAACAATTCGACCTTCGCCGAATAGGTGCCGCTCACGGGATTCAGCCGCACATTCAGGATACGGCCCCGCGACCAATCGCACATGAAAAAGGAATCCTGGAAGCGGACCGGATACATGAAATGGTTGTAGCAGGTGATGCCCGCCGGCGAGCCGGGACCCACATTCACCGTGGCTGGCAAACTGTCGAAGAAGTATTCGGGCCATTTGGAAGACCCGCTTCTCCAGCCGAACTCCGCCCCGGGAATAATATGGTTCACCCGCGTTGGGCGATACCAAGGAAGCCCTTGGTCCCATTCCATGTCCGCGTCGAAGGTGAAAAGTTCCCCCATGCGGTTGAAGGCAATGTCATAGGGGTTTCTTAGCCCCCCGGCAAAAAGCTCCACGAAGCTGCCTTGGGTATCGGTACGTAGAATCACACCGCCCGGAACTTTGCGTCCCACCGCATGCCCGCCCGGATCTTCATGTTTGGGCCGCAGCAAATCGCCTTCATAAAAAAGATCATGCGGGCTGGCCTCATTGTAGACCTTTTCCGGCGCGGAGTGGTTGCCCACCACGACATAAATCAGCCCGTCGGGTCCCAGAACCGGCGCGTGAGGGCCGTGCTCACCCATGTCCCCCTCGAATTTACAAAGCAGGGTCACATGGTCGGCGACACCGTCGAATTCATCGTCGGAAATACGATACAGTCCCGCTCCCTCGGGGCCTTGCCCGACGGCGAAGATCTGGCCGTTGAGGGCCAACATGCCCTGGCAGTTCTTGATCTGGTCGCAATACGTGGAAGGCGTTTCCGGCACTCCGTCCTGATCCTCGTCGCTAAAAAGCAAGAGCGGCCCGCCTTCTTGAGAAACCAGAAGTTGTCCGAAATCGTTGAACGTCATGGCGATGAGCGAGCCGGTCTTTTCCGCGGGAAGCACGGATTCGACGCGAAATTCCCGAAGCACGGTGAATCGCCCTATATGCCCGCCGCTTTCAGTGGCCACCTCCCGGCCCCATGGTTCGGCTTGTCCCAGGCGGCCTCGGCTCACGGCGGCACTCCAGCCCTGGTCATTCAAGTGGACGGATTTCCAGCGTGAAAATTCGGCGCGGCTGATTTTCCAGGATGTATCCGTGGAATGGGAAACGTAGGTGTTGCCCTGGTGCTTGACCGCCACGCGGGCCACCAATCCCGCCGTACCGTTTCCGCGATGCACGGCTTTAATGGCGATCACGTTGCGGCCCGTCCGTAACAGCGGCTTGAGCTCGAACGCCTTGAGCTTTCGCCAATTGTTTCCCTGTCCCAGCAGCTCGCCATTGACGTAGAGTTCAAACTCCTCGTCGGCGGTAATTTCAATCCGGCCTTCCTCGGGCACTCCCATTTGGAAGGATTTGCGAAAGTAGACGACATCGCGGCTGTCGGAGGAATCGGCGGCAGGAGGAGCCCAAATCCACTCCGCCTCTTGGCCGCTCACGATCCGAGGGCCGCCGAAAAGCACGCAAAACACGGTGGAAACCCATGCCATCCGCCATTGCCGCAAGGCCCAATGATTCCGAAGAGAAAACGTCTCGGGAATCTTCATGATTCCATTGTCTCCTTGCATTACTTCCCCGAATGCCGCCTGGCCGCCGGCCAGAATTTGCTTCATACCCCTTCTCGCAAGGAGGTTGGACCCGGTCGCAAGAAACGGGCAAACGCTCCATGCGCACAACCATCCTGACCGATTTGGCCGCGTAGGGTAGCATGACCACAAGACTTAGGCAACGCGAGTTGGAACCAAGTAACAGCAATGGGAGCGCAGCTTGATGTGGGGATGGGGCGGTCGATTGGATGGACGTCGGATTTTCGATGTCGGATCCGCCGAACGGCGTTGGCAAAGAACTAACGCCCTGGCTGGGAAGTTCGTTCAACAACCTGGTTTTCAGTATACGTTCATGCTGGTCATCACTCTCTCTCGGCCCCGCCGGAAGAATCCGAAGCCGCTGGAGTGCCCAAACGGCAGATCGATATCTTTCGACGCGCTGACATGGTCAAACGCGTGAAAAAAGCGGGGGAACTTCTCGACCAAAAACCCACTGGACGGAAACGTGTTCCCATCTTCTTGTCATGCCGACAAAAACTGGCTAACAGCGCGCAGCGCTAATCTTTCGGGTGATGGCCGTTGGCCTGGGCAATCAACGCTTGCAAGGCTTCCACATGGGCGGCGAATGCCTTGCGACCACGGGCGGTGAGCCGTGCCCAGGTGCGTTGCCGGCCATGGAAGGTGCTCTTTCGCAGGCGGAGGTATCCCGCCTCCGCGAGTTGGCTCATTTGCTTGGAAAGCACGGAGTCACTGACTTCCAACTCGTCCCGGAGTGTTTGAAACTCCGCTTCCTCTAGCGGTGCCAGCAACGCGCAGAGTTGAAGTCGATTGGGCGCGTGGATCACTGGATCGAAGCGTGGCCTGCTCACGAACCTGGCTCCTCTTTCGTTTGCACTCGAATGGGACGGTAAGAAAGCTCCATCACGGCGAAGAGCCCCAAGCTGATTGCCATGCCAGCGGCGATGGGTGTCCAAAATAGGCCGAAGTGCTGCCAGCCGATAATTCCCGCCAAGGCCACGCCACACAGCAGGATCACTCCGCCGGGAACGACTAGCCAGAATTCCCGCCAGCTTCGGATTTCCTGGACCCAGGCCCCGCGTTTTTCACGGTATACGCACAAACCGGCTATGCCAGCAAAGAAGATCAATAGCCAAAAGGGCGAATCCAGCCCGATGAGGGCAGCGATCGAGCCCGCCCAAAGCGCTGTCGTGGCGGCGAACCAGCGGGGGTACAAGCCCCGTCTCAATCCGGCGGAGGCCATCTCCGCTACACTCTCGAGAGCCACCTGGGCTTCCTGAGTGCTGGGCAGGTTGGTTTCGCGATTCATCGTCTTCACCCGTGATTGTGGATTGATTATCGTGCGTCACTTTCCATCATGGAAAATAATACTCATGGCTTTCCATGATGGCAAGTCATCGTTTTCCAAAGTGGAAAGAAAAGGCGCCGGCAGGAGCCCAAACACGTAGGCAGGGAACTTGTTCCCATACTGCCGCGTCGCATGCGGCAAACGCGTAACTAGGCGATCGGCGAACGCACGACCTAAAGACGCTGAACCTACGTCTCCACGACCTCGGCTTCCACGACCTTGTCGAAGGTGAAATCGCCGTCCGCGAATTCGACGTGAACCGTATCCCCTTCGTCGAATTCTCCCTTGAGGAGTTCCACGGCGAGCGGGTTTTGTAACCGCTGCTGAATGACCCGCTTGAGTGGCCGCGCGCCGTAGCTGGGATCGTAGCCTTCGTTGGCGATCGCTTGTAGCGCGGTCTCGCTGACGGAGAGGCCCAGCCCTTTTGCGGCAAGCTGCTCGCGGAGCCGTTCCACTTGCAACTCCACGATCCGCCGCAGTTCTTGCCGCTGGAGCGGATGGAAGATGATCGTCTCGTCCACGCGGTTGAGAAACTCCGGCAGAAAATGTTGTCGTAGCGCCTCTTCCACGGCGCCGCGGATCTCCTGCTCATCTCCGTCTTCCGAAGAAATCCGCTGGATCATTTGGCTGCCGATGTTGGAGGTCATCACGATGATCGTATTGGTGAAGTTCACGGTGTGGCCGTGATTGTCCGAAAGCCGGCCATCATCGAGAACTTGCAGCAAGATATTGAACACATCGCGGTGCGCCTTCTCGATCTCATCCAAGAGGATCACGGCGTAAGGCCGCCGTCGAATGGCCTCGGTGAGCTTGCCCCCTTCCTCGTAGCCCACGTAGCCGGGAGGGGCGCCGATCAGCCGGCTCACGGTATGCCGCTCCATGAATTCGCTCATGTCCAGCCGGACCATGGCGTTTTCATCGTCGAACAGCATCTGGGCGAGCGCCTTGCACAACTCCGTCTTGCCCACGCCGGTGGGTCCCAAGAAGAGAAACGAACCGATGGGCCGATTCGGATCTTGCAAGCCGGACCGGCTGCGGCGGACCGCGTTGGCCACCGCCTCGACGGCCTCTTCCTGTCCCACCACGCGCTGATGCAGCCGTTCTTCCAACACGAGCAGCTTGGCCTTTTCAGTCTCCATCATGCGGGAAACGGGCACGCCGGTCCACACGCTGACCACCTCGGCGATCTCCTCGGGACCGACGACTTGCCGTAGCAGACGGCGTTGTGGCGCGGTTCCCTCGGTGGTCTCCTCGGCGGAAGTTTCCTCCAATTTCGTGGCTTGCGATTCCAAAGCCCGCCGCCGATTTTCCAGCTCCAAAAGCTGCTGATACTCCGACTCCACGGGCAAGCCTGCCACCTGCTTTTCCTTGATCGCGGTGGAAAGTTGGTTGAATTGCAATTCGACTTCGGCCAACTGGTGGCGAACTTCATGCACGTCCACCACGCCATGTTTTTCGGCTCCCCATTGCTCGCGAAGGCTGGCTAGTTGACGCCGCAGACCTTCCATCTCTTCCTCGATTTCGGCGAGACGATCCTGGGCGTGTGTCTCGGTTTCGTCGGCGAGCTGCCGGGCCGCCAATTCCAATTGCACGAGTTTCCGCTGCACCTCGTCGATCTCCGTGGGCACGCTTTCCAGTTCCATGGCCAGCCGGCTCGTCGCTTCGTCCATGAGGTCGATAGCTTTATCAGGAAGCTGGCGATCGGCGATGTAACGGTCGGAAAGGTGCGCCGCGGCAACCAACGCGGAGTCCTTGATCTTGACCCCCTTGTGATGTGCTTCATAGCGGGCTTTGAGTCCCCGCAGGATGGCGATGGTATCCTCGACGGTAGGTTCGCCCACGAACACCGGTTGAAAGCGGCGTTCCAGCGCGGCATCGCTTTCCACGTACTTGCGGTATTCGTCCAGCGTGGTGGCGCCGATGCAGCGGAGTTCGCCCCGCGCGAGGGCCGGCTTGAGCAGGTTGGCCGCGTCACTGCCCCCTTCCGCCGCGCCCGCGCCGACCACGGTATGCAGTTCGTCAATGAAGAGAATGACGTTCCCTTCGGCTTCTTCCACTTCTCGCAGGACCGATTTCAGGCGGTTCTCGAATTCGCCACGGTATTTGGAACCGGCGATGAGCGCGCCCATGTCGAGGGCGATGACCCGCTTGTTTTTCAGGCTTTGCGGCACGTCACCCTGGACGATACGCAGCGCCAGCCCCTCGGCGATGGCCGTCTTTCCCACGCCCGGTTCCCCGATCAGGACGGGGTTGTTTTTCGTGCGGCGGGATAGAACCTGCATCACGCGGCGGATTTCGCTGTCGCGGCCAATCACGGGATCGAGTTTGCCCTGCGTGGCACGGTCCACCAGGTCGATACCATATTTCTGGAGCGCCTGGAATTTTTCTTCCGGGCTTTGGTCGGTGATCCGCCCGGAACCCCGCACGGCTTGCATCGCTCCCAAGAGTTCCTTCTCTTCGATCGCATTGAGCTTCAACAGATTTTTGGCGGAGGAATCGGCGTGCGTTAGCGCGAGCAGCAGATGCTCGGTGGAGACGAATTCATCCTTCATCGAAGTGGCCGTCTGCTGCGCCGCCTCCAATACCTGCTGTAGCGACTGGCTAGCGCCGGGAGGAGAGCCGCCGGTAGCGCGCGGAAGATGCGAAAATTCGGCCTCGACCATCTTCAATAACTGTGCACGGTTGGTGCCGATCTTGTTCAAGAGCGTCCATACCATGCCTTCTTTTTCTTCGAGCAGCCCCTGCAACAAGTGGAGCGGTTCAATTTGGGGATGATTCCCGTCGCTAGCACTGGCCTGCGCGCGTTGAACCGCTTCCTGAGCCTTGATGGTCAGTTTTTCAAAGCGAAATGCCATGTTCTCGTCCTTTCACACTTCTCATGTTCCCGCGCGGCTTTTGTTCCCGCGCCGCGCAGCCGCGACCGGCGTGTGATTCAATCGGGAGTCGAATCGTCCCCGTGGGAAGGCCGACCGCGCGTCCCATTCCGCGCGAAGCCCCTCTACAGGCTTCGCGCGATCGATGGGCATATCGTCGAATTACCGCGTCTCGACGCGATTAGGAATCCTTGACTTCGAATTCAGCGTCAATCGCGTCCTCGTCCCCGGAATCGCTTGCGGAAGCCCCTTCGGCTCCGCCGGATGCCGCCGCTTCCGCACCGCCGCCTTGCTCCGCCGTGGCGGATTCGTAAAGCGTCTTGCTGAAGGCATGGGACGCCTGCTCCAACTCGCTGATGGCGGACTTGATAGCTTGGGCATCTTCTCCTTTGGCCACTTCCCGCACTTTGGCCACCGCATCCTCGAGCGGCTTCTTGTCCGAGTCACTGAGTTTGTCGGCGTTCTCCTTGATCGTCTTCTCGATTTGAAAGCAGAGCGCATCCGCCTGGTTGCGAGCCTCGGCCAAGTCACGCTTCTCTTTATCTTCCTGGGCATGCTCCTCGGCATCCTTCCGCATTCGGTCGATTTCTTCCTCATTCAGCCCACTGGACTGTTCGATGCGGACCGTCTGCTCCTTGCTCGTCCCCAAATCCTTGGCACTGACATTCAAAATGCCGTTCGCGTCGATATCGAATTTGACCTCGATCTGCGGGGTGCCGCGTGGCGCGGGCGGGATACCTTCCAAATTGAACTGGCCAAGCAGCCGGTTATCCGACGCCATCTCCCGCTCACCTTGGAAGACTCGCACGGTGACCGCCGTTTGGCTGTCTTCCGCCGTGCTGAAGACCTGTTTCCTTTCGGTGGGAATCGTGGTATTCCGCTCGACGAGCTTGGTCATCACGCCACCCAAAGTCTCGATCCCGAGCGAAAGTGGCGTGACATCGAGCAGCAGCACGTCGGACACGTCGCCGGCCAGCACGCCGCCCTGGATCGCGGCACCGACGGCCACGACTTCATCCGGATTGACTCCCTTATGGGGATCCTTTCCGAAGACTTCCTTCACGACGGCTTGAACCTTTGGGATTCGCGTGGAACCTCCCACGAGCACGACTTCATCGATCTCCTGCGGGCTGAGCTTCGCGTCCTTGAGCGCCCGCTCCACGGGGCCACGGCAGCGGTCGATTAGGTGGTCGACCAGCTCTTCGAATTTTGCTCGAGAGATGCTCATTTGCAGGTGTTTGGGACCATTGGCATCCGCCGTAATGAAGGGCAAGTTGATATCGGACGAACTGGCGGAGCTAAGCTCCTTCTTCGCCTTTTCACAGGCTTCCTGCAGCCGTTGCAGGGCCATCGTGTCCTTGCGGAGATCGATCCCCTGTTCGCTTTGGAATTGGTCAGCCACGTGGTGGATGAGCACTTCATCGAAATCGTCACCGCCGAGGTGCGTATCGCCATTGGTACTGATCACGCGGAACACGCCGTCGGCGACTTCTAGCACGGAGACATCGAACGTGCCTCCACCCAGGTCGAAGACCACGATCCGTTCCTGGGCCTTTTTTTCCAAGCCGTACGCCAAGGCGGCAGCCGTGGGCTCATTGATGATCCGCTCGACTTCCAATCCGGCGATCTGGCCGGCGTCCTTGGTTGCCTGGCGTTGGGCATCGTTGAAGTAGGCCGGCACGGTAATGACGGCTTTGTTCACCTTGTGTCCCAGATAGGCCTCTGCGGCTTCCTTCAACTTCCGCAACACTTTGGCGGAGATTTCGGGAGGCGTCAGCTCCTCATCCCCCACCTTGACCTTTACGTAGTCTTGAGGCCCGCCGACGATCTCATAAGGGACCATCTTTTCTTCGTTGGTCACCTCGTCGTGCCGGCGGCCCATGAATCGTTTGATCGAGTAGACCGTACGTTTCGGGTTCATCACCGCCTGTCGCCGGGCTGGCTCACCCACGATCGTTTCTTCTTTTTCCGTGAAGGCCACGACGCTTGGCGTAAGTCGGTTGCCCTCTTGGTTGGGAATGACCTTCGCTTCCTTGCCCTCCATGACCGCCACGACCGAATTCGTGGTTCCCAGGTCGATGCCGATGATCTTTTCGCCTTTTGCCATGCTTTGCTCCTTTTGATCTCAAAAATGCGTGCGTGTCGGACCGCAAGCCGCTTGACTGTTTTTGACTTTCCTGACCGCTTAAACTTGTCTCGTATGACTCGATAAAAGTTAAAAATAAAGCTCGGGAGAGGCTGCCCCACCGCCGCTCATCCCGGTTTGGTGGGTATCGCCAAAGAGGACAAAGGCAAATGCCATGCCACCGGCCAGCCAACATCTAGTTTAATGCCTATCTCTTTTTGTGGATATGATTTACAGGAATCAACGATGACTGGCGGCGGTCTCGGCTGAATTTTCATGGATGGGGGGCTGTCATTTTGGCACGCCGCGAAACGCTTCATTCACGCGTCTGCCGAGATGGCATTTAGCGGGTATGGTTTGCTTTAAATGGTTTCTAGGAAAAATCTTGCGCTCTGTCACGAACTTTCAGTTGCCCAGAGCCGATATGGCTTTCAGGGAAAGCCGGCTTTTCCAGCCCAGTTTCCCGCTTCAAGGAGGCGCATGTCCAGTTAGTGGCGCAAATCGAGACAAAAAGAGGTAGACTTAGAATGCGGTCTCTTCAGGCGGATTCGGGCACGTTTTACCGGAAAAAGTTGGCCAAAAAGTAGGCCATTTCTAAATCTGCTTGACAGCCGCAACGAACTAAGTACAAGTTCACGCGAGGGATAGGTCTCCCACCACCTACTAGCGTGGCTTTTTCCCAAACTTCATACCACTGGCCCCACTGCGATCTGCATGGCGAAGAAAACAACCACTCGCGGCGGTTCGTCTCGCTCTTCCTTGGGCAGCCTGCGCACCAAGATTGACCGCCTGGACAAGGAAATCGTCGCCAATTTGAACCAACGAGCGAAGTTGGCCGTGGAGATCGGCAAACTCAAGAGCAAGAACCAAGAGCAGGTTTACGCGCCGGACCGGGAAGAGGAAGTGCTTCAGCGCGTGGTCCAAACCAGCCGAGGGCCGCTCGGAGAAGCGTGCATCCGGAGTATTTTTCGCGAAATCATTAGCGGCTCCCGGGCATTGGAAAAGATGCTCCGCGTGGCCTATTTGGGGCCGGAATATAGCTATAGCCATCTCGCTTCCGTGCAACGCTTCGGCCAGGGGGTGGAGATGGTCCAGGTCAACAGCATTCCCTCAGTCTTTGAAGAGGTGAACCGAGGGCATGCGGACTATGGCATGGTTCCCTTGGAAAACTCCACGGACGGGCGGATTGCCGATACGCTGGACATGTTTGCCCGGCTGCGGGTCCGCATCTGTGGCGAAGTGCAAATGCGGATCCATCATTTTTTGTTGTCAGGCGGTGAACGCTCGGCGGTTCGCGAGATTTACAGTCGCCCACAGGCTCTTTCCCAATGCCGCAACTGGCTGGCCAAACATATGCCAGGTGCCCGCACGATCGAGGTCACCAGCACTTCCACGGCGGCCCAATTGGCCCGCGACAAGCCGGGCGCCGCGGCGGTGGCCAGCCGGCAAGCGGGCACGCATTACGGTTTGAACGTGCTGGCCGAGCACATCGAAGACAACCCGGCGAATCTCACTAGGTTCGCCGTGATTGGCCAGGATCCAGTGAAACGGACCAGCAAAGATAAAACCGCCGTGATGTTTCAGATCGAACACAAGCCGGGCAGCCTGGCCGATGCCATGGGCATCTTCAAGCGAAACCGCTTGAACCTCACCTGGATCGAATCTTTTCCCACCAGCGGTCCTCAAGGTTCCTATCTCTTTTTCGTGGAGATGGAAGGCCACGAAAACGATCAGCGGATCAAAAGGGCCATCGCTTCGCTGGAAAGGAAAGCCGTGCGGCTAGAGGTACTCGGCTCCTACGCCGCCAGCCCTCCGGTCGAATAGACCGCTCCAAGAGCAATCGGGCCAGGGACGCTTGCCTTCACGGCGTCAGAGGGCACAATATGTCGATTGTGCCCACTCGGATCTCGCACACCCATGTGATTTCGCAATTACTCCCAGGCCAAAACCAGAGTACCGGTTTCTCATGCGGTATCAGCGGTAATTCATCGTGATCATCATTCTCAAACCCGAGGTTAGCGAAGCGCAAATTGCCCATGTGATTGAGCGGGTCGAGGAACGCGGCATGCAGGCCCACCTCAGTCGGGGCACCTTCCGCACGATTATCGGCATTATCGGGGACGAGGCCCAGCTCGATGCCGTGGCGCTGCACGCCATTCCTGGGGTCCAGGACGTCGTGCGGGTTCTGCCGCCTTACAAGCTGGCCAGCCGTGAAGCACATCCGCAGTCCAGCGTAATTGACGTGGGCGGAGTCGCAGTGGGTGGCGGGCAGTTGGCTTTGATGGCTGGTCCTTGTGCCGTGGAAAGCGCGGAGCGGATGGAGAGCATCGCCGCCGCCGTCCGCGCGGCAGGCGCGAATATTCTCCGTGGCGGGGCCTACAAGCCTCGGACCAGCCCCTATGCTTTTCAGGGGATGGGGAGAGAAGGTCTCCGCATACTTCAAGAAACCGGCCAAAGACACGGTATGCCCGTGGTGACCGAGGTCATGGATCCGCGACACGTGGATCTCGTCGTGGAACACGCGGACATGCTGCAGATCGGTGCCCGCAATATGCAAAATTTCGTGCTGCTCACGGAAGTAGGCCGCACGCAAAAGCCGGTTCTGCTCAAGCGTGGCATGAGCGCGACCGTGGACGACCTGCTGATGAGCGCCGAGTACGTTTTGTCCCAGGGCAATCCGCATGTGGTGCTCTGCGAGCGGGGTATTCGAGGCTTTGATCGCGCCACGCGGAATTTGTTCGACGTGGCCGCCGTTCCTCTTTGCCAACGACTTTCCCATTTGCCGATCATCGTGGATCCCAGCCACGCCACCGGTCGTCCCGACCTGATCCCGGCGTGCGCGTTGGCGGGAGTCGCCGCCGGAGCGGATGGCGTGCATATCGAGGTCCATGACTGCCCAGAGGAAGCCTTCTCGGACGGTCCCCAGGCGCTCTTGCCGGACCAATTTGCCGAACTTGCGGAGCAGATTCGCGCGCTCGCCGCTGTTTTGAATAAAAAAGTCTCCGAACCCCAAAGGTAACACTTTTATGAGACAGTTTTTGATCGCCGGAAATTGGAAGATGAATTTGGACCGTGCCGGTTCGGTAACATTGGCCGAACAACTGGCTGAGCGCCTGAATGGCTCGGACGGCGCCGAAGTGGCGGTCTGTCCTCCCAGCGTCTACTTAGACGCGGTTGCTTCGGTGGTGAAAGGGACGCCCGTCGTTTTGGGGGCCCAAAACCTGTATCCGGCGGCCAAAGGAGCTTTCACCGGCGAAATCAGCCCCGGCATGCTGCGTGACCTGGACTGTACCTACGTGATCCTGGGCCATAGCGAGCGGCGGCATGTACTGGGCGAGACGGATGAATTCATCAACCGCAAGGTGCTTGCGGCGTTGGAAGCGGAATTGCGGCCGATCGTCTGCGTCGGGGAACTTCTAGAAGAACGGGAAGCCGGCAAGACAGCGGAAGTGATTCAAAAGCAGTTTGAACAATCGCTGGCGGGACTCTCCGCCGAGCAAATCCGGGAGATCGTCATCGCCTACGAGCCGGTGTGGGCCATCGGGACGGGAAAAGTGGCCAGTCCAGAACAAGCCGAGGAAGTCCATCTTCATCTTCGCAAACTGCTTGAAAGTCGCTACAATCACGAGATTGCGGAGACTATTCGGATTCAGTACGGTGGAAGTGTGAAGGCGGCGAACGCAAAGGAATTGTTGGCCCAGCCCAACATCGACGGGGCTCTGGTGGGTGGTGCCAGCCTAAAAGCCGATGAATTCATGGCGATCGTGGAAGCCGCCCCGGCAACGGTTTCCTGAGAATCCGGCAGGGCGTGGAATTCTCCCCTGAATCTATCGATTCGCTTCGTTGAAGCAAATTCAGTTTCTCGAATTAGTCGCGGATGACGTCGTTTAAAGTAGAAGGCTAAATTCATGGTGCAAGTGCTGTTCATGCTCGCACTCGTGACGGTGTCGATCTTTTTGATCATGCTGGTGCTCGTCCAACGTGGGCGAGGTGGCGGTCTGGCAGGTGCCTTCGGCGGCATGGGAGGACAAAGTGCTTTCGGCGCCAAGGCGGGCGATGTCTTCACCCGGGTCACAATCGGGGTGGCCACGGTCTGGATCCTGCTTTGCATTTTGTCGGTGAAAGTACTCAGTTCGCACGACGGTCCGCTGGATGACAAGTTGGGAGGTTCCGCCGCGCCGCCTGCCGGGCAAGAATCGATTCAGCGGCCCGCCACGGGGGATGATCCGATAACCGATCCTGTAGTTCCTCCCGGCAACACACCGGCTAGCACCGGCCCGAGTTCGAGTTCGCCGGACGACGCGCCGTCCGAGGGTGCGCCCGCGGCTCCAAACAACTGATCGCTTACTTCTCGCGGATCCCAGGAGAAAAGCGACGTTGCTACTCAGCATGACCGGCTACGGAGACGCGTGCCGTGAACGCGACGCGATCCGCGTTTCCGTGGAATTACGCACCATCAACAGCCGCCACTTCAAGCTCGTGATTCGGGCTCCCGAGGGATATGCGTCGCTTGAACCGAAGATTGAAGCGGCGATCCGCAAGCATGTGCGGCGGGCAACAGTCCATGCGGTCATCAAAGTGGAAAGAGCGAGCCAGGAAAACCAACACGCCCTGAATTTGGAGACATTGACTGCTTATTTTCGGCAAATCGAACGGTGGCTGGAAACGCACAAATTGCCCAAGGATGTCCCGCCTCCACTGGAGGCCCTGTTGCTCATGCCGGGTGTTGTTGAGGAAAAAGGGGGGGCAACTTCCACGGTCGCGGAGAGCTGGCCGGTGATTGAAGATACCTTGGGAGCAGCGCTAGCCAAGCTGGGCGAGATGCGGATCCGTGAAGGAGCCGCCATGCAACAGGAATTGGCGGCGCATTGCCAGACAATTGAGGAACAACGAGAGAAAATCGAACACCGCGCCCCTCGGGTCGTGGATAACTATCGGGAACGGCTCACGGAAAAAATGCAGACGATTTTGGCGGAACACGAAGTCACCGTGGAAGCTGCCGACCTGCTGCGTGAAGTCGGTATTTTCGCCGAACGGAGCGACGTGGCCGAGGAACTGATGCGTCTGGCCAGCCACCTCGAACAATTCCAACGGATCATGGAACAGGAAGCGGGGGCGGGGCGAAAACTCGAATTCGTCGTGCAGGAAATGTTTCGCGAGACCAATACGATCGGTTCCAAGGCTAATGACTACGACATCTCCCGGCGGGTCGTGGAAATGAAGGCCGCCATCGAGCGGATTCGCGAACTGATTCAAAATGTCGAATGACGGGTGCCGTTTGGGACCCATCGGTACGAATTCAAGTTTTTTTGAGTGATGGATTTTCGCACGGTCGCTGAAACTGAACACGCCAAGATGCCTGCCACCGCGTTGGGCCGAGTTGTCGTCGTGTCCGGGCCTTCCGGCGCCGGAAAGACGACGTTATTGAAACGCGTGCTAGCGGAATGCGGCCGCACGCTGCATCTCGCGATTTCGGCCACGACGCGCGCGCCGCGTCCGGGCGAACGAGACGGCGTGGATTATTACTTTTTGAGCGACGAGGATTTTGCACGTCGCCGCGAGATAGGCGAATTCGTCGAGTGTTTTCAAGTTTTTTCTAAAATGCATTGGTATGGCACCCTGCTCGCCGAAGTGGAGCCGCGGCTGCGGCGTGGCGAATGGGTGATTTTGGAAATCGATGTGCAGGGAGCGCGGGCCGTCCGGGAAAAATTTCCCGATGCTCTCACGATTTTCGTGCGTCCCGAGTCGCTGCAAGAGTTGGAAACCCGACTGCGGTCCCGAGGCACGGAGGCGGAGCCCGTGATTCAGCGGCGGCTGGAAGTCGCGCGAGGAGAACTTGCCGCGGCGGATGAGTACCGTTATCAGGTCGTGAACCAATCCCTGGATCAGGCCGTCCAAGATATTTGCCGAATCCTTGATTCCTCAGGAGAAACCGATTCATGATTGATGAACTCCGCGAAGAAGCCATCGTCAACAAGGTGGGCGGACGCTTCAAGCTTTCCACGCTGATTCAGAAACGCCTCGTGGCCTTGGTTCGCGGCAGCCGGCCTTTGGTCGATTCCCAGAGTGACAGCAAATTGCAAATCGTCATCGACGAGATCATGCAGGACAAGATCTACCTGGACACCTCGGGCAATGTGAAGATCCGCGAAACGCCAGAGGGACATGGCGGACCGCCGGAACTGGATCTCAGCGCCCTATGACCGACCGGCATGTATTGGTGGGAGTGACCGGAGGGATCGCCGCTTACAAGACGGCCATGCTCGTCAGCCGTCTCGTACAACATGGAGCCTCGGCGCAGGTCGTTATGACCGCTGCCGCAGAGCGATTCGTTTCTCTGGTCACTTTCGCCGCGCTTTCGGGCCGCGCCGTGGCCCGGGATGCGTTCGACGCGGATCGATTTCCGTTGGGCGCGCACATCACCTTAGCCGAGGAGGCGGATGTGATGTGCGTGGTGCCCGCGTCGGCGGACTTTCTCGCCAAGGCCGCGCACGGCTTCGCCGACGATTTGCTGTCCACGCTAGTGCTCGCGGCGGACGTGCCGATTCTGCTGGCACCCGCGATGAACTCCACGATGTGGACAAAGCCCGCCGTCCAGCGGAATCTGGCCCAGCTCCGAGAAGACGGTTTCCACATCGTGGATCCCGACGAAGGCTGGTTGAGCTGCCGGCAAAAGGGACCAGGCCGCATGGCGGAAGTCGAAGTGATCCTGGAGCATCTCGGACAACTCCTGACCGCTTAGCGGCGGATCCTCATCACGAGAAATTCACGGCGGCGCAACATGCTACCCCGCCAATCTTTGCGGCCCATGCCCAAAAACCCCATGGGCTTGGGGCAGCCCGAGATCCTCCGCGCCTGGGTGAGCTATTTTTGGATAGAACGCATGTCTGACAATTGTAGTGGCACTTTTGCTGCTCGGACTTGTGGTCTGCCGCGCCGCGCACACCACACGCCCATGCGGCACGCACGAACGCTCACCTTCACGGCCTTCGGGAGGATTTCCCATGACCACGATGTCTCCGTATTACGCCAGCGAATCGGAAGTCGGCCCTGTATTCGACGTCGCCAATTACAGCCGGGCCAAGGCGATCAAAATGGCCGTGATCTCGATGATCTTCGCCGGCGTGACTGGCCTGGGGGCGGTGTACGTTTGGAATCCCGACTGGATCAATCCCAACCCTTCCGAAATCTGGGCAGATGCCCATCAAGAGACCAAAAACCTCAAATTGCAGTATCCAACCGGTGTCAAGGTTGGCGTGGGCATCGCCGGATCGCTCGCGGCACTCTTTTTCCTCATGTCCCTCTCCTGCGTCGCGAATGCCTCGTCGGGGGACTATCACATCCGTGCCGGCGAGGGGGGCATTTCGCTCAAGGTTCCCGATGGAGTATTCGGTACGTTGGAGAAAGACATCGCCTGGGAGGATATCACCAAACTCACCGTCGTCCAGGAGAAATACCTGGGCTCCATGTCGAGAAACGCGGGGAACATCGGTGGCGAACTCCAAATTCGCGCCCGCGATGGCTTTGCCCGGGACATTCGGCTGGATGACTTCCGGCAAGATGCGTGGCTGATTCATCAACGGATCCAAGAAGCCCGAGAGACTCGCCCCGCCGAATTGGTGCCTGCCTGATATGGTGTGATTGGACTGGCGCGCTTGGACTATTGTAGGGGTTGGCCCGCTTGTTCGTGTGCCAAGGTCCACTTCGCGCCGACGATGGGCAATCCAGCCGTGTTCGCGAGATAGAAATAGGCGGACACTTCCGCCTCCGTGAACGGTGCCCGCAGCTTCACGGGCCGGCGCTCGAAGAGCCTTTCGTCCACGGCTTCCCAGGCATCCAAAGCTGGCAGTAGGGCACGCTCCAGTTGCCACAGTTCTCCTTCAATGGATGCGCCGGATTTACCCGGCGCGGCGGGCACCAGGGCCGGGTAATTCCCGCAATGGTAGAGCACGTAACATAGCTCCGTGCACGCCACTTGCAGAAACTGTTGCCCGCCCAGAAGATCCTGCCGCTGGTGTCCGCGTTTCAGCGTGCCATACACAAAGAGCAGCAGGGAATCCATACTGGGCGGCATGTCAACTGCTCGCGCTGCGGTAGCTGCCGAGTGCCCGTTGAAACAGCCAGCGAGAGCCCCACAGGCTGAAAAGGGTCGCGAACAGCGCGAAGGCAGTTAGTTGCCAGCGGGCGGCATCCAGCGGCAAAGCCAACAGCCGGGCGGGCACATTCACCACCACCAAAATGGGGATGAGGTACGTGAAAATCAGCCGCAGCGGGGTGCCGAACGTGCCACGATAGATCTCCATGGGATAGCGGGAAAAGTTCGTGATGTAGAACCAGAAGTCGTACAGTGACTGGTTCCGACCCAGCCAAATACTCGTCGCGGAGAGGGCGATCATCACGCTATAGAGCACCGCCACACCGCATGCCACGTAGAGCGGATAGAGTAGTATCACGCCGAGCGTGGGCTGGTATTCCAGGTGATTCAGCGCGAAGGCCAATAGGCATCCCGCGAACACGAAATTGGCCAGCGAGGACCACTCCACCCGCTGCAACGAGATCAAGAACTGCGTATCGATCGGCTTGAGTAGGGCGAAGTCGAGCCCTCCCGTGCGGATTAATTCGCTGAACTCGCTGGCGTTGGGCATGAAGAAGGCTTGCACCAGACTGTTCACGAATAGCGTCGTGGAGAGAAAGACGAAGAACTCATACTTTCCCCAACCCGTATCCGCTCCAATCATCGGCGAGTAGCGAAAGATTAGTAGATAAAATCCCAGGTTCATCAGCACCCAGGACGTCGAGGCCACGGCGTTGATGAAAAAATTGCCGCGAAAGGTCATGTCCCGCACGAGACTGTTGCGGGCAAAGGTGAGGAACACGCGTAAGTAAGGAGGATGATGCCGCATCAGCTTAACCTCCGAATCCGCTGTAACGCCGCAGGCCCTGTCTGAGCAAAACGCGGGAAAAGGCGATAAAGAACAGCACCCAACCCGCCTGCACGAGCAGTCCATGGACCAGGGCTTCCCCCTCGATCTTCCCCAGAAAGACCGCCGCTGGGAAATACGCCAGATATTGCAGCGGAATCATTCGCACGACGCCGTTCCACGGGTCGGGAAGCATGTCCAAGGGAAACATGTGCCCGGAACAGAAGAAGTTGAATAGCATGTACACGAACAGCAGGGAGCCGACTTCCAGAAACCAGAAACCGACCATGCCAATGCAGATTTCCAAGAAAAAGCCGAGCGCGAACGCCATGCATAGAGAAAGGACATACGCGGCAAGCGTGCTGGGAGGCGGCCAACCGCTAAAAAAGTCGCGGCAGAGAAAGAAGACCAAAGCGAACGGCCCCAAGGCGACCGCGTAATACACGAGCTTATGCGCTGCCCGGCTCAGCAGCAAAAAGCCGATCAGGTCGATGGGCTGGATGAGGAACTTCTTGATCTCGCCGGAACGGATCTGTGTCGTGATTCCGGAGGCCAAACCGGGCATGCTGGAAAAGGCACGACTGAGCATCGTGAGCAGATAATAGGCCACGAAATCTTGCCGTGTGTAGCCAGCGATCGTGGATGAATCGGTCGCGGTGAAAATGGCCGTCCACAGAAAAATCTGTGTCACGATGGGCAGAAACCGCATCAGGGTGCCCAGGGCGAAATCTCCCCGATACACCAGGCGCTCGTCGATGCAGATGCGGAAAATCGTCCACCAGGTCTGTAGCGTGGCCACCATCGCGAAGCGTACCCGCAGTGAATTCGAGAATGAATTTGGGAAGCCGCTCTTTTGACGAGAAGTTCCAGATTCAATGATCCGTCGCCGAAATCAAAGGCTCAACATTTGCTGGTATTGCCGCATGCGTCCGTCCAAATCCGCTCGCTGTATGGAGACCATCCGGTCCAGGCTAAAATCCTCGACATTGAAACTAGCCACCAAGGTTCCGTAGGCAATCGCCGTTTTGAGCACGTGTGGCGTGAATTCCGCTGGGTTCTCGCTCGCCAGATAGCCCATCATGCCGCCGGCAAAACTGTCCCCCGCACCGGTGGGATCCACCACTTCCTCGGTGGGAAAAGCGGGCAGGACATACGTGGCATCCCGGCTAAAAAACATGGCCCCGTGCTCGCCCTTTTTGATCACCACGAATTTGGGACCCATTTCTAGCGTGCGTTTGCCGGCCCGAACCAAATTCTCGTCGTCGGTGAGCAGTATGGCCTCGCTGTCGTTTAGCACGAGCCCGTCGATCTTCTTTAGCAGTGCGCGCAGTTCATCCGTTTGGATATTGATCCAGAGGTCCATCGTGTCCGCCATCACCAGCCGCGGCCGGTGGATCTGCTCAAGTACCCGCAGTTGTGTGGTGGGCGCGCCATTGGCCAGAAACACGTATTGGCTGTCGCGATACTGGTCCGGCAAAGTGGGATCGAAATGCTCGAATACGTTCAGGTGGACTTCGAGCGTTTCGCGGTCATTCATGTTAGGCAGGTATTTGCCCCGCCAGCGAAACGTTTGGCCCCCAGGCTGAACTTGCAAACCGCTGGTGTCGATGCCCCGCTCATCGAGCAAGCTTGTGTGTGCTTTAGGCCAATCTTCCCCGACGACGCCCACCAATCTTGGGGGAGTAAAGTAGCTGGCCGCGTAGGAGAAATAGACCGCCGAGCCGCCAAGCACATCATCCCGCCGGGCATGCGGTGTCTCTACGCTGTCCAAGGCGACCGATCCCACCACCAATAATGACATATTCGCGAACATCTCCCGCCGAATAACGGCTCAGATACGCCAGTGCGACCGAAAAGACGCGGACGTCCGCTGCCCATTTTGCCGACCGTGGATGAAAGCCGGCATTATGGACCAAAGGTGCCGGACTGCCTACCGCCAATGAACGGTAATCGACGTTGCCGTACCCACGGGGAATGCGAATGGAGGTTCCGCTTGCCCAGGCATCGGTCCACGGATTACGATGACCGCATTCCTCGCGGCCCGTGCGAAAGGGACCTATCATGCCCATTCATTACAAGACCCTGGAACTATGGCTGCAAATCGGGGAGGAACAGTATCCTTTGCTCGGCGTCGATCCGATGCAGGTGAAACTCCGTACGCCTCTGGTGAAAGGCGTGCTTCCTTGCTGGGCGGATCTGATCATCGTCGTGGATGGTCGTCCTGAGTCGAGCTCCGTTTGGCTTCACGATGGCATCCAAGCAGGCGCGAAATCGGTTTACTATTCCGGCGCGGACATTCATCATTCCGTCTCTCTCTCGGAATGAGTTTTTCTGGGTAACAGTCCGTTGCCTTCTCTTCTGACGTTTTTCAACCTCACCGCCGAGCTAGTCATTTTGGCGCGGCCAAGCTGGTCACGGCTCGCAAAGTGGCGATTTGCGCCGCCTTTTGAGCATCGCTTCCTGTGATTCTTCAAGTGGTTGAGTAACTCGACAGCCTGGTGTGCTCCGCTGCTCTTTCCCGGGTGGGCTTGCTTCCGACCATAACATGAGCAAAATGCCCCATTTGCTCATAATCCACGAAATCGCTCGCACCATGCGCCAAATGGTGGTATAGATGCCTAGGGTATTTCATGCATACGGACGAAACGATTGGTTTCGTACATCGACCAGCGTTTCACGTCCGATCGACGTCACACTTCGCGGAGACCGAAAAAGTTTGTTTCCACGCACTGGGGGCATGGACGACCTCTCTCCCGCGCCACTTCCTGCCGCCTTGGGGTTTTTCTGTTGGTTTTCCTCCGTCAGATTGCATGCTGGATATCGATTGTATCCGTCGCCTACGCTGCCAGATCCGCTCCGATAGACGACTGGGCAACCGTTCTGCCCCGTGAGGCAGTGGAATATGCCACGGTCGATATCCAGGCTATTCGTGACACGACGGCAAACCTCGAAACCTGGGCCGTGGAGCAGGCTGCGGCCAGTGAATTGGCTCGACCAGAAACTGCCCTCGGATTGTTGGGGCGAGTTTTGGCGGCGAGGAGCGAAGTGTCGTGGGAAATTGAACGGACGCTAAAACTTCGCCGAGCGTTCCCGCAACTCTTAGAAAAGTCCTCTCAGCGCGAGGCGGCACGACGTTACCAGGCCACGTTGGATGAGCTGATTGATCTGGAAGGGCGGCTACGGTTTCTCGAAACCGAATTGCTGGAAGTCTGCGTCGACCGCTTCGCGACCGATGAAGACAATCTGCTGGTGTTGATCGATCTATTGCGGCAACACGATAGTTCGGTGGGAGCAGGGATCCTGCTTTCCACGTTTTACGAGGAAACGGATTATCCTTCACCCGTGCCGGGACCAGTCCGCCAACGCTGCTGGCCAAGGCTGCTGCGACTTCTGGCGGCGGCAGGCTCCACAGTACATCGAGCGGATCTGGCTGATTTATTAAGTACCGAGTCACGCAACCCGTCGCTCGTGGTCGCGCTGGCCGTGGCCATGGACCGGCTGGGCTGGCCGCAAGTGCCTCGCCCAAATCAAGATCCCACACTCCCTCTCCCGGAGATCACGGCGGAAGAGGCCTACGAAATCCTCGCCGATTTGAATGAAGCGGGATTGTCGCTGGAAGCCAACACGCACCGGAATCGCTTGCTGAAGTCACTGCGCGGCCTGTCGGATCAAGGAGAGACGGAAGCCGGATATCAACTTGGCGGCTTCAAAGTCCGCGCGGGAGATTGGCTGCTAATGCGCAACCCCTCGCCGTACAACTTGTTTACGGACCTCTCGCCGGGATTGTTTACGCATGTAGGAGTCATCACGACCGAGCAAGGCGGCGATGGCAGAAGGCGATTCGTGGTCGTCGACCTGCCGGAGCGCGGCACGCGGATTCCGGCCACGAACATCGATACGTTCGTGAAGCGTACGCGGCATTTTCTCGTGCTCCGCGATCCCGATTCAGAGGCCGCGGGCACCATGGCGGAAGTGGCGCGTTCCATCATCGGCAACAAATCCCGGTTCGACTTGAACTTTCGCACCACGGCCATCGCCGGGATGAAGGGGCAGGCGTTGGCGGGCCGAGAAATCCATGGTTATTGCGCCGGCTTGTTATTACTTTGTGCCCAAGAAACGAAGTATTCGCGGTCAAAGTACTTTCCATTCGAGGAAGGGGCGGCTTCAGGAGAAACGAAAAGCAACCTGCGAGCGCTTGGGGTGACACTGGGAGACCATTTCATCTCTCCTACTGGTGCTCTCTACGGTGGACGCCTGGAGATCGTGGGCCGATCGGAAATGATGTACCAACCGGAGCGGCACATCGAGGAGGAAGTGTTCGATCGTTTCGCGGAGAACTTTCGGGCCAAGCAACTTTCCTCTACCGCCGATCTATTTCAGACCGTACGGCTCGGATTGGCGCGAATGTCGGAAAACAATCCTTTGCTGGCTCAAGCCTTGGCTAAATCGGCGGATGTGAACGCCGAAATGGATCTCGTGGCGGCGGCGAAGGTCGCCACGGTGATCGAGCATTTGGACAGTGCCGCCTACGGCGCGAGCGAGGAATTTGTGATCGCGCGGGAGTCGCTGCTGGCGGGACCTTTGAAACTGCTCCGCGAGGAGGGATTTGACGACGAGGATCTGGCCGAGATTCAAGCCTATCGACAGCGGCACGAGGACTTGTATCGCCGCCTGCTCGCCCAGCAACTTTCCGTGCGAGACCTACGTGATCGGCTCGTTGAGTATTATGTTCACCACGGTCGGAGGCAGGTAGACGCGTTGTTCGAAAATGCCCCGCGGAAATGAACCGCCGTTCATGGGCAGCGGGTTTGTTCGGACTTCTGCCCGGGCGATATGCTCGTGACGCGGTTCGAAGACGAAATCGCAATGCGTCTCATCTTTTTGAATGAGCCGCGACGCACGCCCCGCATATTGTCCATAATTGGGGCCATGGATGGCGGGAGAAAGGAAGCGACTTTTCGCGGTCGGACAACCTGTGTGCCGACGGTCTCGTCTTCCCGTTATTCGCCGAATGCGCCCAAGCTCGCGAGGAATTCGCTCATTTCCCCGGCTGCATGCGCATCTCCCTGGCTTCGGGCTTCCTCGATACCTCTCCGCAGGTAATCACGAGCCTGGGGAATGCGTTGAAGTTCCGCGAGTAGCTGTCCTGTCATGAAAAACGCTGGCACGTAAGGCGGGTCATCCCGCGTCAACTCGTCGAGCCGTTCTAGGCTTTCCTCGTGCGCGCCTTCCTTGCGGAATTCCAGCGCAAGGCTGTACCGCAAGAACGTATCCCGCGGATCGTCCGCCAGCATGGCTTCAATCTTCTCGCGACGTGACATAACAATCTCTTCCTATATTCGAGCCCGTTCCACGTGACGGTGCCACCGATCGCGTGGCCCGCTCACCCTGGGCCAATATCCCCGCGCCTCTGAGGAGCGACAAGGGCCCGTCGGAATTTCACGCCGGTCTACGCGGCACGTCTGGCTGGAGCCTCTTCCTCGCCGGACAATATCTGTTCGACGTAGCCGGATAGCTCTTGCACGAAGCGGGCTTGAGAGAAACGCTCCGCATTCGCCCGCGCCAATTGTGGATCGAACCATGCATGGAACTGCTCGAACCGTTCCATGGCGGTTGCCAGCGAGTCGGCAGTCTGCTCCTCAAAGAAAAAACCGGTGCCTGGCGTTTCCTTTGTTGGCTCGATGACGGTCTCCGTGGCGCCACCCCGGCGAAAGGCGATCACGGCTGTGCCGCAGGCTTGTGCCTCGACCGGCACGATACCGAAGTCTTCGTGGCCAGGAAATAGAAGCGCGCGGCACCGTCGCAAATGGTCTCGGATCACGTCATCCGGCTGCCAACCAAGAAATTGGATTTCCGACGAGGCGCGTCGGCGAAGCCGCCTGGTTTCGGGACCGGTACCGATCACGATCAATCGTCTGCCCGATCTACGGCACGCCTCGACCGCCAGTTCGATCCGCTTGTAGGGAACCAATGCCGAGACACAGAGGTAAAAATCCTCGCGGGGCTGGTGGCTAGGAGTGTAATACTCCACATTCACGGGTGGGAAGATGACTTGGCTTTCCCGGCCATAGCATTCTTGAATGCGGTTCGCCACCGTTCGGCTGATGGCCACGAAATGCGTGACGCTCCGTGACGTGCGCTGGTCCCATTGCCTCAGCCTGGCCAGGATGGATTCTTGTCCCGATCGCCACCAAGTGCGAGGACGACCCCAATGGCCGCTGGGCATCCTCTCCGGCTGGTGCGGATGGGGGCGCAAGTAGTCCGCGCGCAGATGCCAGGCGTAGCGCATCGGCGTGAAACAATAACAAACGTGCGGCACGCCATGGGGGTTATCAATTCCTTTGGCCACCGCGTGGCTCAAACTGATCACGAGATCCGCATCGGCCGAAACCCGCAGACGCCGCATTGCCCAAGGCATCACGGGGAGGCAATAGCGATAATAGCGGCGAATTCCGGGCAGTCGCTGGAGCGGGCTGGTGTGAATCCGCATGGACTCAATGCTGTGACTGGTGGAGCCTTGAGCATGCAGCAGCGTGAACAGATCGGCGTCCGGCCAGCGTTGGCAGAGCAATTCCAGGCACTTCTCTCCGCCACGCATGCCGGTCAGCCAGTCGTGAACCAGGCAAATTCGTGGGTGAGCACGCCGCCAAATTTCTTGCACGTTTGCCGCCCTTGCTTGTTCAAATTCCCATGGCGAAATGGCCGGTACGTGTCGGTTGGGGAAGTAACCGGAACGCCAGCCCTTTGTCGGCTGTGTCCGAACTAGGGCGGAAACTACCGGGCAAGGGCGACCGAAATCAAGAGAAAATAGCGTGCTACGGAGATCTGGGGGGTGTGCCAATGTCCTCCCCCCAGAGCGAGGGGTAGTTCTTGATGAACGTCGACATCAATTCAATACAGGCTGGATCGTTCTTCCTGGAGCCCCAACTCGGCTTCTTGGATGTCCGCCTTCAGAAAAGGATCTGCCTGATCGTTCATAAGTCTTGTGTGGCGATGACCGGGAAAAAGGGGAAAGCTTGAAATGGCACGAAAGGAGGACACCTCCGAAAGTGCGAAGCTGGAATAGACGGGTGAAAGTACCGAATTTGTAAGGTCGATGAGAAGCAATCTCACCCACCCATTTTTAGCTTATGCTGCGGAAATATCTTGCCTTGGCAAGACCAATCGAAGCGCGGCGGGGTGTCTTGCGGTGCGTGAGCGCAGGAATGTAGGTGGGAAATGTTGGTGGGTTGGTGCACGGTTTTGGCCCCGGCAACTCGTTCGTAGGACACTACCCAATCGCTTGCCAAAAAAGTCAGACTCCCATAGAGTAGATTGCTGGGGGGATGTGTTTTGTCCGTTTCAATGAGGCTTCGCGGAATTTTTCCGTTTGTCTCTTGATTCACAACTACGATGACGCAACATGCACTAATTCGCACGTCGGGAGAAGATATTCGGATGAGTCACGGACGTTCCGTTACCATCGGACCTTCATGAAGTCGTTAACGCACGCGATTGAAGTTACACCACAGGAAAACCACCAGAGCAGCGTGAGATGAAAAGAAGCTTTCTTGGCACTGTGTTTATCGTGACGGCGTTATTCACGCCGCAAAGTCGTGCGGCGATGGTGACCTTTGATCTAACGGGTGGTGGAGCGACGCCCAGCCTGTCGTCATCTTACACTTTCAACGAGGGGGGCATTTCCCTTCTGGTTACTTCCGCCACCTCTGGCGGACCAGTACTTGCCAACCAAAATTTCCCTGGCGGTATCATCGCTTTGGATTTTGGAATCGGGTCGAGTTCCGGACTTTTAGATTCCACTCAGATCGATGGCAGCGGTCCCGATGAAATGGTGACCTTCATCTTTTCGGGAGCCATCTCTTATATACTGGAATCGGTCACGTTTGACCGCGTTGGGGGCAACGATGATTTCAGCCTCGCGGTGGATGGAAATACTGCCCTGGCAAACCAAGACATTCCAGGAGGCGACGGATTTGCTGGTTTCTTTGACGCGGACTCGAGTACGTTCATTTTCTCGTCGGTGCTGACGGAAACGCAGCGCACGGGTACGCAGTTCCGCTTCGGCGTCGCGGGGAGCAACGATGACTACAAGATCTCCAGCATCACGATTACCGCCCTAGCCGTGCCGGAACCAACTGGTTTCGCGGTCTGGTCATTGCTGGGGTTGCTGGTAATCGTTGCCTATCGCACGCGGCGCTAGCAAGATTTGCGGATCTACTGCCATCTCGGTGGCTAAGAAATCAGTGGGAGTGTTTTCTTTTGCCGGGCGCTTTCGTGGGCGGTGTCCACGATTTGCTGTCCCAAGCGGGATATCTCCACGCTCAGCGGACCCATGAGCGGCTGGTCGCGCTCCAGATGGTCCAGAACATGTGCCACCGGGTTTTGGTCCGCCAGCGGTAGTGGATCGACCGAAATGTCCTCGCCCGCTGGATTGCGGCGCGTCTGCACGCGAACGGTTTCGTCATAGTCGTAGCTGCTGATCGTGCCCTCGGTACCGACGACCACGAAGCCACAACGTGGCTGGGGCTGATGGCTCCACGGGTCGGTGAAGGTACCCCAGCGGGTTTCGAATTTGGAGAGGCCGAACTCATACCTCGCCACGACGACGGCATGTTCATCCACTTCTAGCCCTGCCGGATCATCCACCACGGCGGTCACTTCCAAAGGAGCCCGGCCATCGAGAAACCAAGTGCCGAGCGTGGTGCCGTAGCCCAGATAATCCAAGAGCGAACCGCCGCCATGCGAACGCTGATAGAACCAGCTTGTCGGTTTTTCCCGCGCGACTTCCTCGGCCGTTTTTTCTTCCTTGCCCGCCGTATGCCACAGCGGGCCACGGTTGCCGTCATAAAAATGCACTTCGATCAACGTGCCTATCGTTCCCTCGTCGATGAGACGTTTAAGCGTGCGGTGGCTGGAACACCACGCCAAGGGCCAATTGATGGCAAGCGTCTTGCCGTGAGGCCGCATCGCCTCGATCATGGTATCCGCCTCCGCTAGACTGGCCGCGAACGGTTTTTCCACGATCAAGTGCACCCCGTACGGTGCGACCTTTTCCGTCCAATCACCGTGACGGGCGGCGGCGGGACAAAGCAGCACGAGGTCGGGCCGCGTCTTCTCCAAGCACTCGCGGTAATCGGTGAAGACTTGATCCCGAGAAATTCCCAAATCTCGGACGGCGGCTTCCATGCGTTCTGGCTGTTCATCACAGATGCCCACGATCTGGCAATCCGAGTGCTCGGCGGCGAATCGTAGGTTATCTCCCATGTGAAAATGGTCGAAGTTGATCCCGGCGATTTTCCATTTGCGCATGGTGCGTCTCCTTTGATTTTGTGGCCGGGACTAGCCACGTACGTCGAACCGTTCTCCGGCACGCATCACGTGGCAGGGCTGACCGATTTTCTCGCATTTCGCGGTGAATGCCGACGGCGACTCGGTGTTGAAAGTGAACATTTCGAAGTGACAGGGCACGGCCCAGCGGGCGCGCATTTCCCGAGCCAGGCAGGCCGCTTCTTGTCCCCACAGATTTCCCGACACGCGGCGTGTGGGAAGCCGGCCATTGATGGGAAGCAGCGCCACGTCGATCGAGAACTCCGCCAATTGGCTGAGCAGTTCGTCGTGCCAAATCGTATCACCACTGTGGTAAATGGTATGGCCGTCGAATTCGACAATATAGCCCAGGTAATGGGGTCGTCCCAATTCGTCGCGAGAAACCTCCTCATGCGCGGCGGCGATGCCGTGGAAGCAAAAGCCGCCCACTTCGCGGGATTCTCCGTCCCGCAGCCCGATCGGTTCCCGGATGCCACTTCCCAAACGCTGTTTCACGAAATCACGATTGGCTTCGGGAATGACCAACTCCATGCGAGGGCTGGCCTCCCAAAGTGGAAACAAGGTTTCAGCATCCAAGTGATCGGTGTGATTGTGGCTCGAGGTGGCCACGTTGATCATGTCCAGCCGCCGCGGATCGACGACGCGCGCGGTCATCCGCGTGTGCGGCTTGTCCGTATGGGCATATTTGGCGGTCAGCGAATTGGACAAGTAGGGATCGAATAGCAAGTAGCCACTTGCAGATTTGATCAAGAAACCGCTCTGTCCGAGCCACCACAGCGCGAACCCCTTGCCAGGTTCGGCGCCACGGACGTCTTGCAAGAACGCCTCATCTTTCTGTACCGGTTCGATCATACGCCAACTTCCTGTCGGACTTGCCTCACGCCTTGAACCAGGTTGCGGAGCTTTTGCTTGGCCGCCCAGCGCGCCGTCTGGCTGAGCCCGCAGTCGGGCGCGAAAACCAGCCGGTCCGGCGGAGCGTATCGCAGGCATTCGCGGACACGATCGGCGATTTCCTCCGGCGTCTCGATGTAATAGCTCTTCACATCCACCAAGCCGACCGCCACATCCATCTTTTGGGCAACCTGCTCAATCAAAGGCAAGGGCCGAAAATTCAGCGTGGCCATCTCGATATGCATCTCGTCCACATGCAGGTCGAGGAAGTCGGGAAACATGCACTCGGGACGCTTCGCGCCCACGCTACGTCCTTTGTAATTGCCGAAGCAGAGGTGCGCGTCGAGGCGGCAGCGTCCCCGGACCGCCTCGACCGTACGATTGAAAATGTCCACGAAGCGTTTCGTATCGGACTTGTGCGCATAGCAGCTCATGGAGGGCTCATCCACGCAGATTTCGCGGCATCCGGCTTCCACCAGGGCCGCCAGTTCTTCACGAATCAGCGGCAGCAGCGCCTCGGTGATAGCATACCGGTCGGGGTAGCGGTCGTTCGGGAGCAGCCTGCCGCTCATCGTGAACGGGCCGGGGATGCTCGCCTTCAGGGATTGTTGCGGTGGAGCGAGCTGCTGCAGCCGTTGGAATTCATGCACCGCGCCGAATCCGCGCGGCGCGGCGAGTTCTCCCATGATTTGATGTTTGCCTCGCTGGTCGTGTGCCGGCGGACCCCAGCGGCGGGGCGGTGCTGACTCGAGTTCAATGCCTTCGAGGTAGCCGTAAAACGAAAGGTTGAAATCGAGGCGGCTTTGCTCTCCGTCGGTGATGACGTCCAACCCGGCTTCCAATTGGTCATGGACGGCCGCCAGGACCGCGTCCTCTTGCATCTCGCGGAGATCCTCCGGGCCGAACTCCGCCAGATGCTGACTGGCGAATTCCAGCCAACCGGGAAACGGATAACTGCCAATAACCGACGTGCGTAGCGGGCAATCTTGCATGGTGTAGATATATGAGCGGTTGGGATCGTGTTAGGAAGGTGGCGAGGAGCTGTTTGTTTCTTCGTTCAACTCGGCAAAGAGCCGTGCCAGGCGGCGGCCATGTTCATCGTAAGCCGCCTCGAAGAGTTGCCGTGAATGTTGCGGTCCCACCAAGGCGGAGGCGGTGAGCACTCTGGGTGGCTGTCCGGCATCCACGAGCCGCCGTGCGACTTCCGCTTTGAGACAATTGATCAGTACGCAACCGCCCACCGTGGAACCAGGGGAAACCGGCGTGGGGAGGCCTGCCAACGTGATCATGGCGTCTCCTACCGGCGCGCCCGTGTCGAGCACGATGTCCGCCAATTCATGCAGCTTGCGTCCTTGTTTGTCCTTGCTCTGGCTGGCCTCGGCATGCCGCAGGCTGACCATGGCGACGACCGGTATGCCCCGCTGCTGGAACTGCTCCGCCATTTCCACGGGAACCACATTGCCGCCGCTGGAACTGATCACCAAGGCCGAGTCTTCTGGGCGGAGATCGTAATTGCGCAGGATCCGCGCGGCGAAACCGGACACGTTTTCCAAAAACATCGCCTGCCGCTGGCCATTGGATCCGACCACGGGATGGTGGTAGCTGAGGGAAAGTTCCACCATGGGATTGTAGCCGGGGAAGGAGCCGTACCGAGGCCACATTTCTTCCACCATGATGCGGCTATGCCCCGAGCCGAAGACATGCACCATGCGTCCGGCGAGGATCGTCGCGGCGAATAGATCCGCCGCCGCCTCGATGGCCGTTTGCTGGCCTGCCACGATGTCGAGCAGTTCGCGGCAGCGCTGAATGTAGGTTTCCGCAGGCTTGTCCGTCACTTCCTCTACATCCCCTCACTCACGCTCCAACCTCCGTCCACCGCCAGCACTTGCCCGGTTACATAGCGTGCTCCGTCAGAGAGCAAAAACACGACGGCCGCGTCCAGGTCATCCGGTTGCCCAATTCTTCCGCCGTCGAGCGGCTGCTTGCCGTGAATGTACTCGCGAATCGCCTCGTCTCCAACGGCCCGGCGTGCCATGGGCGTGTCCACCAGCGCCGGAGCGACCACGTTGAAGCGAATATTCTGCCGGGCGTAATACGCAGCGCAAGCCTTTGTGAACCCGATAACGCCCGACTTGGCCGCCGCATAGGCATGGGTCGCGAAAAATTTGGGAGCGGGAGAAAATCCCAGCACGCTTCCCATGTTCAGCACGGTGCCAGGGGTACTCTCTTCGAGAAACGTCCGCACGGCCGCGCGATTGGAATACATCAGCGAGCAAAGATTCAAATCGAGCGTTTGCTGGATGCCATCATCGCTGAGCTCATGGAGCGGGCCATCTCCGAATTTGCGTCCACTTCCGCCGGCCACATGGTACAGACCGTCAAAACAACCGAATTCCTGACGCGCGAGCGCAATGGCTTTCTCGGCGGTGCTGGGGTGCGTGGCGTCTCCCACATGACAGCGAGCCGCATCGCCCAGCTTACTAATCGCCGCTTCGGCGGACTCGGCGGAACGTCCCACGACCACGACTCGTGCGCCCGAAGCTACGCAGGCCGATGCTCCCGAAAGACCCAGCCCGGTCGTGCCGCCCACGACGACGATCACTTTCTCGGCGAGAGGAAGTCCCACTTAGCACGCTCCACGATTAACGATGGGCGATGATTCGGCACGTTCGAATCTTCAGTTTACCTGGCGACCGTGCCGGTAAGCAGGTGTCCGCACGGGACAAAGCCGGCCTTTTGGAGTGTTTTTCGGCTGGCGACGTTTTTCACTCGACAGCGCGCGGCGGGCACGCTCCCCCCTTCTCGGCAAACTCTCTTTAATTCCTGAACCAAGTACGCGCCGAAACCGCGTCCGCGGTTGGGGTCGGCCACCTTCATGTAAATGTCCCCGTAGGGACGATTGTAGTGGAACAGAATGTCACCCGCCGCCGCGATTTGGTCCTCCGATTCCAATAACCATTTCGCCCCAGGATCTAACTGTTGTCTTTCCAATTGAGCCGCGTCTTCTGGCGAAGCTGGTCGAAAGCAAACTTTCTCGCACGAGTGTGAGGTCGTCAAGCCATCTTGGAACAGAATGGATTCGCTGGTAACGCGGTCCGAGAACGTGTGCAGCATAGACGTCAGTAGGGGGCCGTTGCTTTGGGTTTCGATTTTCCGCACACCACTGGAGGCGAGCAGCGCGGCAAACAGATCAAAGATACGTGTGCGGTATCCCGGTAAGACGTAATATTCATAGATCGTGGGAGAATCTTCCCAAGGGCCAGCCACGGCCAACGATCCGTAGCCCACCGTTTCGTGGCCGATGGTCAGCGAATATTCTCGAGTCCAGCCGGGCCGTGCGTGGATGGAGTCATGAATGATCTGGCAGTCCATTTCCTGACGATATCTTTCGCGGAGCGGTTCGATCTCCGGCAATTCCACCACGCGTGCCTGGATATCCATTTGTTACCGCCGAGTTTCCATCAAGCAGCCTCTTTGTGCGTTTACGCGTTGGCTTCGTGATTTTGCAGCAGTTTCTCGATCTCCGAGAGATCTCGCCTTTGTGCCCAGGCCAAAGGAGTCGACCAGGGCTGGTCGTCGGGCAGGTTCGGCGCGGCGCCACGTTTTAGCAGAAATTCGACCATCTTCCGCCGGCGTTTCTCCAGCTTGGGCCGATCCGCTTCCTGGCACCGTGGATCACAGCGGATGGTGGTAGTCAAAGGCGTTTCCTGGAATTCGACATCCCGGGCATGGATGTCAGCCCCGGCTTCCAAAAAGACCTCCGCGTTGGTTCGATCCAGTTTCGCGGCGCATGCATGGAGAAATGTCTTTCCAAGCCAGTCACGTTTATTCGGATCGAGCCCTCGCGCCAGGAGTTTACGGACCAGTTCCGGGGAATCAGGGTAGGTGATGCCCGCGTAGGCATGCATGTCTTGGACAACTTCTGGACGCGAATCCAGATAAAGGTCGAGCAATTCAGCGTCTCGCTGATCCATGACCCTGGCTAGAAATTCCTCATCCCGAGTGACTTCGTGCCGGTCGCGAATGGCCCGCTTCATCTGCTTGGCATTCATCACGTAGGGAGGATCGTAAGCCCCGTATCGCCGCAGGAGCCGCCGTAGCGGTTTCGACTGCTTGCCATGATGGTGTTCGCAAATCGTAAGGCAACATCCGCAGGAATCGACGCCTGCGTTCGGATTGGCTCCGTGTTCCAGCAGCAGTTCGGCCGTTTCCAGGTGGTTCCCGCCACAGGCTTCAAAAAGTGCCCGACCGTTGGGAGCCAAGTCTTCCGGTAGGTTTGGATCCGCCCCGTGCTCCAATAGCAGCCGCACAATATGCGTGTATCCTTCCCGAGCAGCATGGGAGAGGGGGCTGACCCGCGAAGAATCGAGTTGTCGGGCCAGGGTGTCATCTTTTTTGAGCAGATATTCGATGTGCTCTCGGTCGCCGACGGCGGCGGCCACCGAAATTGTGTATTTCGCTCCCCTGGCGAGCAGGTCTCCCACGAGGACCCATGCATTGCGGATCGAAGGGTGGCCTCGACTCCGCGCGCCACGATACCAGTAGTCGTAGGTTTCGTTCGCCGCCAGCAGCAGCGGGGTTTGGCCGTCGGCTCGTTGGGCCTCCATTGGCGTGCCAAGTTTGGCGAACCGCTCAATCAATTTCTGTTGCCGTGTGATGACACTCCAGTGCAGCGGATTGTTTCCCAAAGCATCGCTGGCCCGGGCCAATTTGGAAGCACTCCTGAGGACCCCGCTGATCTTGCGCGTGTCACGAGCAATAATCGCATTCCTGAGCTTTGCGAATTCTGGTGAATAATTGAATCTTCGTTTGAGTACCCCTTCCAGCAGCTTCTCCACGTCGGTGTGCTCTCGTTCCCGTGCGACTCTCAGCAACTTATCCCAGGAATCGCAGGTAAAGCGCGATTGACCCGGATCGGCGCCGTGCTCCAAGAGTAATTCGACGATTCTCGCGTGCCCCTGGCGAACCGCCATGTGGATGGGAAATTGGTACCAACATTGCGCGTTGACAAGGCGTTCATCCTTCGCGATCAACGAGCGACCTTGTGACAAATCTCCTGCCGCGCAAGCCACAAACAGTGCCCAGGCATCGTGGCCGTTCACCGGTTCCACGCCATAAACGTAATGCTTGGTCTTCATCGCCGCCGGCTGAGTCATGGGCGGCGCGGACGGACGGGAACGGCGGCTGCCGCGCGAGCGCGACGCTCGCCGTGAGGAGTGCTTTGCCATGGAAGTTGATACTCAGATGAAAGCCACTCAAGCTGTTCGACCCAACATCCGGTCCAGCGCGTCGGAAGTATGATAGACCAGCGCCTCGGGCCAATGCGGGAAGGGATTGAAATATTCAAAGGTCAGATAGCCCTCGTAATTCGCTGCCTGGAAGGCGTCCAGCACGGCGGGCCAATCAGTCGTGCCATCCAGCAGCGGGCGGAAGGTATCCAACGTGGCTTGTGAAACCTTCTTGGAAGCCTCTTTCAGATGCACGTTTTGGATGCGGTTTCCCAACAGGGCAATCCAATGTTCGGGAAACTGGTACTGCATGATGTTGCCCGTGTCGAAATGAACCTTCACGTGCGGAGAACCGAATTGGTCCACGAAGGTGATCATCTCCTGGGGGCTCATCAAGAAGCCGTTGAAGAAGATGTTTTCGATGTTGAGGTAGACGCCAGCTCTTTCGGCAAGCGGCACCAATGTCTCCACCCCCTGTTTGGCCCGGTCGAGCGCCAAGTCATACGGCACGGACGGCTCCTCCGGCAGCCAGGGGATATACACGGCGCCCGGAACGACTAGCAGATTGGGCGTCTCCAGCAATTCGGCGGCATGGATCATCATGCGGGCCAACTCCAGCCCCCGCGAGCGGCGTTCCGCGTCACGATGCGTGAAGCTGTAGGGCCAAAACAGGAACGAACAGAGACCGCTGATCTCGATGCCAATTTCACGGGCCATCTTGCCGATCGCGCGGATATCGTCATCGGTCGATTCTGGAGACAGATCCCCTTCCAAGGCGAAGTTGATTTCCACCGCGTCAAATCCCGCTTGGTGGCAGATTTCCAGGCATTCGCGAAGGGACATGTCTTGCGGATAAGGCAGCGCCCACAAGTTGATCGACTTCTTGAAAGCGGGATATTTTTTCGCCGAAGCCCGCCGCGCGGACTGGCTAGCGGCATCCGCTGGCGGATCTTCGACTGCGAACCCCTGCCCCGCGACAAACAGCGAACCGAAGGTGGCGGAAAGTGCGAGGATTTCCCGACGGCTCAAGCCTGCTTCGAATGCCCGATCTTGTGCCGGATGTTCCGAGGTGTCATGGCCCATGTGTCTGATATCTCCTGGTTCCGAACCTGCTAGCCTGCGGACCAAAGCATCACCCATCGCTAGGCTCAAAATCCCCAGCTTGGCCAATTTGCGCGACGATACGCACAAACTACGCGATGCCTTTGGGCTTGTCCAATTTTGAACTGACGGTCATTCGCGTTTCTCGGCGGCGGAAGTCACCATCCGCATCGATCATGAGCCTCACTCTCCCGCGACGGTGAATCGTGAAATATAGTTCTGAGGGGCATCTTCGCTCTAGCATGCCCGAATCCAACAATGAGCGGCCTTGGCTGAAACATATGGGGCGGGGGAAGGAAAATCATTGGCAATGCCCTTAGATCCGGAATATTCACCACTTGAATCGTCGTCGGGACCGGAGGAAGCTTGGTCTTTCTTGGAGGCCAATGACGTATCCGCTGAAAATCCTTCCATCTCGCTTTTTCAGAAAAATCTGGAAAGCCAGCAGCCATTGCTCGATCCGGAGGGCAACAATTGTCCTCGATACCAGCGGACCAAACGTCTGCTCGATATCATGGGTGGATTTTCCCTACTGCTGGCGCTATCTCCATTGCTGTTGCTCATTATGGCCGTGCTGGCTGTTACGATGCGTGGCCGGCCCTTCTTTTCCCAGGTCCGGGTGGGCTACCTGGGGCGGCCTTTTCGGATGTACAAATTCCGCACGATGCGATTGGACGCTGAAAAAATCCAGTCCCAAGTCCACAATGAGAAAGACGGGCCGATTTTCAAGAACCGTCGCGACCCGCGTGTCACGCGGCTGGGACGACTGCTCCGTCGGACGAGTATTGATGAATTGCCGCAGTTGATTAACGTGATTCGGGGTGATATGTCGTTGGTTGGTCCCCGGCCTCCAGTTCCCGAAGAAGTCGCGAAATACAAGCCCTGGCAACGCCGTCGCCTGGCCATCAAGCCAGGGCTGACTTGCTTGTGGCAAGTCAGTGGCCGGAGCGATGTCGGTTTCGAGGATTGGGTTCGCATGGACATGTGGTACCTAAAAAATCAAAACCTTCAAACGGATGTGAAGCTTCTCAAAAAAACTCCGGGAAGCGTGATCAGCGGACGTGGGGCCTATTGATCGAGTGGATGTCGAATTCATCGGCAAGACTTCCGCGCGGTTTTCTAGACACGGCGATCAAACGCCGGCCAATTCTTTTCGATTGAAAACGTGGACTTGCCAGAAATGGAAGCAACGATCGAACCCGCTGCCGTGAACCCTGACCAGCTGCGCCGGATTGAATTGTTTGGCATGCGGATTCATGCCATTCGCCTGCGCGAGGCGACTCGACAAATTCTCGACTGGACATCCCAGCCCTTCCCTGAATCATGCCGCTATGTCGTCACGCCGAATTTGGATCACGCGGTGATGTGGCGAGAAAACGAAAAGCTGCGCGAGGCATACTCGGAGGCGGATTTGATATTGGCCGATGGGTTTCCGTTGATCACCGCTTCCCGACTTTTCGGTTGCCCGCTCCCCGAGCGGGTGGCCGGAAGTGACCTTGTTCCCTCACTTTTTGCCGAAGCCGGGCATACGGCATGCCCCAAGAACGCGAGAGAGATGAGTGAGGAATCGACTTCCCAAGGCATGCCTCCTTTGCGCTGCTATCTGTTGGGAGCGGCTCCAGGAGTGGGGGTACGCGCTGCGGCCAGAATTCGCGCCCAATGGCCTTGGATCGAAATCGCGGGCAATCACAGCCCGCCACTGGGCTTTGAGAACAATTCCGTATTGACCGAGGAAATCATCCGGCGAGTGGAGGATGCCGAACCCGATGTATTAATCATCGGCTTCGGTTCGCCGAAGCAGGAAATTTGGACCCACGCGAACCATGACCGCCTCCGAGCGAAAGTAGCCATTTGCGCCGGCGCGACGATTGACTTTCTGGCCGGAGAAAAGCGGCGGGCTCCGAACTGGATGCGAAAATCAGGATTCGAGTGGTTTCACCGTTTGGCCTCCGAACCCCGCCGCCTAGGCGGGCGGTACGCGCGCGATGCCTGGATCCTACCGCAACTTCTCTGGCAACAATGGCGTTCCCAGCGGTAATCCCGCTTCGCATCGGAATGCAGTCAAGTTTCTCACGCCAAACGCCGAATCCATGGGCTACGCTCTGAAATGGGGCAAACGCTGCTTATCTGTCCCAATAAAGGCCATCGCGCGGGTGGGATATTACCAACCTTGGATTCTTGCGGAACGGGAATCGGATGGAGATGGTGACCGAATTCGTTCAGCGTGCCTCACGGCGCGGTAGTTTGGCCATGCTCGTGCTTTGCGGTTATGTGGTTCTGTTGTCGTTGGCACTGCATGTCGATTTGCGTGGCACGCCGTTCCACGCTTCTCGGTTTCCTCCCTATTTGAGGTTCGCGGATAAGGTATTCCATTTGGTGACCTACGGCGGCCTCACCGTGTTGGTGCTATACGTCGCAAGAATTCGAGCAGGTTCACCGCTTGCCGGCAGGAAACGGAACATGGCCGCGCGACAGGCGCTGCTCGCGTTGATCGTCATCCTGTGGGGCACCTTGGAAGAGATCACGCAGCCCTATTTCGGCAGAAACTTCGATGTCCAGGATTGCCTAGCGAATGTGGTGGGCGTCGTAATGGGCGTGGCCGCGTACAACGCCTGGAGCTTCCGGGCTAACTCCATTTCGCTGCTTCGCGCGGGCAATTCCAGGAGCGCCTCCGCATAGTCGAAACGGCGAATCCTATCCGGAGAATAGCTCTTGTAGATCGTCCGCAAACCGGCATATGACCTGCTTGGTCAGCGGGACGGAGGCATCTTGCCGGCTGCCATTCTCGTCGGTCGCCAGCCGGGACAATTGGAGCCAGCCCCGTTTCCGGATTTGCAGTTCGAAGAATTCACTCCCAGCGGACGTCGAGGCGGGTGGATCGGAGCGGATGAGCAGCATCTCCCCCGCCTGGTCCTCTTCCATGATCCTCAACTCTTCCGGGAGATACGAAGTCTTCTGGCATAATGCTTCGCACCGCTCTTGGAAATCGGCAAAGCTGACGGATTTGTCCTCTGGAAACTCCATGCGGAGCATCCGCAATTCCCCCGCCAGCGAACCGGCTTTTTCCAATTGGATCTCGAGTTCAACCTCGCCTTCCGTGACGAGAATCGTCGACGCATCCGACGGCGCCTGTTCCAAAAGAGGCCGCAGTTTGTCGCTCATAGTTTGCATGAGACTACCTCACTGAATCAGAGCCCTGGAATTCGCAACTTGCCTTTTAGGCCGAGCTATTTTTCCGCCGTTTGTTTTTTGCTAGCCTTTTTGTCGCCTTCTTGTTGGATGTGATGCTCGCTGCCGTCGAAGGAAATCACGGTGGATTTCCCTTCCATCACGGTTTCAATATGCACGGGCCGGTTCCACAGTTTCTGCAAATTCGCGAGCGTGTCGCGGGCATAGGACAGCTTGAGTTCCACGCCCGAAAAGTCGTGGACCAGGTACAGTTCGCCGCGATTCTTGTAGTTCCCGTCCCGCACTTCAATGATGGGCCGGCCCAGGTTCGTGATGCTGAACAATAGCCGTTGTTTGATTTTGGGAAACTCGCGGCTCTCAATCTCGTACCGTTCCCGGCTTGGTTCGTAGCCGAACGAAAAAAGCTTGTGCTCGCGGCAAAACTCGAGCGTCAAGAAGGTATCGACGAAGGTGACGTCATTGTGAATCTTGCGGACTTCGAAGATCTTTTCCCGCCCCAAGCCGGTCTGTGTGTCCCAGGCACGTTTTTGCTGTGCATCCTCGCATTCTTCATATTCTTTACCGAATTGGCCTTTGTTCCAGCGTCGCTCGATATCGCGGAACAGTTCAATCCCCAGTTTGTAAGGGTTCAGCCGGCCCGGTGAAGTGGCCAGCGTGGAAGAGTGATGGTCACAATAGTCCACGAGGTCTTCGGGGGCCAAAGTCCTCTGCGTCATGATGGTGGAGTGCCAATAACTGGCCCAGCCTTCATTCATGATCTTCGTCTGGCCTTGCGGAGCGAAATAGTACGATTCATCACGGATCATGGAGAGCACGTCCGCTTGCCACGGCTTGAGCGGCGCGCGTTCCAGCACGTACAGCATCACGTCCCGAGTCGGCGTGTCCACGTTTGCCGAGGGAGATTTGCTCGGTTTCTCCTCCTCGGATTCCGGATCGCCGGCCGGATTCACGAAGGGATCCATGTAGCTCTTGGCCGGAAATTTCGCCGCGACCGTGGGTTTGTCGTCTTCGGTAGGTTTGCCGAAACGGTATTTGTCGTGGCCTTCCCTGCGGCGGATAAATGGCGAATGGATATCAATCAGGTCCTCGATGCTCAGGCAGACGTCGATGAAGTCTTCCACGGTTTCGACGCCAAAACGGTCCATGTAACGCCGGATGCGATTGCCGTGGTTGGCCATCTCATCCATCATCTTGCGGTTGGTCGCGCTAAACCAATAGTTATGCTTGAAGAAGTCGTTGTGGCCGTAGACATGGGCCATCACCAGCTTTTGGTCGGTGAGGCCATTGGAGCGCATTAAGTATGCATAGCAGGGATCATTGTTGATCACCAATTCGTAGATTTTTTGCAGTCCGTATTTGTACCCCTTGGAGAGCTGTTCGTATTCCATGCCGAACCGCCAGTGGGGATAGCGGGAGGGAAAGCCGCCATAGGCGGCAATGGCGTTGAGCTGGTCCGCATCCACGAGTTCGAAGATGGTCGGAAAGAAGTCGAGGCCAAACGACGCGGCTTCCGCCTCGATCCGCGTTTGCATTTCCGCCAAGGGCCGCGGCAGCGCGTGTTGATGAACGGTGGCCATGGGGTGACTGTTCTCCCGAAGAGGGGCCTCAAACGTGATGGCGTTTTCGCCTGTGGCTATTTTCCTTTGCCCAGAAATTTCTTGATCGAATCGTAAATCGCGTCCCGGTTGGGAATCTCCGAGAGCACGAGGTTGTCGCGGTCTTCGCCAAACGTGTTCTTCAGCGTGGCCAGAAAGTCCCCGCTGCCGTAGGGGCTCACCACCTGGCCGTAACAGAAGAGGTTCGCCACGGGCAGCAGTTCTTCTTTCAATAAATCCATGCTTTCGCGGTTATCCTCTCCCCAATTGTCTCCGTCGGAGAATTGAAAACAGTAAATATTCCATTCCGACGAGGGAAACTGCTCCTTGAGCAGGCTGGCCGCGACTTTGTACGCGCTGCTGATTCGGGTGCCGCCGCTTTCCCGCGTATGATAGAAAGCGTTCTCGTCGACTTCTCGGGCCGCCGCGTCGTGGATGATGTAGCGGAGTTCAACGCCCTCGTACTGGCTTTTGATCCAAGTATCGATCCAAAAGGCTTCCGTGCGGACGATCGCCTTTTGCTCGTCGGTCATCGAGCCGGACACATCCATCATGTAGATGACCACGGCATTGGCGACGGGTTCCATCACCGTTTGCCAACTGCGATAGCGCATGTCATCCCGTATGGGCACCACGCGCGGGCGTTGGAAGCTGTAGGTGTCGGTCGCGATTTGCCGTTTCAGTGCCTGCATGTAGGAGCGCCGGAAATGCCGCAAGGATTCAGGCCCGACCCGGCGGACGCTGTTGTAGCGGGCCTTTTCTTCCTTAATGTTGGCCGTCCCCTTCGGTTCGATGCGGGGCAAATCCAATTCCTCCGCCAGGATTCCCGCCAGCTCTTCCAGGGGCACGTCGACTTCGAGGATATGGGCGCCCGGTTCATCGCCGGCTTGTCCTTGCCCATTCTCTTCGCCGGGCCCCAGGGGCTGTCCGGGCTCGCCGTCCCCTTGGCCCACTCCGCCGGTTCCATTCTTTCCATAGCGGAAATGAGGCACATCCAATTGAGGCAGAGGAATGCTGACCGGGTCCCGGCCTCGGCGGCCAATCATTTCGCCATGCGTAATATATTTCCGCAGATTCTCGCGGACCTTACCCCGCACGATTTCACGAAACCGCGTGTGATCGCTTCCGATATTCAGCGCCATGCGGAAACCTCCCTCATGCTGGAGAGGGAATTCTTGGGATTATTTCTTGGATAAACGGCGATTTGACCGCGCCAGTCTCGCTCCGCTTATTCACCTTCGCCGCGCGTATCTCCTCGGGCAAAAATACTGGCGACGTAGGTCAATACATCGGTCGCACTTTCTTCATCGTAGCCGTAATCACGGATGAGCCGGCCCTTCACGACATCGATCTTGGCCTGCGTCTCCGCGTCGATCACGTTGGACACCAGGCTCGTGAGCTTGATGGTGTCTTTTTGATCTTCGAAGAGTTTGAGTTCGAGCGCCTTGTTCAGACGTTCGTTGGTTTTGTAATCAAACTTCTTGCCATCGATGGAGAGGGCGCCAATATAGTTCATGATCTCCCGGCGGAAATCATCCTTGCGGTTCTCCGGAATGTCGATCTTGACCTCGATGGATCGCATGAGCCGCTCATCTGGCTCCTCGTATTGGCCGGTGAAGGGATTCCGTACTTTTTCGCGTTGCGTGTACGCCTTCACGTTATCGATGTAGTTGGCGCAAAGCCGCTTGAGGGCGTCTTCATCCGCCGCGATGGCCCGCTGCACTTCCAGCTTCACGATGTTGTCATACTCTTCCTTCACGACTCCCAGCAGTTCGCGATAGCGATTGCGGGTCTCCTCGCTCGTGATCAGGCTATGGTGTTTCAGCCCGGCCTCCATCTCATTGAGTACCATGAAAGGATTGACCGATTTGGCGTCCGTATGCGCGACCAACGCGTTGGAAATCTTGTCTTGCACATAGCGGGGAGAAATGCCCAGCATGCCTTCATGCACGGCCTCGTCACGGAGTTCCTTGATGTTCTCTTCCGTGAAACCGGGCAGGGATTTCCCGTTGTAAAGCTTTAACTTTTGCAACAAGGTCAAATTGGCGTTCTTGGGCGGCTCCAATCGACTTAGCACGGCCCACATCGCGGCGATCTCAATGGTATGCGGTGCGATGTGTTTCCCTTTTACTTTCTGGGAATTGTAGTCCTTTTCATAAATCTTGATTTCGTCCGACAGCTTCGTGACATACGGCACGTCAATCTTCACCGTGCGGTCGCGTAGTGCTTCCATGAATTCGTTGTTTTGAAGCCGGCGGTATTCGGGCTCATTGGTGTGGCCGATGATGACTTCATCAATGTCCGTTTGGGCGAACTTCTTGGGCTTCACCTTGTGTTCTTGGCTCGCGCCCAAGAGGTCATAGAGAAACGCCACGTCGAGCTTGAGAACTTCCACGAACTCCACGATGCCTCGGTTGGCGATGTTGAATTCGCCGTCGAAGTTGAACGCGCGGGGATCGCTATCACTGCCGTATTCGGCGATCTTGCGATAGTTGATGTCCCCGGTCAGTTCCGTGGAATCCTGGTTCTTTTCATCCTTGGGCTGGAATGTGCCGATGCCGATGCGGTCCTTTTCACTCAGGATGAGCCGCTTGACCTTCACGTCCTCCACCACGCGGGTCCAATCGCCGTTGTAATGCTGGAGCCGTTCGGCATAGACATGCCGGCAGAAGGGGCACAGCTCTCCTTCGATTTTGACTTGGAAATCCTCACTAGAGCGGCCCGCGTTAAGCCGCGTTTCGACCTGATCGCGGAAACGCCGCGGGATCACGTGCAAGGGCTCCTCGTGCATGGGGCACCACAAGACGTTTGATTCGTCCTCCAGGTCTCGCCACCCCAATGTATAAAGCGCACCTTCATCGGAGGCCGAATAGCGTTCCATGCCCCGTTTGAGCAACCGGGCGATGGTGCTCTTGCTGCTGCCCACCGGACCGTGTAACAGCAGTACTCGTTTTTCGATGCCATACCCTTTCGCCGCGCTTTTGAAGGCATTGACGAGGCTATTTAGCGCTTCGTCGATGCCGTACACCGCGTCCCGTCCGTTTTCTCGTGGATCATCGAAGAAATAGTAGTGGCGCAACTTGTCCCGTGAATCGGGGATGGGTTCGTCTCCGTAGGAGATGATCATGTCGTAGACGCGCTGAAAGGCGTTTCGCGTGACTCGCGGATCTTGCTGGGCGATATCCAGATACTCCGCCAAGCTACCGCTCCAGTGCTTGCGCTGAAACTGAGCGAGGTCTTGCTGGGACGCCACCAGATCGATGATTTCAGTTCCGCTTCCCATCCTTTGTGCCCTTCATTGCAGTGTCGCGCTTAGCCGTCTGAAACTAATTTTTTACGGATGGCGACATGGGTTATTAAACAGGGAGCCTCTTCCGGGCGTTGGAAGCCACTTCGCTACTTTTTCGCGTTTCTCTTGAACCCTGGCCGTCCGCTTTCCGAGCGCGCAGCATCAAGCACCGTGGAAAACACTTCCACATGGCAAATGCCGCACGGGAACGGATCCAGCCCTACTCTTGGTGGAGAGCATGCCGTGACGCGGCGGGAAGACAACGCGGATCAAAAGATCGTGGCCGCCGCGGAGAGGCCCGTTTGAGAAAGGTTGAAAAAGAACGGAGAGGTTCGTGTCCGCCACGAGATAGGTGGAGCGATATCCCCTCCTCCCGAAGAGCACCGTGCTCCGTCACGTCGGGCATGGAAATCGCCCCTATCTCCATCCATCTGTAAGTATCGTTCGAACCTGGCACAGGGGCAATAGAGTTTTCCACTTTCCAAAGCGTCTCGGGAAGGCGTGGGCGGCCTTCTTTTTTCACCAACGTGTTCACGGATAAAGGTTTTTTACACTTGGCCTTGGCCGGAAAGAATCTTCGAAATTCTTGAAGAAAATACCACCGCGCTCCACAAAAATTCGCGGATGTGGCGAAATGGAAACAACGTTTCCGTACAACGGTCAAAACCTTCTCGAGAAAACTGTCGGCTTTGACCGAGGTGCTTTGCCGGGAATCGAAGCGGTAAGGATCGCCTACCATTCAACCACCCGACCCGACGATTTCAGGGGCAGGAATCAGAAATTCGGCGTAGGTGGCCGATACTGCTCGAAATCGATCGTCCGAAACCAGCCGATGGTTTTTTGCAGGCCGTCACGCAAGGGAACTTTGGGTTCCCAACCGAGACGTTGCTTCGCCAGGCGAATGTCCGGACGTCTCCGCGTTGGATCATCTTGCGGCAAGGGCTGATGCACGATGTTGGATCGAGATTCGGTGATCTCCAGGACCAGTTCAGCCAGTTCCTTAATCGTGAATTCACCGGGGTTTCCGATATTCACCGGCCCCTGGAATTCAGCCGGCCCGTTCATCATGCGGATCATGCCTTCCACCAGATCATCGCGATAGCAAAAGGATCTTGTCTGGTGCCCTTCGCCAAAAATCGTGATGTCCTCTCCTAGCAAGGCTTGACGGATGAAATTCGAAACCACTCGGCCATCAAACGGGTGCATGCGGGGACCATACGTGTTGAAAATCCGCACGATGCGCACGTCCATGCCATGCATGCGGTGGTAGTCCGCGCATAGCGACTCGGCGACACGCTTCCCTTCGTCGTAGCAGGCTCGGGGTCCAATGGGATTCACCGAACCACGATACGACTCTTGCTGGGGATGAACTTCCGGGTCGCCGTAAACTTCACTCGTGGAAGCTTGGAGCACGCGTGCCCGGCATCTTTTGGCCATACCCAGCACGTTGATGGCGCCGAGCACGGAGGTCTTGGTCGTTTTGATCGGATTGTATTGATAATGCCCCGGAGCTGCGGGGCAGGCTAGATTGTAGATTTGATCGACTTCCAACCAAATTGGCTGCACGATGTCATGCCGAATCAACTCGAAATTGCGGCATTCTAGCAGAGGCGAGACATTTCTCTTCTGGCTCGTGAAAAAATTGTCGAGACAGATCACGTCGTGTCCTTCCTTCACGAGCCGCTCACAAAGGTGCGAACCGAGAAATCCTGCTCCGCCGGTCACCAGAATACGCTTTAGTGCGGACACGCCTGGTTTTCTCCTTCAGATTCCGACCCAACCAAATCGGACAATCAAAATGGGCACGGTTTATGAAAAGTTCCCTCGCCCCTGCCGGGCGTGATAGGATGCTAATAGGGCCCTTAAGGCAACGCTAGTGCTCGTGGTCAAAGGCTGAATGGCGATTCGCTTTCTGGCAGTTTGAATTCTTCTGAACCATAGCAGCTTGCTGGCAACCTGTCAGGGATGAGCCGGCGGTTGGCCGCCGAAAGAGCTACGAAAAGGCGAACAACAGGCACGACTCGACCTACACGAAGAGACGATACATGTCCCGTCCGCAAATTTCCCCACCTTTGGTGATTGCCGGGCTACTGGTTTTGCCGGTCTTGATGATCGGCGTGATCGCGCTACTGCCCCGCGAAAGTGAGCCGCGCCTCACTCGGTCGGAAGTGGAAGCGGCGCTAGCTCGCTGGAAATCCGAGGGCGTCGACACCTATGGCATGGAAATCGACTTCTACAGCTCCACTCAGCCGGTGACATTCAAAGTCGAGGTCGAGAAGGGTGAAGTGGTGCAGCTCACACGGAATGACACGCCCGTGGCGCAGCGTTCGACCTGGGCAGCTTGGTCGGTCAACGGGCAATTCGAGAAGATTCAAGAAGACCTAGAGAAGCAGGAAAACGACGCCTTCAACGTAAAGCAAGGTGTCGATGTCCAACTGTACGCAAGTTTCGATCCGCGGTACGGCTATCCGATGCGTTATCAGCGATTGGCACGAGGAAATCCGGACAACTACCGTTGGGAGGTAAAGCGGTTCACACCCCAGTGAATTCCCCCTCCGCCGATTTCCCGCCATTCACTAGCTCACACTACCGTAAGGCGTTCGCTCGTCTTGGTCGCTCTGCCGCTTCCACTCGGCCTCTGGGGGACTCGGAATTTTTCGGCACCTCGACGACCCAAGAGACTCTTTGAATCTCCGCGATAGGCTTTTCTCGCCGGAGAGAGTTTCGTCTGCGTCCGGAGTGCGAGCGCGTCGTGGGAGCGTCGTGTCGATGGGAATCTCTTGCTTCCGCGAACGTCACTTCCGAGCGGTTCTTCGCCGAATCGCGGACGTGGCTGGCGTGAAGCGAAACAGCGCGGGTCCTGCCGGTTGGCGATTTGCTGGAGGCGACGGTTTGCTCCGCTTCCTCTTGGATTTTGGGGGCATCCTGTTGTTGAACGTTTCCAGGCGTCAGCACGTCGAAGATGTCAGGCGGTGGCGGAAAAAGGCCCGGATCCTCACGAAGTGTATTGGACCGAGGCTGTGTTTGTGGCACCGCCGGAGTTTGTCCTGGCGTCGTGCCGGGAATTCCAGGGGGAACAAAAACGTTGGGACGATTCGTCTGCGGGGTTTGAGGTCCTTGCGGAAAAGGGACAGGCCCGCGCTCGGGTGCCGGCTGTTCTTCATTGGAGGGAGCTTCCGGCACAATCGTGGGACGATCCGGAGATGTGATTCCTCCCTCAGCCTCTTCTACTTCACCAGGGAGTTCATCCGTCGCCGCCGGCGGTAAGTTAGGGCCCAAACGGACGCCCTCATCCTCACGAGCTGGCGCGGGCAGGATCGCACGGGGGATTCTGGGCGACGTTCCTTCTCCCATGTCCGCCCGTTGGGGAATCCGCTGAGTGGGCCATTTGCGCCAACGCGGCTGATAGTAGCCGAATGTCGCGTTGGTTGGGTACTGCTCATCCACGCGGGGGAGTTGGCGGTGAGATCCCGTCGCGAACGTGCGTGAGATTCCGCAAGTACCGCAGAGCACGGATGCCACCGCGAGACTTCCCAACACGAATCGTTTCTTCGCGTTGTGTTCCTTCATCATGATTTCTCCCTGCCGCTTTCGGCTGATATCGTCTGCTTCCAGCGCGAGCCTGTTTGTCACTTTACTTATGCGTTGGTCAAGCAACGGTAAAGTACCCATTGCCCTCCCGCCCTAGAATGTTCTCAAACCTTGTGGGAAGCGGTTTACCGTCTGAATGGTTTGCGAGCCTAACAGGACGCCGCCGAATACCCGTTCGATCGGCTGCGTCACCCGGGAAATGAAGCTGTCCAACGCGATCAGTTTGTCCTCGGAGATGAAAACCCGATCCCCGGGCAGGACCTGGAAGTTCGTGGCGGAGTCACCATGTCTCGTGAGGGCGACCCAGTCCACCGGCAATATTTGATCGACGCCCTTCTCGTGAGGGCTGGGCCGAGCAATCCAGATCTTTTTGCTGGATACGTTCGACAGTCCTTGCACCTGTGAGATGGCATCAAGCACCGTTTCATTTCCCGTGGCAGGCAGGCGGAACAATCGGTCTCCCTGTCCAGCCCCCTCCAGCACGAGGTAGTAAACCTTGCTGTTGTACGCCAGTACACTGACCGAAACCTCTGGCCGATCGAGTGTTTCGGAAAGCTTTTCCACGATGGCTTCCCGAGCTTCGTCCACGGTCATGCCCGTGACATAAGCCTTTCCGTACACGCCGAGGTTGACTTTTCCATCCGGTCCCACGACGTAATCGCGGTTGATGGGTGGCAATCCGACCGCTTGAAACAAGCTGACCGAAACTTCGGGTTGTGTGAGACCGCGGGAAAGCAAGTGTCGTTCGATTTCCTGATTCGCCTGTTCGATGGTCAGGCCCGCGACCTTCACACCACCGTAGCCGGGCCCCAGCCGCACGGTCCCGTCCGGTTGGACCTGATAGGTCGAATTGATTTCACCAGGGAACGGCGTGCCTGCCACGGAAATCAGCAAAGGGTCGAGCAGCTTGATGACATAGGGTGGCTTGGGCACGATCCGCAAAGCGGAGATCAACAACAAATCGGGCGGCGCGATTCGATATTCGGGTAGGGTGACCATTTCTAGTTCCCGAGCCACTTCCACCGGTTCGACCGGCTCATAAACGGGAGGATGGTTTCGAATGGAAAACATGTGGCACCCGCTGCAACCCAGCGAGAAGAGCAAGAAGATGCCCCATTTGCTTACGCTGACGTATTCTGCCTGCTTGCACATGCCCACGCTTCCCATACTGACCAAACTTTCAGTTTCGCTCACGGAAGTGGCCATAAATCCGCGCCAGTCCGCTTGGTCGTAATAATCGTCAAAGTCGATGCTGGACTTTGCTTGGATTCTTGCTCGTGGACGATTCGTCGAGAAATCGGGGGACGCAGAGTGTCGAGAATTGTTGAAAGCGACTGTTCCTAGCATCCAAGAATCTGTCGGCAACAGTCAAATGGACCTTGGTGGTTCTGCTCTGCCTCAATGAAAAGAGACCATCGTTTCCGGCAGCATCTGACGCAGCCGCTGTTGCCCTTCTGGAGTGAGCTTGGCTTGAACCAGTGTGAGAGACTTCAGCGATTGCAGGCTACCAAGCAGGGGGATGCTGGCGTCGGTAATCCCCGGAGTGTCGAGAAAAAGCATCTGTAAATGGGGCGATTCTTTCAGCGGGAGTAGATCATCATCGTTCAGCCGAGTGTCGTCCGCCACCAGCACGGCGACTTGGGGAAGTTCAGCGCAGAGACGGATCGATTCGCCGTCGACTTGACCACCGACCAGGCCCAGCGAGTTCAGAGCGTGGATGTTGCCTAAATGAACAGCACTGGTTTTCGTGAGTTGCACGCCATCCAACACCAGGGTCGAAAGCCGTGGCAAATTGGCGAGCCGAGAAAGTGGCGCGTCCGTGATTTGTGTGCCATGGATGTCCAAATGTTCCAGCTTTTCGAGCGGTGCGAGATTCTGAAAACCGGCGTTCGTCACTTGGCATTCAAACAGCCGCAAGACCCTCAATTCGGGGAAGCGACGCAGAATTTCGGTAGACTCATCGGTGATTTGCTTGCCGGAAAGTGCCACGCTATCGACCCGTTTTCCGGCGTCCCAACCGAGCAGGCTCAAGAAGCTGCCCCGCCAAGAAGGGTCGCGGACGGTTTGCACGGTGCCGCCCCAAGCGAGTAGCGTGTGGATGCCTTGAATCCGCCGAATTTCCCGCTGGAGATCAGCACCCCACCATGCAAGCAGCCCGCCAAGTAGGGTCATCAGGATTAGCAGGGAACGGATGGAGAATTGATACCGCTTTCGCCGGGTCTGGTACATCCGCTTATGGCTTGCAGGGAATCGGGCCGTCGGGTGATCCGCGCGGATCGCCTGACGGTCAGCGCATGCGATCGATGGGCCGATGGGCCGGGAAAACCGATCGACCGGCGCCTGATTCCAATGTAGCGGCTCAGTGCATGGGAGTCAGGTATCGGGCAGCGGACTGGAGAACGAAATTGCTTTCGCGACGTGATGTCAGACACTTCGGAACAAGCGGCGACGGCAGAACCACACACCCAGCAGCGCTGCAATCGCGGATATAGCGGTCGCAGGCTCTGGTACCGAAACATGTAAGGTGTATTGATCGCCGGGTTTTATTTCCGAACCGCCAATGCCTGTCGGTAGGGCGATCGAGTTGAATCGGCCTACTCCGATCACGTATCTGCCCGGATCGGTGAAGGTGTGCTGTATGAAAGGGTCTTCAGTGGAAATGCTGCCGCCAGCCCCTGCCGTGACGGGTGAGAAGTCGTCGTTCTGAGCGAGCAAGGTGCCGTCGAGCGCGAACAGGAATAGCTCTAAATCCAGCGATTGGCCACCGGCTGCCGAGGTGTGATCGATGTCGAAGATCCCCAAAGTATTCGGGAAGGCCACGGTGAAGGAATAGTAATCAAACGTATTGTCACCGAAACCCAGCACCGTCGCGTGTGGCAACGTCAGGGAGGTGTTCGTGCCGTTGATGTCGCCGATGTCTGGGTTGAAGTCGAGGGAGAACAATCCGTCGAGATTTTGCGCCGATCCGATCGAGTCGTTGCCCGGGACTTTATTGATGGTTGTCCCTCGTGCCGGATCTGCCGCGGCGGCGAGGCATGGCAGGATGAGTAGTAAACGGGTCACAGTCTTCATGGTGTCGATCTCCAATGCTGATACTGGGCAGGGGCGAGGATGAGCTCTCTGCGTTCCTGCACGACTTCACCTTTCGCATATCCGGTGCCATCCGTACGCCGATCATAGGTAGCCTTTCCGGAAAATCCGGCACGAGCCATTTAACTCCCAAACTAACAAGGAGATGGGAAAGAACGCCACGATTCGGTTCGGAATTGGCGGTCCGGGTGAATCCGAGGCCATGTTTCAGAGAGTTGACGCTCGACGTGTAATCCGCTTTGCTGCCCGTTCGGTTGGGTTGACACGAACTGGGCGGCTGCCGATGCTGAGATAGATGGGACTGAGTTACCACAATCGCTGCACTCTTCAACCGGCCTGAAAGGGGGGGACGATAGCCGGCGCGGAAAAATACCCCGGAGATGCCTTATGTCTGGTGATAAACTGCGCCGGAAGATCGCGTGGGAAGCCGCGCGTCTCCTCTATCAACGCGACGAAACAGATTACTACCGTGCCAAAATGAAGGCGGCACGTCGCACGCAAATCGGGTGGGTGCATCCAGCCCACCTCCCTTCGCACGAGGAAATTCGGGATCAGGTCGCCGTGCTGACGCGGCTATACGAATCGCCGCGAGCTGAGTGCGTCTCCGAGAATTTGCAGACGATGCGCGTTGAAGCGCTACGCGTCATGCGGGAACTAGCTCGCTTTTGTCCGCGTCTCGTGGGCAGCGTGTGGTCCGGCGCGATCCGCCAAGGCTCCGACATCGACGTGCAGTTGTTCTGCGACTCGGTCGAGCCGGTGATCGCCGTGCTCGATCAACTAGGGCTACGGCACGAGGTGGAGCGCTCGCGCGTTTTTCGTCGTGGACGAGAGAGATTGCATACGACGATCCGTGCCCGGGATGCATTTGTGCTTGAACTGCACGTCTATCCGACTCGCTTGTTGGATTATCCATTTCGCTGCGCGATTAGTGGTAAAACGCTGGCCCGTGCCAGCATCGAACAACTGGAACATCGCCTACGTCAAACCAGCCCGGATATCGATTTGGATCAAGAGAATTTGAATGCGGGGCGCGGTATCGACGGCTTCGAGTTGTTCAAGCTGTTGCTGTTGCCACTGGAGAATGTAATGCAGCCCAAGGCAAGCCATCCGGAAGGGGATGCGCTATACCACAGCCTGCAAGTGTTCGATTTGGCACGAGAAAAATCGCCTTACGATGAGGAATTCCTTTTGGCGGCCCTAATGCACGACGTGGGCAAGGCAATCGATCCTCAAAACCACGAAGCCGCCGCGGTCGAGGTATTGCAAGGCTGGATCACGCCACGCACGCATTGGCTCATACAGCACCACACCGAAGCCAATCAGTTACGCAAAGGGAAACTGGGGCACCGGGCCAAGCAGCGGCTGATGGCCTCCGAGGACTTTGAGACCCTCATGACCCTCTCCGAGTGCGATCAGGCAGGCCGCTGTCAAGGAGTGGAAGTGCCAGAGGTCGACGAAGCACTCGATTACGTCGCTCAACTCGAACACATGTGGTAGCGATGGGCGCTGCTGTCGAACCTCAGAGAGGTTTACTCGTCCTCCGGCAGCCATTCTTCCGGTAAGTCCTGGGGCTTTCCTGGCACGCGGTACTCCTCTCCCAACCAACGGCCCAGGTCGATGAGCTGGCAGCGCTCACTGCAGAACGGCAGCCATGCAGGAACTAGCGGCTCGAACCGTCGCTGACAATGAGGACAACGACGTAAATTGCTGGTGCCGCCGTACACGCGCCGGTTCGGAACCTTGCCGTTCTCTTCTGGATGGCCGAATGCCGATCGTCGATTGGAAGGAATCATCCCTGCACCACACTTCTGATCGCGAGCAGTCCGATAAATGAACGTTGCCGGTAAAGCGGATCGATTCAATGAACTTGGCGCAATTTGTACTCTGCCATGTTACGCCGAGTGTTGAAGTTTATCCACTTCATGATGAATACGTTCCTTGATTTCCGCGAGGCGTTCGGGCAATTCCACCTTCCCTCCGTCTTCTTCGGTTACGTAAAAAACGTCCACAACTTGATCGAGATGCGTTCCAATCTTCGCCACACGGAGAGACAATTTCAAATCATAAAGTGCGTGGGCCAAAGCGTACAACAAGCCTGGACGATCGTGTGCGAAAACGTCAATGATCGTGAACTTTTCCGAGGTGTCATTGTCGGTGCGGACACGCGTGGGCAATCGGGCCGCCTTCTCAATTTCCAGTTGCTGCGAGGCGGGGCGCGAGGACCACAACGGCACGAACTTCGGACTAGCATCCCCCGGATCCCGCAGGCATTGCCGTAAGGCGCGCTCAATTGATTCAAGACGCTCGAGTGGCGGCTCTCCAACATGGTCCGGATCGATGACGAAGAACGTATCAAGAATCAAGCCGTTGGAGAACGTGTTGATCTCCGCTGAAAGCACCTGCAAACGATGCGAAGAGAGCACTCCCGCGATCTTGTGGAAGATGCCATCGGTGATCGCTTCATGGGCACCTACCTGGATAGCGAGGGTGCCGCTTTGGGGTGTGAAATGGAATTGGACGACGGTCTCTCCGCGAGGCAGATCGACCAGCGTGTGTAGCAGCTTCGCCGTATTTTCGGGAATGTCAGCACGGAGTACGGATGGCCGCAATTCCTTGACAAGTTTTTCGAGGGTGGCTTGTTCGGTTTCAGGCGGCAGGGCCTGCAATATTTCACGCCTCAACGCGCCATAGCGGTATTCGCTATCGAAGGATGTCGTCTCGCCGGCCAAATGCATCATCGCTCTTTCGAACAACTCGCAAAGCACTTCGACCTTCCAGTTGTTGAGCATGCCGGGACCCACGGCGGCCAAGTCGGCGGCTGTCAACAAAAACAGCATCCGCAACACATCCGGCGATCCGACCTCGACGGCGAAGCGAATGACCAATTGCTCATCACTGGTGTCTCGCCGAAATGCCAAATGCGACATCATCAGGTGTTTGTGGACTAAGAACTGGATGGTGTCCGCCTCATCCGCCGGCAGCCGCAACCGATTCGCCACGTCCATGGCGATCCGCGCGCCCACTTCGCTATGGTCTTCGTCGTAACCTTTTCCCAAGTCGTGCAGCAGTAACGCCAGGTGGAGAGTGCGTTTCTTTTTCAACGAATTGTAGACATGTCCCAGTAGTCCAGTGTCCTCGCGGAAGGATGCCACGTGCTTGATCGTCCTCAGCGAGTGCTCATCGACCGTGTACTTGTGATATTCATTAAATTGCAGCAGGCAGCGGGCATGGGCGAACTGCGGAATGACCTTCTCCAACACGCCCACTTGGTGCAGCGCATGAACCAGCTCGTAGAGCCGAGTCGGACGGGCCATGAGTGAAAGAAAATGCTGGATCGCCTCTGGAGTTAACTCGTCGTCGATCTGGGAAATCGAACGGCGGATATGTTCCCAAGTTTCGTGTCCAATTCGCTTGTTGTAGAGATTCGCGAGATCGGCCAGGCGGAGGATTTGCCCGAGGCTTTCCGAGAGCCGCTGTTTACCGCGCCGCGTGGCATCGATAAAGCTGGGACTCACCAGAAATTCCCGCTCCACCTGATGGCTGGCCATCAGGCGCATCATGCGGCGGGCACGGGCACCCGGTCGGTTGCTCTCCACGATCCGGCGGGCCAATTGCATTACGAATTGCGTATGGGCGAAATAGTCCCGCATGAAACGTTCCACGGGAAGGATGGGAGGCTGCTCGGCATAGCCGAAGGCATCCGCCACACGAACTTGCTCCAGCCGCGTGAGCAGATCTTGCGGTATGTTGGCGTGAAAATGCATTTCGTGCCGCAGTCGCAACAGGAATTCGCCCGCATCCCGGAGCAGCCGGTGATCCTCAGGTGAAAAGGCTCCCGCCAAAAGCAGATTGTCCGGCTCGGACGTGCCATAGCGCAAAAAACCGCACCACCGCATGAAATGGATGTCTCTTAGCCCACCGGGTGAGCGTTTGACGTTCGGTTCCAGCAAGTAGACCGTTCCGCCATATTGGTCCCGTTCCTCGTAGCGCGCTTTTTCTATGGCGGCAAACAAACGCCGCTGGCTCCCCTGCAACTTGCGCTGAAAACGTTGAAAAAACTCCGTGTAGAGCGACACACTGCCAGCCAGAAAGCGGGATTCCATGAGTGATGTGGCAATCATCGCGTCGCCCATGGCCAACTGGCAGGCTTCCAACGGGGAACGCACGCTTTGCGCCAGCGTCAGACCGGTATCGAAGAGGTCCCCCATCAGCCGCCGTGCCAATTGGGTGATGTTTTCCCCAGACGGCGGTGCGAACAGGATCATCAGATCCACGTCGGAAAAAGGGGCCAGGTCGCGTCGTCCGTAGCCTCCGTGCGACACCAACGCCACGTGCCGGCGCAGCGAGGGGAGTTGGAGATCTTCGAGCGCGGCATCAAACACCTGCGAAACGATTCCATCAATTACATCCGTGAGATGCGCGCCGATCTGATGGCCGGGGACCCCAGACCGGTGTTTTTCGGAAAGTTTCTGCCGACCTTCCGCGAGGCGGTGCTTGGCTTCCAGGATGTGGGAAGGAAGGGTAATGGCCACGTGCCCGAACTACACCGAATGCAAATGCCACGGCGATGCACCGTCCGCCGTGCGATCTCGCACTTCTTGGGTTGAGCAATTTCTGTGCGACGTGATGAAACGAGCCTAAATATACGGCAAGCGTTCGCCAGCGTCACACCCGAGGAATGACGCACTGTTCGCGATTCGCAGGCGTCAGAACTCGGTGCTATTCAGCGTATGACGTATGCCGATTACAGGGCCTCGCCTCCTTTTTCCGCCGTGCGGATGCGGATCGCCTCTTTCAGTTCCGACACGAAGATTTTTCCGTCGCCAATCTGGCCGGTTTGAGCCGAACGGAGAATCGTATCCACGACCGCGTCCGTCCGATCATCACTGACCACGATCTCGATCTTGACCTTTGGCACGAAATCCACGGCATACTCGGTGCCACGGTACATTTCCGTATGGCCTTTTTGGCGGCCAAAGCCGCGGACTTCGGTCAGCGTCATTCCCTGCACACCTTGTTCGCTGAGCGCGTTTTTTACCGCCTCCAGCTTGAAATGGCGAATGATGGCTTCGATTTTTTGCATGTGAATCCTCCCGAAATTTCTAGTGAATCTCCTGAACGAGTCCAGACCGGTGTGGAAGGATGGATTGCTGTTTCTCAGACCATCCTAAAGGTTCCATGCCGGGCCATAAAGTGGGTATCCCTCAAGCTCGAATTGCCAGGGGAATTCGGCGGTTGCACCAGCGGCATTCAAGCCAGAGGACAGCACTCTCGGTTTCGTTTGTCCCTCCGCGTTTCACTGCGGATGAATGGCGACCTACACGAAGCCAGTACATTTTGCCTCCACAAGCTTCGCCTCGGCATCAAATGAAGATGTATCCTTCCTCACCATGCTGGCTGAGGTCCAAGCCTTGGATTTCGTCCTGCTGCGATACACGCAAACCCATGGTCGCGTCGAGGATCTTCAGCAGCAAGAAAGTGGCCACGGCCGCTAATACGTAGGTCACCAAACAGGCGACGATTTGGCCCGTGATGATGGAACCCCCTTCGATCAATCCTAAAGGGGCTCCGTCGGCCATGTCCGTGACCGCTCGCGTGGCGAAGACCCCGGTCAAAACCGCCCCCCAGGTCCCGCCCACGCCATGCACGCCGAACGCATCGAGAGAGTCATCGTAACCCAGCGACGTTTTCAACTTCGTGCAGGCATAAAAACAGACAATGCCAGCGGATAATCCCATGAGGATGGCGGGCATCGGCTGCACGAAACCGGAGGCGGGCGTGATGCAGACCAAACCAGCCACGGCTCCGGAGCAGGTTCCCAAAACGGTGGGCTTGCCTCGCAGCAGCCATTCCGCGCCAGCCCAGCCGAGCGCGCCAGCCGCGGCGGAAAAGTGCGTGACCGCGAAGGCGCTCGCCGCGACTCCATCCGATGCCAATTGGCTGCCGGCGTTGAAACCGAACCAGCCAACCCACAATAGCGCCGCTCCCAGAGCCGTGTAAGTCAAATTATGCGGAGGCATGGGGTCGGAACCGAATCCCAAGCGGCGTCCCATCACCAGCGCGCAAACCAGGGCCGAAACTCCCGAGCTAATGTGAACCACCGTCCCCCCCGCGAAGTCGAGCGCCCCATTCGCGATGGCGGTGGGGGAGTCGAAGGCGAGGAGTCCGCCATCCCAAACCCAGTGGCACAAAGGACAATAGACGATCGTGCCCCACAGAATTGAGAACACGACCATCGTACTGAACTTCATCCGCTCCGCGAAAGCACCGCAGATGAGGGCGGGCGTAATGATGAAAAACATGCCTTGGAAAAGCATATGCGTCAGCCGAGGAATGTTCCCTTCCATCGGAGTTTTCGACTCTTTCGCGGCGTCATCCCATTCGCTTTGCACGTTGGCCATGAAGAGATAGTCGCCATTGCCGATCCAAGGATTCGACTCGCCATCCCCTCCAAAAGAGAGCGAGTAGCCCCAACAGGCCCAAATGATGGTCATCAAAGCCATCAGGAAGAAGCATTGCATGATCACGCCGAGAATGTTCTTTTTGCGGACTAGCCCCCCATAGAACATGGCCAGACCGGGAGCCGTCATCATCAACACCAGCGCGGACGAGGTGAGCATCCAGGCGTTATCGCCCGGAGAAAGTTCCGATGCCGTGGCTTCCGCCTCGACCGCTTCCTGGACGTCCGTCTCTTGTTCTTGTCCTCTTACCGATGTGCCGAAAAACAAGACTCCCAAACCGACAGCGCAGATGATCCCCCCGGATCGCATCACGTTTCTCATACTGGTTCCCCTTGCGCGCAAGCGTACCGCCTAATGACAGGACACGCCGCCTAGCGTTGGTCCCCTGCACCAACCCGCATCCTGGTGGGAAGCATGATGAGCCGGCCAGCTTGGGATGTTTGCCTGAAATCCCTCGCCGTGCCTTTGCCAGCCCATCGCGACCACCAAACTAGCGACGCCGCTGGCCGAGGTAAAGTGGGTAGCAAAAATAAAATGCCTGTCAGGGGACGGAAGGGAGGCTCTAGCGATCGTCCCAAGCTCGAATGCACGCCCGATCGAACTCGCGGGCGGAATGTATTCGCGCATTTAAAAAGTGTGACCCTGCTGCATTTGGCGGAGCCATTCCCAAACTACGCTGCCGACTTTGCCCAAGCTATCCGCCGAACAGTTTCCCGGAATGTCGGCTTCGGTATGCCAATAGGGGTAGTCGAAGTCGATGATGTCACAGGTGGGAATTCGCGCTGTGTTTCGCAGGGGTATATGGTCATCAAGCACGATCGGCCCTCGACGCGACACGAATTCACGCACTCCCAATTCACGCGCGACGCGCCAGATATCATCCACCAATGGGCGGGTATCTTTCCATTTGACGCTGTAATAATCCCGTTTGATTAGTAGATCGGCGTCGCCCACCATGTCGAGCAAGACGCCATATCGATAGCGGTAATTTGGGGGATCCGCGACATACATGCGCGCGAACCAGCGGGATCCCAAGAAGTAAGTATCCCGTTCGTTGAACACGAATTCCTCGGCGTCGAAAAACACGAAGTCGATCCCCAACGGGCCAGACAGTTGCTTCATGTGGCGGCCCATTTCCATCAGCGCCGCCAGCCCACTAGCTCCGTCATTGGCGCCAATAAAATGTCCCGTGGGACGCACTGGATCCTCACTGGGATACGGCTTGGTATCGATATGCGCGCAAAGCAGCAAGCGTTCCTTCGTTTGCGGATGCCAGTGCACGATGACATTCGCTCCTTCCACGCGGGAACCATCCACCGGATGGCGAAAGGCGAATGGTTGCTGCCGAACTTGTGCCCCCAACCCCTGAAAATGTTCGGCAATCAGCTTTCGTTGGGCCTGCATGCCCGGTGAACCGGTAGGACGTCGCCCGAGATCACAGATGGATTGGAGGTATTGGTAAGCCTGTTCTCCATCAAAGGGGATAGCTTCCAGCGGGGTTGCTGGAATCGCCTGGGCCGTACGCTCCTGAGCCGTGGCGGTTTCGCGCTCGGACTGGGGGTGCCGCCAGAGCACTCCTGCCCCTAAACAGAAGAGCGCCGCCCCGAGGATGCCCCAGCGAATGTGATTTCGTGCGCGACTCATGCTTGCCTCTCTTCCGCTCACCACGAATTGTGATCCTGGGTAGTATACACGGCGCCCGCTCATCGTCGCACCGGGTTCTCTAGCAATCCACTTGCCCGCGCGCAGGCGTAGCCATAATCTCGTTGCCAGGCCAACGCACGGCTGCGCCACGACAATCTTTTCACCGGCAACACTGCATCCGGTCGAGACTCATGGACTTTCTGGATCTCACTTTACCGTCTCCAGCGGAAAACCTCGCGCTGGATGAGGCTTTGTTCGAGCAGGCCAATCAGGAACGGAATTTCCGCGAGACCTTGAGGATCTGGGAATCGTCTGAATTCTGCGTCATTTTGGGACGATCTTCCCGCGCGAGGGAAGAGCTTCACGTCGAAGTTTGCCAACGCCGAGGAATTCCCGTATTACGTCGATGCAGCGGTGGCGCAGCGGTGGTGATTGGCCCGGGCTGTTTGATGTACTCGCTGGCGATCCATCACGGCGACCGCCCGGAGTGGCAGTCGATTACAGGCGCCCATGCGGACGTCCACTCCCGTTTCGTTCAAACGTTAGGATCATCCTTGTCTGGCATCGCGCACGAGGGGACGAGCGATTTGGCCTGGAATGGCAGAAAATTCTCGGGAAACAGCCTGCGGCGAGGGCGGCACGGCTCTCTCTATCACGGCACAATGCTATACGATTTCCCTTTGCAGTTGGTAACGGAATTGTTGGCATCGCCACCCCGGCAGCCTGCATATCGCCGACAACGAAGCCATGGTGCGTTTATCACGAATCTACCGCTTACCCGGGAAGCGTTGTCCGTCGCGATTGAGCAAGCCTGGCAGACGAGTGAGCGTCGACAAGATTTACCGCGAGCACGTGTCCGGCGTCTTGCTCGAGAGCGCTACGATAATTCGGAATGGACGTGGAAATACGAATAGGAACGTGCGGACAAACGCACGAGTAATTGCGAAGTTTGCAATCTACCGGTCGCGACACGTCGATAGAAAATTCGTATTGGAAGGTATCGATGGTGGTACGGCTCACGTCTGCTACACCTGCCGCGCGGCGCGGTTTTTTGGAATCCCTGGAGCCTAACGTTCCCATCTCCTTCCCGCTCTCCGCGATTGGAACTCGTGCGTGAAATTAACGTTTAGACGGAAAATGCGGGATCGTCCTGTTTGAATGAGCGCGTCTCTCCAAACTTCCACGCAATGTGTATCGACAATGGAACTACGTCAAGCAAACCTCTTTATTAGATTTGCATGCTGTTTTCATTAAGCCTTTGTGAGCGAGGCATTACCGCCATCCACAACCTATGCTTCCTTTGAAATCATCGGGCGGTGTAAGGCAGTCTTCGTGACGAGTGGGGTGGCCGGACGAAGCAATTCACACCCGGTTCGGCAAAATGCACCATTGTGACCTTCTAGCATCGCAGCAGCACGGACAAAGATATGTCCCCCAGTGAAAAGATCGAAATGCCCATCGCGAGGGCGTGGTCATTACCACGACCGGGGGAACTGCCCTCCTATCAGGCCGAATCAAGGCTTGGCGATGAGACTCCTCTGGTGCTCATCGTCGATGCGGAACCATGCAGCCGGCAAGTTTTGGAGGTGGTGTTGCGAGAAATGGATTTTCGAACTCTTCAGGCCACGGACCCGCTTCATGCTCACCAACTCATCGACAAACATTCCCTGGACCTCATTCTGCTGGACTATGATTTGCCGGGAATGCGCGGTATTGAACTCCTAGAGCGCCTGAAAAGCAACGAAGCGACGCGTGACATTCCGGCGATCATGATCACCTCCGCTGACGGGGATGACGTTCTCGCGCGTTCCTTCGCGACCGGCGCGGTCGACTATATCACCAAGCCGTTTTCACCCCGCGTCGTGCAAGCTCGCGCGAAAGCTGCCGTGGAAGCCTACCGGTTGCAGGAGGAATTGCGCACCAGCAAGTCGCGTTACCGACTGGCGTTGGCCGCGGCCCAATGTGGCATGTGGGATTGGAATGTTCAAGACGACCATTTCTACATCACGCAACCGCTGGCACACCTGCTAGGCTTGAAACAGTCGTGGCCTAAAGACCTCGCCGAGTGGCTCGAATTAGCGCACGCAAACGATCGTGCGCGTGTCGCTCGGGCATTACAGGACTACGTAGCTGGTCGCACGAGCGAGTTGAATATCGAATATCGCGTGAAAGTGGACCACGCTTTTCAAGCCTGGTTTTTATGTCGAGGCGCGCTCATTCGGGATGCCCACGACGGGTCCCAGCGCGTGGTGGGCGCGCTCATCGATATCACGGAGCGCAAAAAAGCCGAAATCGCGCTGCAACGCTCACTACGTGAAGTGGCCGAGGCGAGACTCGAACTGGAAGAAATGTCGGGCAGGCTGCACGAGCAAAATGTCGCGTTGCGCCGCGCCAAGAGCAAACTCGAAGCGGAATCGCGAAAACTGGAAATCCGAAATCAAGACTTGGAGCAAATTTCCCGCATCGATCCCCTGACTGGAGCCTTGAACCGCCGTACGTTGATGGAACTGTTTGATCAGGAATGGGATCGTGCGTATCGCTACCGCAATCAGCTTTCCTGTGCGTTGCTGGACATCGACTTTTTCAAAAAAGTCAACGATACGCATGGGCATGCGGCCGGCGACCATATCATCCGGGGAGTTGCCGAGACGCTGATGGCGCACTGCCGAGCATGCGATTCGGTCGGCCGTCACGGGGGAGAAGAGTTTTGCATTCTATTGCCACAGACGGACGAAACCGGCGCGGCGGAATGGGCTGAACGAGTCCGCAAGACGATCGAGCAACGGTCCTTCGATGTCGATGGCAAAGAGATTTCCGTCCGCGTGAGTATTGGCGTCTGCGGCTGGCAACGTGCTGGCGATCCGGAGAATTTAGTGCATCTTGCCGACGAAGCTCTGCTCTTGGCCAAAGAATCTGGGCGCAACCGCGTGGTTTCCGCGGCTCAGTTGGACGACGAATCCATCGATCCCGCTGAAAATCGTCGACTGGGCAATCTCTTGACAGGCTTCACGGCCGAAGATGTGATGCGGACCGCCGTGTTGTGTCCCAAGCAGACGGATTCACTGCATTCGGTGGTCGAATATTTTCTAAACGTGCGAACCGGTGCCGCTCCAGTCGTGGACGAAAATGGCCATTTCGTGGGACTTATCTCTGACCAAAACGTTCTTCAGCATGTTACCGACCCTGGTTTTTGGTCGAATCACATTCGCGATTTCATGCAAAAGAACGCCGTGGAATATGATGTCTCGGCACCTGCGGATGAAATCTTTCATTTCATGTCCCGTGCGTCCGTCCGCTTCGTCGCCATCACTCGTGACAAGAAACCCGTGGGGCTCATTGGCCGTGCCAGCTTCCTCCGTTGGTCCTACACCTGGCACGGAATGCAAGGGACGGGTGACGCACGCCATACCGAAAGAGCGCGGTGGCAAAATGTGTGGATGGCCGCCGAGGTTTTAGCTCATCGCAGCGCCGAATTGCCAGACCGGCTATCCCAAGAGCGACACGACTTCATCCCGTGCGTCGTGGGAGAAATATCACGTATCCAAGAATTGGCGAATGACTTGCTCGGGCACTGCCAGCGAATAAGCGTCTGAACCTCGAGTTTCGGTTTTTTGGAACTCGCTGGGGCTTCTCCGAGAGCTCCAATAAACCCCGGCCGGCGTTGCAACGTGTCCTAGGATGCGTTAGGAAGACTGGGTCAACGGCATGCAGGCCGCAAGGGCCTGGGATTGCTTTCTGGCGATCGGGAAATTCTGGCGGTGGACCATGGTGTCAAAATTTCGCGTCGATCTCGAAACATACCGCGGTCCGCTCGATTTGTTGCTGTTCCTCGTGCGGAGGCATGAGGTTGAAATCGTGGAGATCCCGATCGCCACGATCACTCAGCAGTTTCTGGCCCATCTGGCCATTCTTGAACAACTCAACGTCAACGCCGTGGGCGACTTCTTGGAAATGGCCAGTGTCCTCATTGAAATCAAATCCCGCTCCGTCTTGCCCGTTGAGGAAGAGGCGCGAGAACCACTCGAGGATCCACGCACGGACCTCGTGCGGCGACTGCTCGAATACAAGCAAGTCCGTGACGCGGCGAGCATCCTCGAAGAGCACGGCATGGATTGGCAAAAACGGTTACCGCGGGTCGCCCCGGAGCCTGCGGCCCGTCCACTCGATCCGGCGGAGGTGAATATCGAAGGAGCCGAACTGTGGGACCTGGTCAGTGCGTTTGGCCGTTTGCTCCGCGGTGCCGTGGACCAGTCACAAGCCAATATCGTTTTTGACGACACCCCCATCCACGTGCATATGCGAAATGTCCTGCACCAGGTGGGGGCGGCCGGGACCGTCGCTTTCCGTGATTTGTTTCCCCCGAATCACAGAAAGGCTGAGATGATTTCCTTGTTCCTGGCGATGATGGAACTCATTCGGCACAAGCAGATTCTCGCCCGCCAGGGTGAGTTATTTGGGGAAATCTCGATCGAAATGAACCCACACGCCCCACAAGATTGGGTAATTCCCAACGTGGACGAGTATCGGCACCCCAGCCCTATCGAATGAGCCTTCGGAAGCGCGATCGTTGACCGCTCTCACAAGGTGGACCATCCCGACCAGCAATTCTGGATCAGCCGTTCCTGGGAGGTCAACATCAAGAGCATCCGTGAACTGTCCACAATGTATCAGTCCGGCGAACGTCAAGTGTTAAGCGACGTCCGGCGCCTCGTCGAACGTATCAAGCAAGCAGACGGCGAATGGTCCACATGGGTGGTCGTGGATGAAGAATCGGTTTTGACGCAAGCCGCCGAGTTGGACGCGCGTGCACAAGAAGGCGAAAATCTCGGTCCGCTGCATGGGATTTCAGTCGGCGTGAAAGATATTTTCGATGTGCGCGGCCTGCCGACGCGGGCGGGCTGTCCCCATCTTCCTAGGGCGCCCGCCAAACGAGACGCGCCCTTGGTGGCCGCATTGCGGAAGGCTGGCGCCGTCATTCTCGGTAAAACGGTAACAACGGAGTTCGCGGCCTTTGATCCGCCCTCCACGAAGAACCCTTGGAATCCACGGCATACGCCGGGAGGTTCCAGCAGTGGTTCCGCAGCGGCAGTCGCATTGGGGATGTGTCCGGCGGCGTTGGGAACGCAAACGGGCGGTTCGATATCCCGACCTGCCGCCTATTGTGGAGTCGTCGGCTTCAAACCGACATTTGGCTCGCTCAGCCGCCGGGGAATCGTGCCTGTCAGTCCACACCTCGATCATCCTGGGTTGTTCGCCCGGTCGGTTCAAGATGTGCGGGAAGTCTATCTCGTCTGGCAACAGCAGAAGGTCTCCACCACGCCGTCCATGCCTGATTCCGCATTAGAACATGCTGAGAAGCGCCGCGTGCGGGTAGGGTACTTTCAAAGCCCTTATGGCCGGCTCACGGAAAAGGAAACCTACGCGAACTTCGTAGCCGCCATCGAAAGAGGACTGCAAGCGGATTTCAAGATGGTCCCCTTGGCTTTTCCGCTCGATTGGCAAGAAATACAGGAAATGCACCGCTGCTTGATGGCCGTGGATGCCGCGCTGATTCATCAAATACAATATCCGCAACTTGCAGGCAAATATTCGCCCAAATTCGCCAGCCTTTTGGCAATGGGGCACCGGTTACCAGCCACCGACTATGCGCGGGCACTGCGGTTTCGACGCCGTGCCGCCCGGACTTTCGATCGATTGTTTATGGATGTCGATTTCCTGATCACTCCCACCACTCCCAGTTTTGCTCCTGCCGATTTAACAACGACCGGTGATCCCAGCTTCAACGTACCTTGGTCTCTCGCCGGACTACCTACGGTCAGCATCCCCCAGGCCATGCATGCGCAAGGATTACCGCTGGGGTTGCAGATCGTGGGGCCACGTCACCAAGACGATGCCTTGCTGGTTGCGGCGACGGCATGGCAAGACCTTTGGGAGTTTCAGCCGCTTTCCACATCCTGACCCGCATTCCGTTGAGGCAAAAATCGCCGGATGTTGTCCTCTCTCGAGGCACCGGCGGTTCGGCGTGACTCGCGGCAACCTTCATCTTTGCGCAGGCGGAATTTCCGCACTTCGCGGGGATCATCTCGAAACACTTCGGCCCTCAAGCCGATGACGAAAAAGGGGAATTTATGTCGTCCAAGAGCGATTTCGTCGGAGGAAAACGGCATGTTGAGCGGACGCCGCAGATGGATAACGTCGGCACTCTTGCTGGGAGGCAGCGTGGCGCTGGCCTTCCAATTTCGGAAGCCCCCCGAAACCCCTTCCTCGGATGAATTTGTTGCCTCTCCAGAACCCGCAATTGTACGACGGTCGGCGGCGGAGAACCTAGAATCCTCGACAGCCGGCCTGCCACGCTTCGAAGGACGCATCGAGCCGGCCACGACCTGGCCCGCCCAAAAGCGGTTCAAACCCCTTGCCACATCGGAGGATTCCCCGCTGCGTGCTCTGCCGGCCGAGCCTCCTCGGATGGCCTCGCAATTCCAAGACAGCCTGCTGAACCAACCGAAATCGCGGAATCCGACGCCGGACCTCCATTATCATCAAGTACGAGACGGGGATACCTTGGCTGGACTGGCGGAGCGGTATTGGAACGATCCCTACCGAGCACGGGAGATCTATCTCGCCAATCGCGAAGTGCTCGCGCATGCCGAACAACTTCCCATTGGGGCCATCCTGAAAATTCCATTGCGCGCGGGTTCGTCGGCGGAGAACACAGCATCTGACGAAGAAGCTCCGTTGGTACCGATGCGTGAAGCCACGACCACGATCTCCTCGGTTACCAACGCCTCGGCAATACCGGCAGACGCTTTTCCGGGCGTGAGCGAGCCACCACTCGTACAACTCGCACCGCGACCGGAGTCATAAAAACGAGTGCCGAATCAGACCATTCCGTTGACAGCGCCCATCGCTCCATGCACAGTAGAGGTTACCATCAGGGGCACTAAATGATGGACCAACGGAACAGTGAAAAAAACGATTTTAGTAACGATCTTGGCGGGCACCCTTGGTCTAACGTGCGGGGCACGCGGTGAGACCATGCGGCTGTCGCTGCGAGCGGCGTCCGAAGTGGGAACGCCTATCCAATCCGTCATGCCGGGTGAAACTTTTCAGCTTCACGTCCTGGCTGAGGATATTCGGCCGGAACCCCGCGGTGTCTTCGCGGCCCATATCGATCTCCAGTTTTCGCCAGGAATCTTGGAACTGAATGGGCCAGTCACTTTCGGACCAGATTTTCCGAATGCCCCTCGAGCGGAGGTGCGAGAGGGATCCATCGTGGGGGCGGGAGCCGTCGGTAGCGACACGGTTGGCAAATCCAACGGCGGCGACCCCATGCTTCTGCTTTCCGTGCCATTTCGAGTCACGGGAAACAACCGAATTGAGGTCTCGGTGGATCCCCATGTGGCCACTCCTTTTTTGGATAGCCTCGTCCTTGGAATCAATGGGAGATTACCGGCCAGCGAAATCTTGTCCGGCCAGATCTCACTGTCAGTGGTGTCTCCATCTCCCGGAGACGCGAATGGAGACGGCGAAGTCGATCTCACGGACTTCAGCATTCTCAAAACGCACTTCGGTTCGGACGGTTCATGGCGCGAAGGAGATTTTTCCGGAAATGGTCGCATCGACCTCGCCGATTTCACACTTCTGAAAGACCGCTTCGGAAGTAGGAGCATGGCCGTGCCTGAATCTACCACCGGCGCTCTCCTACTGGCGGCCCTTCCGGCACTTATGCTTGGCCTGTTTTTTCAGCGACGCGGTCGGGGGGCCGGCAGCCCTTGCCGCCGGTAGCCGGGGTCGTCCATGCGGGCGTGGTTAGTTGCCTAAGAAACGCCAAGCGTCCATTTCCGCGTGAAGCGAGGGGTCTTGATCGATCTCGATGAGATCAACCACCCCCTGCTCCATGTAGCCATGTCTGCGGCTCTCGGGCGGCCTGTTGGGATTGGCCTTGCCAGCAAACTGTCGGCAGACGCGGACACGACGACCAGCTCGTTTCTTTCGTTTTCTCGATAATGATCGCTGCCGCATGGAGATAGCCGGCGACGTGAATGAACTCGAGCGTGGCTACGTTATCGGCGAAGTGTTCGCGATGAATACTGCAGTTCCAAGGCAGTCCTTGCTCTCACAAACCGGAAAAGCTGACCTGCAACCCCTCGCCCTGTACGATTTCGGCTTCCTCTTTTCCACTTGGGGAGAACTTGGCATAATGGGGGATTCTGCCATCAGTTGACCGCCGGCGGAGTCCCTATTTATGAAGGAGCCACCATGGCCAAGCCACATCGCAAGCTAAAGAAGGCGAATCACGGTAAGCGTCCAGCAAACGCCAAGGCCCGTAAAGCCAAACGCCGAGCCATAAAAACCTAATCCCACGAGGCCGATCGGATCGCACGTTGGCGACAGTGATTCGGTCGGATAGCTTTTTCTCCGCTGAACAAAAAATTTTCGGGAGATTCTCCGATGACGATTGATAACAGCCTGAAAATTCGTGCCGGGCAGACCCGGGCACGCAGCGTGCTTACTCGGGCCGAGCGGATCGTGAAGTTGAAGGAGACCGAACGCTGGTCCGAGGGAAGCAGTCCCTTAGGACTGCCCAAGGTACGGGTCTACAAGCTCTCGATGAAGAAAAAGAAGAAGGCCAAATCGACCGACGACGACGAGAAGAAATAGGTTTTGGGCATGGTGTGGCGCCTCCGATCACCACGTCCTTCTCGTGCGGATTCTTTCTTTGAGGACGGTCGGCAGTAAATTTACCGACCGTCCCTTAACCATTCGGCCACTTCCTTGGCGAAGTAGGTGAGGATCCCGTCGGCACCGGCCCGTTTCATGGCCAGCAGGCTTTCCCAGATCAGCTTTTCGCGGTTTCCGGCTCCTAACCGCTCGGCGGAGGCCAGCATCGCGTACTCTCCGCTCACTTGATAGACAAACGTCGGCACGCGGAAAGCCTCCTTCACCCGCCACACGATATCCAGATAGGGCATCCCCGGTTTGACCATCACCATGTCCGCTCCCTCTTGGAGATCGAGCGCGACTTCCCGCAACGCTTCGTCGCCATTGGCCGGATCCATCTGGTAGGTCCGCTTGTCGCCGCTGCCCAGATTTGCCGCCGAACCTACCGCGTCCCGAAACGGGCCATAAAACGCGGAAGCGTATTTCGCTGCGTATGAGAGAATCTGCACGTGCTGAAAATTCTCCGCGTCCAGCGTCTGGCGAATGGCGGCCACGCGTCCGTCCATCATGTCCGAAGGGGCGATCACGTCGCAGCCCGCCCGGGCTTGCACCAACGCTTGCTGGCAGAGCACCTCCACCGTTTCGTCATTGACCACGTAGCCTTCGCGGACTAGCCCATCTTGGCCGTGGCTGGAATAGGGATCGAGGGCGACATCGCAAATGATTCCGATGTCTTCGCCACAAGCCTCTTTCACGGCGCGGACCGCGCGGCAGATGAGGTTCTCGGGATTCACCGCCTCTTCCGCGTCGGGAGTTTTGGCATTTGCCTCCGGCACCGGAAAGATGGCCACGGCGGGGATGCCCAAGTCACGCGCCGCAGCCACCGCTTCTACGAGCAAATCGATGCTCAGACGCTCCACGCCCGGCATGGAGGGCACGGAGGTCCGCTGGTGCTCCCCTTCCTGGACGAATAGCGGCCAAATCAGATCATCCACCGTGACCGTGTTTTCTCGCACAAGGCGGCGAGACCAATCCGTGCTTCGGTTGCGGCGCATCCGCGTTGAGGGGAAGGTTCCCCAAGCGGATCGATGAGGGCTATTGTCCACGGACGCTGCCTCCGTTATGAACATTTCTCGAGGAATGCGGCGTGTCGCCAACGCCGAAATCGTGCCGGAAATTCACGCATTCATGAAATGACGATGACCAACACGCCACCGCATATTTCCCTCGAAAAGTTCCAGTTTACCTCGTCAGCGGTCCAAGTGGCAGGCACGCCGGAATTAGAGAAATGGGCCGGCCCGCTACAGTTCGCGCTGTGGTGCCAGCGGGCCAGTCCCTGGTGGATCGGCGACATTCTGCGTGCGGGAGAAATGCGGTATGGCGAGGAGTTTTCCCAGGTCTGCGAGGGACACGTCTCGGCGGACATGCTGTCGCGGTACGAATCAGTGGCGAGGCGGGTGCCTCCGGAAAACCGGCGCGATAGCCTCTCCTGGTCCGCTCACGCGGCCGTCGCTCGGCTCACGCCGCACGACCAACGTGACATGCTGGATTTGGCCGAAAAAAATGGCTGGACTAGCGAGAAGCTGCGCATCAAGGTCCGCGAATTCGTGGAACGCAAACGCAACGCCTGAATCGAGGGTGGCAACTCGCCCCGGATTACTTCTTTGGTGAAAGATCCTTGAATCGAATGTTCCGCCAGCGGACTTCGTAGGGGCCGGTCCCTTCGCGGATACCATGCACTTGCAGTCCGATGAAGCCGCATTTCATGCCAGACTTTTCATCCTTGAGATCGGCCACGGGCACGCCATTCACCCAGGTGCGAATCGTGTTGCCCACCGCCTTGACATGGTACTGGTTCCATTCGCCGTTCTTGAACGCCTTCATTGCCTTGGGATCGGTGCGGTCCTCGCTGAGCCAGCCGGTGTCGAGCGCTTCCCCGTAGATGAAGCCGGCTGTCCCGTTGGTGGCGATTTCGACTTGTGGGCCATGGACACGGCCATTGCGGTCCTCTTTCACGCTCCGCGAGCGGATTTGCACGCCGGAGTTCAATTCGTCATCGACCTTCACCTCGAACTTCAATTCGAAGTCGCAATAATCCTTTTCCGTGCAGAGAAAAGAGTTGGGACTGCCTTCGCTGGTACGGCCCAAGATGGAATCCCCCTCCACGCGGTACGTGGCGGTGCCGTTGCGTTGCACCCAACCTGAGAGGTCCTTGCCATTGAACAGTTCTTGCCAGTCCTTTTCCGCCGCGACTCCGATCAGGGGCATGCCAGCCAGCAGCACGGCGACGAAAAATCCACGATACCAACGCATGAAGTTGCTCCCGCCTAGTGAGTTTGTGGAAACGTATCGCTTAAATCTACGGAATGTATTTGCGGTAGGGCGCCGGAGGGACCATCAGAATTCGTCAGGCTTGGGCGGATTGCGCGATTTCGGTTTCGCTGCCCGTTGGTGTTCCGAGTGAGGCTTCCGCGTAGGACTCATCCGTCTCCCAAATCACGACCTTAGTGGCCGTGACTTGCGTGTCGGCGAGCAGTTGCGGGCAAACCTCTTCGAGCAGGTACCGCGCCATGTTTTCCGCAGTCGGATTGTACGGCAACACATAATACTTGCAAGGTTTTACCTGCTGAATGGCCGAGATGCCATTTTCATCCGCGGAACTAAGCAAAAAACCGTGATCCCAATGCTCGTCGAGCCAGCCCTTGAAACGCTGCTTGAGGTCCGCGAAATCGATCACCCGGCCCACGTCGTCGGTCTCGTCGCCCGAGACAAAGAAATCCGCCACGTAGTTATGGCCATGAAAGAATTCGCATTTCCCGCCGTGGCGGTGCAGGCGATGGCCCGCGCAAAACTTGATGCGGCGCATGATGGTCAGGCTCATGAATCGTCTCCCTGTTGGAGTTTGGGATTGTTTTGGTGCCGCGCATGGTCACGGCGGGTCTTTTTTTCCAGGTTACGCAGCAGTGCCGCGTTCAAGTCCACGCCGGTCTGATTGGCCAGGCAGATCACCACGAACAGCACATCCGCCAGCTCGTCCGCCAAATCGCGGTTTTCATCCGATGGCTTGTAGCTTTGGTCGCCATACTCACGGGACAAAATGCGGGCCACCTCCCCCACTTCCTCCACGAGTTGCGCGAGGTTCGTCAACTCCGAGAAGTAGCGCACGCCCACGTCGCGAATCCAATCATCGACGCGCTGCTGCGCTTCAGCCAAAGTCAACGTGGACATACGAGGTTCAATGGATGGTGACGGTAGGCAATGTAGGACCAGGTCTGGAAATTTATAGGAAATATTCCGGGCGTGATTACCACATTCTTATGATAGGCCCTCTGCCGCGGACTGCCTACCATGAACGTGTGCCCCCGATGAGACACGATTCGGCCATGTGGCAATCGGAAATCAGCAACCGCACCGACTGGCCGCACCAACGGCTACGCGTCCCATTGCTTGAACCCGTCCACGAGCTCATGCATTCGTTCACGTTTCTGTTCAAAGAAGGCGAAAACGGCGATGATCAGCACGCCGGTGATAATGCCGGCCACGTACCAGAGCCAGGTCCAGCCCAAGTTAAGCTGCGCGTGACGGATCATGGCCGCCAGAGCCAGAATCAGAAATGCCAACCCCAGGATCAAGAACGCCTGGGCCCGCAGCGCGATGCCCAAAAAGATGCCGGCTAGAGACAGCCCAGCCAGGATCAGCGGCAGCCAAGGGCTATGGGCCACGCCGTGGATCACGATGTCCGCCGTGGAAGAGACGTAAATCATCGCCGAGCACAGGTAACGAAGCGTGGTCATCTGGGTGGGAGTGAGCTGGTCGCGGTGGAGATAGGCCGCGATAAGCACGGAAACCGCAAAGGGGATAATCCACAACTGTGGGTGATCGGCGAACAGCCACCCCGGCTTGTCGGCAAGGAAGTACCAGAGCCCTCCGTTGGCCGCCAGCGTGGCCAGGATGCCAAAACCAAACGATTTTCTCATCAGCGACAGCACCGCGTACAATCCGCCGGCGGCGAGCAGGATGAGGGAATAATGTGCTTGGGACGGCGCGAACCAGAATGCCACCAGCGGAAGCAGAGGGAGCAGGATGCCGGTGTTTTCCAACGGATCCGCTAGCACGCGATGCTGTTTCCTGCGCAGGATTTCCGCCGTGCCCACGCCCAGATACGCCAAGCCCAATAGCGCGAAGGGCCAATAACGCAGCACCAACGGGTGCCCAAACCATTGGGGCACGGTCATCCGCAGATGCAAGAGCGTTAATACGATCACGCCTTCGGCGGCATAGACGTAAATCGTCCTGCTCTGTTCTGGAAGCCGAAATGGGTCTCGCCCGGGAAGCAAGGCGCACACGAGCGACGCGATCGCGATCCCGCCCAGGGAAATAGCCACCATGCCAATGGCGGAAGGGGACATGGCCACGGCCTGTTCCCGCAGGAAATAGACGAGCTCCGTCCCGAGAATAAAGAACACTGTCCCGGCGGAGCAAAAAGTCAGCGGCAGTACGAGCCTCCGCGCGGCCGCCGTCCATGCCGTTTGCCGGGGTATCAGTTTTTGTAATGCCAGCCCGTAAATACCCAGCATCACGGCTAGGGCGGCCAAGGCTACCGTCGCGCGATGCAGCAAGTGCGTCTGAGGATCTCCCGGTGGCATGCCGCTCCAGCCCAGGGCGATCGCGCTCAGAGCGGCGAACGACAACGCGATGTCCCGCAGCCGTGGCCAGCGATTTCCTTCGGCTAGCAGTCCCACGGCGAGTGCTTGCGACAAGATGGCATTCACGGCGGCCGCCCGCGCTGCCGGAAATTCCGAGATGAGCACGATCCGCGTGGCGAGCGCCGTCACGGCGGTCGCCAGCAACAGGTTCATGATGATCAGCCAGTGGGATTCCCGTTGGACAGGCGGTCGCCCCAACCAACGTTCGAAGAAGCTCTCCAAGGCTTCCCGCTTGCGCCACAGCGTGCTGGTGGTAACGCCGTAAGCGGCCAGCACGAGCACGCCAGCCCATTCGAGGTCGGAAGGTTCGAGATCGAGCAGGTCGAGGAAAAAAACGCAAACGCCGAGCCCCCACATATAGAGGCCGAAAACGGCCCCTCGCGCGCCGTCCCAGCGCAGTGCGACCAATGCCGACCCCAGGGCCAAAGCCGCCGCGCATCCCCAGCCAGCATGCATATCGTCGGGAACGGCATTGATGTCGAGCATCAAATCGAGCCCAACAGCCAACGTCCATACCACCAGTGCCACGTAGGTCGCGGGTGTCTGCACGCCTGGCAGCCGCCAGCGACCCGTGGAAGCGTCGTCGGCTGGCTGGCTTTGCTTGGCAAGCGTGCCCCACAGCCAGACCGGCAGAGCCATGGCTAGGACATTGACCGCGACAAAATCGAGCGGCGAGTCGGAGGAACGGGCCCAATATTCGATCCAAGTTGCCGTCGCCGCGTGGTTTAGCGAAAAAGCCGCCAAGTAACCAAAGCCCCGCCGGCCCGACCAGACCAACAGCCCCGCCCAAATCGCGGCCACGCCGAACACGGTGGGCAGCACGTACATGGGCGACGGAATGTATCGCGCGTGGAGCCGCGCGGTGAGTAGCCAGCAGCCCCAAGCCAGCAGAGTAACCCCCAAGGTGATGTCGGGAATCAGCCGTGCGCCGCTCAGGAATTGTCGCCAATTTGGCATCGAGTCCGAAGTAGCGCCATCGTTTCGGTTCGTGCTCCGCAACCACCAACCCGTACCGAGCAGCGTGAGGCCACCCATTTCCCAACAGATGAGCCAGACCAGCCGCGCCAGCCAGTCCGCTTGGCTGGAATTCCACGAGTGGATCCCCAACATGACGCCCGTGGCTCCAATCACGGCCGCCACCGCCAAGGCCGAAAGAGTGGTTCTTTGATCAAGGCCTCCCCAAGTCCAAACCGCGAACACCGTCACCAGACACAGCCAGCCGATGAAGGAACCCGCCTCTGCCATCAGCAAAGGCCGCGAGGCCGGATCAAAAAACAAGACGATCGCGGCGGGCACGAGCAACAGCGCGACCAAGCCCATGGGCAAGGAGACCTGCGTGGCGAGCCAAGGATCGACGGCAGACGAATCGCGCCGCTCACGGCCGCGATATCTCGAAGCCAGCCAGATCGAGGCGGCCAGTGCCGCCAGCAGCGTGTTAATTTGTCCAACCTGGACCCAACGGCCGGCATCCAAAGGAACTTTCTTTGCCGCAAGTACCAGCAGAAAGGTGACCGTGCCGGTCAAATTCGTGACCAAACCGGCGGTGAAGGCATAGGCGGAGGAACCTTCCCGCCACGCATATCCCACGAGGACCAATGTCAGCGCCGCCAAGGGAATGCCGTAAGACGCCGCGTTGCCGATTTCGGCGAAGAACGTCTCCTCGCCTGGACCCAACAGCGGCGTGGCCCGCAGTGACGAGGCGACAATCCACATCACGAGCGTCATGGGCGGAAGTGCCGACAGCACGAAGACGGTATGCATCAGCCGCATGATCCAGCGTGGGTTTCCCGCTTCACCGGGGGAGCCGTCCGCTGGGACCTCTGGCCGAGTTTTCCATTGTGTCGCGAGCCAGCCAAATGCCGCCAGCGCGAAAATGACCGAGAGGATCCCCAGCCATTCGAAAGTCACCGCATCGACCGTGGCCCGCAACGCGGCGGAAAGGCCGACATACAGCAATATCGCCGCCAGCGGCACCAGATAGAGAAGCCAGGTGCCCGGTTCAAACCACCGCGCGGCATTTCGCGGCAGCGCGTCCCATTTGCCCCACCCCCAGCGAGTGGCATACTCCCGCACGGAACTTCGCGCCCAGAGAATTGCCGACGCGACAACCAGAAAGCCTGTCAGCCCCCAGCGCAGTGCCGACGCCACGGCGTGCTGTTCCGTCCACCATGCAGCGGCCAGCCAGACGGCGGCATAGGTAGCCAGTCCCATTCCCCAGAGCCGCGAAGGCGTGACGCGTTCCCGTTGCGCGATGACAAATGCCACGAGGAGAAGTCCTGACAAGCCCCAAGCCCGGCTCCCACCAGCGGCGCGGGCGGAATCGACCCATTCCGGCGCCAACAAGTCAAGACTTCGAGTAATCGTGTCGCTAGCCCGCGGAACATCGCGCGGACCGAGTTCTTGCAGCAGGCCAGGCAGCGTGGCATGGAGGGAGCAGATCAGCAGCAGTCCCAGTGCCGCGAAAGCTAAGGCTTGGTCCACCGCGGGCCAGGCGGGAAACAACATTTGCTGGAGTGTACTGCCGGTTTCCCTCTCCCGCGCCGACCGGCCCCAGTGCCGCCAAGCGACTCTGACGAAAGTCCAAAACAAATGCAGGCCCGCCCAAACCAGCCCCACGGTTAGCCACACGCGAGGATCCAGCCAAGGAGCATTGAGCGCCAGATACCACTCAGTACTCTGTAAAGGAATGATCGCCGCTAAAGCGATCGCGATGGAAAGCGCTGCCTGAAACCCCACGAAAAACAGCGGCTGTGGTCCCAGGAGTGCCACACCTAGCCAAAGCAGAGCCAAGACCGCACAGCGGCCCGAGGTAACGGAAAACTGCGTGACGAAACCGGTGGCCAACGTGCCGACCGCCGCGACCACCGACGACACGATGGCTGAAAGGAGCAATGTTCGCAGCCACCAACTTGGCCAAGTCTTCCTCGCTGTTCTCGACGCGCCGACGATCGCCAGAATGCCTGCGCCATGCCACAACAGGGCTGTCACAAGATGTCGACCGAGATCAAAATGGGGAAATTCGGCGTAGATCACACCTTGTAAACAGCCGAGCAGGAGCAAAACGGAGGCAGCCCAAACAGTCTTCTGTTTACCCCAAACGCGGGCCAGCCAGAGTGCTCCGCCCGATGCGGCAAGATAGTACCAACGAAGTCCGGCTGGATCATCGGCACGCGCGAAGCCGAACCAAGTGGCCAAGCCGAGGCTCAAGCAGGCCATCGCCAATGCCGACCACATCGTCACTCGAGCCGACGCGTGCTGGCGACGTCGGCGTAAAAGTTCGCCACAGGCCGCCGCGACAGCCGTCAGAGGAGCCAACCAGATCCCCGTCGCCGCCGACTGTAAGGCCTCCACGACAACACCGGCATCCGCCGTGCTCCAAGAGAAATCACCACGGAGTACATGCACCAACAACACATAACCAATCGTGGCCGATGACCATGCCAGAGCCAAAGCGGCTGGCACTCGATAGGCAAACGCCAAGCCGGCGAAGATTGCCGTGTCCAACACCGCGGCGACGAACGTTCGGCCTGGATGGGGTAGCGAGCCGAACATGCCCGCCCACAGTATGAGCGTGCCCACGACGGCCACCGAGGTTGCGGCGAGCGGAGGATTCGTGTTCTCTTTGTCAAGACGTCCGTGCCGGATCTTGAGTCCCACGGCCAAGGGGGCCAAACCACACAATCCAAACATGGGCGCCGCCAACCGCAGCGTGGATGCCGGATCGCCGCTGCCCGCCAAGATCAATCCCAGTGGCGGCAAGGCAGCAAAGCTCAGCAACCCGAGCAACGTAAAAAAGCCGCCAATTTCCCCTTCATCGGTTTCCCGCCAAGCATGTTTCCGGATCAGTACGGCAGCAAGCGGCCCCAAGTAACAGGCCACGGCGACTAGTACCGAAATCATCAGCAACGTCGGCGAAGCGTCGCCGCGAATCACACGACGTGCGAGGAGTGAGCCGCCGGCGCAGGCCAGCATTCCCGAAGTGAGCTCGACCGTTCCGAGCGGGAGGAGCACACGTGCCGACACATACACGAGGCCACCAAAGATCGCCAACGAGGCACCCTCGCCAGCGAACGCCAGAAGATTGGCCGGTGGTGATTCTCGTGTAAACGCCGCGATAGCCAAAAAATTCAACGGCACGAGCAGCATGGCGATGGTCAAAATGCCCCGGCTCGTGTTGGGCAATTTCCATTTTTTGTGGGAATACAGGCCGACGGCGAATAGCAACCCCGTGATCACGTTAAACAGAGAGAATTTCAGGAGCGGTCTGGCCGCAATCTCGCTCCAAAAGCTGGTTACCAAGGCGGCCGAACAGCCGACGATCAACAGGCCGCCCACGAGTTCTCCCACGCGGATGTTCTTCTCTTCCATGAAGGCCGCGAACCATTCCCCCCAGGAACGGCGGGGAACAGGAGACGGAGCCTCCTCCAAAGGGCGCGACTGCATCCGCTGCAGGACTTCGCGAGGAACTGGCCCAGATGCTTCTTTCGAGGACGTTTCCGAGAGCGGCTGTGCCAAAGGCGCGACGGGTGCTTCTTCCGACTTGGGAACTAGCTTCGCCGTGGGAACGGGCTGAGATGGATCTTGCGCGGGAGGTGCCGTTGTTACGTCTTTAGCTGGTTTGGCGGGACGCGTCCGCGCTGCGACAAGCGCTTTGCGGACTCTTCCGGCGGTATCCACGTCGAGAAGCCCTTCTGCCTCCAAATAGGCAAGGCCATCGAGCATCCCGCCTACGTCGATTTCGGCTTGTTTCCGGGGCGTCTTTACTACCGAGGCGATAGGTGTCCACCCACACTCGAAGCAGCTCTTGTCAGTCGGGGCGAGCAGCGCTCTGCATTGTGGACAGCGGGAAACAGGGGCCGCGCTGCGGCGGGATAACCATCTCACCAGCCAAAACCACAAGAGGGGAATGCCCAGCAAGATCGCGACGAGCGGAAGAGCTTCTTCCAGGAAATACAAAAAAATGTGCATACGTTATTGGGCTGCCCTGTCACGACCCTAGCGGCATCGGCGACTCGCCATCGGTCATGCCACGCGGCGTTTAACGTCGCTAGGTGGCACGACTACTACTCTACTTTTTCCACGTAGAGCCCACCACACAATATCGCTGGCGGCGATTCCACTCAGTTCTGTCCAGCTCGCGGCAAATAAAAGGTCGATCCATGCCCGTGGCAAATGAAGCTCGCGTGCGTCGCGCGGACACATGGCCCCCGCTGGCCCTAGAAATCACGGGCTCAGCCAGTGAAAATGCCGCTACCACTCACCAAAAATCCGTATCTTGTTGTTTTTATTCCAAGTCTCGAACAACCGTGCGGGCCAAATTGAAAGCAGCCGATGCCTGAACAATCCGACTCACGTCGCCTGATGCGCGGCATCCTGCGCGGCTTTCAAGATTCTTGGAAGACGCTCTTCTTGACGGCCGCGGCCTTCAAACTGATTTCACTTGCCGTGTTGACCCCACTTTTGGGTGTCTTGCTTCGATCCATGATGGTGATTTCAGGGCGCGCTTTTTTATCCGATGTGGACATCTTGCTGTTTCTGGTCCACCCGTACGGCTTGGCCTGTGGCTGCTTGTTTGGAGCGAGCCTGCTGGGGATTTTCGCCCTCGAGCAGGCCTCGCTGATCGCCATCGTCCACGCGCGGCAAACCGGTCAGCGGCTTCGGCCAGCCGCCGCGCTGCGTTTCGCCGCCACGCAAGCTTGGTCCGTATTGCGGCTTACGGTTCGCGGAGTGGCGTTGACGCTGTTGACCGTGATCCCCTTTGTCGCTCTCGCGGGCGCGGTCTATTCCGCTCTGCTCACGGAGTACGACATCAATTACTACCTCCAAGAACAGCCGCCCGTGTTCCGGTGGACCTTGGCCATCGGCACCCTCATCGCTGTTTCACTCGCGATCGTGCTGCTGCGGCTGTTTTCGGGCTGGTTCTTCGCACTGCCTCTAGTCCTGTTTGAAGATGTCCGCTCAGGCGACGCACTAAAATCGAGCGCGGCGAGAGTTCGTGGCCATCGATGGACGATCATCTGTTCGATCCTGGTTTGGACGCTAGCCATCTCGGTGTTGTCGGCGATCGCTACCGCGGCTGTCGGTGGGGTGGGAAGCCTGCTGATCCCGGAATCGACGAATTCTCTACGTTGGGTGACCTTCACCGTGGGAATGACGCTGCTGGCCTGGGCCAGCGCGAACTTGGCCATCAATTTTCTGGGCACGACAACATTCGCGGCGATGCTGTTCGTTCTTTACCGCGTTTTCGGCAGTAACCAAGGCGCGGAAAATCGACACCGTGCAAAAATCGTCCTTGCCGAGCAAAACCATGGATTTCAAGTCACACGGAAACGCATCTTGGCCGCCGTTGTTGTCTTGATCGTAGCCTCGAGCGGCCTGGGAGTATATTCGCTAGGCAGCCTGCATCTGGAAGACCACGTCATGATCATGGCGCATCGAGGTGCCTCGCACGCCGCGCCGGAAAACACCATGGCAGCTTTCCGCCAAGCGATCGAGGAGGGAGCGGACTGGATCGAACTCGACGTCCAGGAAACCGCCGACGGAGAAGTCGTCGTCTTGCATGACAGTGATTTCATGAAACTCGCGGGGTTGAACCTGAAGATCTGGAACGCCACGGCGGATGACCTGAAAAATATCGACGTCGGCTCGTGGTTCGCGGACGAGTTTCAATACGAGCGTGTGCCTACACTCGGCGAAGTTCTCGATGTCTGCAAAGGCAAGATCGGCGTCAATATCGAACTGAAGTATTACGGGCGCGACGAGCGGCTCGAACAGCGTGTCGCGGAGATCGTCGAAGCCCGCGACATGGCCTCGGACGTGATGGTGATGTCGCTGAACTCACGCGGCGTGAAGAAGATGAAGTCGCTACGCCCGAATTGGAAAGTTGGTTTGTTGATATCGGTTTCCGCCGGTAATCTCCAGAAGATCGAAGCCGATTTTCTCGCGGTCAACGCGCGATTCGCCAACCAGAGATTGATCCGCTCCGCGCATCGCATCGGTCGGGAAGTCTATGTCTGGACCGTGAACGATGCCCTGACCATGTCCACGATGATCAGCCATGGCGTGGATGGAATCCTCACCGACAAGCCGGCCTTGGCGAAACTGGTCCTCGAGCAACGGGCAGACATGAGTCCGCCGGAACGCTTGCTGCTGGAGTTGGCGGGCTTGTTGGGAACCGTTTCCGAAATCGGCGAACAGTAGCCACTCCGGTTACAGGGGGATGCCCGGTATAGAGTCAGGCCACGACACGACAAGTGCGGCGTGTTCAGTCCATACAAAAATCATTACAATCCCCGGCAATCGTCTCGCCTTGAGGTCAAAAAACCGCTCGGCGTGAGCGATACTCCACGATTTGCCCAACCTGAACGAGGCACGACCGCCTTTGTCCCAGCGCACTCCGTATCCGCTGCTCAGCAAGCACGAGATCGACGGTTTTTTCGGGCTATTCGTCGACAATCTCGTGCAACTCTTGCTCATCGTCGGCCTGTGCGGTTCCCTCTGCGGCATGCATGGCGAAGATGCCTATCTCTTGTACGGACGTGTATTGCCGGGCGCGGCCGTTTCCATTCTGTTTGGCAACCTGTTTTATGCCTGGCAGGCGCGTCGCCTGGCGCTCCGCGAACATCGCGGTGATGTCACGGCATTGCCTTACGGGATCAACACCCCTTCCCTGTTGGTGTACGTGTTTTTCGTGATGTTTCCTGTCTATCGGGAAACCGGAGATGCTGAATTGGCCTGGCGGATGGGACTGATTGCCTGCGTGGGAAGCGGTCTGATTGAATTCGCGGGCGCCTTTATCGCGGAGCGTGTGCGTCGATCCACGCCGCGCGCCGCGCTGCTCACCACGCTCGCGGGCATTGCGATCGGCTTCATTTCCATGACGTTCGCCTTGCAAATTTGGCAATACGCGATGATCTCCATGCTCCCTTTGGCGATCATCCTCGCCACCTATTTTTCCAAAACCAAGTTCCCCGCGGACATCCCCGGGGGATTGTGGGCCATTTCCTTGGGAACGCTTCTGTATTGGCTGCTGCCCGCATCGATTGTTGGAGCCGATGCATCCGCGCAAACGCTGGCCGTGGCATGGCAACAGCGCGGGCTATCTTGGCCCTACTGGGCAGGCGGGGACGTGCTACGCGCCGTGAGCCTGGACGAAAACGGCGCGTCCTGGATCGGCTACTTGGCCGTGATGATTCCCATGGGGCTGTTTAATCTTGTTGGCAGCCTCCAAAATTTGGAATCCGCGGAGGCCGCTGGAGACACCTACGGAACGAAGAGTAGTTTGGCCGTCAACGGTGCCGGCACGATCATCGCCGCGTTCTTTGGCAGTTGCTTTCCCACGACGATTTACATCGGACACCCCGGCTGGAAAGAGTTGGGCGCCCGGGCCGGATATTCGGTGCTCAATGGCATCGCGATCTGCCTGATTTGTTTCACGGGAATGCTGCTTTTCATTTCGGAATTGATTCCGCTGGAAGCTTGCGTGCCGATCGTGTTATGGATTGGCGTGATCATCACCGCGCAGGCATTCACCGCATCTCCATCAAAACACGCGCCGGCGGTCGCGATTGGATTGTTTCCCGCGATCGCCGCGTGGGGGCAGACGATCATGAGCGGCACGTTCGCCCTGGTAGCCAATCAGGGCGAAAATTCCGCTGGCGGCACGACCATGCAGTCGATCCTCGCGTCGACGGATCCCGGCGGTGGCTTGGAGAGCCAAGTCAGCGGTTTCCTAATTCACGGCCTGAACATCTTGCAACAAGGATACATCTTCACCTGCATGATTTTGGCCGCCATTTCCGTGAGCCTGATCGAACGGCAATTCGTGCGAGCTGCCGTGTGGAGCGCGATCGCCGCCATGCTGAGTTACTTGGGCGTCATTCACGCGTACCAACTGCAAGGCAACGCGGTCGACTTCCTATTTCGGGGGATGACACCCGATCCCGCCGCGGCCCTGTTCCCCGCGACAAATATCGCCCTGGGTTACCTCCTGATGTCGATCACCTTTTTGCTATGCCGCCGATTGCGGTCATTCGGCGATCTCGAAAAGGCAGCCGCCTCAGCTTCTCAGGCGGCCAAACCGCACGCCTGATCGACGCACGTGCCATTGTCCTTGCTCGCCCCGCTGCAACAAAGTGTTTATTCTTCGATGCTCGTCGCTTCCGGTACGCATCATCGAGCGTGCGTAAAGGCATAAATGAGCAACAGGCTCATCATTGCAAGCCAGGGACCAACAAGGCTGAATCGAGGTGGACGTGAAATAAGCCCAACGGCCGAAGTCAGGAACGAAACCGGCACCAAAACGAACGCCAATGGGTACGTAATTCCGAACATCGTTCCGCCGATCTGATCGAGCATCCCTCCAAATCCTTGCAGGCCCATACCCCCAACGAAGCAAACGCTATTCAACACCACCAAGAACCATCCCAAGTCTTCCACGACGAATTCGACGTTGCCAACTCTTAGCACGAGCGTCGATTCAGCCGGAGCACGTTTTCGTCGGATCATCGGCCGTACGATCAACCAGGCGGGAACCGCATACACGAACGCGAAATAAGCAAAGTACGTTGGGTTCAGATTCCAGCCGATGATCTTGCCGGACGACAACGAGAACGTGAAAGACCGCATACCGAATGTCGAAAGGTGCAGGCTGTCTCCCTGACGGGATAGGCTTCGGCCACGATGACGCGAACCATGAAACACGAACGAAATGATCCGCACCGGAATATCGAGAACCGGCAAACGACCCGCCGGCAATCTTGATCGACGATACGCGGCCAGCAAACCATTTGGCCCTCGGAATTCCAATCCATCGAACGTACGATAGTCCGGCGGTTTGCCTTCTCGATGCACCCAGGTCAGCCCCGCAATGGAGGCTCCGTCGTCCGCCACGAACAGGCATCCATCCGATTCGTCCTGCTTGTACGGCCAAAAAGCGTCACTCTGAAATGACCAAAGCGGGGCGTCTGGCGAATCGACAGCGTAAACGGAGTGGAAATTGGTCTCGGGATTGAAATCGAGAAAGTACTTGGCGTTGGGCGAATAGCGTTTGTGATGCTTGGGTTGGATTGAACTATGTCCAAAGGCAAAGCCCGGAATGAGAGACAACAAGGCGGATACGGCGATGCAACGCATGGGTCTTGACGGTTGCAGGGTGAAGCGTGCGGCCTCTTGTGGTGAACGTCGGTTGTGCGATTTCATGCTACACGTCATTCATCCGCTGGTCACGCAACTTCGGTGCGTAAGACCGTACCAGCGAACTTTTTGCCATCAGCACGCCACTTTCCCTCCTCACTCCCGATCCCAGGGCAGCGGGTCGCGGGGGCGGTAGCTGGGGCGGGCATCTTGGGCTGGCATGTTGTCCACCAGTTCCTGGAAGAACTCCAGTGCTGAAGCGGCTTCCGGTGAAAGATTGCCCAGTAGATTGTGCTCCTCGGCAGGATCTTGCGTCAAGTCGTAGAGCGCGGAGACGCGGCGCTGGGTATCGACCCACGTCTTGTAACGCCGGTCGCGGAGCGCGCGGTCGGTGAAGTCGTCCCGCCCACGCACGCCCTCTCCATCGAAGCGAGCCGGCCCGTAGCCCATGGCCAAAATCCATTCACGTGGCCCGTCCTTTGACTCTCCGCGCAGCACGGGGAGCAGTGAATGGCCATCTAGCGTGATGTTTTCCGGCAATTCCCCGCCGGCCAAATCGACCATCGTAGAGAACAGGTCCGTGAAGTCGGTGAGGGCATCGGTCTCCGTCCCCTCGGGCACGAGTCCTGGGGCCTTGACGATGAACGGCTGGCAGATGCCCGCCTCGTACAAGCTGCCCTTCCCGCCCGGTCGCGGTTGGCCGTGGATGGTTCCCATCAGCCCCCGCTCGGTGCCGTTGTCCGTGGTGAAGATGATCACGGCTTGGCGCTCGGAGGAGTCCTCTTCCACTGCCGCGACGAGCCGTCCCACCAGATGGTCCATGTACTCCGCCATTCGCCGCAGACGCTCCCGCCCGGAGAGTTTTCTACCCCGGTGATTCGTCTCACCGGGCAAGGGAGGCGGATCGACCAAGGGGCCATGCGTGAGGGCCAAAGGAAAATAGAGCAACGTCGGCTCATCACGATGCCGCGCAAAGAAATCGATGAGGAAATCGCAATAGATATCCGGCCCGAATCGGTCCGTGTACGTGCGGCTCCCTTCCCTCGTGTGGATGTAGGGATCCCAATACCGCTTGCCGCTGGGGGGATTGCCGGTTTCGTAGCCGGTCCACACGCACCAATCGTCGAAGCCATGCCGGTCGAGCGCGTCCGGCATCACGCGAAAGTCGTTGATCTGCCATTTGCCGGCGATGACGGTGCGGTAGCTCGCCTGTCGCAGCACCTCGGCGAAGGTCGTGTACCGCTGGGGATCGAAATAGGCTCGGCCCCAGCGGGGAACGTCCCAATGGTTCACCCAGCCGGTCCGCCAGGGGTACTGCCCGGTGAGCAGGGTGGCGCGGGTCGGCGTGCATTGCGGCATCGACCAGGCGCGATGGAATTTCATGCCCCGCGCGGCGAGGGCGTCAATGTGCGGCGTGCGGAAGTCGGCTGAACCATAGCAGCCGATGCCGTCCTTCCCCAGGTCGTCCACCAGGATCAAGACGATATGCGGCGGTTGGGCGGTGTCAGCCCCGACGGTGCTGGACAGGCAGCAGCAAAGCAGCAGCCCCCAAGTGAATCGCGATCGATACCTCATGACGAATATTCCTCATTTAACGTATGGCAAGCAGTCGTGAGCCATCTTATCTGGTTTGGACGCGAAGGCGTCCTTCAACGGGGAAAAATATGGAAAAGAATTTTCCGCTTGCTGAATCCATATCGCGGAACGGGGCGAATTTCCTGGCAATGAAGGTCAACGATGCATCGGCCTGGCCATACGAGTTTCGACAACGATCGGTTCACCAAATCACGGCGAAAATCGCCAGAAAAAAGGGAATAGGAGTACATTTCATGCGTTGGAATAAGTTCACGCTGTGCGCTGTGCTAGGCCTGTCGGTAATGAGTGCCCCTGCTTGGGCGGCCAACTGTAAGAGCAACAGTTCAGGGCACAAGGCGGAAAAGACGATTGTGGAGACGGCGGTCGGGGCCAAGGGTTTCAAAACTCTAGTCGCGGCGGTGAAGGCGGCTGGTCTGGTGGAAACGCTTTCTTCAAAAGGGCCTTTCACCGTCTTCGCGCCGACTGATGAAGCGTTTGCCAAGCTTCCCGAGGGAACGTTGGAGACGTTGCTGAAGCCGGAGAACAAGGATCAGCTCGTGGCGATTTTGACTTACCATGTCGTGCCTGGCAAAGTCACCGCCGACCAGGTGGTCAAATTGAAAGAGGCCAAGACCGCGCAAGGGGGCAAGGTCAAGATCAAGGTGGAGGGGAAGCATGTCCATGTGAACGATTCCAGGGTCGTCAAAACGGACATTCTTTGTAAGAATGGCGTGATTCATGTGATCGACGCCGTGCTGCTGCCTGAGGCCAAATAGCCACGGCACTATCCAACCTGGATATGGATTTCCCCTTGTCCGAGACGATCTTGGAAAGAATCGCGTCCGGAGAACAGGCCGCCGTGAGTGAGTGTTTGGCTCGCCACGGCGGTCTTGTTTGGTCCATGGCTCAGCGCTTCGCCCGCCGCCGCGAGGATGCCGAGGACGCGGTGCAAGAAATTTTTTTGGAGGTGTGGAAGACCGCCGAACGGTATGATCCCACGCTGGGGAGCGAGACGGTGTTCATCTCCACGATTGCCCGACGCCGCTTGATTGACCGCCTGAGGCGTGCAGCGCGAAGTGGAGATACCCTCCCCCTGGAGCCGGAACAGGCTCCCGTCGGGGACCAGCCTTCGGACTCCGTGGAAACGTGCGAGGAGGCGGCGATCGCCCGCCAAGAGTTAGGAAAACTTCCCGACGACCAGCGCCGCGCGATTGAACTGGCTGTGTGCCAGGGATTGACGCACGCGGAGGTCGCGCAGACGACCGGCCTGCCACTGGGCACGGTCAAGACTTATATCCGCCGCGGCCTCCAAAAAGTGCAAAAGTCGCTGGCCGCCCGGTCGGCGACTCTCGCGAGAGGGGGTGGCGTATGAGCGAGCAGCGTGATCCGCGCCTCGATGAATTGCTGGCCGACCAAGCCGTGGGAGAACTTTCACCCGAGGAGCAGGCTGAATTGGAACGCCTGTTGGTCAACGTGAATCCCGCCGAAGCAACCTCTTGGGAACAAGCGGCGACGGCGATCGTGCTGTCGCAATTGCCGCCCCCCGCCGGGGAGATGCCACAAGAATTGCTGGAGCGTCTTCGCAGCGAAGGTGAGGAAGTCGTCTCCCGAAATCGCGAGAATATGACGGAAGATTCCCGTCTGCCTCCCAAGGTGTCCGTGGACGTGTTGGAGTCACCTCCTGGCGGGGAAGCAACAAAACCTTTGTGGTTGTCGCTGGCCGCGCAAGTCGCCTTGGCGGCTTCGATTCTCGTGGCCGCTTTCTTCTTCGTACGCCGAGATACCGCCCCGACGGTGTCCGAGCTATTTCAACAAGTCGCGCGAGCGCCCGACGTGGTTCGCGTGGACTGGACAGCCACGGAACATGCCGCCGCGCAAAACGCCTCTGGAGAAGTTCTCTGGAGCACGGAGCAACAAGCGGGCGTGATGGTCTTTCGCGGTTTGCCCGCCAATGATCCGGCATTTCGACAATACCAGTTGTGGATCTTCGATGACACTCGCGACGAGCGTTATCCGGTCGATGGCGGTGTTTTCGATATCGATTCGGCCACTGGCGAAGTGCGGGTCCCCATCCGGGCCAAACTGGCCGTGCGTGATCCGAAAATGTTCGCCATCACCATTGAGCCGACAGGAGGCGTGGTGGTCTCCTCCAGGGAAGAGTTGCCTCTTTTGGCGACCGTACCGAAAGGATAACGCACGCTTTTGCTTTGGTAATCCTATCTGCCACTCATCCCAGCAGACTTCCCGCCCGCTTGATTCTCGCTCGTTAATTGTTGCCAGAAGTCTGGCGGTTCGGGCTGCCGTTGCGTGGCTTGCTGGGCGTGTCTCAAGCAAGCGGCAGGCATAAAATCTGGCCGGCACTTCCGCCAAGACTGGAAATCTTTGCCCAGACCCTCTATCCTTGGGGCGTTTGCTGGGGTGAATGAATCAAATTCACTCCTGGAAACGCGCTTTGCCGCTCCATGCGGCGGCCAAGCGGTGATTCTCGGGTGAATTCGTCACCCCAAAAAAGCGGAACAGTTGGCAACCTGTAAGGCCATGATCAGAGGCGCGAGATTCCTCCGAGGCCGCATTCGATCCACGAGTTTCCTGGCGGGCTGTTCTGCTAGAGTCGTTGAGCTTTCACTGAACGGATTTTCCAAAGCAACGCAGGATGAGCAACGACATGACAAATCATGGAAAAAAAGGACGTAGCGCTGGCCGTCGTGCCGGCCATGCCATAAACACGGCAATACATTTGGAGCGGTTGGAAAGCCGCCGCATGCTTGCCGAAACACCGCTCCTATTGGGCAATCTCAACGCGGACGCCGTGAATTCCGCTCCGCGTGACTTCGAACCGACGTTCGTGGAAGCCAACGGGCTCGTCTTTTTCGTGGCCAACGATGGCGTGCATGGCAGCGAGCTCTGGCGGAGCGATGGCACGGCGGAAGGCACGCAACTCGTGGCCGACATTTTTCCTGGTCCTACGAACTCGTATCCCATCGAACTGACGAATGTGGATGGCGTGTTGTTTTTCCGCGCCAATGACGGCGTGAATGGCCGGGAACTTTGGAGGACCGACGGCACGGAAGAGGGGACGCTTCTGGTCAAGGATATTCGCCCCGGCCCGGAAAATGGCTACCCCAGTGAGCTGACCAACGTCGGAGGAAAACTCTTTTTTCGCGCCAAGGATGGAGTTTCTGGCAGCGAGCTATGGGTCAGCGATGGGACCGAGGAGGGGACCGAGTTGGTCACCGATATTCTCCCAGGCTCCGGAAATTCTTATCCCACGGAGCTGACCAGCGCGGGAGGGCTGGCCTTCTTCCGCGCCACCAATGGCGTGAATGGCAGGGAACTGTGGACCAGCGACGGCACGGCGGAGGGGACTTTCATGGTAACCGATATCCGCCCGGGGCCCCTGAATTCTTATCCATCCGAACTTACCGCCGTGGGAGATCAGGTTTTCTTCCGCGCCGGAGACGGTACTCGGGGCAAGGAATTGTGGGCCAGCAACGGCACCCCCGAAGGCACTAGGCTCGTGGCTGATATCTTTCCCGGCGCGACGAACTCCTATCCCAGCGAATTGACGAACGTGGAGGGGACACTCTTCTTCCGCGCCAGGGATCCGGCGGCGGGACGGGAACTGTGGGCCAGCGACGGTTCGGAAGCGGGCACCTTTCGCGTGATGGATATCAATCCGGGCCCCGAGAACTCGTATCCCATCGACCTCGAAGAGGTCAACGGCACGCTCTTCTTCCGCGCTACCGATGGCGTGAATGGCAGGGAGCTGTGGAAGAGCGACGGCACGGTCGACGGCACGCAGATGCTGCTGGACATTCATCCCGGCTTGGCCAATTCGTATCCCGTGGAACTGACCGACGCCAATGGGCTCCTCTTTTTCCGTGCCACCGATGGTGTTACTGGCCGAGAGTTGTGGGTCAGCGACGGCACCACGGAGGGAACCATGCTGGTGGAAGACTTGAACCCTGGGCTGGCCAACGCCTATCCGCAAAACATCACGAATATCAATGGCCTGCTCTATTTCGGAGCACGCGACGGCGACGTGGGCACGGAACCTTGGGTGCTCGTGGCGAACCTGCCGTTTCGCATTGGAGACGCCGACTTCGATGCCGATGTCGATCTCCGGGATTTCGTGATTCTCAAGAACAACCTCGGGACCGGGACCACACGGAGTGAAGGGGACTTCGATCTCGACCGCGACGTGGATTTGCTCGATTTCGTGCTGCTGCGTGACCACTACGATCCCTTTCCAGTAGACAACGTGGCCACGAAACTTCGCCCGCCCGCCGTGGACGCGGCGCTGGAGGATCTCGCCGAGGGTTGATTCCGACTTCCCGCGCGATTCTATTTGCGGTTCTCCGAGCGACGCGCGGACCTACCCAAGCGAGATCGGCCCATGGCAAAACACAAAGTAGCCCTCATCGGCAGTGGCTTCATGGGCCGGGTCCACGCGGAGGCACTGCGCCGCGCGGGCCAAGATCCAATAGGTATGCTGGCTTCCAGTGCCGACAAATCGCGCGTGGCGGCGGAGGAGCTTGGCCTGCGGAAAGCCTATGTCTCCCTGGATGACCTGCTGAACGACGGCGAACTGGACGCCGTGCATGTCACCACGCCCAACCGTCTGCACTACGAGATGGTCTCCTTGGCTCTTTCGGCGGGAAAGCACGTCCTCTGTGAAAAACCTCTGGCGATGAACGCGGCGGAATCCGCCGATTTGGTCCGCCGGGCCCAGGAAGCAGGTGTGGCGGCCGGCGTGAATTACAACATCCGCTTCTATCCCCTCTGTCTGGAAGCGGCGGCACAGGTCCGGCAAGGCAGCGTGGGCAAAGTATATCACGTGGCTGGCAGCTATGTGCAGGACTGGCTTTTGCGAGAAGCCGATTTCAACTGGCGCGTTCTGGCCGAGGAAGGTGGCCCACTCCGCGCCGTCGCCGACATTGGCACGCATTGGCTCGACCTGGTCCACGCCATCACGGGCCTGGAAGTCGAGGCGGTGTGTGCCGATTTACTCACCGCCCTTCCCGTCCGCCAGCGCCCCACGCAGGCCCACGAAACCTTTCAAGAGGCTCAGGCAGGAAACGCTGCCACGAAAGCCGTGGACGTGGAAACGGAAGACCAAGGGGGCATTCTCCTGAGATTCCGGGGTGGTGCCCGGGGCACACTGTGGGTCTCGCAGGTCACGGCGGGCCGCAAGAATTGCCTGCGGTTCGAAGTTGCCGGCAGCCAGCAAGCGCTGGCTTGGAACAGCGAATCGCCCAATGAACTCTGGATCGGCCATCGTGACCAGGCCAACCAAACGCTGTTGCGCGATCCCGCGCTGCTCACTCCCACGGCCTCCGCGCATGCTGGCTATCCGGGCGGCCATAACGAAGGCTTCGCGGATACGTTCAAGCAATGTTTCCGCGCCTTTTATGGCGCCATCGAACGGGGCGATTGGCGAGAGTCGCCCGCATTTCCCACGTTCACCGATGGCCACCGCGAAATCTTGCTCTGCGAAGCCATCCTCCGCAGCCATCGCGAGCGGCGGTGGGTCGAGGTGCCAGAGATCGAATAACGTGCTGCCTTGTCAGTTCGGGGCGACGCCTCCACAATGGCCCGCGTTGCCGGCTTCCGACACTCATCTCATGGAGCTACGCGCGGAAATGGATTACACCTACGACGATATCGCGGGAATGATCGACCATTCCCTGTTGAATCCCTCGCTGACCATCGACGAACTAGAGTCGGGCTGCCGCTTGGCCGCTGAGTACCGCGTGGCCAGCGTGTGCATCTTGCCGTTCTACTTGGCCCGTTGCGCGGAACTGCTGCAAGGAACCTCCGTGCGGCCCAGCACGACGGTCGGCTTCCCACATGGCGGCCACACCACCGCCACCAAGTTGGCGGAAGCCGAACAGGCTCTGCGCGAAGGCTGCCAGGAACTCGACATGGTGGTCAATATCTGCCAAGTCCGGAGCGGCAACTGGCAGTACGTTCAGGACGAAATCGGCGCCATCGTGCGGCTCGCCCACGACGTGGGCCAGAAGGTGAAAGTCATTTTCGAGAATGCCTACCTGGACGATGAGCAGAAGATCCGGCTGTGTGAAATCTGCGGCGAGGTGCGTGCCGATTGGGTCAAGACCTCCACCGGCTATGCGCCCAGCGGCGCCACCATGGAGGACCTACGGCTCATGCGTCAGCATTCCCCGGAACATGTACAAGTCAAGGCGGCGGGAGGCGTCCGCGATCTGGACAAGCTGCTTGAAGTGCGGGCCATTGGCGTGACCCGCTGCGGCGCGAGCCGTACGCAAGAGATGCTCGACGAATGCCGCCGCCGCGTGGGATGATCCGGGGAAGCAGTATTCTCAAGTTCGGACAAAAATTGACTTTTGTGCTATGGGTCGCTAGGTTGATTGGGCTTGTGCAAAATTGCTGCTAGCCGAGCTTGGCCGTTTGCCAGCTATGCTTTGCTATTCCTACCCGGACCTTCCCGCCTACAGAGGAGCCAGAAGATGCGCACGGTTCATCGCTCCGGTTTTACACTTGTCGAATTATTGGTGGTGATCGCCATCATCGGCGTCCTGGTCGCCTTGCTGCTCCCGGCGGTACAGTCGGCACGGGATGCGGCCCGGCGGATACAATGCGCCAACAACCTTAAGCAACTCGCCTTGGGGGTCGTCTTGTACCAGGAACAACATAAGATGTTTCCGATCAGCATCTCGCCCTGGTCAGAAGGGGGAAATCCCATTCAAGAACGGAATGGTAAAGGCTGGATTCCGAGTATCCTCCCTCACATCGAACAGCAAGCCATGTTCGACCAATGGGATTTCACGGGGGATTTCTTTTCCGGCGGCGGTATCAAAAGCGAAGTCAATCGGCCTTTGTTGCTCACTCAACTATCCATCATCGTCTGTCCGACCGATGCCTCATCCCGCGATCGCGAGTTGTGGAGTGTGCAATATCAGATGACCGATACAGAAGTCGCCCTGACCAACTACAAAGGCGTGATTGGCGATACTCAAATGGGCAGCGGCGGCAGTTCCTTTCGTGGTACGCTACCGGACTGCCACAATACGACACCATGTAACGGCACTTTTTGGCGAAACAATTATCAAAATCCCGTGTTTCTGGCCGACTTTGTGGACGGAACGTCCCAGACGTTCATCATTGGAGAGGATGTGCCAGAGCATAATTACCATTCCGCTTGGGCCTATTCCAATGGCGACTATTCTAGTTGCCACGTGCCGCTGAACTTCATGCCCAATCCTCCGAATCCGGCCTTTTGGCCCAATGCCATCTCCTTTCGCTCGCAGCACCCTGGTGGAGGTCATTTCGCCCTCGCCGATGGCTCGGTGCACTACATCAACGAGGGCGTGGAGCACAGTATTTATCGCGCACTGGGCACGCGCGACCGCGGGTTATCCGATCAAACTCCCGAACCAATTCCGACCGGTGTACTATAAAGTTACTTAGCGCGGATCGGATTCGTGGGGACCCATTGGATCTTGAGCGAAGGGATACTTGTATGATCTCGCGGACGACAGATGCATTTTTTATGGCGGTCTGCATACTGCTTATGTGCGGTTGCAGTGAGAGCCTTCCGACGCTACAGGGTAAAGTCACGATCGACGGCAATCCTCCTCCGAATGAAAACATCTCCGGGAGCACAATTTCTTTCGAACCGGTCGGTGGGAAGGGAGGGGCCACGACGTACGCCCTCATTCAGCCGGACGGTTCCTACGAGGTGAAAACTGGTGCCACCAGCGGTATGGCGCAAGGCGAGTACCGCGTGCGAATTGCTACCGTGATCGGAATTCCCGCTCCACCCACGCCGGACAATCCCAATCCCAAGCTGAACCTATGGGCACCGGCCAGGTACAACAACTATGAGACCTCCGGCTTGACCGTGACGGTTGGCCCCGGCGAGAACATCCACAACTTCGAGTTGACTTCCGATTGATGGGTCGGCGGATGCGCGCCGTCAACGCCGACAGATCGAAGTTCTTCAATCAGCCGATGCGAAGCTGATGCCTGGGCGTGAGCATCCTCCGAAACGTGAGCAGCACGATCAACGCCGTGCCCAAGCACGTTGCCGTGCCGACCAGGAACATGATCACGATTTGATACTTCACCGCCTCTAGCGGATCAGCCCCAGCCAGGATTTGCCCTGTCATCATACCGGGCAGGCTGACGAGGCCCACCACGGACATGGAATTCAAAATCGGTGTCAAACCAGTGCGGACGGCGTTTCGCACTGGTTGACGGGCTGCCTCCCAGCGTGTGCCTCCCAGCGTGAGAATCATTTCCACTTCTTCCCGACGAGCGGACAGGCTCTCCGCGAACGTTTGCAGGCCCACCGAAATCCCGTTGAGCGCGTTTCCCAAAACCATGCCTAACAGAGGGATGACATACTGTGGGTCATACCAGGCATCCTGCCGGCCCAGAACTCCGAAGACGGCAAAAGCGGTGACCAGCCATGAACTGAGCCAGATCGACAGCAGGGTATCGCCTCGCAAACCGGCATGTCGTCGCGGCGCGCGCTGCACGGCCGTGATTCCCGCCACCACGGTCATGAACATCAGCAGAGCCACCACGACGTACCATCTCCGTAAGTGGAAGACCCATTCCAAGACCATGCCCAGCAAGAGCAACTGCACGACGGTGCGAATACTGGCCCAGAAAAACTCCCGCACCAGTTCCAGCCGCAGGGCTAGGGACATCCCTCCATTGGCGAGCATTAGCAGTGCCGCCACTACCAATTGCCAGGCGGTGAGGCGCAGATAGGAATCTTCCATGATACGTGGGCCCGTGGTAAAGGATTGTCAGGTCGTGGTGACAGAGGAAGCATTCCTTATCTCGGGCGAAATTGCCGCCGCGGCGAACAGGATTTCCACGGTGAAATCACCCTGCGACTCCGACCTCACGCAAATTTCCCCGCCATTGAGTTCCACAAGCCGCTTCACCATCGACAGACCTAGGCCCGAGTGTTGGCCCGTCTGTTCCCGTGAGGCCGAACCCGTCCAAAAACGGTCAAACACGCGGTCCGCGTCCTCGTGAGAGACTTGGCTGCCGCTGTTTCGCAGCATGAGCCGCGATTGGCCATTGGAGTTGGCCAAGCGGACCGACAAGGAACCGCACGAGTCGACATGCGAAACCGCGTTGTGGAAGAGATTCCGCAGGATCATACGTAAATGCTCCGGATCGACGAGGACCATCGCCTCGTTTGCAAGATCCCAAAGGACATGCAGTCGGCGCCGTAGAGCCACCTGCTCAAAATCTTGCCAGCTCTCCCGCGCCATTAAGGTCAAGTTCACCCGCTGACGTTTGGCCACAAGCTGGTTGGCATCCAGACGGGCCAGCAAGAGCAGGCTCTCGACCATTTGCTGTAACTCTTCGCAAACCGTGAGGCAGGTATTTAGGAATTCGCGGTATTCTCTAGGACTTCTTTCCCTGGAGAGGCTAACTTCAAGATTGGAGCGAAGTCCGGCCAGTGGCGTGCGCAATTCGTGCGCCACATTCGAGCTGAACGATTTTTCCCGCACGAAAGCCTGCTCCAAGCGGTCGAGAAGATCATTCAGCTTCGTCACAATGGGCGAGAGTTCGCGGGGCAGGTTTTCGAATTGCAGGCGGGTGGCCAGATCCCCGGCTTGGATGCGTCCGATCGACGCGCCCAGAGACTGAAGCGGCAGCAGTCCGCGCCGCACCAAATGTCTTTGTAATAGGCTGGCGATGACTGCCCCGCTCAGCGTGACGGCCGCCAGCAGCCCACGGATCCGAGACAGGACACGATCCATTTCAGCGGTGGATCGAGCGACCGTCATGACAAGGCTTGGTGGCGCGGCGTCCAGGAATTCTTCTGGAGGGGGATACGTGCCGAAACGTCTCAGCGCGTCTGCGCGATCCTCTTCATCCTCCGGATCAAAGTCATCGTGTGGCGTGAATGTGAGGCCGCAAACTCGGCCAGCTCGGCCATCCGGCAATTCGTGAGTGCGAAACACTGGCACGTCCGTCGTGCCCGCGATTCTCACCAAATCCACGCTTCCCAAGCTTGGTGACCGGGCCACGGATTTTCCGCCCGCAATCCAAACTTGAAAATACTCTGGTTCGTCGCCTGTCAAAAATTCTTCCGGCAGGCGATCTCCCAGATCGATTTCCAACTCACCGAATTCATGTTCAAAAAGCGAGGCAACACCGTGCGCCCGAGCTTCGAGGGAGCGGTCAAATTCCTCCAACAACGCCCCTTTCACCGAGGCATACACGGCGAATCCCGAAGCCACCAACACAGCGGTCGTCGCCAATGCCGTGCTCGCGGTGAGCCGCGACCGCAAGGAGCGGGTCATGACGCTTCCCCCAGGTAATACCCGTGGCCACGGCGCGTGTGGATCAGCGGCTTCAAATGAGGACGTTCAATCTTTTTTCGCAGATAGCCGATGTAGACATCCACGACGTTGCTCGTGGCCGAGGAGTGAAACTCGTACACGTGCTCCCAAATATCGCCGCGCGTTACTAGTTGTCCCGCCCGCATTGCGAGGTATTCAAGCAATGCGTATTCGCGTGGCGTGAGTGAGAGTTCCTCATCACCCCGCCAGGCATGCCGCCGCACGGTGTCGACGGTCAAGTCACCAATCTCGAGCACGGGGTTCGGTGTTTCGTATTTTCGACGCACCAAGGCCCGGATGCGCGCCAGCAATTCGCTGAATTCGAACGGCTTGACTAAATAGTCGTCCGCGCCCTGGTCCAAACCTTTCACGCGGTCCTCGACCTGATCCCGCGCCGTTAGCACTAGCACGCGAGCGGCATTTTGGTGTTGCCGCAGTTTCTTCAGGATGGACCAGCCGTCCAGCCCAGGAAGCATCAGATCGAGCACGATCACATCGTATGGAGACGATTCGGCGTACCACATCCCCTCTTGGCCATCGGCGGCGTTATCCACCGCGTAACCCGCTTCGGCCAACCCCTGACAGACGGCGTCCCTCACGGGAGCGTAATCTTCAACGACGAGGATATGCATGTAGCGGGTGTAGTGACGCGGAAATTGGCATGGGTAAATCATCGCCACCCATTCAGTGTATCCCCACAAGGAATGGGATTCAAAACAGGTAAATTTGGTACCTACTTTTGATGCCGTATGGCCGTGACGCTCGAGAAATTCCGGTTCGTTCTCATCAAGTTCTCATGTTCGGCCAAGTAGGATTCGAGTGGATCTCGCGGCATCCCCGGAAATAGAGGTAGGCAACGGAGAAATTGAGGATGAGCAAACACAATTGGAAACCCGGAATGGTTAGAACGTGGGCTGTTATGGCATGTTTCGCCTTGGCGGCCGGTTTGGTGGCTGGAGCGAACCGGCCGGCGATCGCGCAGGATGCCGGGGACACCAACGACAACGGTGCAAACAACGCCGACAACGGAGACCAAGGGAACAACGGCGATGGCACGGGAAACGACAACAACGGCGACAATAACAACAACGGGAACAACAATGATAACAACACGGTGGACAACGCCGTGGGGGGCATCGTCATCGACCCACTGGGAGTCGTGAGACGGCACGTCACGGGGGGGCAGGGGCGGTTAAACCGCATAAGACGCGCTGCTGCCTGGCGACCGGAGTCTCGTGACATTTTTCGACCCAGCGAGTGCCGCAAGGTCTCCTTGAACCGTCTGGAACAGGCCGCCCGGCAAGTCACTGAACAAGGAGGGCAGGCTCCCGAAGAGATGCTTTACTTGGCTGGCCTAACGCGCGTGGAACATGTCTTTCTGTTTCCCGAATCGGGGGACGTGGTGATCGCTGGTCCCGCCGAGGGCTGGTTTGCCGAAGCCGACGGATCGGTCTTTGGCCTCCAAAGCGGGCAACCTGTGTTGCGACTGGAAGACCTGGCGGCGGTGCTGCGAGCCATCCCACCCGAATCGAATCGCAACGCCGTGATCTCCTGTTCGATCGACCCCACGCGCGAAGGCTTGGCCAGAATGCAGGCGTTTCTGCATAGTATTGGAGGACGCCCGCCGGCTGCCGAAGTGATCGTGCGTGGGCTGCGGGAATCTCTCGGCCCGCACGATGTGACGATTAAAGGCATTCCATCCACCACGCGGTTCGCCCAAATCCTGGTGGCGGCGGACTACCGCATGAAGCTCATCGGGATCGGGCTGGAAAGGCCCCTCGTGCGGATCAAGAGCTACGTCGATTGGGCTCGGCCCGGCAGCCGCCAGAACGCCTTGGCCCGCTGGTATTTTGTCCCAGACTATGAATGCGTCCGCGTCAGCGAAGACGAATTGGCCCTGGAATTGGTGGGGCAAGCGGTGAAACTGATCAGCCAGGCGGAGATGGTGGACACCAGCGGCGGGCTTCAGAAATCGGCCCGTCGCGATGGAGCGAGCGAAAAATTCGTGGCGGGATTCACACGGCAGTATCCGCTGCTTGCCGAGCGAGTGCCGCTCTACGCCGAGCTGCGGAACATGATCGACCTCAGTGTCGTGGCTGCTTATTTACGACAGTATAATGCCTATGCCCGTTGCCAATGGACACCGGACTGGCTGCTGGATGAAGCTCAATTCGTCGTGAACAGCTTCTGCGCGCCCAAACAGGTCGGTACGGCCGTGACGGCTGTTTGGCGGCGGAGCCGGCTCATGACGCCGGTGGGAGGCGGCGTGCGCATCGAGCCAGCCAAGGCGTTTGACTCGGACAACCTGCTTCCGGATGAGCATCACGCGCTGTACAGCTTGCGCGGCTCCATTTCCTTGGACACTTCGGAAGATGCTCCCTGGTGGTGGGATTAATTGCTCTCCTCACTAAATTTAATCGGATGTAGTAAGCTGGCCTGCTGCCATCTTCGCTTGGTGCTGGCCCACGCGGTCGGCCTGCCTGGCGTCATGCGTAATCCACACCCACGCGCGGGTACCAGGCAAGTCGTTCCACCAATTTGCCACCAACTGCTCAATGGCTTGACTTCCAGCCTCATCCAGTGCTGCGGTGGGCTCATCGAGCAACAACACTTCGGGTTCGAGTTGCAAAACTCTCAACAAAGATACGAATTGGGCCTCTCCACCAGAGAGGGCCTCACGCGGTCGCGAAAGAAACTCGGCATCCCTGCCCAGCAGCCGCAAACACTCCAAAATCTTTTGGCGATCCCAGGCACATGCTTGGTTCGCACGTAGCGTGAAAGGGAAGCGCAGATTCTCCTCCACCGTCCCTTCCAGGAGCGTGGGACGCTGCTGCATGTAAACTACATGCCGACGGAAGTCGGGAATGTTGGAATCTGGCACAGGAAGCCCGTTCCATAGAATCTCGCCTTCATCCAGCGGATCCAATTGCGCCAGTGCCCGCAGTAGCAACGTCTTCCCTGAGCCTGGCGGTCCGGTCAGTGCGATCCGTTGGCTGGGCTGGATTCCCCAATCGATCCCCCGAAAGAGCCATGCGTTACTTCCTGTTGCGCGGCGTCCCGCTCCCACGGCCTGCAAAATGGGTGTTTCTGAGGACATCAGTGCGGTTGCCGTAATAGACGGGGGATGAGTCGCGGAGCAACACCGTGCTTGTCCGCGTCGGAGGAGATTTTTCCTCACAGGAGACACGCTGCTACTTGATGCGCTTCGGTCGGACGCTTCCAATCAGTAGAAGCGGCAGGGCCATCTTTTTCCCCAAAGGTGCCCCGCTTGGAATTCTCGCGGGTTTCGGGGCTAGATTTTGCTCGAAACGCCGAATGCATACTAGGTGGTGCGCGCTGCGTGCGATTCTCGCCGGCACACCATGTGAAGGGACTAATTCGTGACACGGGAAAAATGATGGCGAAATTTGAAATCTGGGACAAACCGCCGCGACACGGTGGGCCCTCATCTTACAAGCCGTATTTGCCCCAAATCATCCTGGTGGTGTTGGGGATTCTGCTGCTAGGCGTGGGGAGCACGCTTTTTTACCGCGTCGAAGCCAGCGATGAAGGAGTCGTGCTCCGCTTTGGCCAGCATGTCCGCACCGTGCCGCCGGGTTTGCACTTCAAGCTTCCCTGGCCGGTGGAACAGGTTCATGCCGTGCCCGTCCAACAAATTCAGACGCTGGAATTCGGCTTTCAGACGGAACAACCAGGCCGGGTCACGCGCTACGCTCCACAGGGCACGGATGACATCGCCGTTTCCGAAATGCTTACGGGTGACCTGAACCTGGCGCACGTGGAGTGGATCGTGCAATACCGCGTGAAGAATTCTCTCGATTTCCTGTTCAAAATCGGTGGAACCGAATTGCCCAGCACTCAAAGGACCGCCTATGCGGGCGATAGTGCCAATCCCGCCGTCGCCGATACGGTTCGCGATGTGTCCGAGTTCGTGATGCGAAAGCTCGTGGGGGATACGACGGTGGACGCCGTGCTCACCGTGGGACGCGACCGCATTGCCTCGGATGCGAAACGGCTGACCCAAGAAATTCTCGACGGTTTTGAGTCGGGCGTGGAAATCGTGACCGTCAAGCTTCAAAGCACTTCTCCTCCGGAAGAAGTCGCCGATGCCTTTCAAAGCGTGAACCGTGCCCGCCAGAACAAAGAGCGGTCGGTCAATCTGGCGGAGGGAGAACGAAACAGCAAGATTCCCGCCGCCCGTGGGGCGCGGGATCAGGCCATTTCCGAAGCGGAAGGGTATCGTGAACGGGTAACCCGTCAGGCCCAGGGAGAAGTGAATGCCTTCCTGTCACAATTGGCCGAATACGAGAAAGCTCCGGAGATCACCAGAATCCGGCTCTATTTGCAAGCCATGGAAGAAGTGCTGGCGGCCGTACCACGAAAAACGATTGTTGATGAATCCGTTCCCAGCTTGCTGCCCATGGTCAATTTGGAAAGTGTTCCGGCGAGTGCCCGGGAGAGGAACCCATGAAAACTTCCTGGAAAATTCTGGCCGGCATGGCGGCAATGCTGGGCGTGATCGCCTTGTTCGCCTGTGCGTTCGTGGTGCGAGAAGGGCAGCAGGCCGTGGTGACGCAGTTTGGCCGACCGATTCGCGTGGTGACCAATGCCGGCTTGCACTTCCGGATTCCTTGGATCCAAGAGGTGAACTATCTCGAAAAGCGGCTCCTCGCCTGGGACGGAGCGCCGGAGAACATGCAGACCCGTGACAAGAAGCGGATCTTCATCGACGTTTGGGCCCGCTGGCGAATCGTCGATCCGATGAAGTTTTTCCAGGTCGTGCGAACCCAGCAAGGGGGCCACAAAATCCTGGATGATCTCGTGGATTCGGCGGTACGCGATGTGGTCGCTCGCCATAATCTGATTGACGCGGTCCGCAGCACGACTTCGCCCTTGGAACGCACGGAGGATGAATTGCCACTGCCCGCGTCTTCCACGGATGAAGTGGTCACTGCCGGCAGGGACCGCATCGAAGCGCTGATCGTGGAGACCGCCAGCGGCGACCTTGAGGAACGGTATGGTATGGAACTCTCGGACGTGCATATCAAAAGAGTGAGCTATGTCGAATCCGTCCGGCAAACCGTCTACGAACGAATGCGTTCCGAGCGGGAACGCGTGGCGAACCTCTATCGCTCCGAGGCGATCGAGGAACAGAACCGAATTCGCGGTTTGACCCAAAAGGAACTGGACCAAATCGAAGGTGAGATGCAACAGAAGTCCGCCGAGATTCGCGGCGCGGCGGATGCCGAGGTCATTGCTCTTACCGCCGAGGCGTATAGCCGCGCTCCCGATTTTTTTGAATTCCTGCAACGCCTGGAGTTGAGCCGCAAGATCCTCGGGAAAGAAACGCACCTGATCCTCACCACGGATAGCAATTTGTTGGACTTCCTCAAGAATTTCGACGACGCTCCCACTGTCCGTCGGCGTACCGATTCTCCTCCGGTCTCCACGGCTGGAGGTTCTGGCCGTGCGCCATAGGTTGCACGTTCCTCGTTTGTCACGCCCGTCTTCGACCCGCCTCACCTTTCCATCGCCCATACTTACCGATCCGCATCCCGCCTTTTTTCTGCTAACAGGGGTAAAAATGCAGGGGAATGTTCTTTTCCATGGGCATGCCGCCGCGCGCCCGTCTTCCGGAGCGTGGTTTTGTCTCGCATTAGTTGCCGTTTGTGGCGGAATGTGGGAATCACTGATGCCGCCTGCCTGGGGAGGCGCGGCGGAAGCTCCGCGTGGCATGGTGGCAACCGTGCATCCACTGGCAACGCAGGCAGGGACGTGGGCCGTCGCGCAAGGGGGCAATGCCGTGGATGCCGCCGTGGCGGCGGCCTTGATGCTGGGCGTGGTGGATAACCACAACTCGGGTTTGGGCGGGGGCTGTTTCGTGCTGGCTCGATTGCCAGACGGAGGCGTGATGGCCATCGATGGCAGGGAGACGGCTCCCCAAGCTGCCACCCCCGACATGTACTTGAAAGACGGCGAAGTCCAGCCAAGCTGGAGCCAAACTGGACCCTTGGCGGTGGGCGTGCCAGGAGCCCTGGCCGCCTACGAAGCGGTTTTAGAAAAACATGGCCGGCTCACGCTGGCCGAATTACTACGGTATGCCGCGAGCATTGCTGAACGAGGTTTTCCCATCGACCGAGTCTACGCCAGCAATTTAGAGGAAACGGCGGGAGACTTGCGCAGATTTGCCGGCAGCCGACAGTTGTTTTTTGGAGAGGACGGCCAGCTTCTGCACCAAGAAGGTGATTTATTACGCCAACCCGATCTGGCAAGTACCTACCGAAATATCGCCGCGCACGGCACCGATTGGTTTTACCGAGGCGAGTTCGCCGCGCGGATTGGCAATTGGATGGCGGATCACGGCGGTATTTTGACCAAAGACGATTTTTGTGCCTATCACGCCAAACCACGAGAGCCGATCGAGACGACGTATCGCGGCTACCGCATTTTCGGTTTCCCGCCGCCCAGTTCCGGAGGGATCCACGTCGCGCAAATCCTGAACATTCTCGAGAATTTCGATCTGGCCGCCATTTACCGTGAGGATCCAGCGGCAGCCTACCATCTGGTCGTCGAGGCCATGAAACTCGCTTTCGCGGACCGCGCGTATTGGCTGGGGGATGCGGACCATGTAGAAGTGCCGCGCGGGCTCGTCGATAAACGTTACGCCGCGGAGTTGGCCGAAAGAATCGGCCCGCACGAAGCCCATCAGGTTATGCGGCATGGCCAACCACCGGATTGGGATTCCCGATTTTTCGGCAAGCACACCACGCACATCGCCGCCGCCGATGACGAGGGATATTGGGTGGCTATCACGGCCACCATCAACACCTCGTTTGGTTCCAAGGTGATCGTGCCCGGCACGGGTATCATGCTCAACAATGAAATGGACGACTTTTCCCTCCAACCTGGCGTGCCCAATGCGTTCGGATTAATCGGGGACGACCGCAACGCCGTGGCGCCCGGCAAGCGTCCACTTTCCAGCATGAGCCCGACGATTGTTCTGGATGAACATGGAAATCCGCTGCTCACGGTCGGCGCGGCCGGCGGACCGACGATCATCACGCAAGTGGTTCTGGCCTTGGTGCGCGTGCTCGATTTCGGACATGAGCTGGAACAGGCGGTCGCGGAAGGAAGATTGCACCAGCAATGGTTTCCCGAACATGTCTTCGCGGAATCGTTGGTGGAGGATCCTCTCTTGGAAGAACTGGCACGGCGGGGACACGTCATCGAGCGCATCGACACGATGGGCGTCACGCAGGCGATCCGCCGACCATCCGCTTCGGGGGTCTTCTTGGGAGTCCAGGATCCTCGCGTGCCCGGGCAAGCCGCCGGCTGGTAGAATCCCGGGTAATGGGAAAAGCGCTTCCCCGGCGAGTTGATTTCCTCTGGCCGGCTGCGAAGATATGGATGTGCGGCGGGCTTGGTCTTTGAATGTAGACCGGCGGCTCCCAAACCCGGAGCAACTCCGTCGCAATTTCCCACCGCACCACTCGATGGGCGATTCCATCACCACATGCGAAGGAGAAGTGAAATGGCCACGACCGTCGAACGGACGTCCCTGCCTCAAATCCAGCAAACCGAATGCTTCATCGGAGGGCAGTGGGTCCCCGCCGCTTCCGGCAAGACGTTTTCCACGGTCAACCCGGCTACCGAGGAAGTGCTAGCGGAAGTTGCCGAAGGGGATGCGGAAGACGTGGAGCAGGCGGTGAGGGCCGCGCGCGATGCCTTTGAGGAAGGTGAGTGGTCCCGCATGGATGCCCGCGACCGGGGCCGCCTGATGCATAAGCTGTGTGATCTCATGGAGGCGGAAGCGGACGATTTGACGCTGCTGGAAACCTTGGACAACGGCAAACCGATCCGCGACGCCCGCGCGGCCGACCTGCCGCTCACCGTGGACTGCCTGCGGTATTACGCCGGCTATGCCGACAAGATCCACGGCCAAACCATTCCGATTCGGGGCGACTATTTCACTTACACCCGCCGTGAGCCGGTCGGTGTCGCCGGGCAGATCATCCCCTGGAATTTTCCCATGCTGATGACGGCCTGGAAATGGGGGCCCGCCTTGGCTGCCGGCTGCACGATCGTCATGAAACCGGCGGAACAGACTCCGCTGACTTGTCTGCGGATGGCGCGGCTTGCCCAGAAGGCCGGTTTCCCGGACGGAGTGATCAACGTCGTTCCCGGCTACGGCCCCACCGCCGGGGCGGCCATCGTGAAGCATCCCGACGTGGACAAGGTTGCTTTCACCGGCGAATACAAGACGGCGCAGATCATCATGCGGGACGCCGCGGAGACGCTCAAACGTTTGACTTTCGAACTGGGCGGCAAAAGCCCCAACGTCATTTTCGCCGACGCGGATATCGATGCCGCCATCGCGGGGACACACTTCGGCCTCTACTTCAACCAAGGCCAATGCTGCTGCGCGGGCAGCCGGGTTTTCGTGGAAGATTCCATCCACGACCGCTTCGTGGAGCGGCTGGCTGACCTCAATCGTTCCCGCAAGCTGGGTAATCCGCTCGACACGGCAACCGAACAGGGGCCGCAAGTGGATCAAGCGCAGTTCGAAAAGATCTTGCATTACATCGAAGTGGGAAAAAACGAAGGTGCCACCTGCGTCACCGGCGGAAATCGCTTTGGCGACAAGGGCTATTTCGTGGAACCGACTATGTTTACCGACGTACAGGATGACATGGCCATTGCCACCGATGAAATTTTTGGCCCCGTCCTGTCGGTGTTGCGGTTCAAGGACGTGGACGAATTGGTCGAACGGGCCAATCGCACCACCTACGGCCTCGCGGCGGCGGTCTGGACTCGGGATGTGGGCAAAGCCCACCGCTTGGCGGCACAGATCAAGGCGGGCACCGTGTGGGTCAACTGTTACGACGTATTCGACGCGGCGGCCCCCTTCGGCGGGTTCAAAATGTCCGGCATGGGCCGCGAACTGGGCGAAAAGGGGCTCGACGCTTACACCGAAACCAAAACCGTCACCGTCAGCCTGGCCTAAGCCGCGTCGGAAAACCGGCTAGTGGCGAGGCTTGTTCGACGGTGAAGTTCATACGCTTTTTACAGACATGAAGAAAGAAATTCGCTCGGGTGGGGGCTGGCCCGCGATCCGCTACAGCCTGAAAAAGGCGCGGGAAGCAGGCGGCTTTTGGAAACTGTACCGCGCGCTGCGCAGTAAGAACGCCTGCAAGACTTGCGCGCTGGGCATGGGGGGCCAAAAGGGAGGTATGGTCAACGAACTGGGCCACTTTCCCGAGGTTTGCAAGAAATCGTTGCAAGCCATGGTGGCCGACATGCAGGGGGCCATCAGCCCAGATTTCTTCGCCAAGTATTCGCTCCCCGAGTTGCGGTCGCTCACGCCGCGCGAATTGGAAGCGTGCGGGCGCCTGACCCAGCCGCTGTTGGCAACCGGAAACGAGGGGCATTATCGTCCCCTGGATTGGGAATCGGCCTTGCAGCATGTCGCGGACAAGTTTCGGCAAACCGATCCCCAAAAATCTTTCTGGTACGTGAGTGGTCGCAGCTCAAATGAAGCGGGCTTCTTGCTGCAACTGTTCGTACGCATGTACGGCACGAACAACATCAACAATTGCAGCTATTACTGTCACCAAGCCAGCGGGGTTGGGCTAAACCGCGTGTTGGGCACGGGGACCGCGACCGTCACGCTGGAAGACGTACATCACGCGGATCTTGTTTTCCTCATCGGTGGGAATCCCGCCAGCAATCATCCCCGCTTCATGCGCACGTTGATGGAAGTTCGCCGCAACGGCGGGAAAGTCATCGTGATCAACCCCGTCGTGGAACGGGGGTTGGTCAACTTCCGCGTGCCGAGCGACGTCCGCAGTCTGTTCTTTGGCTCCGAAATCGCCAGCACCTATGTGCAGCCCCATATCGGCGGCGATTTGGCGCTTTTGTGGGGTATCGCCAAACGCGTTGTGGAATTAAAGGCAACGGATGAAGATTTCCTCGCGACCCACTGCCACGGTAGCGGTCCGCTGTTGCAGCGGCTTCAGAAAATCCCCTGGGAAGAAATCGAGCGAAAGTCCGGAGTCGACAAACCCCGTATTGATGAAATCGCCCAACAGTATGCCCAGTCCAAAAAAACCGTCTTCGCCTGGACGATGGGTATCACGCACCACGAACATGGTGTGCAAAATGTGGAAGCCATTGCGATGCTGGCTTGCCTGCGGGGGATGGTGGGACGTCCCCATGCCGGGCTGCTTCCCATCCGAGGGCATTCCAATGTGCAAGGCATGGGTTCCATGGGCGTGGTCCCTCGGCTGAAGGAGACGGTTTTGGAGCGTCTCGAAAGCCATTTCGGCGTGGAGTTGCCGCGTGACACCGGCATGGATACGCTGGCCTGCCTGGAAGCTGCGGATCGTGGCGAATTTCAAGCCTCTTTTTGCCTGGGCGGAAATCTCTACGGTGCTAGTCCCGACGCAGCCTTTACCCGGGATGCCCTGGGGAAACTCGATCTGCTGGTGTATGTGAACACCACGTTGAATACCGGACATGTGCATGGGCTCGGCAGGGAAACATTAATCCTTCCCGCACGGGCGCGGGACGAGGAAGCCGCTCCCACGACGCAAGAATCGATGTTCAATTTCGTGCGGCTGAGTGACGGCGGACCGGCCCGCCATGACGGACCGGAAGGGGAATTGGAGCTAATTTCTCGGCTCGCACGGCATATCTTGGGAGACGAAGGGCCGCTCAAATGGGAGAATTTGTCCACGCCGGCGCAACTGCGGGAAGCCATCGCCCAAATCGTGCCGGGCTTCGAAAAATTGGCCGAAATTGAGCGGACGAAACAGGAATTCCACATCCCCGGCAGGACGATTCACGTGCCCACTTTCCCCACGGCGGACGGCCGAGCCCAGCTTCCACTGCATGACTTGCCGGAATTGCAGGAAGCGGGTGGGCAGTTGCGTTTGATGACCGTGCGCAGCGAAGGGCAATTCAACACGGTCGTCTACGAAGAGGAGGATCTCTACCGGGGACAAGATCGGCGGGACGTGGTCCTCATGCATCCCGACGATATCTCCCGGCTTGGATTGTCGGAAAATGAGGCGGTACGGATCGTCAGCGATACGGGGCAAGTCGGTCCGGTGCTGGTCCGGCCATTCCCCGATGTTCGCACCGGTAACGCCGTGATGTATTTTCCCGAAGCGAATGAACTGGTTTCTCGTCGCGTGGACCAGCATTCGCGCACGCCCGCGTTCAAGAACATCCTGGTCCGCGTGGAACCTTACGGGCCATCGGAGGTTCCTGCGTCACCGGACCTGACGGTCTCCGCTTCTGGGCCCCGCGAACCGTTGCGGGCGTGCTGATGGCGAAGCGGTCACGTGGCAAGCAGACAGATTCACCGGACCAGCCTCCTCATCCGGCGGCTCCCACTTCGTCGATTGAATTGCCGATTTTTGCCGCGACGGTGATCGGCAGTGCCTTTCTGTTATTCCAAGTGCAGCCGGTCGTGAGCCGGGCGGTGCTTCCTTGGTTCGGCGGAAGTCCGGCGGTGTGGATCACGGCACAACTCTTTTTTCAAGTATTGCTTTTTGCCGGATATTTGTACGCCCATACCACGACCCGCTGGTTGAGCCCACGCCAGCAAATCGGCTTGCATCTCGTGTTGCTGATCGCCTCGGCGCTTTTCCTGCCGATCATTCCCAGCGACTCCTGGAAGCCGACAACTCCCGAATTTCCCACCACGCGATTGTTAGGGCTACTCGCCGCCACGGTCGGATTACCCTTTTTTGCCCTTTCCGCCACGGCTCCGCTGATTCAGGTCTGGTTCACGCGGCTATTCACCACTCGCGTTCCGTATCGCCTGTATGCACTCTCCAATGCCGGTTCCTTGTTCGCGCTTTTGAGCTACCCCGTGTTGGTCGAACCGTGGCTGGGCGTCCGCTGGCAAGGGCTGACTTGGTCTGGCTTGTTTGTCTGTTTCGCGGTCGTCTGTGCCTTGGCCGCCAAGGCGACCTGGCGCGCGGGCAGTCTCCAAGCGGCGAAGACAACCTGGGAAGAAGACCAAGACTCCACACCTGAGCGGATTTTTGTCACGCGAATTCTGCTGTGGCTCTCGCTGCCCGCCTGTGCTTCGGTGTTATTGCTCGCCATCACCAACTACATCTGTCAGGATGTGGCCTCGGTGCCACTGTTGTGGATTCTCCCCTTGAGCCTGTATCTGGTCACCTTCATCGTGGCCTTTGAGAGGGACGCCTGGTATTGGCGCCCGCTCTGGTTGGCCGGCGCGGCGGCGGGCTGTGTCGGCAGCTATTGGTGCCTGCAGCAGGGCGCGTCCATGGAGCTTTCCTATCAAGTGGCGATCCACCTGGGGCTTCTGTTTTGTACCTGCCTGGCCTGTCATGGGGAACTGGTCCGGCTACGGCCCGCGCCCCAGCATTTGACCCTTTTTTACCTCTGCCTGGCGGCGGGGGGGGCGCTGGGAGGATTCCTGGTCGGCATGGTCGCCCCCTATGTGCTGAAGGGGTTCTATGAAGTGCATCTAGGCCTCGCCGCCTTTTGGGCCTTGATGCTTTTGCAAATTTATCGAGATCCTGAGTCGTGGCTGTATCACGGCAAAAACTATTGGGTTTGGGTCGGCATTTGCGGAATTCTCGTCGTTGCCAGCCTTTTTGCCTGGGACCAAGTCGTGGCCCTGCGGGGACCGCTCATCGCCGCGGACCGCAATTTCTACGGCGTTGTTTCCGTCATCGATGATGAAAATCTGGGCCAGCGCATACTCCGGCATGGCCGCATTTCCCATGGCACACAGTTCACAGATCCCGAAAAGCGCTATTGGGGAACCGGATATTACGACCCGCAAAGCGGCGGCGCGTTGGCACTGACCATGTTCCCCGGAAAAAACCGCCGCGTCGGTTTGGTCGGATTAGGAGCGGGAACCCTTGCCGTGTATGGCAAATCAGGAGATGTGTTTCGTTTCTATGAGATCAATCCGATCGTGGTCCGCATGGCTCGGGAGTATTTTTCTTTTTTGGAAGATTCGCCGGCGGAAACGGAGGTCATGTTGGGCGACGCCCGCCGGCAGCTTGAGATCGAACTGGCCGAATCCGGTCCGCAAAACTTCGACATCTTTGTGCTCGATGCCTTCAGCGGAGACGCCATCCCCACCCACCTGCTGACCCGCGAAGCCTTCCAGCTCTATCTCCGGCACCTCCGTGAAGAGGGCGTCTTGGCCGTGCATGTGTCGAATTTGCATCTCAATTTGCCGGCCGTGATCCGCGCGATGGCTGACGAATTCACGCTGCATTCCCGCATCGTCACGACCGAAGCGGACATGCCGCAAGGTGTATTCGGTTCCACCTGGATCCTGCTATCACGGGACGACGCTTTCTTCCGCGAACACTCAATCGGGCATCCTCTGGCGGAAGTGGACGACGAAGGCAACCAGCCCGTGCTGTGGACCGATGACTACAGCAACATCTGGGGCATTTTGCATTAGCGATGCCCGCAAACCTTGTATGGGCCGTGTCGTTTGATGAATGCGGATACAGACTTGTTTGCAATTGGTGACTCTGCCCCATTAAGCTTGGTGTGGCGTACGCACGCTTACCCGCTGCTTTTGCTCTTCACCAACCCCACCATGCGATTCGTGATGAACAAGGTCTTGGTATTTGCTTGCCTGGTTTGCTTGACGTCGGTTCCTCGCCGTACGGCGGCTGACGAAGCCGCCCAATCGAAGACTCCCGAACTCAAGACCGTGCTGATTTGGACGAAGGACGTTCCTCCGGATTGGGCCATCTGGGAACGGCATCTGCTTGATCAGCTCTATCCGGCCGCACGCGAATTCGTGGAAAAATACACGCGGCCCGACGGCTCGATCATCTGGCGGGAGACCTGGCCCGGCATGGACGGGTCGGACGATGGCTACGAGAGTTTTTACAACTTTCCCCTCTATTACGCGCTGGGTGGCCATGAGGGTATCCAACCGCTGGCGGAAAAGCTGTGGGACGGCGTAACGCGGCAGTTCACTGCCTATGGACAAATCCACGACGAATTCGATGCCCACTATGATTGGATGCATCATGGCGAGTCCTACACCTATTTCTACTTTTTTGGCCTGGCGAATCCCACTTCACCGAAACATCAATCGCGCGCATTCAAATTTGCGAACTTGTACTTGGGAGGCGAAGGCCCACCAGCGAATTATGATCCCGAGCTGAAGCTGATACGTTCGCCGCTGAATGGCAGCCGGGGCGCCCATTTCACCAACACGGAGGAGGATTGGGTCACGCATCGCCCGATCCTGGCGAATTACCCACTGCCGTTTGAGGACATTCCCGGCATTCGCTCCAGCGCGGACTGGAACGACGATGCTCGCTTCCCGCACATCCTGGAAGCCATCAATGAGCGGATGATGCGCGGCGATGTTCCGCTGAATCTGACCTCCACCAGCTTGCTGGCGAATGCATTCATGTATTCCGGCGAAGAGGAATACCGCCAATGGGTGCTCGACTATGTACGCGCGTGGATCCAACGCGTTCACGACAACGACGGCATTCTTCCCGACAATGTGGGCCTCTCCGGCAAGATTGGCGAGCACATGCGGGGCAATTGGTGGGGAGGCTACTACGGCTGGCAGTGGCCTCATGGGCTGTTCAACCAAGTCGAGTCCACAACCATCGGAGCCGCCAATGCCTACCTGGTCAGCGGCGATGCCAGTTATTTGGAACTTCCCCGTTCCGTGCTGGATGTGGCGATTCGTCACGCGCGAAAGGAAAACGGCCAGGTCGTCGTGCCACATCGGCATGGGAACGACGGCTGGTACGATTACCGACCGTTTCCGCCAAAGTACCTGGCGCAAATGTATTTCATGTCCCGTGCCGACGAGGATTGGGAGCGGCTCACGCGACTCATGGGCACGGAGCAATGGAAGACGCTGCAATACTCCAAGGGCAAGGGGGACTCTCAGCACGCTGGTCCCTGGCTGATGTATGTGCGCGGCGAAAACGACGCTTATCCTATGCAAATCCTACAAGCCGGATACCGCGAAACGTTGGCTCGCCTCCAGCGAATTCGCCAAGACACGACGACGCCCGCTGAACAGGACGTGCATCACTGGCAAAAATTGAATCCCGTGGTGTTGGAGGGACTGGTGCAGTTGACCCTAGGCGCTCCGAACCATATCTACCACGGCGGTCTGTTGCACACGAGCGTCCGCTACTTCGATCAGGAGAAGCGGCGTCCGGGTCTGCCTCCGGATGTCGCGGCGCTGGTGGAGCGGTTGACGCCGGGCGGCATTCGCCTGTCACTGGCCAATCTGCACTCCAGCGAGAAGCGGCGAGTGATCTTGCAAGCCGGCATGTTCGGCGAACATGAATTCACGCGGGTGAGGCAGGTCGTTCACTATCCGTATCAATTCGACCAAATCGACGCGCGGCGATTCGTGGTTGAACTCCCGCCCAATGCGGTGGGCCGCTTGGAGATCGGCATCAAGCGTTTTGCTCATCCGCCCACGTATGCCTTCCCCTGGCATGCAACGGATTATCCGATGAGTTCGCGCGACTGAGCGGCAGTCCGAAAAAGTGGCCGCCGATCCACGGCGGCATGCTCCAAATGGAAGTGGAACGAACGTGAACGTGTCCGGTAGGCCCAACTTGACCGGCGATGCGAGCCGTAGCCGTTCGCAATGGTTCCCCAATCTGCTTTCAGGCTTTCGCATTGTCGCTTCGCCAGGCCTGGTCATTCTCGCCTACTTCGAGCAGACATTGTGGATGGCGTGCCTAGCCTTCTTGCTGATCGTAACGGAATGGCTCGATGGCTTCCTAGCCCGCCGTTTGCACGTTGAATCGGCCACGGGTGCAAGGCTCGACACTATCGGGGACGCGGCGTTTTATGCCTCACTGATGGGGGCGGTGACGGTTTTAAGTCCAGCTTTAATCCTGGCGGAAGCGCCGTGGATTGTTGTCGCAATCGGCAGCTACTTGGTTAGCTGGCTGGCAAGCTGGATGAAGTTTCAACGATTGCCCAGCTATCACACCTGGGCAGCCAAAGGTGCCTGGCTGGTGGTCGGCGCGGGCATCGTCTGTCTGCTTGCGGAGCTTAACGCGTGGCCCTTCCGAGCGGCAATGATCTTCGTGGTGTTGGTCAACTTGGAAGCGGTGCTGATTACGCTGGTGCTCGCGCAATGCCGCGTCAACGTGCCCTCGTTGTGGACAGCGCTTCGCGACCGGAATCGGTCCACTCCTTCCCCATCGGATGGGTAAAAGTTACCTCACCCTTGGAATGTGCCAGGGCCGAGTTCCTTCTCGTGTTCAAGATCCCCGCTGGCGTTTCGCGAGTGCATCGAGTTCTTCGAAGCGGAAGCGGACACTCAGGATGTACGGCGATTCTCCTTGATCCCAGTGACCATAAGTGGTCGTCACTAACGTGCCGTCGGGGAGAACCTCGACACCAGGGTAGGCCGTGTCGTGTCCTTTCGTGTTGTCTTTGAGTCGGACGAAGTATTGGCCCGCGCTGCCCTGCGCGAGATCGTCCCAAGTTCCGACCCAGCCGCCCCAATCTCCTTCGAATGGCCGCTTCGCTCTGGCATGATTCGGCGAAATAAAGCGAAAGCTAATGAACAGCCGGCCATCAGGACCGTATTTGCCCGTGTGGCGGTCGCCGGTAAGAGGCAAAGGGAGTTCGCGGGGATCGCTCCAAGTGGCCCCTTCATCGTGGGAAAATATGATGTGCGAATTTTTTTGCCGCATATTCTCACGCAACAACACGGCCAGCGCTTGGCCGTCGGGCGAACGAATGCAGCCGGGTTCACATAGATTCATTTCCGACGATCGGTAAACGATCTCCGGAAAGGACCAGGTCAAGCCGCCATCGCGTGAGAATGTCTTGTAGAGCGTGAACACCCCGGATCGCGCGCCATTTTTTTGGAAGAAGCGGCCATCGTCGTGGAACATGGCCAAGTAGTGGCCCGGACCGGTCTTTAGAGGCTCCACGCAGCCCATCACGACGATGCCTCCCCAGTCGCCGGCGGGCTGCAATTCACTCCAGGTGTGCCCATCGTCCTTGGAAACGGCGAGTCGTGCCGGGTAAAGTCCTGACCACATAATGATCCGCTTCGTGCCATCGGGTCCAATCACCCGGTGGAGCGTGGGGACTTCCAGGGAAGTGGCCCAGCTTTCGGGGGTTGGCAGGCGTTCGCTCCACGTCTGTCCGCCATCCGTGCTCCGCTTGTAGACGATCGCGCCGCGTCCATGCCCCTTGGGGTAGACGCACAACATGGTCCGGCCATCTTCCAGGAGGCAGGTGGTTGGATGCCCCAAGTATTGCCCCGGTTCCCGATCGACGACGACCTGTCGCTGAGCGTGTTGGTCAAGGTCCAGACGAAGCGGACCGTCGTCGTCTCCAGCAGCGTGTGCAGTGGCCGCCCCAATGAGGAAACCGACGAGCGCGAGCACGGAGAGAAGACGCATGAATTTCCCTTTCGAAAAAGCGGCGCCGTGCAAGTCAGGAGTCATCGCCACATCCTGAATGGTGCCGCGAATTTCTACCAATGCCGTGCCAACCGTTGGGGCACGCTGTCAATTATTCACCTTCCTTTGGCGCTTCCTGCTTCTCGGAAGGATCGCTCTCCCCTTTTTCCTTATAGATGACCTGCTTGGCAAATTTCCGGAGCTCTTCGAGCTGTTTCGGACCCAACTCACCATCAAGCGGGTTGCCCGTCAGGTAGACGTTCCAGAACAAGGAAAACCGGTTCTCGCCTTCTCGATCTCGCTTCGCCATTTCGATGAGTTGGGAGATATCCTCGATGTCATTTTCTTCCAAAAACAGAAACCGCAGTTCGTCCATTTCCTTGAGCGGCGTTACGTCCTGGATTTCGTTCTTTCGCAAGCCCAACGAAGAAAGGTTTGTCAGTTTTGCCAGCGGCGAAATATCCGAGATATCATTGTCATCCAAGTAGAGCGACCACAGTTTCTTCAGTTTTGCCAGCGGTTTCACATCCTTGATTTTGTTCTGGGCCAAGTAACACGAGTTGAGTTTTTCCAGTTTCGCCACGACGGAAATGTCTGCGACCTGGTTGTTCGCCAAATGCAGGTATTGCAGTTTTTCAAGCTTTTCCAGCGGAGCCAGATCCTGGATGTTATTGCTAGCCAGATTCAAGGATTGCAAGCGGACAAGATCGGCTAGTTGCGGAATGTCTTCGATTTCGTTCTTTTCCAAATCGAGGAGGGCCAGGCTTCGGCAGTGCTGCAACCCTTCCAGCGATTTGATGCCTTGCTTTTTGGCTTCGATGGTGGAAATGTCCTTCACATCTTCCGCAATAATCGGTTCCTTCGTGTTGCGTTTCTCGAAGACATACTTGCGAACGGCGGCTTCTAGATTCTTGTCTGGGAAGATGGACTTCGCGGGAGGAGCGGGCTCTTCCTGTTTCTGTTCGTCTTTCGATTTCTCGCCTTCTTCCGCCCTCGCGGTGGAAAGCGCGACACCGGGAAAAGCCACAAAACTGAATAACAACATCGCGAACCAAATTCTCGTCATGGGGATACTCCTGGAATGATCGCGCGGGGTGATTAGCAAGGCGGGAATCGCGCTACGGGCCCGACGTTTTTTCTCGTCGAAATAGCGTAGCCTATCGACGCCGGGTTTCGCGGGCTCCGTGGCGTTTATTTGTAGGCTCTTATTTTAGCCCAGCGCCAGGCGTCATGCCAAATTGGTCATGCAGGTTGTGAGCCAGCAGCATGAAACACACGGCTAATCGTATTGAATCAAGCTGAATGCCTCGAAAGGAGCGAGCTTTTCCGCGCCGCCGAGCGCCTTGAGCTCGATGAGAAAGGCACAGCCGACGACATGGGCTTCCGATTTTTCCACCAACTTGCAACATGCCCGCACGGTGCCGCCGGTGGCCAGCAGGTCGTCCACGACCAAGATATTTTGGCCCGCGAGAATGCCGTCGGTGTGCATTTCCAAGGTATCGCTTCCGTATTCCAATTCGTAATGAAAGGCGTGCGTATCAAAGGGGAGTTTGCCCGGTTTGCGAATGGGCACGAAACCGACGTTCAACTCGAGCGCCAATGGAGCCGCGAATATGAAGCCCCGCGCTTCCGCTGCCACGACGGCATCAATTTGCCGATCGCGATAATGCTCTGCCAGACGCTGGACGGCCTCTCGAAAGGCGGTGGGCTCGGCAAGCAGCGGCGTAATGTCTCGAAACAAGATGCCTGGCTTCGGAAAGTCAGGAATGTCTCGAACGTAATGCATGAGATCCAGCGTGGCTTGTGACACGGAAATTCCCCTCTTTCGCCGGGCGTTTGGTGGTTCCCTGGACGTTGGCGTCCAGTATAGGCAGCAATTTAGGAAGGATTGAAGGGGCGATTCCCGGACCTGCCGATGAATTATTCCTGCAGCACGTCATTCAGAACGTCTTCATTGACATAGATGGGCAGCGCGGGCTCGCAAGTGACGGCCACGGCGATGGCGTCCGAGGGACGGGCGTCGATTTCGATCAACTCTCCTTCATGCCGAAGTCTCAGCCTCGCGAAATAGGTATGATCTCTCAATTCGCTGATCACGACGTCTTGCAATTCGGCCCCCAAATTCTCCACCACGCTCACCAAGAGGTCGTGCGTCAATGGGCGGGGCGACGAAAAACTTTTTACACGCCGGTCGATACTCGTGGCTTCAAAGATCCCTATCAGAATCGGAAACGTGCGGGGACCGTCGAGTTCCTTGAGGTAGATCACTTGTTGATCATTGATTTCGCTGATGATGATCCGCGACAATTCCATTTGGACTGGCATGGTGAGCACCTTTTTTGTCCGAGATAAGACCTGGGCATCAAGGAAAGCCGGTGCCCGTCTTTCGATTATAATTCACTGGCAAGAAAGGTCGCTAGTGTGCGGCGGTCATGTGGAAACCAGAGAGAGCTTTGTGTGGCGGCGGAACATGCATGACGAGGCCGCCACGGTCGCGCAATCTGTGAGAATTGCCGTCGACATACCATGGATATGATCGGAAAAGGTGCGGAAGATGCCCGCGAGCTATGCCACGATTCTCTGCGCGGCCTGCAAATGGACCGAGCAAGCGGATGAGGAGCGTATGCACGCTTGGCTCGGCCAAGCCGACATGCGTCGCGCTGGAACGCACATGGACATCGACATGCTATGGGAGTTGCTGCCGGTGGCATTGGCACGAGTGGCATGTCCAGATTGCGGCGCGAAAGCCCTAAAAACCGCGCGAAGTGAGTCGGAGGAAAACCTGTGGCCAGAGGCACCCATTTGCGTGCGCTGCCGGGCCCCCATTCCCGCCGAGCGGCTCGAAGCGCTCCCGGACGTGAAAATCTGTGCCGTTTGTCAAGCGAAACAAGAGGAACATGGTACCGTCGCCGCGACAGAGGACTTTTGCACTCGCTGCGGCGCGCCACTCAAATGGGCCATCAAGCCGGGAACATCTCGATATCTTTTGGTCTGTTCCCAAGAGGCCAATTGCCGGTAAGGGATAAGGGGCAACCACAATATGGCCAATTCCACGTCAATTCGTCGCCGGCAGCGGCCTGACGCGTGGCCCGAGGAAAGGCAAGCTCGCGCCATCGGAACCGGCTCGATTCCCGAGCGGCGCTGGTTGCCAAACGTTGGCCAAGTGTTCCAACAAAATTCGGCGGAGCTCTAGGATCGCCAGCGGATGGCGGTGGACGTCCATGTGCTCGGCGGTGACCACCAATTCCGAAACAGCGTCTTCGACCTTGGCGCTCCGGTACGAAACCACTCCATCCGTCGTGTCCTCAAGGTTTCCGCCGGCTGGAATCCATTCCTCGGTTCCGATCACGTTGTGGTAAGTGGTCCACGGCGCGCGTGGAGCGGCAAGCATCGTCGTGAGTACCGGCGAATCCGGTGCCAGCCCATCAATACTCGTGGGAGTGCGGTCCAGGCCTTCCGCGCGGAAAATATCGGGATTGGTTTTTAGCAATTTCTGTTGCGCGGAGACCAGCATGCCGGGCAGTTGAATGAATTTGGCCGCCAGCCATCGTGTGAAACGGTTGGCGTAACTGCTCCCGTGATGCGGAGTGGCGATGGTGACCACGCGTGAAACGTTGGGATCAGGTGAAAAGAAGAAGACTTCCGAGAGCAGTCCTCGTGTCTCTTCATCCAGAGCGACTTCTTCGAAAGACCGGTCGCTGACGGCCCGCCAGAAGAGGTCTTGGCTCTCCACTGTTTGCAGGCGAGAGATCAAGCCTCCCATGCTATGGCCCACAAGCACCATTTGACGAAGCGCGGGGATGCGGCGGTGTGGATCAATCGCGTGCCGAAGTTCCGCCAATTCCCGCCGCAGTTGCTGGGCGGTCTGCAAGATGGGCTGCCCCGTGGGATAGAGATAAAACCAGAATTGATAATGGTCTCGAATCTCGGGCGACGCGCGGAGATCATTGAACGCCTCCATCCACGTTAACGGCGAGGACCACAGCCCATGAATCATCAAGACGGGGATTTTTTGAGGGTCGTACGGCTCCAGCATATAGAGCCCTTGTGTTTGGCGAAAAATCTTGGCGCTGGGCTTGATGAGACCCAAGGTGGGAGTATTTAGCCGATAAAACTGGGGACTATTGAGAAAAAACGCCAACGGGACACTGAGATCGGTTTCCAGCGGCACCTGACGGCCATGTTGCACGAGGCTGGTCGCTTCCAGCGGATCGTAGTACTCCAAAACCACGTGCCAGTGCCGCATGCCATCGGGCCCAACGGTCGCATTTGGCAGCAATCGCAAATAGGCAGTGATCGGAAAGCTCAACCCTTCCGGATAGTATCTCTCCGCGATGTCCTGATCGGGATGGCAACGCCGCACGGCGATGAGCGGCACGCCCAAGCCGTAACCGTGGTAGTGATTGGTCAGCCCCGTCAGTTGGTAGTCCGAGACGAATTCGAACTCATCGAAGTCGGCTGCATGCCACTTGTGGCTGCGCGAGACGACGTCAAGATGCAGCACTTGCCCTTGAGAGCGGATCTGTTCTTGCCGCCCTGGACGAAGATCACCTTTCTGTTCGAGGAGCCGCATCATTTCCTCGAGCGCGGCATTGTACAAATCGCATGCTCCTCGGTACTGGGGATCATACGGATTTCTCTGGGGCTCGAATCGCTCATCAAACAGGTACAGATACGCATGCATCGCGGAGGCCACGTACATCCCTAATGCCTTCTCAGGATCCCGCTCCGCATGCCGGTTTCCCGCCAGATATGCCAATTCCGCGAAGGCGTGCATTTTCTCCGGCGTCGGATTCTCGACGAGCAGTCGCTGAAACTCCCCCAGCGTCTCCGCTGGAGCACGTTCGGCGGCCTTGAGAAGATCATGTCGACGCAGAAGTTGGAGGGTGCGCTCGGTAGGCTGAGGGCCAGATTTGTGAAAAAGCTTTAGTGAGGTCGCGAGCGGCGTGGCGGGCACGGAACGCAACCGCACGAATTCTGGAGTCGCGCAGCCGGTAACCAGGCACAATCCGCATATCCACCCGATTGCCACCCATTGGGAAGCACCTAGGACATTCCGCCTCAGCATGCGGCCCTGGCGAGAATCGTGAATTGCAAAGCTGGAGGCACCATCCATGGTTGCCAATTCGCGCTAGAGTGACGCCTGCGCGGATTCTCCGTTTCGGAGGTCAATGTTGTGAAATTAGCCGTGTCGTACCCATCCGCGGCGGACGGGTAAGCCGAATATTCAGGCGTTTCTCCCAGTCAGCACATTTGGCCCCGTGAGCCGCACGATACGATTGAGTGCTGCTGAGGTCAATCTCGCTTGGGTGGTCTGTGCTGACAGGGGAGCTTTCGTGATATGCAGGTCACGAATATTCTTCACCCAAGAACCTCTCAGTAATTGCTTCGCCATAAGCCGAGGAAAGAAAAGCCTCGCCCTTTTTCAAATTCCCCTCGCCATGTTCCTTTCCGCATTCCCTCAACAGGTCCACCGAGCCCCATAGGCCGCATCATTTGTATTACCCGCATGTGATGCATTTGACGAACATCACTAACTTGACGCTGAATAGCTGGCCGGCCACCTCCCATTCTTATGGGTCGCAACCAGATGTGTGCGACTTGCGCGGGTCGTGTCGGCCTTGCAGCGTGTCTTCCGATGTAAACTTTGACGACCCCTGGCCTGTGGCGTATAGACATCTTAGCCACTTAAACTGCCCGTGGCCTCGAATCTAGGCGTTGCGGGAGCGATGGATAATGGCGGTCGCCTCGGCACCGTCGCGGCACGCCTTACGCAGACAGCGTGGAAATTAGCCAGCAATGGAAGACGCGGCAGCCCGTATCGATAACGCATCCACGGAAAACGAAGATTTTTCCCAGCGGCTTCGCGCGCAGCGCGAACATATCGAGAAATTCTTCGACACGCATCTCGGGCGGCTGACGGACTTGGAAAGCCTCCTCGGGGAACAGGTCCAGCAGCAGGCCGAAGCCTCGCGCGAGCAGGAGGATCATCTGCGCGGCGAACAAGAGCGCATGGAAGGGCGCCTCGTGGAGCTTGAGGATCGCGTTCGCGAACTCGCCTTGGCCGAAGAAGATCTCAGCCAGCGGCAGTCGGAATGGGAATCCTCCAGGCAAACAGCGGAAAAAAGTACTGAGGAGGAACGGCAACGGTTAGAGCAGGCCGGCCAGGAACTCCAGGCTAAGGAAGGCCAGTTCCAAGAAGCGGAACAAAAACTCGCCGAACGCGAACAGCAGCTACAAGCCGCGCAAACAGCCCTGGACGAGCAGCGGGCGGGACAGGAAGCCGAATTCGCACGACGCGAGGCAGAAATTCAGGCCGCGCGCGAGGCGAACGATTCCGAATTAACGCAGCGTGCCGCCGAGGCAACGGAAGAAGCAGCGCGGCTCCAAGCAGAGTTGAATGCCGCCCAAGGCGAGTTGGAAACGCTCAACGCCGAACGGGATGCTCAACAGTCCGAGCAAACCCGGCTAAAAGAATCTCTCGATCAAAAAGACACCGAACTCGCGAAATCCGCCGAACGGCTCCAGCAGTCGGAACAGCGCTGCCAAGAGTTGGAAAACCGCTTGGAGGATCAGAACCACGCCGCTGCCACGTTGAACGAAAAAGTGGCGGAACTGGAGGCGGCGCGGGCATCCGGAGATTCCAGCATTGGTGAGCTGGAAGCACAGCTCAAGGCAGCGGTCCAAGCAAGGGAGAACACCCAGCAAGAATCCGCTCAGCTTCAAGAGAAGCTCCAGCAGTTGGAACAAGAGGCCAAAGACCTCCAGGAAAAACAAACGTCTCTCGAAAACGAACGGCAGGCTCACGCGGACGCAAAAGCCCAGCTTGAACAGGAATGCGTGAGGCTACAGCAGGAATTGGATGCCCTTCGTGCGGCACAGGTTGACTCCCATGCCCAAACGGACGAATGGCGCAAGGCCCAGGAAGAATGGGATTCGGAACGCCAGGAACTTGCTAGACAACGGGACGAATTCCAAGCGGCTGCCGAATCCCAGCGAAACGAACTCGAAGATCTGCGGACCCAACTGAGCCAGGCGGAAACCCGGCTGGGAGATCAAGCCGAAAAATCGGAAGAGCAGGAGAAGACACTCGCGGAGTTCGAAACGGTACGATCGGAATTGGCCCAGTTGCGTGGGGAATTGGATTCCTCGTCGGGCGAACAGCAGCGTTTGGCCAGTGAATTAGAGCAAGCCCACGCCCGAAACAGTGAACTCGCGCAGCAACTTGAAAGCAACGCGACGCAATCCGAGGAATTGGCGGTCCTACGGGCCGAAAACACGGAATTGCGGAACAGGGCCGAATCCAGTGGGGAAGGAAACACCGACTCCGAAGAATTGGAGCACTTGCAGCGCCGTTTGGAAATGGCCACCGAGGAGGTACAAGAGCTCCGCCGCAAAAACGAAGACCTCATGGAACGGCTCTCCAACGCGCCGCAAAGCCCCGCAGTCGAGAGCGACTCGGGAGGCATGGATTGGGAGGCCCAAAAGAGACGTCTGTTAGCTTCTCTCGAAGACGACTTCGATGGCGAAGGCGAAGAGAGCGAAATGGACCGCATGACCGTCGAGGAAGCGATTCGCACCACGGATCGCGCGGTTGCCGAGCGCGATAGGGAAATCGCCGAGCTGAAACAATTATTGGATAATCAAAGCGCCAACTTGGGCCAAGTGGCGGTGGGCGCGAACGCGATCGCCGAAATGCTGGATCAAGATGATCTCGTGCAACAAGAACGCGAAAAGCTTCAGCAAGTCCAACAAGAATGGCGGGACAAGCTCAAACAGGCCGAAATCGAAATGTCCACGGAGCGGGCCCGACTGGCGCGGGAAAAGCTCCAACTCGAGGAAAGGCTGCGGAATTTCGAGGCCGAACTAGAGAAAAAGATGGCCGAGAACGACGGCGGCGGCAAATCCGCGAACAAAGGCGGTGGGCGCGGACGTTGGCTATCTCGACTGGGCCTGTCCGATGGGGATGACTGACCGCCGAATTCGCTTCCATCTTCCGCGCTCTATGCCTCCAAAGCAGTGATGCTTTTGAAATCGTCTTTCAGCGAACGATAAAGCTGCTGGTAGACGGGAAAACCGCGATCGTAATAGCGCTGGGCCGATTTGTGGGGCTTGGTCTGTTGCACCACTTGAATCGTGGCGGCACACGCTTCGCGGATATCCTTGAATGCTCCTCCGCCCACCGCCGCCAACAGGGCTACTCCGTAGGCCGGTCCTTCCTCCGCGTTGATCGTATGCACGGCCTGGCCGAACGTGTCCGCTTGAATTTGCCGCCAAAGAGGGCTGCGGGATCCACCGCCGGAAGCACGGATCTCCCGGACAGGCACGCCCATCTCCCGAATGATGGCCAGGCTGTCCCGCATGGCGTAGCTCACGCCTTCCATGATGGCTCGCACGAGATGCCCTCGCTCATGGGCCAGTGTGAGTCCAATGAAACAGCCTCGCGCGTCGGGATCGGCGTGGGGGGTACGTTCCCCCGAAAGGTACGGCAAAAAGATCAGCCCTTGGCTTCCCGGCGGGACAGCGGCTGCCTCTTCGTTCAGCACTTGATAGGGATCCACCTTGGAACGCTTCGCGGCCTGGAATTCCGCGGCGCATAACCGGTTCCGAAACCACTGGAGGCAACCGCCGCCAGACAGGCTCACGCCCATCATGTGCCACGCGCCATGCACTGCATGGCAAAATGTGTGCAGCCGGCCCAGCGGATCGATTTGCACATCGTCGCTATGCACGAACATGATGCCCGAAGTGCCGATCGAAGTGGACAGGCTTCCTTTATCCACAATCCCATTTCCCACCGCTCCCGCGGCGCAATCACCCGCGCCACCGACGACAAGGCAATTTGTCGTGAGTCCCAGTTCCTTCGCAGCCTCACTAGTCAGGTTACCGGTCACTTCCTCCGATTCATAACAACGAGGAAGCAGATCTTCGTCGATCTCCAGCCTCGATAGTAAGGGTTTCGACCAGCGGCGGCGGGCCACGTCCAAGAGCAACATGCCACTCGCGTCGCTGACATCGGTGGCATACTCGCCGGTCATGCGTCTCCGCACGTCATCCTTGGGCAGGAGGATCGCGGCGGTTTTGTCGTATTTGCGCGGTTCATGCTTGCGAAACCAGAGAATTTTGGGGGCGGTGAATCCAGTCAAAGCGGGGTTGGCTACCATTTTGATCAGCTTCTTGCGTCCGCCGGCCAGTTTTTCGATTTCACCGCATTCCGCCGCGGTCCTTTGGTCATTCCAAAGCAACGCCCGCCGCAGAACTTGGCCCCGCTTGTCCAAAAAAACCGATCCGTGCATCTGCCCGGACAGGCCAATCGCTTTGACGTCCGCCTTCTTCAACTTCGCCTTGCGTAGCACTCGACGGACGGTACGCACGGTGGCCTGCCACCAATCCTCGGGATCTTGTTCGCTCCACAGGGGTTTGGGATGATGACTGGGATAGGCGGAAGTATCCTCGGCCAGGATCGCGCCTTCAGCGTTGATGGCCATCGTCTTCGTGCCGGAAGTTCCAATATCGACGCCTAGAAAAATACTCATATTTCCGTCGCTTTTCGTACATGCCTTGCCATATAGGTGAGGACAGAATTGTAATGCACCGCCTCCAGCCGGGACAACCATACCGCATACGGTCTTTTGCGGATGTTTTTTCAGGGAGAACCCAATCATCTCGGCGGCAAACACATTGCTTTTCGATCCCAGTCAAGCGTCAAGTTGTGGGCTCCGTAACGCCACACCCGTCGTCCGGCTTGTACCTTTCTTCCATGTTGTTAGGTGAAGCATGTTTTCGCGATTCACGCCGATCCGCGGCGCATTCGTTTGGTCTTTTTTGGGCAGCACGCTCCGGCTCTCCCGTTTGCCGTGGCTATGGATTGCCGTGGCAATCACCGGGTGTGACAGTGGTGAAGTATCTCTGGATCCTGAGACTGCCGGTCCGGCGTGGTCCGATTTGACGCTAATCGTCGTGGACGATCCGGAGTGGGCCGCCGTCGCGCGGCGGCTGCAAGGGGAGTGGAAGGCACGCACGGGGAGCAACTTAACCGTTCGCGAAATCGGACAAGAAGAGTTGCTGGTAGGCAGTGTCGCCGGTGATGTCGTAGTGTATGCTCCCAGCGAATTGGGCGAGCTTGCAGAGTCGGGACGAATCTTGCCCCTTTCCAGCGAGTGGGAACAATCGCCCGAACTCGGCTGGCCTGATCTGTTTCTCGCCCTGCGACAACAGCAGGCTCGCTGGGGGAGCGAGGTTTATGCCGCTCCGCTGGGTACGCCGGTATTCATCTGCCTGTATCGAGCGGATCTGTTTGATCAATGGAAGCTGAAACCGCCAGAAACCTGGACAGATTATCAGCGGCTTGTCGAAAAACTGGCCGCCCTGTCCCCGGAGGAAACCAGCGACATCCCCGCATGGAGCCCGGTCTTGGAACCGTTGGGGCCTGACTGGGGAGGAAAGTTGCTTTTAGCCCGCGCTGCGGCTTATGCCCGCCATCCCGATCAGTTTTCCACGCTGTTCAACATCGATTCCTTGGAGCCGTTGATTGTCGGACCTCCATTCGTTCGCGCGCTGGAGGAGCTTGTGGCCGCGCGCAAGCTAGCCACGCGTTCCGGCTTCACGCCCGCCCAGGTGTTCGCATCCTTTCGCCGAGGCGAGTGTGCGTTGGCAATCACTTGGCCCGTTGTCGAGGGACAGAGCGAAGCGGACGATGCATCGGCCATCCTTCCGGCAGCGGCAGCGTGGCAATTCATTTCCTTGCCTGGGTCCCGGGACGTGTACAACGGTCGACGGTCGACGTGGTCAAGACGAAATCCGGAAGAGGACGACCCGCATGTGCCGCTGTTGGGAATCGGCGGGAACATCGCTTCGGTGCTGACCACTTCGGAAAACGTCGATGCCGCGCGCCGGTTACTGGCATGGCTATCCAGTGGCAAGGTCGGCGAACGGTTTGCCGGAGTGAGTCCGTCTTCCGCACCCTACCGCACATCACAAGTCGGCACGGAAACCCAATGGACCAACATGGAATTGCCTGCCGGCGTGAAAACAAAATTCGAAGAGGTGGTTGAGGCGTCGTTAACTCGCCAGCATGTTCTCTTGTGTCCGCGGATTCCCGGTTGGCGTGAGTACTTGACTGCCTTGGACCAGGCCGTGGATGCCGCCGTCAACGGAGAATCGTCCCCACAAGATGCATTACAGCATGCGGCGGAACGGTGGGGGGAAATCACGGAAGAGCTCGGCTTAGAGTCGCAGCGCACCGCCTATCGCCACAGCACGGGAATGTCTGGGAATTGATCGACGTTTGGACGAGATTTGACATATTTCTTGTCCGCGCACCTCGCGCATGAATTCATTCTCGACGGGCCGCTCAGTGCCGTAATCACCTGATTCCGTGGCCTCAGACACCGGATGCGGACGTTACGAATTTTCCGACACGTTTGGCCTCGTCCATTCAACATTTTGGTTGGCGAGAGATCGCCTGTTCTTTCTCTGGGATCATGGGAAAATGGTCGCCAGCGGGAGGTCATCCACGGACCACAATTTACGGTGCAACGGTTCGTCGTAAGCAGGGCGCATAGGGAAAAACTGCTCGCGCCATTGCATTGACGTGCCGTAGGGCATGAACGACACTAAAGTTTGGAGGAGGTTGACCACGATTCGCCAGAATGCGCGGGGACACCATGGCTCACCGACGCGATTTAGGACGTCTGCTGCGAGAATGGGAATATCGACCGGGGGAGGTATCCGCCCGCCTGGTGACCGCTGGGAATGGAAGAAAAGTCCTGCAAATGCGGGTGGATTTGGGAATTCTTCAACTGGAGACCGAAAACCGCCCGGATGGGACGCGACCCGAAGGAGCCGACACGTTCTTCGACCATCTGTTGATGCGGTATTTTCACGAAGGTAAAGATTTTGAGCTTAGCGAAGACGAGCAATCCGAGGTAGATCGAGAGTTTCTGCAGTTCTATCACCGCCGACTCTGTTGGCTGCAATTGCGGGAATTTCGGCGTGCGACGAAAGACGCGAACCACACACTGCAATTGATGGATTTTCTGCGTGATCACGGCGGTGATGAGGAATGGAATCTGTCGCATGAGCAGTACCGCCCCTTCGTATTGTTTCATCGCGTCCAGGCCTCCGCACTGGCGGAGTTAGAGGACACCGGAGCACACGCGGCCGTGCGGGAGTTGAGCCAAGGACTGGACGAATTCCGCGCGCTGTTCGAGCGGTATGAGGTTCCGGAATACTTCGAAGAGGATGAACTGGTTCGCAAGTTAATGGAGATGCGGGAATCGATTCGCGAACAGTTCGACGTCTTGCCCACGCTGCAAGAACGACTTTCGCATGCGGTCGAAGAAGAGCAATACGAATTAGCGGCCAAGCTCCGCGATGAGATTCAACGTCGTGGCCCGCATGCCGTGTGAATGCCAGTGGCCGGCCGGAGCGAGCCAGTCGCGTGGAGCGAAAGCTTGGCTTGCTTCCCCTAGAAAATCGGCTTTTCCTCTGCCATGCGATGACCATATTCGCCGCTTTCTCATGCGTCCAACTCGCTCGGTCGCGGCCATTTTTTCGGTCGAGATCGGTCCTCGAAAATGTGCGGGACCTCGGCTTGGCACACACAGAACGATGTGCTAATTTACGGCCCACTTGGGAGGCATGGATGACGCCTCCGCGAGCCGATCTTGGCCTGTCAGGAGATGTGGTAAGCCATTACCCGGCCACGACGTCGTCGCCACCCGGTCGCGGCGTTCCGGCACCTCGCCCAATTCTTCAGCTTGGCACGGAAGGAGTCCTTGGTGACCGCTGGATCCAAAGAATCATTGCGCGTTCATATTCGCTGGATGATACGGCGGGACATGACGGAAGTCATGGCCATCGAGCAGCAGAGCTTCGAATATCCTTGGCAGGAAGAAGAATTTATTCGCTGCCTCCGGATGCGGAACTGCATCGGGATGGTCGCCGAGCATGAAGATCGCGTGGTCGGCTTCATGATTTATGAATTGCATAAGACTCGGCTGCACATTCTGAATTTCGCGGTCGACGAGCGGTTTCGACGGCGCGGCGTGGGACAACAGATGGTCGATAAGCTGATTGGGAAGCTCTCCCCCCAACGTCGCACGCGAATCGTGCTCGAAGTCCGCGAGACCAATTTGGACGCGCAGTTGTTCTTTCGGCGTTGTGCGTTTCGTGCCGTGGCGGTCTTGCGGGACTACTACGAAGACACGGTGGAAGACGCGTATGTCATGCAACATCGCTACCGACCGCAGCCAAAGGTCGAGGAGCTAAGCGTCAACAATCGTATTTCACGGCTCGCTGGTTAAGGGTCCGTCACACCTTCGGCTGCAATACCGTCAGGCGGACCTCGTCCCGACACAACTTTGCTTGCCTGGCAGTTTATCTATCTGCCCTCGTCGCGTTGCCTGGGCAGAGCCTGCTTCTTAGGTGCATGCACCGCCCAAGCGACGCGAAATCACGATAACTGGCTAGCCGACCGGCCACGATCATTACTTGATCTAGTGTCGTGGGCTACGAAGATTCTTCCGCATCGGGCGCGAACCCCAGCGAGTTCAACAAGTTCTTGTCCAAGATGTCCAGGATTCGCCGCAGTGCCTGAAAATCTTCTGTCCGAAGATTTCTGTAAACCTTGGCCCGCTCTTGGGCAACGGATTTCATGAGCCGTTCGTGAGCCTTGCGGCCCTCGGCTCGGAGAAAAACTCGGTATTGCCGCAGGTCAGAGGGGTCCGCCTCGCGGCGCACGAACCCCTTCTTTTCCAGGCTGGCGAGCATCCTGGACAGGTTAGGCCGGTCCTTGAAGGTGGAATCGGTAAGCTCGGTTTGGGATTGGCCATCTGTCTGTGCCAGGCGGTTCAGCAGCAGCCATTGTTCGGGAGAAATATCCATGCCCAAACGGGCAGTCATCCGCTGGAAGTGAAAGCGGAGCAGGCGTGCCGTCCGCAGCACGAGATAAGCATAGGCCTGATCAATCGTGACGTCGTCTTTTCGGCTCAAGAGCTTTCCTCGCGTATTCCGTTAACCAGCACCCAGCATATCGCCACATCTCCCATCACGGACAAAACTCGTCTTCGTATTGGCCAATCGTATCACGTGCGCTTATCTCCCGGCACTCAGTTCTCCACGGCGGTTTTTCGCGCTGCGGAATGGATACAAATCGCTATAGGTCGAAAACCGCATTTGGGGTAGGTTTTGTAATCGCTACAAAGCAGTTCCTGGTTGGGGAGCATTTTGCGACGTGGTGCGAATTTGCCGATAACGTTGCTTCCGTGAGGTTTATGACCGTTTTGTCGTCTTCCTTCCGGGAGCGGCACGGGATTTGTTGTTCGCGGACTCGCCCTGGCTAGCAGCGAAGTCGCCTGAGCGGCTTGCCGGCCCGTGACGGCTTTTGCCCTTCCATGGATGGAAGGCAGCCATTCCTCGATGCAATTTTGAAAGCATAAGGAGCGAGCATGGAAGCTCGTCGATTCCGGGTGGCGCTGGTCGCCCTCGCGCTCTCGGGCTTGGGAGCCAGCCATCGGTCGGAAAACTTCGTGGTCACGGTGGTCGAAGGAGGATCCTCTCGATTCGCCCGAGAGGTGGCCGAGGAAGCCGAATCGCTGCGGCGAGAATTAGCCCAGCGTTGGCTCGGCAAGGAGCTCCCTCCCTGGTATCACCCTTGCCCGATCCGTGTCATCTCGGGAGACCATCACGGTCCCGAAGGACGGACGAGCTTCGTCTTCAATCAGGGGCAGGTTTACGACTGGGATATGGAGATTCGGGGTTCGCGGGAACGGCTGCTCGATTCGGTGTTGCCGCATGAAGTAACGCATACGATCTTCGCCTCGCATTTCCGCCGACCGCTGCCACGCTGGGCGGATGAGGGGGCATGCACCACGGTTGAGCACAATGCGGAGAAGCGGAAGCATCAACAAATGCTCATTCGCTTCTTGAAAAGCCAACGGGGTATTCCTTTCAATACCATGTTCGCCATGACGGATTACCCTCCGGATATCATGCCGCTCTACGCGCAAGGCTTTTCGGTGGCCCGATATCTGATTGAACAGGGTGGACCACGGAAATTCGTCCGTTTCTTGGAAGACGGTCTCAAGGGACAAAATTGGGGTCAAGCCGTGGACCGACATTATGGCCTGGCTTCGCTAGGCAAACTCCAAACTGAATGGCTCGCCTGGGTACGCGAAGGGAGCCCTCCGCTAGAAAATGCGTTGGCAGGCGACGTATTGCCGGCGAGTACGCGACCGCCGACGGCAACCATGGTTGCCCAGGCGGGTGATTCTCCCTACGTGATTCGAGCACAAAGCGCCGACCCGGTCGCCGCCGAGGAACCGCCGCTGGTCGCACTGCCGATCCGTCGTCCGGCGAATGTCCGCTATCCGGTCGCTCGAAGAACACGATGGTCCGACGGCGAAGAAACCTCGCCGATTCCCGAAGTCGCGATGGAACTCAATCGGAAAAAAAACCTTGCAGCCGAAACTTCCGGGGACACGCCAAGAGCCTCCGTGAACCGTGGGGCAGGGCCTCAAGCCCAAGAGCGGGAAGCCCTCGCATTACAGCCACCTCGGCAGGCCCGCGTCTTGTTGGAATGGACACGCCCCGGATCAGAGAATTTGGCCTCCGCGGCACGGATGAAGTCCGGCGGAGAAAGTGCGTCTTCAAGGAATGGACTCTTCGGCGGCCTGTGGAACTCGCGGCTGGCCACATCCGCTTCATCATTCGAAGCGACCCGCATGCGTTAGGGCCATACACGGACCTCCGAATACCAAGTGCGTGTTTGGGCGAGGGGATTATGCTGAGTGGTGACGCACTTGGCGAAGTGGCGAATTTGATGCTACTCATGCGAACGTGCTACACTCCTCAACGCAGGTTGGCCATGGTGTAGATCGCGGCGGTTATTTGAGACCGTGAACCTCGGCACAGCATGGCGATCTAATTCATCGTTCTTCGCCAGCCGTCAGCGAGCGGTAACCATGGGGATTTCCATCGCGCCTAGAAGTCTGCTGATCTGGCTCCCGGCGCTCTGCGCGATGAGTACATTCCGGGTACAACCATGCCCCGCGAAACCTCCCAACATCGTGCTGATTGTCGCCGATGATTTGGGTTATGGCGACGTCGGCTGCTATGGCAGCACCGTCCATGCAACGCCACACATCGACGCGCTCGCCGCAGGCGGCATGCGGTTTCGGGATTTCCATTCCGCGGGCCCCATGTGTTCTCCCACGCGTGCCGCCATGCTCACGGGCCAGTATCAGCAACGGTTTGGGCGGATGTTCGATTCGGCGCTGTCGGGCATTACGCATCGCCAGCAGGGCCTACCGCACGAATCCGTCACGCTGGCCGAACTGCTCAAAGAACGTGGTTATGCCACGGCATGTTTCGGCAAATGGCACCTCGGCTATGTGCCACCCTACTTGCCAACCAATCATGGGTTCGACCTATTTCGGGGCCTTGGTTCGGGCGACGGAGACTTCCATTCGCATATCGACCGGTCTGGAAATGAAGACTGGTGGCATGACGACCGACTGGAAATGGCCGAAGGGTACACCACGGATTTAATAACGCGGTATAGTGTTGAGTTCATCGAAGCACACCGTGAGCAACCGTTCTTCCTTTACCTCCCGCATCTGGCGATTCATTTCCCGTGGCAAGGGCCCGATGATCCGCCGCATCGAAAGAAAGGACGGAGCTACCACGATGACAAGTGGGGAGTGATTCCCCATCCTGAAAACGTGGCGCCGCACGTGAAAGCCATGGTGGAGTCGCTCGACCGTAGCGTGGGAAAGGTGGTTGCCGCGCTGAAAAAATGGAAGCTGGAACGCGATACCTTGGTGATTTTCACGTCAGACAATGGAGGCTACCTCACCTACGGCACAACGTTCCGCAACATCTCCAGCAACGGTCCCTTGCGAGGCCAGAAAACGCAACTCTATGAAGGCGGCCATCGCGTGCCGGCGATTTTCTGGTGGCCTGGACGAATCCGCCCCTCGGTGACCAATGAGACCGTGCACTCCGTCGATCTCTTGCCTACATTGGTCAAAATAGCCGGCATGGCATCTGACCAAATCACCACGGACGGAGTGGATCTGGCGCCGTTGTTGTTTCGGAATGAATCGTTACCCGAGCGGAAGCTGTTTTGGCGGGCCGATGATGAATGGGCCGTGCGCAGTGGGCCATGGAAGCTTTACGGCGATGGCCAGCGAACCGAACTGTATAATCTGGCCAGCGACCTCAGTGAGCGTAAAAACCTGGCGGGCGAAAAACCTGAATTGGTCAAAGCCCTCACGGTGGCTTGGACGGAATGGGAAGTTGGAGTGAACCGCAGCGCCGAACGATTTTCTTATTGACGCCCACCAAAGCGCGCTTTTGTCCAGGATGATCAAAAGTCCGTGGCGGCTATGGAGGGCCATTTTCTGAAGCGTTAGACGTGAATCGAGAATAGATTCCGGTATAACATAGCGCTGGCTGATCGTTCGTACTGGTTGGAGGTTCTCGTGTCACGCTTGGCCAATGTTCTTACTCTGATCGCCCTAGTGGCTGTTGCCGGCATTGCCCATGCCGACGGGAATTACTACCAGGTCACGTATCCAGCCTCGGACGATCCCGGCAAGTTGAGCATCGGCGTGACGCACACGCTTTGGGTACCGCCCGAAACCACGACCATTCGTGGCATCATCGTTCACCAGCATGGCTGCGGTGTCGGCGCCTGCAGGGGCGGGGAAACGGCCGCGTACGACTTGCATTGGCAGGAACTTGCCCGCAAGTGGAATTGCGCGCTGCTCGGCCCGTCCTATCATCAGGCTGAAGATCAGGACTGCTGGCTGTGGTGTGATCCAAGAAACGGCTCGAGCTCCGTCTTCGTGGACGCGCTGGTTCAACTCGCGAAAAAATCCGGCCACTCTGAAATCGCGGAGGTTCCCTGGTGTTTGTGGGGCCACTCCGGAGGCGGATTTTGGGCGAGCTTGATGCAGATGGAATATCCGGAACGCATCGTGGCCATCTGGTTTCAATCAGGGACGGCTTATAGCCGCTGGGTCAGCGATGAGATCGAAGCTCCGGAGATCCCCGAGGCCGCCATGCGCATTCCCATGATGGCCAATCCTGGCTTGCAAGAACGCGACCACGAGCAATTTCATTCCGCCTGGGCGGGAAGCCTGGACATGTTCCGTGACTACCGCGCGCGGGGCGCGCCGATCGCCTTCACACCGGATCCAAAATCCGGTCATGAAACGCGGGATTCGCGATACCTGGCGATTCCATTTTTCGATGCCTGCTTGGCGCAACGCCTGCCGGAGAAAGCCGGCACTTCAGGTTCGTTGAGAGAGATGGATCCCACGCAAGTCTGGCTCGCGGCGGTCCCGACAGAGCCTGAAAAATTCGTACCGGAACCGGTCCCCGCCGAGGATTATCCGGGGGATCCGCTTGAGGCGGTCTGGTTGCCCGACGAACGGGTCGCCAAGGCTTGGCAGGAATTTGTCCAAACCGGTGCAGTGGGCGATGTGACTCCGCCCCCGGCGCCGACGGATATCCGTTCCGAGAAATCTGATGACGGCATGGCCATCACCTGGCGGGCCCGCGCCGATTTCGAAAGTGGGATTGCCAGGTTTCAGATTTTGCGAGATGGCCAGATCATTGGGCAAGTTCCGCACGATTCCGCGTCGCGCTACGGCCGTCCGCTATTTCAGAGCATGTCCTACCACGATACGCCCGAAACTCCGCTGCCGGAAATGCGATTCGTGGACGAAAACGGCTCGCCGTCGAGCCAATATTCCGTGCGGACGGTGAACAGCGTGGGGTTGTTGTCTCCTGCGGCGGATTGAAGCCAATGGCACGCGCCGGCGCCCTCTTGCTACGGCGATATTATGGGTTGTCCACGGCCCGATGCAGGATTTCCGCATTGAACATCCGGGCGTCAGGCCCTGATCTTCGCGGCAAGTTCTCGATGGTAGATCTCCGACGCTTCATCATTGGTTAGCAAGGATTCAACCATCCTCACGGGGACGCGAACAAAATCGCCTTTCAGAACTCTATTGCATTCCCCGCGCCCCTTGCGTCGTGGGAAAAAAGCTCGATACTACCGCCAGAGTTTTCGTTGAAAGAACCGAACACCCACGTTGCCCTCTCGGCGGCGGAATCTGGTGGCGACTTCGCCGGAGAGACCACATCCCCAGGGCAAACTGAAGGGAGCAGACGGACATGTTGCGAAGCGGAGTGATCACATTCAAGGGAAATCCCATGACGTTGGTCGGCGAAGAAGTGAATGCGGGCCAGCCCGCACCCGATTTTCAGGCCCATGCCTTTGAGGATGGCGCCATGAATTCGGTGACCCTGGCCGACCTCAAGGGCAAACCGACGCTGATCAGCGTGGTTCCCTCGCTGGATACGGGCGTATGTCAGACCCAAACAAAGAAGTTTAATGATGAGCTTTCCGCTCTCGGGGATAAGGTCAACGCCGTGACGATCAGCCTAGACCTCCCCTTTGCCATGAACCGCTTCTGCGGAGCGGAGAGTATCCAAAACATGCGTGCCGTGAGCGATTATCAAGATCGCAGTTTTGGCCAGAATTGGGGCATGTTGATTGATGAGCTGAAGATTCTAGCCCGAGGTTGTTTCGTAGTAGATGCCGACGGAAAGGTCGTCCACGCCGAAACAGTTTCTGAAGTGACCAGCGAACCCGACTATGGTCAAGCTCTGGCCGCGCTCAAGGGATTGGTGAGCTAACGGTCCGAGCCGCCAGTTGGCCGCTTCGCACGGTACCCGCAGGCAATCCCTTTTCGAGTGGCCTGTTCTGGCTAGACTGCCAGGGCGCGTGAATACACGCTAGGCGCCTAAGACACCCACTCTCATGGGCCACGGACCGTCATGGACTTCCATACGCGAAATTCCGCCTCGATTCCCCATTTTTCGTCAAGTTTATCTCGATTGGCGACGATGGAAGGAGACGAATCGAGCGGAAGGATCTGCCGCTCGCCGAAAAAGGATACGAAGAAAACGACGGAGCGGCCATGTGGTGCGAATCGTGCCGGCAAGATGTCCCAGGGATTGCGGCGGAAGGTAAAGGTTTTGCCTGCGCGCGCTGTGGGCGAAAACTCGCCCATGGTTCCACGACTCAGCGTGACGCGCTTTCGGTGGCGTCCCAATGGGGACTTGACCTGTCGTCGGACAGCGGTAGCACGCGCCGGGTGGACAATCCGCCTGGCCATGGTCGTCCCGAAAGCTGGGAACTGGACCAAAAGGTGCGTTATCGCACTTGGCGGCACGCCTCGATTCCATCGCGTGGCGAAACAAGCAGTATAGGCAACCGTTCTAGTTTGGAGGCGGGCATACCACGCCCACCGGCGCGAAGCGACCGGGACCATCCTGAGACGTCCTCCCCAAGACTTGCCGTGGAATCCACGACAAGTTCTCCCTTGCCAGCGGTCAAACGTCCGATTTTGGCGTGGAGTTGCCTTTTGGTGGGCGGATCGGGAATCCTTATTGGGGCCACGCTGATGGCCACTTCCTTTACGGTGGCACTTTCCCAACTGTGGACGATCGGGATGTTCTTTCTTTTGCTGGGACAAGTCGGCCTGCTGGCCGGTTTGATATTGCAGCTCGATCGCGTGCAGGCCGACCAACGGCAAGCACGCCGCCGGCTTTCAGAATTGGATCGGCGGTTGGGTATGCTCCGGTTTCATGAAGCGGAAACCCGCCCACTGGAATCCGGATATCACGGCGAATTGGCTGCCGCCGAATTGCCCGGCGTTTCACGGCAACGCACGTCTCGGCCAAGCAAGTTGGCGTCCCAACCTTCTCGTTTCGCGGAAGTCCTCCGTTAGGAGGTCGCCCACCACCAGGAATCGGCTTGGGAGTCAACGCGCAGGCGGGGAAATCTCGTAAGCCAATCGGATCCCCGAGAATTGCCAGCGGGCATCCGGGGGAAAGAAGTTGCGATACGTATCACGCAGATGGCTGCGAGATGAGACGCAAGATCCCCCTCGCAACACGTATTGGTTGCACATGAACTTGCCGTTGTATTCTCCGATGGCCCCCTCGGGCTGTGCGTAGCCTGGATAGGGACAATAGGGGCTGGCCGTCCATTCCCAAACGTCCCCGAACAACTGGCGGGGAGCATGCGTGCTATCCGTGTCCGCCGACTCGCAAGGAATGGGGTGAAAAACCTCTCGTTCGACGAAGTTTCCCTCGATCGGCACTCCTTCGGCGGCAACTTCCCACTCTTGCTCCGTGGGCAGGCGTGCACCTGCCCAACGGGCGAAAGCATCCGCCTCGAAGTAGCTCACGTGGCAGACGGGCTCCTCTTCGCAAAGCGCCCGCAAGCCTGAGAGCGTAAACTCACGCCAACCAACATCGCTTCGCATCCAATAAAGTGGTGCTTGCCATTGTTGCTCTTGAACCGTTTGCCAACCTAGCGAAAGCCACAGCTCGGGCCGCTCGTAGCCGCCATCCTCCACGAATTCGAGGTACTCCCCATTGGTTACGAGCCGAGACTGGAGGGAAAATCCTTCGAGGAAAACGCGATGCCGAGGATATTCGTTGTCATAGGCGAAGTCTTCGCTCGCGGCCTTGCCGATTTCTCGTAACCCCTCTTCAAACGCGAAGAAGGCCTCGCAGCGCCGATCGGGCAAGCTGACTTGGGTCACGACCTCCTGGTAGGCAGGGAAGATTGGGTTGCAGGAAAAGACGTGCTTGATGTCCGTCAGAATCAGCTCTTGGTGCTGCTGTTCGTGGTGCAATCCGATCTCCACGAGACGCGCCAAGTCAGGGTGTTCGTCGACCGCGTCATCAGCCAGCAACCTCATCATGGCACGATCTACCTGGCGTCGATACGCATGGATTTCGCCCACCGTGGGGCGGGATAGCAACCCCCGCCGCGAACGTGTGAACGGCTGGCCAATCGATTGGTAGTAAGAATTGAATAGGTGTTCGTATAACGGCGGAGATTTCCAATCCTTGACATAGGGTTTGAGGAGGAAGGTCTCGAAGAACCAAGTCGTGTGTGCTAGGTGCCACCTCGTCGGACTCACATCCGGCATCGACTGGATGACGCAATCCTCGGGATTCAGAGGCTCACACAATGCTTCCGTGCGTTGACGTACCTCGCGAAAACGGGCCGCCAAGGTTGCCAGTTGGTCATGTTGTTGCTGCATGCTCATGTGCCAGGTTCTCCGGCATGGGCGAGGGTCCTCTGTCCCGATTCAATCCATCGGTCCGCCTTGTTTGCCAGCGTAGCAAAATTGCCACGAGGCTGCAGTGACCTATTTTTGATTATGGTCACCGGCGGCACATCTTGGCGAATTTTGGGCGGGTTTCGTGGCCTATGGGCGTTTTTTTCGCCCAGACGGCCAACTTGATCCGCGTCGACCATTCCCCTACACTGCGCGCCACTTTTCACGCACCGCGGCTGGTTATCGAGTCCAATCCCCGTGTCCACGACGACTGATATCGCGTTTCAAAAGTGCGTGTTCCCTGCTTGTGGGGCCACGTACGGCGTGGACGAAGTCCGCGTGCGGTGTGATTCCTGTGGCGGATTGTTGGATATTTCCTACGACTGGGACCGTCTCCAAGTCCCCCCGAACCTTGCTTGGTTCGAGCAGAAGTGGACTCGCCGGCACGAGCCGCTGCCGTTCAGCGGTGTTTGGCGATTTCATGAATTGCTGCCGTTCGCTCCGCCGGAAAGCGTCGTCACGATCGGCGAAGGCCAAACGTTGCTCAAATCTTCGCCCCAGGTGGGACGCTATGTCGGGCAGCGGAAGGGCGAACTCTATCTGCAATATGAGGGGATGAACCCGTCGGGCAGTTTCAAGGACAACGGCATGTCCGCTGCCTTCACGCACGCGCGTTCCATCGGCGCTACCAAGGCGGCCTGTGCCTCAACGGGCAACACCAGTGCTTCCCTGGCGCTGTACTGCTCGGTGACGCAGTCCATGAAGGCGATCATCTTCGTCGGCTCCGGAAAAATCGCCTACGGCAAACTGTCGCAAGCCTTGGACTACGGCGCCCTGACGGTGCAGATCGCCGGCGATTTCGACGACGCCATGCAGCGTGTGCGGGAAGTTTCCTCGCGTCTGGGCATCTATCTGGTCAACAGCGTGAACCCCTTCCGCTTAGAGGGGCAGAAGACGATCATTTACCGCATTCTCGAAGGCTTACAGTGGCAGGTTCCCGATTGGATCGCCGTACCCGGCGGAAATTTGGGGAATTCTAGCGCATTTGGAAAAGCGCTAATGGAGCTACATGAAATCGGCCTGATTCCGCGCATGCCCCGCCTGGCGGTGATCAATGCTCAAGGAGCGGATACGCTCTACCAATTGCACGAAGTGCAGGGTGTCCGCTGGAACCAAGCCGAGCCTCCCTTGGATGATATCGAAGCGTTCTTTCATGAGATGGACGCGCAACAGCGTCGTGCCTCCACGATTGCCAGTGCCATCGAAATCAACCGTCCGGTGAATCTCACGAAGTGCCTACGGGCCTTGGAAGCCTGTGACGGTGTCGTGAGGCAGGTCTCCGACCAGGAGATTTTGGATGCCAAAGCCCAGGTGGGCGCCGGCGGGCTCGGTTGCGAACCGGCCAGTGCCGCCAGCGTGGCGGGCGTGAAAAAACTAATCGCCGAAGGGGTCATCGGGCGCGACGAACGCGTCGTCTGCATCTTGACGGGCCATCAATTGAAGGACCCCACGGCCACGGTCGCTTATCATACGACCGATCAAGAGTTGTTTAACGATGTGCTGGCCAGCCGCGGCGTGCGGCGGGCCACGTATGCCAACCGAGCCGTCGCCGTGCCCAACGACTTGGACGAAATCATCAAAGCGATTCAGCTTTATCGCTGAGCACAGGCCGCGAATTCTGGCGCGAGCCAACGGCCCTGCCTTCGCATGCTGCCTATTCGCGCCATTTGTCTTCTCGTCGATAACTTCGCTTGGGACAAGACGGCCCTCTCGCTATAATTCGCCCCCTCATGTTTGAGCGGTACGGTTCATCCGCAAGACTTGGGCCGCACCGCCATTGTTTTCCCTCCGTTGTTTTTTCTGGCTCCAACAAGGCCATCCTCTATTTCCATGCATGCACGGGTCTACCAAGGCGAATGGTGGTTCAAGGCGATGTTTTCGCTGGCCTGCCTCTCGTGTGTGGGCTGTGGCACCACGAGGTGGAGCGATACGAGCCGCACCGCGACGGAGCAACTTTTGGTCTCCGATGCCATCGACCGTGCCGTGGACCGGATCGATCTGAGTCCGCTTTACGGACAGTCGGTTTACTTGGACGAAACGTACCTGCGGGGCGTCGTGGATGAAAAGTATCTCATCAGTTCGCTGCGGCAACATATGCTGGCCAACGGGCTTCAAGTGAAGGATCAAAGGGACGAAGCGGATTTCGTGATCGAAGCCCGGGCCGGTGCTGTCGGCACCAGCCGGCAGGAAGTGCTGTATGGAATTCCGGCGGTGAACCTTCCTTCCATGGGGCCATTCGTCGCTCCGGCGGCCATTCCCGAAGTGCCGCTGGCGAAGCGGACCGAGCAGCAGGGAGTTGCCAAAATCGCGATGTTTGCTTTCGAGAACAAGACGGGCAATCGCGTGTGGCAATCGGGGATTGAACGGGTCGCCGCCAGCGCGCGAGATATCTGGCTATTTGGAGCGGGTCCGTTTCAGCGCGGGACCATCTACCGGGGACGCGGGAAGGTGTTTCGGTCCCCGTTGCTGCTCGAACGAAAAAATCACGTAATCGACGATGCCGATCCCCAGTTGGAACCGGAGGCACTGGGCATTGCCAAGTCCAAAAATTTCCAGGACGCGCCGGGTACGCATCAAGCGGAGGAATTGCCAGGCATGCGCCCCCTGCTGCCGGGCGCGGAGAACATTCCCGTTTCCGCGATCACCAAACCCTCACATGCGGCACCGAACACGATTCTCTTTCCGCCTCCCCGCACGCTGAAGCCTCAGGTGCAGCATTCGGGAACACCGATGAAGTCATCGGCAGAAAAAGCTACGGAGAAGGCCACTACGGTGCCGGCTGACAAGAATTCCAACAACGGCACTCCTACTTCCGCGCCACCCACTTCAGAAGATATGCCCGTCCGCTTGCCTAGTGTGGAAGAATGAGGCGATTGCCGCGCGTGCTCACGTGTACGATGTCCGCGAACCGGCTTGCCTGCGGAGATCAATCTCAGCGCTCCGTGGATGAGAGAATCCGTTCGAGCTCCGCCGCCATTGCGTCGGCGATATCCGGATGTTCTCGAATCACGTTGATCTTTTGCGAGCGGTCCGTGGCCAGGTTGTAGAGCTGGGCCTCTGGAGCAGCGGCTTTGATCTCGCCGCTCTCGATGTCACTGTTCACGTGGCCGGTAAACCGATGGGCGGCTGGTCCGGCGAACAGATGGTCACCGACTTCGGTTCCGGGAAAGCCTCCATGGGCTTGTGCTGGAATATACATCCAATCCCCCTTTCTCAAGGAGAGATGAGACTTTCTCGCCGGCGCGATGAGCAATTGTTCGCGCACTTCCCGCGCTGGGTCGCCCGTGAGCACGGGCAGAAGGTTGACGCTATCTGGTCCCTCGTCCGGTCCGAGCGTTCGACCAACGAGGTCGGCGAGCGTGGCATAGAGGTCGACGTTACTGACCAGCGAATCGGACTCGCTGCCTTCCGGAACTCGTCCGGGCCAGCGCGCGATGAACGGCACGCGATGCCCCCCTTCCCATGCATCAAACTTGAACCCTAGCAAGTCGCCGTTCAAGCGATGTCCCGATCTCCAGGCATCCTGGCCGCCACGATTGAGCATGCCGCCGTTATCACTCGTGAAAATGAGCAGCGTATTGCCGGCCACGCCGGTTTCATCGAGCGCGGCCATGACTTCGCCCACCATCCAGTCCAACTCATGAATAAAGTCGCCATAGCGTCCCGCCTGGCTCGTTCCTTGGAAGCGTTTGACGGGAGTGAAGGGGTGGTGAATATTCGTCGTGGCGAAGTACAGGAAGAATGGAGATTCACGCTCTGATTGCTCTCGAATCCAATGCACCGCCTTATCGGTGAGCCGGGTACCGACGAGCTCGTCATCGTAAGCGGCATGCGCCGCCCGGGCCCCGCCGATTTCCGTCGCGCCGAACTTCTCATCGAAGGGGCGTGTTTTGGCAGTCCGCCCGTAGACGAATGGATCATCTTCGGTGAGCCCAACGACGCCGTGGTTTTCCACGAAGACAAATGGCGGATGACTGTTGACAACGGGGACACCAAAATAGCAGTCGAACCCGAGTTCCAACGGCCCTGGCTTGAGAGGCGCGTTCCAATCGGTCGGTCGCTGGTCCCCGAAACCGAGATGCCATTTGCCGATGCAAGCCGTCGCGTACCCGGCATCTTGGGCCAGATCGGCGATGGTCGTGCGCTCGAGATCGACGACAAGTGGCGTCCGTAAAAAGACGGGTCCCCAGAGATTGCCTCGGCGGACCGGATACCTGCCGGTGATGAGCGCATACCGGGACGGAGTGCAAACCGCGGAAGCCGAATGGGCATCCGTGAACCGCCTGCCTTGTTGGGCCAGCCGATCGATGTTCGGCGTTTGGACCTTGGTGGCGCCATAGCATCCCAGATCACCGTAACCCAAGTCGTCCGCGAAGATGACCACTACATTCGGTAAGGATGGCTGCTGGCACTTCACGTCCCGAGGAGACAACGCCCCAACCTCGATCAGGAAAACGGCGGCTAAAACCAGGAGATCCTGCGACCAACTCATGGCATTTTGTCTCAAAAAATCTGCAATGGCGAATGGTCACGCCAAGTAACCATTTGCTGTCCAAGTAAGGTTATGCCCAACAATGTTGTGATATGCGAGCGAGCGCCGTTCCAGCACACCCGTACGATTCTACGCGAATTCAATGGGATAATTCAAAACGGATCGCCAAGTTACCGCAACGATATTTGGTCTAGGTGAAGTTTCGAACGAACACTCATTGCCCGCATATTCGACGACACCGTTTAATTCGGCCCCGCCGCGCCGAGATCAAATTTGCACAATCGTCGAATTTCCGGGTGTGCATTGATCGCGACCTGGATCGAAGACGAAGGCGGCACTTGCGGTGAACTAGGCTTGAAAGTAGATGCGTCCGTCATCTTTCCCTGCCAAGTTCAACACAGGAATACTCCGAATTGATGAGCGCAAACATGACGCGACCGATGTGGCGATTGGCGGTATGTGTTTTGGGGGCCGTGCTGCTGTTGGTAGCGGTCGCCGTTCGGCCCGCTCACGGCGGCAAGCCATCTTGGATGATGCGTCTGCGCGTCAACGGGGAACTCTTCGAAGGGCTGCCCGTGCATCGGGAACCGCATGAAGTGACGTTCCTCCTGCGTGACGGCAGCATGAAGTCTTTTCATCCACGCGAGGCCTCCGGATTGGAACGCGTGAATCAGCCCTTCGAGAGCTACTCCGCCTCCGACATTCGGAATAGCCTGGTCCGGGAACTGGGGAGCGGCTTTCAGGTCACTGGCACGGGCAATTATCTCGTGGCCCATCCGCGCGGAGAAAAAGACCAGTGGGCTGCCCGGTTCGAGGACCTGTACCGCGCGTTTCGCCAATATTTTCAAGTGCGGGGAGTGCCGCTAAAAGATCCGCCCTTCCCCATGGTGGCCATCGTGTGGAAGACCGAGGAAGAGTTCTTCCGTTATGCCCATGGCGAAGGCGTCAATATCGGCAGGGGAGTCATGGGCTACTATTCCCCGCTTAGTAACCGTATCACGTTGTTCGACGTCACACGGGGCAAGCCCAATAACAAGAACTGGTACATGAATGCCGAGACGATTATTCACGAAGCGGCCCATCAAACCGCTTTCAACACGGGACTGCATAGCCGCTTCGGCACGACACCCAAATGGGTCGTGGAAGGTTTGGGGACGTTGTTCGAAGCGCCGGGCGTGTGGAACTCGGCGGCCTTTACCCGGCAGCAAGACCGGATCAATCGCGTGCGGCTCGAAGATTTTCGCGCCTACGTCAACCAGGGCCGGCCCAAAGGGAGTCTGCTGAGTTTGATCGGTTCGGACCGGCTGTTTCAAACCAACGTCGCCGCAGCGTATGCCGAGTCTTGGGCCTTCAGCTTTTATCTAATGGAGACGCGTCCCCGCGAGTACGCCCGGATCCTTCTCAAAACTGCCGATCGCCCTTCCTTCGAGGATTATTCTTCCTCCGAGAGGGTCGCCGATTTCATCTCGATTTTCGGCAAGGACATCGAATTGTTGGAAACCAATTTCCTGCAGTACATGTCCCGGATCCGCTAAGCGGCGTCTGCCGTCTCCGTCCGCGCTCCTAAACATGGCGTTCCAAGCCGCGGCGTTGGTCGATACCGCGAATCCATGACACACTTTCCGTGGCAGATCTCTCCGATCGACCTCGGAAGCCACCCGCTCCGCCTGTTCTCTCAGTCAAACGGGCGAAACAGCGCCAAAGATTGACCGATTCTCCTTCGGTCCATCTCAATGAAGGCATTTTGGGCGAACCGATAAGACTTTTCGCTTGATTCGTCCATCGGCGTTTCACGGCCGCTGGACGTCCCATTTCGCCGATTCGTCGATGTTTTGTTCCCGGGTCCTTTCTAAATTTTGAAAGAAACGTCGAACCGGATGGGTTACAATGCCCGGCCATGTTTCGTCCAGGACCCTGAAACGTGGAAGGGAATGCCGGCATGGCCCCGCTCGATTACGTCGTATTGACCGCCTATTTTTTGGGAATGGCGGGCATTGGTTGGATCTGCCTGCGCCGCACACAGAAGCAGGAAGATTTCTTTCTGGGAGGCCGGTCGTTTGGCAAGCTGCTGCAAACCTTTGCCGCGTTCGGCGCCGGAACGAGCGCGAATGAACCGATTCAAGTTGGCCGAACCGTGTGGACGAGCGGCCTCAGCGGGATCTGGAGCGTCTTCTTGTGGCTTTTCGTCACACCTTTCTACTGGATCTTCGGTGTGTGGTATCGGCGGATGCGGCTGCTCACGCTGGGGGATTGGTTCGTGGAGCGGTACAACAGCCCCGGTTTGGGGGCGGCGTATGCCCTGTTCGCGATCGCCTTCTATATGAATTATCTTTCCACGAATTTTTCCGCGATCTCCAAAGCGGCCGCGCCGTTGATGAACATCGACACCATTCATCTGCCTGGCATGGATGGACCCGTCGGCTTGGAAATGGTGCTCGTCCCCATCATCGCCGCCGTGGTCGTGATTTATGGCGTGCTGGGAGGCTTGCGGGCGGCGTATTGGACTGATCTCGTTCAAGGTCTGTGCATCATTTTTCTTTCCTTGATTCTCGTCCCCTTCGGCCTCAAGGGTTTGGTCGAAGAACATGGGACACCGGAACAAACGAAGATCATGGACGGATTCGAGATCATGCACGACCGGGTGAGCGATGAATATTTTCAACTTTTCGAAGGGCCTCGAGCCGGCGAGTTCCCGCTGCATTACATCGTATCCCTCTCCCTGTTGGGGCTTGTGGGCATCGTGGTGCAGCCGCATTTCATTGCCACGGGCGGCGGTTCGGCGCGGACGGAAAACTCCGCACGCATCGGGTTGGTGACGGGAAATTTTTTGAAGCGATTTTGTTCGGTCGGCTGGGCGATCGCGGGACTGATCATGCTCGCGCTGATGGCCGGCAATTCCGAAATTGGGCAAGACCCGGACCGGCTATGGGGCGTGGCATCTCGGGAAATTTTGGGGCCCCTGAATTTGGGACTCGTCGGCTTGATGTTGGCCTGCCTCTTGGCCGCGCTGATGTCGTCCGCGGATTGTTACATGCTGGTGACGTCCGCGCTCGTGGTCCGCAATATCTATGTCAGGTTCATCAACCCAGACGCCAGCGAAGCGACCTGTGTGCGACTGGGCCGAATCGTGGGTCTTGTGATGATTACGGGCGCCGCGTTTATTTCACTGCGGCACATGGATGTGTTCAGCCAATTCAAATTCACCTTGGAATTGCCCATTCTGTTCGCCGCGCCCTTTTGGTGGGGCATGGTCTGGCGACGTCCGGGGAAGTGGGCGGCTTGGATCGCCGTGCTCTATTCGCTGCTGGTGTTCTTCGTGATTCCGATGGTGCTGCCGATGGTCTATCCCGATCTTCGCCACGACGCACGGTGGGCCGTGACGACAGGGACCTCCACCACGACGATCCGACGTCCGGCGACGTTGACCGACCAGGCACGGCATGATGCCTGGCAGCAAGCCCGCGACGCGGCCCAAGAGAAGGAAGGCGCGGAACGCGAAGCGGCGCTGCGGGATTTGGGACCAGAACCCCCGATCGCTCCGTTGGGAGAAACCTTGGAAGACACCTTCGTGACTCCCGGAAAATCCATTTTCTGGAGCGACGGGGTGACTTATCCTGACGATGCCGCCATCTGTGTCGTCAATCGCGAAGAAAAGCAAAATACTACGACCGTCTGGACGGTACGTGACTCAACAAACGAACCGGTAACAGGAAAGGGACGCTTCAATTTGGACTTCCTCCTGTACCATCTGGCCGGGATGGAATTTGAAACCAAATCGAACGCGCTGTTGGAAACCATGCGTCTGGCTCCGCGTCTGGCGACACCGCTATTGGTAATGTTCATCGTGAGCTGGATCACGCCCCGTTTGCCACGCGAATTGCTGGATCGTTATTTCGTGAAGATGAAGACGCCAGTACTCCCCGATCCCGAGGCGGATGCGCGAGAATTGGAAGCCTCGTATGCGAATCCGGCCAGCTTTGAAAACCGGAAGCTTTTTCCGGGCACGGATTGGGAATTTCGCAAGCCGACATTCCTCGATATCGCCGGCTTCGTGGTATGCCTGGGGATTTGCGTGGCTATCATCAGCTTTGCCGCCTGGCTAGCAAACTTGGGTGCCTGAAAGCATTCCAAGTAAAATCTCCTGGTTCGCCTATTTCCTGCAAGAACTGTTCGCTTGCGTTAGGGTTGCCTCCCAAGCCACCTGTTTTTCCTGATTTGTATTCTATTGTGCCAGTGGAAGGCGATATTTTCGCCAAACCTTTCCTTTCTTATTCAATTGGCACGATTGGATCATCCGATATTAACGGCACAGCCAGACACGCGTCTCTCACCGTTGGGAAACGCGATTTCCGATTTATCATGGGCAAGCCAGGGTAGACTCGAACCATGCCGATCAAGCAACATTCATCGTGGCTGGCCGTGTGCGCGGCATTCCTTTACCTGGTCGCCAGTGCCGTGGCCCAAGAGCACCAGCCTTTCGCCCCCATCGACTACGACGAAGACTTCCAAGCTTTCGAGCCCTACTACCCGTCCGACTACGGGAGCCCCTCGATCGCCCGGGAAGGCTACTTCTTCAACTACGAGCGGTTCGTGATGTTCATCTCGCCGCCGGACCAGTCGCCCATCGGCAACGGTGATGTCGGCTCACCGCTGGTCGCAACCGGAAGCGGATTCCGAACGCAGACAAATTCCCACAGCAACGGCATCCTTTCCTCGGATGATGCTTGGGGCAACCGTTACGAATTGGGATATGTCACGGACCGACAAGGTTGGCTGGTGAGTGTTCTCGACGGCCAAGAACAGGACCAATTGCTCCAAGTCAACAATCTGGACGTGACCTTTCAGGACCAGTTCGTCACCGGCAGCGTGATCCCTTTGGCCACGTTGCTCAGCGGCTTCATTGATCTTAACGGTGATGGAGTCGACGACAACATCACAGGAATCACCGACATTCCAGGTACCTCCGGTCGATTCACGGGCGTTCCTCCGGCCCTGATCAATGATCCGGCCCTGTATGACGACACCGATCTGGCCCGATTGGCCGTGACCTACGATTCGGCGATTATTCGCAACAAGTCGTACATGGATGGCGTGGAGCTGATGAAGCTGCACGTTTCGCGGCCCCTCTACCATGGTGGCATCATCGAGTTCCAATACGGAGTGAGATATCTCAAGTTCCGGGACCGCTTCGTGGTCACCGCCACCGGCGGAGTGCTGGGAGACAGTTTCTGGAACACGCTCGCGGACAATAACATCGTGGGTCCGCAGTTCGGTCTGAAATGGTACCACCGCAAGGGACGTTGGACGATCACTTCCGAGAATCGCTTCTTGGCCGGCTTTGACATCCAAAACATCAAGCAAACCATCGGGCTGGGAAGCAACATCATTCCCGTGGGCGCGGGGCTACGGCCCGCGAATCAGCTCGCCTTCTTCGATCCCATCGAGGCCAACGCGGACGAAAGCACGACGACCTTCGCGCCTTCTTTCGAGGTACGGCTGATCATCAGCTACAACGTCACGGCGGACTTCGCTCTCAGGGCCGGCTACACGGGCTACTATGCGTGGGGCGTCGCGCGTGCCAGCAATCTGGTGCAGTACGACCTGCCGGCGATGGGGCTGAATTTGTCCAACAACCGGGAAGGTTTGTTGGCCAACATGGTCACCTTCGGTGTGGAATGGAATCGATAGTGACGCGGCGTCGATTGCCGCTCGTCGATACGCTTGTCCAACTAACGAAAAAAGCCTGCCCGCGCCGAAGCACGAGCAGGCTCAAGGGCCGTCGCCGATGTTTCGTCAATACTTAGCGATGACGCGCAACGCGGCCGCTAGTGGGAATCACGAAGCCCTTGCGTTGGAGCGAAGCCGAGGGGTCGGGCATGGGAGCGGGAGGCATGGGAGCCGCTTCGTCCGCTTCATGGACCGTGCCGCCTTCGCCGCCATAGCTCACGCTACCACCACCGCAGCAGGAGCTCGCCGTGGAGCAGCAAGACGAGGCCGGCTTGCAGCAGCGATTGTGATGCTTGAACAATCCGGCCAACAGGCCGCCGCAGTGCCGCTTCTTGCTGCAGCACGAGACGGGCTCACAGCAGGAAGGTTCAGGCTCGCAGCAGGACGGCTCGGGATCGCAGCAGGAAGTTTCGCAGCAGGACGATTTCTTGCAGCGATTGCAGGTCAAATCAAACAAACCATGCAGGCCGTCGAACAGTCCGCAACGCTTGCTGCAGCACGAGCTGGCGCAGCAATCCGCCGGCTCGCAGCAGGAAGGCTCGGGCTCACAACAACTCGGTTCCGGTTCGCAACAGGCGGGTTCTGGGTCACAACAAGATGGTTCCGGTTCACAGCAGGTGGGTTCCGGCTCGCAGCACGTCGGCTGGCAGCAGCTTCCGTGGTGGCGCAACCCAAGCATCTGTTCCAGTAGCTCAAACCCAAAGCTCTGGCTACAGAGGCCTACGCTGACCGCGAGCGCTCCGATCCAAATGTTCCATTTCATCGAGCAACGTCTCCTTTAAGATGGAACCACAAGCACGCGATGACCAAGGAGGTTTGCACGGAGCTTGCCTTTCTCGCTAGGCGAATCCCGTCCAATCCCTTGTCCTTTTCCCAGGCAACCTCATTGGTGGTGAAAGTTGCGGTTAACACTGCGAGGTCGGACCGCGTATGTGGCTCACCCAATCTCCTGCGCCAGGACCAGTCGAGCCGTTCCATGACTCGATCAATCCGATCCGGTTCCCCTGACGCGCTCTCTCCATGCTTGTTCAGCATGCCACACTCGTGAGCAACATGAGTGCTATCGGCCCGTGAAACGAATTGCCTTGAGTGCTCCGAAGTATTTTCACGCAAGTAGCTTAGGTAAATCGTTACGCAAAGATTGCCGCCCGCATAAAGCTGCGCGATTGTGACGGTCGCACCGCACGCACTCCCAACGCAATCGGTCGGACCGGCAGCGGCGGAGCGAATTGTGGGATATTCCGCTGGTTTTGGCCTACACGCCTGTGCCCGCAGCGCGCGATGCACGCCGCAGGGCTGGACCAGAAAACGGGCCAGTCGATATGATGAAATTGGTGCCCTTGAACGGTCGGGCAAGGCCGTGCGGGGAGCGACAGACGCTATGTTGATTTAGGCCGCTAGACCATAGGTGCGCGATGTCGGTGCAACAACGTCGCTGGGAATTGGTGAGCTTTGACGATCTCGAAGGGACCCCCTGTCCTTGTGGCGTGGCTCGGAGGGCGTTCACGGAATCGGCGGATTTTCCCGGCACAATCCATCGCACTCAGATTTCCCAAGACGCACGCCTTCACTATCACAAACGCTTGACAGAGATTTACTACTTCCTCGAATGTGATTCCCAGGCTCAAATGGAACTGGACCACGAAATCATTCCCGTCCAACCCGGTGCCTGCCTGTTGATTCCCCCGGGAGTGCGGCATCGCGCGCTAGGGAATATGACAGTGCTGATCGTCTGCCTGCCCAAATTTGATCCCCAGGACGAGTGGTTCGATGAGGGCGATTGACCGCCCGGCAGCATCTTCTCCCAATGTCATCCTAATCACTCCTTGCCAGGGCGTTCCTTGCGATGCGACCGTTAGAGTCGTATCTTGAAGTAGCTGCAATCCCGCCTGATATTCCTGACCCGCTTTTCTCCGTGAGAACCCTCGATGACGAAGCGCATATCGATACTGGCTCGCGCCCATTTCCCACTGCCTTGTTTATGGCTTTTGGTCGCCTGTATGGCGTTCGGGGGCTGGGTGCCGGCGAATGCCGCGAGCGACCCTGCCGACTGGCCAAATTGGAGAGGTCCGGGACAAGACCGCAAATCTCCGGCTGCCAACCTCCCCGTGAAGTGGAATCCACGCGGCGGAGCGGGAAGCAACGTCCTTTGGGCCAATGAGGAGGCTGCGGGCATTTCCTCGCCCATCGTCATGAATGGCCGGTTGTACACCCTCGTACGCACCGACCATGACACGATCTTGGATGCTGAAAAAGTCCTCTGTTTGGACGCCACGACGGGCGAAAAGCTGTGGGAAAATCGCTTCAATGCCTATCTCACCGACGTGCCACCGGAGCGGGTGGGATGGTCCTCCTGTGTGGGAGATCCGGAGACGGGACGGATCTACGCGCTCGGCGTGTGCGGTTACTTCTCCTGCATCGACGGGGAAACTGGTGAAACGATTTGGTCCCGCTCGTTATTCGAGGAATTCGGCCTGTTGAGCACTTACGGAGGCCGCACGAACTTTCCCGTGATCTTCGAAGATTTAGTGATTATCAGCGCGGTGATGATCAATTGGGGGGAAAACGCCCGGCCCAACCATACGTTTCTCGCCATGGACAAAGCTACTGGTGAGACCATGTGGTTCCAGGGGACACGTCCTTTGCCGGATGACACGACCTACAGCACCCCCACGCTGACGGTGATCGATGGCCAGCAAGCCATGGTTTTCGGAGCGGGAGATGGCCAAGTCTGGGCGTTTCAGCCCCGTACCGGCGTCCCTTTGTGGAACTATCAGCTTTCCGAACGCGGCTTGTGGGTCTCGCCCTTGGTCGTGAACAACAACGTATACATGGCCCATAGCGAGGAGAACATCGACACCACGGCGATGGGTGCCATCGTCGCCATCGATGGCACGCTGTCGGGCGACATCACGGCCACGGGCGCCAAGTGGAAGGCGTTGGAAATGCAGGTGGGCCGCGGCGCGCCCCTTTTGATTGATGGCCGGATCTACGCGGCGGATATTTCCGGCAGCTTGCATGTTCACGACGCGGAAACCGGCGAACCGGTCTGCCGCCCGATTCGTCTCGTGGGAACCGCCACATTTTCCGCCCCACTCTATGTGGATGGAAAGCTCTACATTTGCACGACTTCCGGATGGAATGTGCTTGAGCCGACGCCGGACGGAGCCAAACTCATCCAGCGCATGCGTTTTCCACGACAAGACACTCCCGTGATGGCCTCTCCCATCGCCGCGCACGGCCGGTTGTACGTCTCCACCGCTGCCGCTTTGTATTGCATCGCGGAGGAGGGGCAAGTACCTGTTTCGTCGGTGGAAACGCCAAGCGAAAAACCTGCGGAAGAACCGATCGGTGACAATCGACAGGTAGCCCATTTGCAGGTCATTCCCGCCGAATCCATCATGCGGCCCGGTACCCAGCAAAAATACCGGGTCAAGACTTTTAACGACCGTGGACAGCTCTTGGGCGAAAGCGAAGCGGAGTTCAGCGTCGAGGGCGTGGGCCAGGTCTCGACAGATGGCTCATATTCAGTCCCCGGGGATTCGGGACATGCCGCGGCGACCGTCCAAGCCACCGTGGATGGCGTCACCGGCACCGCGCGAGTCCGCATCTTTCCTCCGCTCCCTTGGAAATTCGATTTCAACGATATTTCTTTGGGTGGACCGCGCAATCAAGGTGAACCGCCCGTCACGTGGATCGGCATGCGATATCGTCACGCCATTCGGGACGTCGACGGGGAGCGGGTCATGGTCAAAGTCACGACCATTCCCAAGGGAAGCCGCAGCCAGGGGGTCATCGGCCCTCCCGACATGCACGACTATACGATCCAAGCGGACGTGCGCGGCGCTGGTTCGGGCGATCAAATTCCAGACATCGGTCTTATTGCCCAACGGTATATCGTGGAGATGCGGGGAGCCCATCAAGAGCTGCAAATCCGCACCTGGAATTCCCGCTTGCGAATGGCCAAAACGATTTCGTTTTCCTGGGAGCCCAACGTTTGGTACACGATGAAGTTCAGCGCCTCCGCGCTGGGTGACAGGGCCGTGTTGCGGACCAAAATTTGGAAACGGGATGAAGCCGAGCCCGACGAATGGACCTTGGTGGCGGAAGATCCTAGCCCCAATTTGGTCGGTAGCCCCGGCTTCTTCGGCAATGCCACCACGGCGGAGGTCTATTACGACAACGTCATCGTCACCACGAACGATTCTTAACCGTGTCTGGATACTAGGAAGCGCTTACTAGCATAAAGCTTATGGGGCCATCCCAAACGAATCCGCTCGATCAAAAAAAATCCTTCATTCTGGCGAAAATCGGAGCAGAAATATCATGATGCGTCGTTGTTCTTATTCGGTCCCGCTGGCCGTCTTGGCCGTGGCCACGGTGAGCTTTTGGGTATTTTCTACGCGGGTCCATGGCGAGAAACATTTTTCGCCAGAAGCGGAACGTACGCAGCCTTCGGTCCACGCCCAAGCCGTGAGCCTGCGGGCGGGAGTGGTTCCTACCCGTGAGTGGCCGCAATGGGGAGGAGACAGTACGCGAAACAATACTCCCGTCGCCAAAAACCTCCTCACGGACTGGGATCCCGGAAAGTTTGATTACAAAACGGGCGAATGGGATGCCTCTTCCGCCCGAAACATCAAATGGGTCGCGAATCTCGGCTCGCAAAGTTACGGCAATCCCGTGATCGCTGAGGGCAAGGTCTACGTCGGCACCAATAACGGCGCCGGATATCTGGAGCGGTATCCCTCCAGCGTGGACCTCGGCTGCCTGGTCTGCTTCCGCGAGGAAGACGGCAAATTTCTCTGGCAGCATTCCAGCGAAAAGCTTTCCACCGGACGGGTTCACGATTGGCCTTTGCAAGGCATTTGTTGCGCTCCGCTCGTTGAAGGGGAGCGGCTCTGGTTCGTGAGCAGCAGAGGCGAGGTTGTTTGTGTGGATACGGAAGGTTTCTACGACGGAGAGAACGACGGCCCATACCAGGACGAGGTCTCTGAGGCCGAAAACGAAGCGGACACCATTTGGGTGCTGGACATGATGGGCGAACTTGGCGTCTCGCAACACAATATGTGCAGTTGTTCCGTTACGGCGGCAGGCGATATTCTTTTCGTCAATACCTCCAATGGCGTGGATGCCGGGCACGAAAGCTTGCCCTCCCCCATGGCGCCCAGCTTCATCGCCGTGGACAAAAATACGGGCGAAGTCTTGTGGACCGACAATTCTCCCGGTGAAAACGTGCTGCACGGGCAATGGTCTTCGCCTTCATTCGCCGTGATCGACGGCGTGCCCCAGGCCATTTTCGGTGCGGGTGATGGCTGGGTTTATAGCTTTCTCGGCGAAAAGACCGAGGACGGAAAAGCGAAATTGCTGTGGAAGTTTGATTGCAATCCCAAGACCTCCGTGTACAAGCTTTACGGCGCCACTCGCAACCACATCATCGGTACTCCGGTCGTCTATGACGGCCTTGTATACGTAGGCGTGGGAGAGGACCCGGAACATGGCGACGGAGAGGGCCACCTTTGGTGCATCGACCCCACCAAGCGTGGTGACGTCAGCCCGCAGTTGGTTTTCAACTTCGATTCTCCCAATCCAGACGAGCCGATTGCTCACAAGCGGATTCAAGCTTGCGTGCCGGAAGAAGGGGACGTGGCCCGCGATAATCCGAACTCCGCCGCCGTTTGGCATTACACCGCTTACGACCTGAATGGAGACGGGCAGACGGAGGATGATTTTGAGGAAAACATGCACCGCACCTGCGGCACGGTCGCCATCAAGGACGGCCTGCTGTTTGTCGCCGATTTCAGTGGGCTGTTCCATTGCCTCGACGTCAAGACGGGAATTCCATACTGGACCTACGACATGTTCGCCGCCGCTTGGAGCTCCCCTCTCATTGCCGACGACAAGGTTTACGTCGGAGACGAGGATGGCGACATCACCATCTTCAAGCTTGCCAAAGAGATGGAAATTATCAACGAAGTCAACATGGGGAACGCGGTCTACACCACGCCTGTCGTCGCGGACAACGTGCTTTACATCGCCAACAAGAGCCACCTGTTCGCGATCGAACAGGCCGGCAATTGATGAGCTAAGCCGCTTACGGTCCGCTGGGCGCGGATGGATACCCGCTTCCATGATGAGCGGTGTGGCCGCGCCTTGGACTCGAGAATTAATTATCTGGAGAAACTTACGTATGTCCAAGCGCGTGCTCGATATCGGCCAATGCGATCCCGATCATTCCAGCATTCGCCGTTATCTCACGGAAAAATTCGACGCGGAAATCGATCGCGCCGAAAAGTGGGAGGATGCCGAGCCAAAGCTCAGGTCGGACACTTACGACCTCGTATTGGTTAACCGTAAGTTGGACGTCGACTACAGCGACGGGCTGGACATCATCAAAAAGGTGAAAGGAGACCCTGATCTCCAATCAACGCCGATGATGCTGGTGACCAATTTCGCCGATCATCAGGACGTAGCCGTGGCCGCCGGCGCCGAACGTGGTTTTGGTAAGTCCGAATTCGACGCACCAGAAACCTACGAACGGCTGCACCGATTTTTGACGTAATCGGTGCGTGCCCAATTGCATTGCTTGGCAGCAGGGCTCACTCGCTCCACAGGTGATCTCGTGGATGCACGCCTTCCTGGTAATCGCCAAAGCCGAATTCCGTCGGCTCATACTCGCCCACGATTTCCACATTGGTCCGCTCGGGGATTTTGTTCTCCATGCCCAGCCCCCAATAGCAGGCGTTGACCACCAGCCGCCGCATGCCCTCGCTAAGAAAATCCTGTGAGGCCCCCATGGTCGTGCAAAAGGCCCGGCCCTGCTTCCCGCCTGGGAACTGGTACGTTTTCGTCCAGGCAACGGGCATCATGGGATCGTTTTTGGGGCCTTCCACGGGTACGTCGTCCGGCTCCATACCCACGAGAACTTGCCCCAACACAAGCGGCTCGCTGTCACCCGGCAAGGGCAGATTGACTCGATAAACATCGGTGGGGCCCCAAATGTCTTCGCAGCCTTGCACGATGGGATGGCCTTCTTGGCCAGGCGCGATAATCCCCCTGGTACTCTCCTTGCCGTGCGTCCCATGATGCGCGACCCACGTTTCTCCCAGCACGAGCCGCCCGAAGCCTCCCTTGAAACCAGCCACGTCCGACTTCCAATCCCAAGCCTCCATCACGTCATGGCCCGGGTCTTTCGGATAGTTGAAGGCGTGCGTCGCCGTGCGGAGGCCGACAATGGGTCGCCCGGTTTGGACGTACTCCCGAATGGGCTGAAGTTGCTCCAAAGGCAAGCGGCGAAACCGCGTGAAAAGCACCATTAGGTCCGCGTCACGCAACGCTTCCAGGCCGGGAATATTGTCCTGCAAGTCTGGTTTGATTTCGCCCGTTTCGGGATCGATTGCGAACAGCACCGTGCATTTGAACCCGTGATGCTTGGCTAGGATTTTGCCCAACATGGGCAGTGCCTCTTCCGAACGGTATTCATCGTCCCCGCTCACGAGCATGATATGCTTTCCTTCGCCGGGTCCCTCACCGCCTTCGTAAACCACCCAAGCCAGTTCATTCTCGGCGGCCCTCGACGGAGTGGCCAAATTCATTGCCATCAAGAGGGCCAATAAAGCACAAATCGAGAAGGTGAGTCGCATGGTTATCTGCCTCGGTGGGAACGGTTGCTAATGGAATGCCAGTCGCTTCAATGGCTACCATTATTCGCCACACTGCCGAATAGGGCAAACGGAGGCGGGGGATTTCGGACATGGACACCGCTGCCTGGACAAATTCCCGCTGGTCTCCTCGCTCATGGGGTGACATCAGTTATCTGGAACTATCGGAGACGAGACGGTTTGTGAAACGTTGAGTTCGTGAAAGTGTCCCGGGATTTCAGCGGAATCGCGGGTGGGATACAACGTGAGTTATATTGGCTAGGGTCAACCGTTTCCCCGACGGCTCTCTTCCACAGAGAAAAACGATGCCAAGAGAAACCCCATCCCGGTCCGGAAGCCATCGCTCTTGGCGCAAAGCAGGCGAGACCAGAGGGCACACTTCGTCCCGTGCCGCCGCACGCTGGGCGACGACGTTCCTAGTCCTGCTGCTGGTGGGGCTGTTCGCCTGGGTGCTGTGGGTATTCATTCCGTCCCGCGTGTTTCACATGCATTTCGTGGCCATCACGACGGGCGAGGCCCACATCGGAGTGCCAGTCTTGCCGTTTCGCCAAGAAGACCTGATTTCACTGCGGGAAGCCAACCTGACCACCGCCTCCTTTCATGACTTCAGTGTTCTGCTCGAAGCCGACAAGCTGCAAGGTCTGGGGCAACGGCTGCGAAATCTGGACATCGAACCCAAGGACGCGGTGATCCTGCACGTCTCCGCGCACGGCGTTTCCGATCAAGGATCCGCCTACCTGCTGGGGCGCGATTTCGATGGTTTGGATCCGAATCGGGCGCGTTACCAAATCGGCGAACTGTTGCGTCCGCTAGAGGAAATCTCGGCCCGTGTGAAATTCCTCTCACTCGACGTGGGAAGCATGCCTTGGGACCCGCTGTTGGGACTAGCGGCCAATGAACTTCCTCGTCTGTTGGCGGAAGAGGTGGCGAGTCATGACGATCCCGAGCTGTGGGTCATGGTTTCCCACGGTCTCTTGGAAAACAACTGCGTGGACTATCAGGCGGAAAGGACCACGTTTGGCCACGGCGTGGTCCGGGGATTGCGCGGCGCGGCCGACGACCCATTGCGTGGCGGCAATGGCGACGGCCAAGTCGCCGTGGATGAGCTTTATCGATTTGTCGCGGAGGATTGCCATCACCAAAGTGGCGGACGTCAGATGCCGCTGTTGTTGCATGGCGGAGAAGGGCTCGTACCGCTGTCGAAAGTTTCGTCGGAGATTTTTCTCTCTTGGGCCGAAGCGGTTTCTCCCGAGGATGACTCGGAAGACGCGGATAGCGACGAAAATACGGAAGTAGACAAAACGGACAAGGACTCAACACCCGAAGCAAACACGCAGGTTGCTGGCGCTGAGGGACAAGAACCATCGACACAAGCCGATAGCGCGGCGATGCCCGCCGAGGAAGCTGGCGAGTCTCCGCCTGACACCACAACAGCAAGGACAGCCCCAAGAAGTCAAGATGCCTTGGAATTCGCGTTGGAGGAAGCGTGGCGCGTTCGTGACCGCTTTGACCGCCTGGCGGTAACTGAAGACCGCTGGGTTCCCGCCGAGTATGCCCCTCAACTGTGGCAAGCGTGGAATACATGGCTCACGCATGTCGATCAGGCTTCTAGGGCGGGAATGGCATTCGATCGCGCGGGGCTGGTACGGCAAGTGGAGGCACAAACAGCAGTGCTCCGCACGTTGCTGGAAGATCCGCGATCCTGGAATCATCCCGCTTCTGGCCAACGCATTGCCCAACGGCTGGCGGTTGCCGCCTACGACTTCGAGCACTCCACGAAAAAGGCATCGTTCGACGATCCATCTCCCGAGTTTCAGACCGTAACTCGGGCGATTCGAGCTTACTACCGCGCCGCCGGACAAATTCCGGGCCTCATCGATTGGCACGCCACGGTGAGTTGGACCTGGCCGAACCGTCGCGATGTCGACGCGCTTCACGCGCGTCTGCAAGAGTTGATGAGCCATGTGGCAGACTTCGCCACGACCTTGCGATCTCGAAAGGATCAACGTGTGGCCTCGGACGTTGGTTCCGATTCACTGGTGGCACGCGCGCGGCTGATCGAGGAGTCCTTGGCCGAACTGGATGCCCTGCGTGAACAACAAGTGGTTTCCCTGGAGCGGCAAGCGGCGGATCCTTCTTATCGGAGTGGGCTCGCCCGACTTTTGGAATTGCCGCTGTGGACAACGGAGGAACGAAAACGGCTCATTGCCAGCTTACGATTGGCAAACCGGTCCTCGGAAAGTGACAAACCGCCGGCGGCGCTGGCGGATATCGACATGCCCACGCTTTCGGTGGATCCAGCGGTCATGCGGCGGATTGCCCAAACCTTGGAGCTGTGGCAGCGGTGGACAACGAGCGTCGATACGCCTTTCGGGAATTCCCAGACAAATTCCGAGGCGGGCTGGCGGGAGCTTTCCCAAGTAACAGCAGGCACTGACCGGGCGTGGGAAGTTTTACGAGACATCGGGGCGAGCCTGCGCGGACAGCTTTTGGACCTCCGGCAATTGCCGCGTGACGGCGGACAGAACGCGACGGCGGATGGATTGTGGCGCGTAAACGGTGACGGGCGACAATTCCTCGAGGATGGCCACGAAATCGCCGCGAACCTGTTCTTCCCTGAATGCCACCTGCTGCCACCGAAACCCGAGGAAACTGTCGAAATCGTGCAATCGCCGGGGGGGGACATCCGTCTTTCCCCCGAGGCGGAGACCTTAGCCCTAACGATCCTGCCGAGCCGCCAGGACCTGCGTTCGGTCAACGTCACCTTGCGATTCGATGAAAGCCTGTTAAGGCTGCGGGATGGCCAGGGAAACCTGGTCGCCAGTGGCCGCCGGATGACGATTCCACTTGCCGGTAATCAGCGCGCCACCGCGGATTGGAAAGTTAGCCTTGCCCGATCGTATGCGGAGGCGGCTGGCCAGGAATTTTCGGTCGTGGCGGAGATTGAGGCTGGCGAGATGCGTCGCACCTGGCCCATGCGGCTACTCGTCCCGCGACCCAATGAGGTCGAGTTGGTCGTGGAACGCATCGTGCCCGTGGAGAGGGCCCGCCAATACGGGCGGCACGGGACAGAGCTGCACGCTTTTCCTAACCGCACGACGCATTTTCGGCTGCTGCTGTCCAACCTCTCCGATATCCCCAAGGAAGTGCAAGTGGGCCTGTACGCGGTTCCACCCACGACTTGGGCACCGGGCAGGCTCGTGGATGAGCGCGGGCATGTGTTCGAGGATGTGGAATACTCCATGTTCCAAGCAGGTACCGATCGGCTTCTGCCGGGCTTGCGCCCCCTTTTGGAGACTGCCGGAACGGTATCACTGCCTGTGGGGGGGGATCCTCGCGCGGTCTCCTGGTCTTTGCCCGCGAGCGGAAATGAAAGCGGTACTGAACCGGTGGCGGCTAGTTCAGGTCAGGATGAATTCAAGCCGCTGGACATCACGCATGGCCTCATGTGCAGGATTACGAGCGCCGGCAATTCCACGGAAGCCTGGACCAAATGGATCGAGATTCATCCTGTCCATCCCCACGAGTTTTTGGACGTCAACGTGCGTTACGACTTGCGGCAAGCCGTCGTGGAGGCCCGCCCAATTCCCGACAAAACTCCGCAGCTTTCGCGCGAACCGCTCGAAATCGTTTGGGACACCCGGCAAGAAATTCCGCCCGAGTCGCAGCGGAGCGACCAGGGAACGCTGCGGGTCCCTTCAGGCGATGTTCGCCTCTTCGCGGAGTTGCCCCCCCATCGCACACGCTCCGCGCTGATTCCCTTGGACGTTGACGGCTACCCGCATGCTTTTCTCTTCCGCGTGGGGCGCGACGTAGCGCAAGAGGGCCGTGACATACGGCGGGATGCCCGTCGGATACGAATTGATTCACTCACTCTCGGCAATAGGGAATATCGGGCGATGCCAACCGGGGGAACCTCTCCGCCCGCTGCGGGAGGCGGGGAGCAGGAAGTCTTCGATTTGCGCCAGTCCCAGGCCGCGGCTTTTTCCGCCGCCGAGGCGGCCAAATCGCCATTGCAGATCAAGTTTCACGCGGACTTGCCGATCAACACGTTCACGCTACGTGGCCGGGAAGAGTATGTCGAATTGGCCCTCGAAGGAACCAGCGCCGCTCGGCAGCGATTCCACGCCGATCGTGAAATGCAGGCATCCATCACCGGGATCGACGGCGAGAGTCTTTCCGTTGAAACACGCATTTCCAATTTCACGGTGCCATTTGATTTGCGTGGGCTACAGGGCAAGGCACGGCTGGTGGCCCGCGCGCAGATTGCTGGCGGCACGCCCCCGGACGATGCAGTGGACATCATCGTGGATGGCCAGCCGCCACGTTTTTTACGACCTCAGATCCCATCACGAGTCCGTGTGGGAGAGGCCGTGCTGGCATACCTGGAAATCGCGGATTTGTCCGGACCGGCTCGCGTGGAAGCGGGTCTAGTCGCGCGGCGCGACGAGGAGTTGCCGGCGGACAAGGCACTTGTGAAAACCGATTTTCCGCCAAACAACACCGGAAACTGGCCCGTGAGTTTCTCCATTCCCT
>JANQPP010000151.1 GCA_028289405.1 Pirellulales bacterium
CCGGGCCAGGAGATGCCATCGAAAACCGATTTCCGAAATCTCTAGTCGCGAGCCCCAGGCACGATTTCCAACGTGACACGTTGGCCATCGCGGAGCACGGAAGAACGTTGGTAGGTGGGGGCGGAAAAAGCAACTTTCTGGGTTTCTTCGGAACTACGATCATTTTACGACCGTTAAATGTTCACGCAGACGCGTGCTTGGCTGGAGGTCGACTTTCGCGAACCCCACCAAAGTATGGTTCCGCAGGCCGTCATGCCCACTCCGAGCCAATAAACAGTGTCTTCCACGGCTCGTCGACGAGAACGTGCTAAGCGTAGCCGCGCTTCGTGGAATTGATGGCGTTCCCTGGCGGCGGCGTGTTCGGCTGTTCCGGGAGCCGAATACGATAAACGTTGGAAGAGGGAAGCGGCAGCCAATCGCTTTCTGTTGTCCTCCTCGGTCCAATAGATCGTGGCGGGCAGTCCGGTAAGCAGCAACTTGGCCAGTACCACAAGCAGGATGCCCATGCTAAGCATCGCCAGTGCCAAAGCCCGTTGACGACTTCGCTGGGTGGTGTGTTGCATGGCACAGCCGACGAAACTGGCCTACTCGTTGATGGCCCGTCCATCGTTGATGGCGATGCGGTAGGCCATCACGATTTCGTCGATCCCGTTGTTGACGAATTCCACGTGGCCATCCACGAAGGCCACGAAAACGCCTCCGGGATGCTGGCTCCGAGGGGCGGCGGAAAGGTAATTCGTGCCGCCGATGCACTTCATGCCCTCGAGCGCCGCTTCATTGGCCAGCGGACAAGTATAAAGCGTGTCCCCGTTGAGCAAATCCCCATTGGGCAATTGGGTGAGACCTAGGCTGGCAGGTGCAGGTTCATAGGGTCCCAAGTCTCCTTCGTCGCTGACGCCCTTCAATTCATGCAGGTCGAATGCCAATAAACTCGCGCCGGTCCAGGGCAGAGCCCAAACTCCGCGTTCATCCAAGACATGGTCTCGTGCACGCACTTCGGACAAGGCCCACGTTTGCGAGGTTCCGTCGACGATGTCGGTCACTCTTTGCTTCCGCCCTGAAATCAATGCCCCGGGCGAGGACAATTGCAGATCGATGTGATACGGGGAGACGTACGCGGCGTAGTTCCCTTTGGCGTAGCGTTTCCGGCCGGCGAGTGTGGAATTCTCATAGATTCGGCCGCTCGTTTGATCGCTGGGGCAGGTCAGCAATGGCAACTGCGTGGACTGCGGCTCGCCGTTCTGCTCCGTGATGGCAACATCAAAATTGAAGGCGTCATGCAGCGGCTGCTGTTCGATAAACGGGAGCAGGAGCACGATCCAGCTAAACATCTTGCCGCTCCGGGGCTCAAATCCCGGATACCCCCGCTGGTCCCCGCTCTCCATGTCCACGATTCCCGAGGCGGGAAGCTGGCCGATTTGGTTTTCGTAGGTCAAAAGAGCGAGCGAAAGCTGTTTGAGCTGGTTGGTACATTGCAGCCGCCGCGCCGCCTCCCGTGCCGATTGCACCGCCGGCAACAGCAGGGAAACCAGCACGCCGATAATGGCGATCACGACCAATAACTCGACCAGCGTAAAACCGAAACGTTGGCTGATGGATGGACCGGCAATACGCATGTCAGGGGTCCTGGGAATGCGTGGCATGCTGTAATTGAAAGGATGGACCGGCGGTTTTGCAATCATACGCCGTCCGGCATGGAGAAAACAGCCCGCGCCAACGACGTGTTCAAACGCGATCCACAACTCGCCGCGGAGACAGACTGAACTATGCGGAGTTTGAGCGTGTAATCCACTTGGGGCATGGACGGTCGCCGAGAGGCCACGATATGCTACAAATGTTATAGTCTTACGCGAATTGTGTGTGCCTTGGACCCAGGTTCACGAGACGTCCTCCGGCCGGCGCGGAAATAGAAGTGGCCGGCCAGCAGCTTTACCCATTCGGGAGCAACGGCATGGAAGAGAGAACAGCGGATCATTCCCCGGCACAATCGATACCCGTGGCGCGACCCGCTCCTGGGACTTCCCGTTCCTGGTTCGCACGTTTCCTGGGTGGCATGATCCGGTTCGTGCTGGTGATGCTCTTTTTTCCGCTATTGATTCTCGTGTTCGCCGCCTTTGGCTTTTCCGGCTTTCAGCCTCAACCCGGTGTCACGGAGAGTTTCCACTCCTTGAACGAGCAGGGGACGGAAAAGGTCGCTTTGATTCGCGTGGAAGGCACGATCCTCGACGGAGAGGGCTTCGTCAAAAAGCAAATCGATCGTGTGCGCGCGGACGACTCGGTCAAAGCCGTGGTTCTCCGCATCGATTCCCCGGGCGGCACGGTTTCCGCCAGTGACTACATTTACCACCACCTTGGCGTGCTCATCAAGGAGCGGGAAATCCCCCTCGTGGTCAGCATGGGCGGGTTGGCCGCCAGCGGCGGATATTACGTGGCAATGGCCGTGGGAGACGAAGAAGAAGCGGTCTTCGCCGAACCGACCACCTGGACCGGCTCCATTGGGGTGATCATCCCGCATTACGACATCTCGGGCCTGCTGGAACGTTGGTCGATCGAGGAGAATTCGATCGCCAGCCACCGGCTCAAGGGGATGGGCAATCCGGCCAGACCGATGACCGAAGAAGAACGGGAAATCTTCCGTGCCTTGGTCGAGGACAGCTTTTCCCGCTTCAAGGAAATCATCCTGGCAGGCCGTCCGCAAATGTCCCGTGAGGAGCTACAAGAAGTGGCGACTGGGCAGGTTTTCACGGCGGAGCAAGCCAAGGCTAACGGACTGGTGGACCGCATTGGTTTCGTGGAGGATGCCATCGACCGGGCGATTGAGCTTGCCAGTCTGGATTCTAGCCAAGTCAAAGCGGTGGAATACAAGCCGCCCCAATCTCTCGTGGATCTGATGTGGGGCATGCAGTCCCGCGCCCCGACCGGAGACCTGAAAGCCTTGGTCGACTTGGCGTCTCCTCGGGCCTACTACCTCTTCACTTGGCTGCCGGCACGGCTCAGCGCGCGTTAAATTCCCCCCTGTTTGCCGGGCCTCTGCCGAAGAGTGGCATTCCATGTGCCGCAACCGGTCGCGGTGTCTATTCGTGCTGGCGCGATAGCGTGGCTTCTGCCGATAATGCTTCATGTAAAGCCGCGTTTGGTGTTTACTTGGCGGTCAATTCACGGCGGTGCCCGTGATCCCCGCAGCGTAAGCGCGACACCAATCATTCCGAATCCGTCACGGTCCGTGGGAGTTCCCAATGCCAAACTTTTCCAAATATGCATGGTTGGCTGGAGGAGTGCTTCTGGCTGCGAGCATCGTCACACCGTTGCCGGAAACCTTGGCGGATCATGGCCCGCGATGTACCCCGCGAGCTTACAAGAGTCTTTGGGGGAAAAGCCTACAGCGGCACTGCGCGGGCTGCCGAGGAGGATACCCGGAAGACCACGCCAACTGCGCGTGCTTCGGCAGCTACCATTATCCAGTCCCGCCGTTGTTCACGTACTACTGGCCCGGGATGTACGCCCAAAAGCTGTTCACGGAATACCATAGCCCGTACCGATTCCCGCCACTGAAACCTTACCAGCCCGAGCCTTCCCCAGGCGAATTTCGCGAATTCCATCGCCACCATCCGCCTGGGCATCTCGGCGGAGTCTTAGGCCATGGCAAGACAAGAATCGAACCTTAGTCACCGGCCATCGACTATCGGGAATCGTCTTCAGCCGCCCGATTTCTGAACCTGACCGAGTCATGGCTATTTTGCCGGGAACCGCCTTGTGTTCGTGCAATCCCAAATAAGACTTCCCGCCATGTCGCGCGGCTGGCATCTAATCACGCACCAAGTGCGGGATGAGTTGTCGTCCATGGCGAAGACCGATGCGGGACTACTTCACGTTTTTTTGCTGCACACTTCCGCTTCGCTTTCGCTGAATGAAAACGCGGATCCGGATGTGCGCGATGACTTGGAATTGGCGCTCAACCGCATTGCTCCGGAAAACGCGGGCTATCAGCACACGGTCGAAGGACCGGATGACATGCCGGCTCACGTGAAGAGTTCGCTGCTGGGAGCGTCGCTGCTCTTGCCGGTCGCCTCGGGGAATCTGCTGCTCGGCACCTGGCAGGGGATCTATCTGTGCGAGCATCGCGATCGCGCGGGACCGCGAACGTTGGTGCTCACACTTTGGTCCAACTCCAGCAACGCGGGATAGTTACGCGGCTCGCTGCCTGGCCATCATCCGACTTCCAGCGGCAGCCGGTGGCCCTGGGAAGCGGAACCGAGATCCGCCGCCCAGCCTTCAATCAGGGTGGCTTGGTTCGCGTTGCGGTCGACATGGGATATCGCGCCCAGGCAGCGTTCCACATAGCGAATGCGTTCCTCCAAGCCGCCTGGCCAATGGGTTTGGGCGCGGCGGGCGATTTCGCTCAATTCTTGATCGGATGAGGGATGCCCGCCCAGTTCCCGCAGCAATCCGTGGAAGAATTCCACGGCGAAGGAGAACGCTAACCGGTTCCGTTCTCGCCGTTCCGCCGACGCCTTGCCGGCGGCATCGGTGAATTGCGATACGATCTCCCCTAGCTGCATTGCGTCCAAAGGGGGCGGTCCGACTAAGCACTGCCACAGCCTCAGGCGAAATTCCCAGATCTCCGGGTCGGCCAGTTCCAGTGCCCGTTGAATACTTCCCCCTGAGCGGCCCGCCAGTTGCCGCGCTTCGTCGGAATTGTCGACCAGCCCAGAGGTTTCCAAGATCCGCGCGACATCCTCCGTGGAAAGAGGCATGAAACGAATCATCTGGCAACGGGAACGAATCGTGGCGAGCTGCGTACCGGGGTGGGACGCCAACAGCATCAGCACGGAATCGGGCGGCGGTTCTTCCAATGTCTTCAAGAGCGCGTTTGCCCCTTCTTCATTAAGTGCGTCGGCATCGCGGATGATCCCAATCTTGCGGCCACCCAGGTAGGGCTTCATGTTGATCTCATGACAGAAACCGGCCCGCATGCGGTGTTCCCGATCACCAATCAAGGCCTCGACGGGAATCGAATTCTTGTCCGCCGGTTTTTCCACGAGGTGCAAATCGGGATGCGTACCGGCCACTACCTGCCGGCAGGCGTCACAATCTCCGCAAGGCCGCATCTCGCGGGCCGGAGTGCGCTCGCATAAGAGTGTCTGGGCCAGGCGCCACGTGAAATGGAACTTTCCAATCCCGTGCGGTCCCGTGAAGAGATAGGTGCTGGCCAATCGACCGCGACCGAGGGTAGCCCGAAAGCGTTGGACGACCGTATCGTGACCCAGGACATCCTGCCAAGCCATGCTGCTTTACCTCGGCGGATTATGGGCTGCCATCCGGAGGAATCGCGCCGGGCCACCACTCTAGCAGGCGACGGTTCAAACGGGCCACGGTTTCGGGATGATCCTTCGCCACATCCCGTTCCTCCAACGGATCGTCCGACAGGCGATACAATTCGAAGGACGGCCCTTCCATCTCCTTGATGAGTTTCCAATGGCCTTCCCGCACCCAGAGATGGGTTAGGTTCAAGGCGGGCTCCTGCAAATCGACGGCGGTATGTACGTAGATCTCGCCGAACACGGCATCCCGCGGCAAATCTCCTGCTCCTCTGGCCGCTGGCAAAAGGCTAAGGCCGGGCAAGTCGTCGGGGATTTCCGTGCCCGTGATGTCGTAGATGGTGGGAGCAACGTCGATCGTGGAAACCAAGTCGTCATGCCGTCCGGCAGGGACCTGGCCAGGCCAGCGAATCATTACCGGCGTTCGCAGACCGCCGTCGTACGGAGAAAGCTTGCTCTTGGGAGCAAACCAGCCCCGCGTAGTGCGCCGCGGGCCGGTCTCTTGGATCCAGCCGTTATCCACGACGAAGATCACGGCGGTGTTCTCGCGTAATCCCTTTTCATCGAGATAATCCAAGAGCTGTCCACAGGTTTCGTCGAACCATTCGCACATCGCGTAATATTTGGCCAAAGGGAGGGGGCGACCTTCCTGGGCGTATTTGTCGAGGAACCGCTGCGGCGGATTGTGCGGCGTGTGCGGCATCATCGGGGCGTACCACAAAAAGAACGGCTTCTCGGGTGCCTCCTCGATGAAGTCGTAAATGGGCTGCATCGTCTTCCGCCCAATGGCAAGCCCGTCATCGCCATGACGTCCCTTGACGGTCATGCCCTGCGTGAAGCCGGCATTACGGTAATGGCCTTCCCAGAATTTCCCGGTTTGCAGGCTGCGATAGCCCGACTTGGCAAGCATTCGGGGCACCGCCGCCGCGTTTTGCATGAAGGGATGCATGGCAGCGCGATCCACGCCATCAGGCGGGTCATTGCAGCAAATGCGATGTTGATGCCCGTAGTAGCCGGTCAATAACGTTGCCAAGCTGGCGCGGCAGAGTGATGTCGGCACGTATCCGTGGGGAAAAACGGCGCTTTCGCTCGCCAGGCGGTCCAGATGCGGCGTGCGAATCACGTCGTGGCCCATGAAACCGAAGTCGGTCCAAGCCTGGTCATCCGAGACGATCAACACGACATTGGGCCGTTCGTTGCCTACGGCCACATTGGCCAGGCAAAGCAGTCCCAACAACATCATGGTAACGGTGCGCGACATGTGCATTACTCCGCGTGAAAGTGGGGAATCGCGGCGGCCAATTCGTCGGCGGCCTCCGGGCTGCCCACGACGTTGCGTAAGTAAAGATAATCGAGCTGGCTCATTTTCGCGAGCAA
>JANQPP010000157.1 GCA_028289405.1 Pirellulales bacterium
AATTCCTTGAGGCTCTCAGGCGTGACCTTGCGGACCGGCGAAGCACCGCCGTAGGCCAGGGCGACTTCGATCAAAAAGGGATTGCCGCGATAGACGGCGGGAGGGCGGGTCGCCGCCGCGTAAAACTCCGCCGGCACGACCTGATGCAGCCCCTTGAGCAGCAGGTCCTCGCCAATGGGAGAAATGCAATCGGTGGCTGGGGGTGGGATCCGCGTTTCTTGAACCGCCTGGTAGAGCCGCTCAATTTCGGGCATGGCGATCTTCTTGAGCGAGGTCCGCGTGCCCATCTCCGCCGCTTTGCAGAGCCGCTGCGCGATGGTGGCGCTGGTGCGGGAAAAGTTCTCGATGAAAAACCGCGAAATCGTGGTCGCCGAGGATTCCTTAATCATCGCCGCCAAACGCCCCAACTCGACGCCGTAAGGATGTGGTTTGATCTCCTTGGGCTCCGCCGGCAGGATCTCAGTTGATCGTTCGTAGGTGCGGCTTTGCCCCTCCGGGTCCAGATAATGGATCGTCACATGCGGGTTGGCGATGGCCGTCTGCTCCAGGTATTCGTCCACGCTTCCGCGGCCCCGCTGGTACCGCGCTTCCAACTCGATGGTGACCCGAGTTCCCTTGGGAATATCGACCCATTCAATGCCATGGTTCTCGATGGCGGCGCGTCCCCGATCGCCCGGCGGGATGTCGACCCCTTCCCCCTTGCCGTTGAGGATCTCCGGGCGGTTGAACTTCGTATCGATCTTGATTTCGTAGTAGTGGGCCGGCTTCCGGGGCGAAATCCGGGAAATGATTTTCACGGGCACGCCAGTGGTGAGCACGCCGTACATGCCCGCCGCACTGATTCCAATCCCTTGTTGGCCCCGGCTCATCCGCAGCCGGTGAAACTTCGAGCCGTACAGCAACTTCCCGAAGATCAGCGGGATCTGCTTTTTGACGATGCCCGGTCCGTTGTCTTGGACACCGACCTTGTAGCGATTGGTGCCCGTGGACTCCACATGCACCCAAATCTCGGGGACGATGCCCGCTTCCTCGCAGGCATCCAGCGAGTTATCGACCGCTTCCTTGATGGTCGTCAGCAAGGCTTTGCGGGGATTGTCGAAGCCGAGCAGGTGGCGGTTCTTGGCGAAAAACTCGCTGACGGAAATGTCGCGCTGGCTGGCGGCCATGCTCTTCGCGGTCGCGCGGCGGCGCGGCGTCCGTTTGGTTCGCGCGGAGCCGTTGAGGGAAGCGGTGGACGCTTCTGTCGATGCCATCGAGGTGTCACTCCTTTGATTTTCTCATCCTGGTGGTGTGGATATTTTCATTTGCCACCATAACTTGCCCTGGAATCTGGGCTTATGGCAAGCCGGCGTGGCCCGTGAAGCGCGCTGCGGGGACCAGCGAAAAGCCGTGAACCCGCATCCCCAGCTTGAGCTACACTAGTGAGACGAACGCACTTGTGAGCGCGGCGACGCACCCCCATGGCGAACCAGCCAGAAGGGCCGGATTATAACGGCCTGCCCACATTGTTCCCAGGCGGAACCCGGCGGGCGAGCCGGCGGCGCGTTCACAAGAGAGACGAAGTTTGCCCGCGTTCTTGATGCCCATTTGATGTTTGACCATCCAAAGGAGAAGTCCAACCATGTCCGCACGCTCGTGTCGTCGGTGTCTGTTTCTCGCGGCCGTTTTGGCGATTGTCCTGGGGCTGCAAGCCACGAGCGATGCCCAGGTCGTGGTTTCCTCCGGTTCGTGGTATGGCGTCTATCAGCAGGGGAATGCTGCGGGCGGTTATTACGGTACACCCGCACCGTCGTATCTCTCCCCTCGACCGACGCCCGCCTATGTGGGCCACACGTATATCACGTATCCGCCCTTGGCGCCGCACAACTACCTGCACCGACATACCCGGTTCTATTCGGGCCGTGGGCTGCGAGGCGGTCGTTCTTTTTCGATCATTCATTGGCGATAGTTGGTGGTCGTTGAGAAGAATTTCATTCGCGATGGTTCCACTTCAGTAAACCCGGAGGTCCAATTCATGTTGCATCGTAAACCGCGCCGCGCATGGTGGCTCCTGATTCTGGCATTTTTGGCACTGGTCTTATTCGCGCAGACCGCTGACGCCGCTGGCAGGTGGCGCGGACGATGGTTTGGCGGCGGTGCGGCCTGGCAGGGCGGTTATGCTCATCCCGCATGGGGGACGTCGGTGGCCCTTGTCGTGCCTCCCACCGCCAGATTTCAGACCCATTATCAATGGGGCGTTCCCAGCGCCTATATGACACGCATCGGTCCCCAGATGGGACCGGGCACGGTCATCCCTTACGGCGGTCGGCCTACTCCCGCCTGGCCCGGCCATACGAACCAACTCGGCGTCTATCCGTTGCGAGGGCCCTGGTAATTCCCGCGAATCTTCGAATTCGCCTCTGCGTACATTCCATGGGGCACCGTCGTGAAAGTCTTTGGATGGGCTTTCGCGGCGGTTTTTTTCGTGCGAGCTGGCTTCCAATCGTGCCCGTGATGGACAGCCGAACCGGGTCGGTTGCATAAGACGGGGATTCTGGCAAAATAGGGGGCCGTTGTGCGGCTCAGCCGGCAGGCTGGCTTCACGATCCAACTACCCCTGCTCACACGATGCGAGTTGATTCGCGGAAAGACCGAGGAGAATACGTATGGCACGCCCCGTCACTTTGTTCACGGGCCAATGGGCTGATCTCAAAATCGAGGACATGGCGCGGAAGGCGAGCGAATTCGGTTACGACGGTATCGAATTGGCCTGCTGGGGCGACCATTTCGAGGTCAATAAGGCCCTCGAAGATGACGGATACTGCCAGGCGAAGCGGGACTTGCTGGCCAGCCACGATCTGCAACTCTTCGCCATTAGCAACCACCTCGTCGGCCAGGCCGTGCTGGATCCCATCGACGAACGGCACAAGGCGATTGTGCCCGATTACGTCTGGGGAGATGGCAATCCCCAAGGCGTCAACGAGCGAGCCGCCGAGGAATTGAAAAACACGGCTCGTGCCGCCCAAAAGCTGGGCGTGAGCGTGGTAAACGGGTTCACCGGTTCCAGCATTTGGCACCTGCTGTATTCCTTCCCGCCCGTGTCCCCGCGGACGATCGAGGACGGTTTCAAGCTGTTCGCGGACCGCTTTCATCCAATTCTGGATGTCTTCCGTGATTGCGGCGTGAAGTTCGGCCTGGAAGTGCATCCCACGGAGATCGCGTTTGACATCTACACGGCGGAGAAAGCACTCGACGCCTTGGGAGGCCGGCCTGAATTCGGATTCAACTTTGATCCCAGCCACCTGCATTGGCAGGGGGTCGATTCCGTGGAGTTCATCCGCGCTTTCCCAGACCGCATCTATCACGTGCATGTCAAGGACGCGATTGTCACGCTCAATGGACGGACCGGCATCCTAGCCAGCCATCTCAATTTCGGCGATCCCCGCCGAGGTTGGGACTTCCGTTCACCGGGCCGGGGCGGCGTGAATTTCGAGGAGATTATCCGTGCCCTCAACGCGGTCAACTACCAAGGCCCCCTCTCCATCGAGTGGGAAGACAGCGGCATGGACCGTGAGGCGGGAGCCCGGGAAGCCTGCAAGTTCACGAAGGAACTCGACTTCGCCCCGAGCGGCCGCGCCTTCGATTCGGCCTTTGAAGAGTAGGCGGCGTCTCGAAGCCATGAGCCGCTTTGTCTCGGCGTGAACGACGAAGTGCACGCTAGGGTTCGTGCGCGGAGTTTTTTAGGGTTATAATCCGCAGTGTCCGAATTCGGTTCGGCGCGGCAGGGGCTTTGCCTTTCGTTCGTGCCGGAATTCCTGCCGTTTGCCCGCCTGGAGAACCCGCCATGCCGCGACGTCGTGCGTTCACGTTGGTCGAATTGCTCGTGGTGATCGCCATCATCGGTGTGCTGGTGGCACTGCTGCTCCCGGCAGTGCAATCCGCCCGCGAATCGGCCCGGCGGATGCATTGCGTGAACAACCTCAAGCAATTGGGGCTGGCCATGCACGCCTATCACGACGTGCATGAAGTGCTCCCCTTTGCCTGCGGCTACTACATCGCTCAAACGGGGACTTTCGCCTCCGCCTTGCTGCCGCACATCGAACAGCAGAACGTATTCGACCTTTTTAATTTCGACCAGGATGTCACGCATCCGGATAATCTGAATGCCATCACCACCGTGGTCTCCACGTTCGTCTGCCCCACCGACGAAGGGAGCAACCGGCCCATTCGGGACGACATCTTCCCCGATGGTGGGCACAATCCTCGCCGGGCCCACAGCCTGTGGTATCCCGTAAGCATGGGACCCACCCATCCCGATTCCTGCCCTTATTGCCCAGGCCGCGCCGGACTGGACAACTACTGCTGCCAAGGGAACAACCTGGGGACCAATCCGCCCAACAATTCGGTCGGCATGTTCGGCCGTTGGCCGAAGGGGAAGACCTTCGCGGAAATCGTGGATGGGCTCTCCAACACGCTGATGCTGGGAGAGACCATACCCATCCACTGCATCTTCAACGGCGCGTACAACCAGAACTATCCCGTACTTCCTACCACGATTCCCCTAAACACCATGGAATCGGATGAAGGCGTCCGGGGCACTTGGTTCCGTACCTGCGGCTTCAAGAGCATGCATCCCGGCGGAGCCAACTTTTGCATGGGGGATGGCAGCGTCCACTTCTTCCCCACGGAGATCGACTTCCGGCTCTATAACAACCTGGGCACCCGCGAAGGGGGCGAGGCGGTCAGCGTACCTTGAGCGCAAATAAAGGGGCATATTCATGCGGCAGATTCATGCGACGGTTCGTGATTTCCGCTGGCTGATCCTGTTGGCGAGTTTGTCGTTAATCGCGACAGGCTGTAGCGACAACGGATTGGAAATGATTCCCGTCTCGGGCACCGTGACGTTCGACGGCGGTGAATGCCCGGCGGAGGGTTCGCTCTATTTTATTCCCGTGGAGCCGCCTCCCGGCATCCCCATGCGGCCCGGGACCGGAGACTTCGATAGGGACGGGGCCTATGCCGTGAAATCATTCAAGCCCGGAGACGGCCTGCTGCCGGGCAAGTACCAAGTCCGCATCGAATGCTGGGAAGTGCCTCCCAACATGGAGGGCCGCCCCGTGAAGAGCTTCATCCCCCAGCGGTATCACGTGGCCGAGGAGAGCGGCTTCGAACTGGATGTCCCCTCCGGCTCCGGTGCCATCACGTTCGACGTCCCCCTGACGAGCGAGCCTTAAGCGGCAGGAACTTCGTTCCTGTTCCAGGCGTTCGCAAAAACTGTTGGTGCGAGGAATGGCGGCTATTTGAGTTTAGATTCAGCTCAATCTCGTTTCGACTTTTCTGAAATTCTGTTCGGTCAGGCATCTTTGGAAACCCATCCCGCCGCTTGACGTTCGGGAAACACCTATCGAAAATGCGGACGCCTTGGCGGTGCGAAAGCACGGGCCGATGTTTCGTCGGCCGGGGCGCGATGCCGCCCTGAGAACTCCTACGCATGCGCAGCGAAGAATTTTCTTCGCCACGCCTAGCAAGGCATGAAGCGGCCGGCATCCCGTCGGCCGTTTCTGTTTTTGGCCGTTGCGATTTCACGAAAAGGCGGCTTCATGCTGCGTTGGCTATTGACGCGCGTCGTATTCCGTCCCTGGCACTGGCTTCGCTGCCGGCTGGGGCTGGGCCGTTCCGTGGCCGAGTTGGCGTCGCGGCTGGAAATGTCCGTGGACAACTTGAGGACTTTCCAGCCGAAGTACCGCCAGGCAAGCATCGCCAAACGTACGGGCGGTGTTCGGCATTTGTCGATTCCCAGCGATGAAACCAAAGCCTTGCAGCGGCGTCTGCTCGCGCGAGTGCTACGTGGACTGCGGGCCCATCCGGCGGCGTGCGCCTACGAGCGGGGTCGGTCGATTACGAATAACGCCGCGCCGCATGTCGGCAGGGCGGTCGTGGTCAAGCTGGACGTCGTCGATTTTTTTCCGGCGACCCACGCGGATCGCATAGAACGCTATTTTCGGCGTATTGGGTGGAACCGAGAGGCCGCGAGACTGCTCACCAAACTGACGACGTATCAAGATGGACTTCCGCAGGGCGCGCCCACCAGCCCCCGGTTGAGCAACCTCGTTAACTTCAGTATCGACGTCCGGCTGGAGCGATTGGCGGCTCGGCGCCGTGCCCGGTACACCCGCTACGCGGACGACATCACCTTTTCAGTCGAACGCGACCAGCCGCGGCGCGTGCGGGGCATCGTCCAATCGGCGCGGCGCATCCTCAAAGTGCATGGCTACGAGCTGCATCGGAACAAGAAGTTGAAAATCTTGCGCCGCCACCATCAGCAACTCGTGACGGGACTGGTGGTCAACGAGCGGCTGAACGTGCCTCGAAGGAAGCGCCGTCAGCTCCGCGCCGTGCTACATCGGCTCAAAACGGGGCGCAATGCCACCATGACGCCGGAACAGCTCGCTGGCTGGAAGGGCGTGCTTGATATGGTCGCGAATCAAAGCAACCGACCAGGTTAGAAATTTCCGTCTGATTGCGCCTGGTGCGGAACGCTTCATGCATCAGCCGGGATCAACTCAGCCTTCCATGAGATCCGCTTCAACGATGTTTTTCGCGAAACTGCCGTAGGCTTCGCCGATTTGCTTGGCCATGGAATCGGGGAATACGTGAAATTCGCCCGATTTCAGCGCAGTGACGATCGCTTCGCCCACCAGTTCGGGCGGCTCGGCGATTTCCGATAGTCCGGCAGAGTCCCCCATGTCCGTGTCGATGGGGCCTGGATGGACACTGTGCACAGCGGTCCCTTGTTCTCCCAAGAGCGCACGGAGCGCCTGCGTGAGCGAATAGGAAGCGGCCTTCGAAGCGCAATAAGTGGTGAATTGGGGGAAGCATTTCATGGAGACGACGGAGTTTAGCTGCACGAATGCGCCGCCGCCGTTTGCTTTGAGGACCGGGGCGAAGGCTTGCGCGATCCGCAGTAGGCCAAACAAATTCACATCGAGTTCGAACTTCAACGCGTCGAACGCCTCGTCCGAGAGTGCCGTGGCGGTTTTCAGCACGCCCGCGTTGTTGACCACCAACGTTACATCGCTAGCGGATTGGGCTGCCGCCTTGATGGTCTCCGATTTGCTGAGGTCCAATTCGAGAGGGACGACCTTATCCCCATGCGCGTCCACCAGCGGGGCAGCCGTTTTCGTATCTCTTACCGCCGCGTAAACCTTCGACGCGCCATGCTTGAGCAGCGTCTCCGCGATGACCTTTCCGATGCCTCGGTTGGCACCCGAGACCAGACATGTTTTCCCGTTGACGTCAAAGCTCATGAGAGATCCCTTCATGGCAGAAATTTGTTCGAACACGACGATTCGCAAACACGGCAGCCTATTGCCACCCTTCAAGCACTGTACCTTTGGGAGCCAAATTGACAACCCGAAGCTGACCGTGGCCGCTGGGTATCGAACTGGTCGAGTCCCCGTGAACGCGGCGATCTGCTACATTGGCACACGGCCGGGCTGGTCATCGTTAGCAGGCTGTTGAGGAACGCAACAGCCTGCGGCATCACAGGAAGTGATGCTTAAAATGGCGACGTAAGTCGTTATTTTGCGAGCCGGGAGCAGCTTCGCTGTGACCCTGGCGAGGTTGAAAAACGTCACGAAGACGTTTTTCAACGGAATGGTAGCCCGAGGAGGCCCACTTGCAGTCAGCAGAGTTGAGAGACGTGAAGGGAGGTGTCGCGTGTCCGCGTTCGTCGACAAGAGCCAATGCAAGGAACTGCGCCCGTTCCCCGGGGTGAGCATGTTCGTCACGCATTCGGAAACGATGACGGTTTCGCTGGTGGAGATGGAGCCGGGCGCGGTGATCGAGCGGCATAGCCATCCGCACGAACAGGTGGGACGGCTCATCTCCGGCAGGGCCCAGTTCGATATCGGCGAGGAGTCCCGCATCGTGGAGGCGGGGCAGATGTGGCTTATTCCGGGGGGCGTGGAACATCGAGTCGAAGCGCTGGAGCAACCCGTGATAGCGCTCGATGTATTCCATCCCGTGCGGGAAGATTATCGCTAAAAAATGAGCTGGGGCGATCGAAATTAGGCCGCGTTACGCCGGCGGAGCACGACCCACCCCAACATGGCAACAAGCGCCATCAGCCACGTTCCTGGTTCCGGCACGGAAGCGCCCAGCGCATCTTCGAGAATTTCGAGGTCAAATTCATCGACGTCGAAGTCGCCGTCGAGATCCCCTTCCCGCCGCGATGTACCTTGTCCCAGGTTCACGTTGAGAATGGCCAAATCGATTTGGTCCACGAGACGGTCCCCATTCACGTCCCCCATGATTGGCTCGACGGATTGAAGCGAAACATTATCCAGTCCGGTGATGTCCAAGCCACGGTATCCCTCGAGCGTAATCAAGATTTCCGAGACACCCCCCAGCACCTGGTGCCACGCGGAGGGGGACAGCCCCCAAGAGGCCGCGTCGAGCGGTGTGGTGAACGTAGTCCAGTTCCCCTCTTCGGGCGGCTGCAGGGCGAGATCCAGGCTAAAGCTGCCCTGTTGGCTGAGCAGCGTGACCCGGCCAAACGTGTCGCGTCCGCTGCCGTTCCCATCGGAGATCGCGGTGGCGTCGAAGGAGAAGCTTCCGCCGTTGAAGTCGATCAGGTCGCCCCGAAACTTCGCCGGTGCCACGGCTTGAAATTCGTCGTTGCCGCTATCGGTGATTTGCAGAAAACCGCCGCCGTTGCCGCCGGATGAAATGTATTCCAACAGTCCGCCGCCGACATCCATGTTTCCCACGACGAGCCAATCTTCATCTCCAAAGTCGAAGGAGCTGGTGATCGACGTCGCCGAGGCATTCCCGATCCAGATGCAGCCACACAACACCGCGATGATTCCGTGAAGAAGTAGCTTCATGATGATTTTCTCCTCTTGCCGCGCTATACGGTCGTATGTGTCGGCCGAGACAAATAGACAAATGATGATTGCCGAATCGACAGCCAACCTAGGAAAGGATGGCCGCTAGGTTTTTTGTATTTTTGTCGGCTTACTCCCTGCCATTGCCGCTTCTTTTGCTAGCGTGAAAAATGCGGCGTCCCAAAAAGAATGCCAAGGCTCCGCAAAAAGCGAGATAGGCGGCATTCGGCTCCGGCACGATGACCACGCTGCCGGAGACGAGATTCGCGCCGGGGGCCAGGTTCGCATCCAGGTAGCGGAACACCAAGTCATCGTTTTGGTAGGCCGTGAGCAGGGTCCCGAGCCCCAGTGAAAATCCTGGCTGCGCCACGCTCACGTTGCCCAAATTTCCCTCCGAAAACCAAGTGGATTCGGCCACCAGTTCCGACCATCCGGTCGATTTCAAGGAAGCCAATGCCACCAGCGGTTCGTCGCGGGTCAAATCCTCGAAGCTATACCAGCCCAAAGGATCCAGCAGTCCCGCGACTGACAGAATTTCGTACCCGTCGAAGTGCACCACCGAATCGGAGAGGTTTTGAATCCAGGCTTCTCCGGTGAACTCGTTGACCGTCAGGCTCAAATCACCGGCATGGGCGGGAGCCACCATGGCGGATAGCAGAGCTGAAACCAGCACGAACCTCCGACAAGAGCTGTCACGTTTTGAATCACCACGAGTATTCTGACAACTCGAAAGAGTGGTTGCGGGAAATTGCTCCGGCATCATGCGGACCCTTTGTCGTGCGAAGAAAAACTGTCTACGTGATCTCTCCGATTCATGGTAATTGGAGGAGCAGGTTTCACGACCTGACGATCCGGCATTCACTCCACATTTGTCGCAAAACGTTTTCGGTCGCGCAAACTGCATGCAACTTGCCGGTTCCCCCTCTTTGCCGGGTCGCGCGGCTCGCAGGGAACAGGCGCGTCACCATTCCGCCGCCGACAAGCGGAAATGCACCTGTCGCGCCGAGGCTATCGGTTTTGCGGACAACTCGTGAGGAACGCTTACCATGAGCTACGTTTGATACGCGCGAGCGCTTGCGCGTCTGATACTTCGCCTACCGCGATACGAAAAATTCCTCATATCCGATTTCTTTGAAACTCCAGATCGATCCGTGCAGTGATTCACCGCCGTCGCCAACTTTTCGTGCAGCCACGCGTGCAAGGGCGGCTCATACTGCGCGTGCTGCTTTATGTGGCGCTCGCGGCATTTCTCTCGGGGTGGGTGGCAAGTCGCACGGAATCTGGTCCGGATGCTGGCTGGACGTCTCTGTTCGCGTCATTGGCCGTCTTCATGGCCTTGGCACCGGTGGTCATTTTCGACTTAGCCCGCTGGAGCAATCGTGTCTTCGGACCGATGACCCGAGCCCAGGGCGCCCTCCGGCGAGCTGCCGGTGGACACCGCCTGCGTCCATTGAAATTCCGTGAAGGAGAGCCCTGGGAAGCCTGGCTTCGCGACTTCAACGCCGCCATGACGCGATCGGGACAAGTGCGAAACGGAGGCGAGGCATTGCCTCCCTGGGGAATACGTGACCATGGCTGAACGCTGGCGCTGATCGGGCAAAAAAGATGCAAACTGCGGCGTCGATGTTTTTCTGGTTCGGGGCGTTGGTCGGCCATGCTTCGTTGTGGATCACGCCTCTCAATCGCATTGAAGGAACCACCTGGCCTCGGTGGCTGCGCTATCTGGCCACGAGGTGTTGTGTACTTTGCGGTTTGGCCTTGCCGATCGTCATCGCCTGGAGGCACGGACTTGGCCATACCTGGCCCACGTCAGCGATTCCCTCGTACGAGGAAACCTGGGTTGTGCGGCTTTACTTCGCGATTTGCCTCGCGCTGGGAGTTGTTCCGCTGGTGGTAGGCATCTTTCGTCGAACCCGAGCAGGCGTTAGTTCGGAAGGAACCATCCAGCATCAATCCTGGCACACGCTTCCCGAAGAACTCGGTCCGCACAAGTCGCTGTTGCCCCGCGTGATGCTTGGCCTGCCTGGAAATGAAGCACTAAGGGCGGAGGTAGCCGAAAAAAGCCTCGAGCTTCCTCGTTTGCCTGAACCACTGAATGGTTTGACCATCGCGCACGTGACGGATTTTCACATGGCAGGCATTCATGGCCGCGATTTCTACCAGCGCATCGTGGACTTGACGAACGACATGCAGGCGGACTTCGTGACGATTACCGGCGACTTGGTGGACCGCGCGGAATACATCGCCTGGCTCCCGGCGATCTTGGGCCGTCTGCAAGCGCGGGTTGGCGTGTATGCAGTGCTGGGAAATCATGACCTGAAAGTCGACCTGCATCGAGTGCGGGCCGCACTGTCCGAAGCCGGCGTGCAGTATTTAGGAGGGCAGTGGCGGAGCGTGACCGTGCGGGACTGCCGTGTCGTGTTGGCGGGAAACGAATTGCCCTGGATTCTTCCGGCGGCCGACATGGGCGATTGTCCGCCGCGGCGAGCTAACGAAGATTCCTTGCGAATTCTCTTGGCACACTCTCCGGATCAACTGGCTTGGGCCAAGCGATTCGACTTTGACCTGATGCTGGCCGGACACACGCACGGCGGGCAAATCCGATTGCCGGGCCTAGGACCCATTTTCTGTCCGAGCGTGCTGCCTTTGGATTACGCCGCTGGCGTTTTTCACCAAATGCCGACGACGCTGCACGTGAGCCGAGGCATCGCCGGTGAAGTGCCGCTTCGTTTCCGCTGCCGACCGGAACTGGCCAAATTGGTGCTGCGCGTGGCGGCGGAGAAGGAGAAAGGGGTAGGTGATGTGGCCGCTAGCGAAAAGCGGAGCGAGAACGATGAACCGCAAGATCGACGCAGCCCGAAATATCCGTTGCCTTGAAGCGGTCGAACCTCGAAACCGTTAAGATTTCGCGGCATTCGTCGGGGACTGCTGGCCAGACCCGCCAAAGATACCGATTTCCTCGGGTTTCTTCGCCGAAGCGACATGTGGCTTGGGCAGGTTCGGGCGCTCCTCGGAAAACGGCATTCCCAAGGCGGGGGACGCATCAGGATTCGCCGGCTGAGACTTTTGCTTCAAAGCTTGGCGTCGGGTTCTTCTCCCAAATAAGCCACCTAGCGGCCCCGCCAAGAGAGCCGGTAGGAGTACCAAATTGCCGACCAGTGCCGCTGTTAACAGCGTGAGCATCATCTGTCCGAACCGCTGCGTGGGAGTGAAAGGGCTTACCGCGAAGACGGAGAGGCCCAACCCGATCACGCCCCAACTTTGGTACATGGCCCTGGCGCAGCCACGGTAGGCCAACATGACCGATTCGCCGCGCGACAACCCGGCGGCATGTCCTCGGCGAAACCACAGCATGAAATGCACGACATCATCCACCGTAACACCAAGAGCCACGGCGGGCGTCATCACCGTGCCCGTATCGACCACGATGCCAAACCAGCCCATTAGTCCAAAAATAACCACGGCGGGAAAGACTGCCGAAGCGAGTAGAATGACTCCTGCGGCCAGATCCCGTACCACGATCACCATCACCACGCCCACGATGACCAGATCGATAATGAATCCCCAGACGAGGTTGTTCAGCAGGTGATGTTGGGCCTTATACACCAGTGGCACGAGACCGGTGTAGGTCACGTCCATCCCCGGTACGTTCACATAAGACGCGGTAACGTCGTCCTGCGCGGCGAGCACTTCCACGGAGGGAATCTCCGTGCGCAAGGCCTCGACCACGGGAGCGTCTGGCGCTAATCCTTCCAACCATTTTTCTCCGACCGTTGTGACGACCAGGCAGTCCTGGGCGCTCAGGAAGCCTGGATTTAATTCCACGCTGCGACGCTGCCGCCCGCGGATATGTTTGGCAGCCTTGACGTTGTTGATTTTGGGCACGTTGGGGTCGTGGTAAGAGACCACGGCCCCGTTGGCGGAAAGCAAATCGAGCAAGGTGAGAGCCTCGTCACTCGGCTTGCCCGGCTCATCGGGATCACCGATTCCGACAACACAAATCCGACTGCCGGCGATTTGGCTCGCCTCATCGGCTTCACGCAGAGCGTTTCGGATCCGCTGGCGGTCATGGTAAACGCCCAGAATCGGTTCGATTTCTCGCTTGATCTCATAGACGAAGACGCCGTAATCGACATCTTCCAAGGCTCCCACTCGTGCGGTGACTCGCCAAAATTCCTGGTCGTCCACCTGTTGCACGTAGTCGCCGTCGAGAAATTGTTGCCGGTGATCCTCTAATTCACTTTCCCAAGCAGCGCGTACGGACCGGTACCCTCCCATGATGGCACCGAGCGGGCCGAGCCTGCGTCCGTCTCGAGGATCTGGCAAAGGGGGCGCGAAAGTGACCGCCGAAAGCGCGCTGCCAACATGCTCTAGCGACTCCACGCGTCGGTGGACGCGGTTTACCAGTTCCATCCGTTCCAAAAAGCTGAGCCCGCTCTGGTCCGGATCAATTTCGAGCATGATCTCCATGGGGACCAATTCGCCCACGTTTTCTTCCAGCCAGGCGTAATCCTCAAGGATACGTGCTCCCTGGGAAAAAAGCCGCATGAGCTGCACCGACTGCTTCACCTGCGTCAGGCCATAACCACAGCCGATAAAAATCGCGGCGCAGCCCAAAAAACTGAGCACGTGATGGCGGATGATCCAGTCGCCCACGCCATACCACCACCGGGCGGCGGGCGTATCATCACTGCGAGGTTTCGGCGCCTCGGGCGTGCCCGCCTCCGAACGCAGCGGCCACAACTCCAAGCATGAGGGGAGGACGAGAAACAGGACCAGCAGGCTGATCATCACGCCAATGGCGGAATACAGTCCAAATACGCGAATGGGTACGAGCTCGTTGGTATAGAGCGTCATCAGACCTGCCGCCGTGGTGATCGCGGCGAGCGTCAATGGCAGCCGGGCATGCATCAGCGCTCGCAGGGCGCCTCCCGCGATTCCTTCTTCGCGGATGGTATCGCGATAATAATTCGCTAGATGGATGGCACCAGACGTCGTGGCCACGTAAACCAAGGAGGGCATGGTTAACAAAATGGCGTTGACTTCCGTGCCCGTAATCCACACCACCGCCAAGGCCGCGAGGACGCTGTAAAGCCCCGTGGCGAAAACCATGGCGATCAGCCTGCCGCTGCGGAGGCTGAGCCAAGACACGATGATTCCCACCAAGCCGGAAAGTCCCGCCAAGCGGACGAGGCTTTTTTCGCCCGCGCGATCGATGGCGACGTTATCGACCGGCGGTCCGCCGAGATACATTTCATCTTGCGGGATCGCGCATTCCTGCTGAGCCGTATCGTAAATCGCGTCAATCGTACGACCGAGATCTTCCTTGCCAGCCGGAGATAATGTGAGGACCAGGCAGGTTGTCGCTTGGTCATGGCCGATGAGCGACCCCCTCAAGCGTTCGATGGCCGTTGTGAGTTCGAGATTCAGTGGAGGAGCGGTCATCTCCTCCGCGGCACGTGCTCCCGTCAGGGCCGTGCTGAATAAGCGGCGTGGTCCGTAGCTGGGCTTTTGCCCCTCGGGCGGGACCAATTTTTGGGCCAATAGTTCCAACCGAGGATCATCTAGCGTGCAGCCTTCCCAACTGGCCAGCACGAATTCCTCGTTTTCGAATTTTTCCCGAAACCGTTGATAGACTTGGGTTTCTGGGTACTCGGCCGGCAGCCACTGGCTGACGTCATTCCGGTTGCTTTGGACCGCCTTGCGGGCACCCCGAGCGACAAAAGGAACCGAGAAGGCTGTGAATAACAGAATCCACAGGCCATAGCGACTGAAGAAATTCGTTTTCATGCTCACGCCTGGTGGCACGCCGCCGTTTACCCGAAATCGTGGGTGGAGAATGGATTAGAACGAAAGAGACGAGGCAGGGCACCTTCCCGACATTCCCGCATGCAGCGATCAGCGACCTTTTTCGCATCATCGCCTATGGGCGGGGTTAATGGCAAGCCGTGTTCTCTTGCGATCCGTGAAGTAGCGCCATGTCAGAATGGCCAGATCCTGGGAATCAAGAAAATCGCCATAACCGCAACAATCAAATCGAGCGGGACGCCCAACCTTACATAGTCCCGCAAACGATAGCCGCCCGGACCGTACACCATTAAATTGGTCTGGTATCCGATGGGGCTAGCGAACGCCGCCGACGCGGCGAGCATGATGGCCACCAAGAAGGGCATCGGCTCCACTCCCAAACGTTGCGCGGTTTGCAGGGCGAAGGGAAACATGAGCGCCGCCGCGGCGGTATTGGTGATCAATTCAGTCACGCAAAGCGTCGTCACGTAAATGATCGCCAGCGCCAGCCACTCGTTCCTTCCCGCCGTAAGGATCAATCCCGAGGTCAGGACCTGGTCCAAGTGCGTGGCTTCCACGGCTTTGGCCACTCCGAGAGAAGTGGCGATCGTGATCAGCACTTCCAGATTGATGCTCCGCCGCGCGGCGGAAATTGTGCAACATCGCGTCACGACCATTAAGCCGGCTGCCAAAATCGCCGCTAGCAGCAGCGGCAGCCATCCGAACGTGACCAAACCCACCATGCCCAGCAACAGCCCGAGTGCCACCATCGCTCGGTCGTGACGGACCGGCGTGGAATTTTCCAACGGACTCACGAGGAAGAAATCCCGCGAATGCCGCTGTTGTTCCACGAAGGTGGGAAGCGCTTCCACCAGCAGCGTATCGCCCGGGCGAAGAACGATGTCTCCGATCTTGCCCGGGAGCCGAACGCCATTCCGCGCCACGGCGATCACGGCGGCTTGAAAAACCGAACGAAAACGTCCGTCTCGAATGCTCTTGCCCACGAGCGGACACGTGTCCGAGACGACGGCCTCGATCAGCAACCTTTGAGAACGGGGCGAATCGAGCTTAAAGACCTGATCCGTGGCCGGCACCAGCCCACGGATACGCTGCAAATGCACGACCGAGTCGACAATTCCCACAAACACCAGGCGGTCATTTGCGCGTAGCGCTTCGCGTGGCGAAACGGCCTGCAAGATTTGTCCCTCCCGGTCAATTTCCATGAGATATAGTCCCGCCAACTGCCGCAGGCCGGCCTGCTCGATGGTTTGTCCCACTAAGGGGCTCAAAGGTTCGACGAGCATCTCCACGGTGTATTCGCGGGGATCGGATAACTGTAGCAACGCCGATTTGCGGTCCGGCAAAAGGCGAGGACCCATGAGGATCAAATAGCCGCAACCCACCACCGCGCAAGGCAGGCCGATCCAGCCAATTTCGAACATTCCCATGCGTGGTAAGGCATGTTCCTCCAAGAGTCCGTCGACCATAAGATTCGTGCTCGTGCCGATGAGTGTGCACGTCCCGCCCAAGACGGCGGCGTAGCTGATCGGCAGTAGCAGCTTGGAGATGGAGATATGATTCTTCGCGGCCCAATCATGCACGGCCGGAATGAGCATGGCCACCAGCGGCGTGTTGTTTGTCAGACCGCTGGCGATCGTGGTGGGGAGCACAACCCGGGCAATCGCTTCCCGCTCGGACCGAGGCCGGCCGAACAAGCCTTCGACAATCCAGGTAATCGCCCCCGTCTCTCGGATTCCAGCTCCCACGATGAATAGCGCGGCGATGGAAAGCGTGGCTTGATTGGAGAAACCGGTCAGTCCATCCTTGATGGACACCGCTCCGCTGACCAACAGCACTCCCAGGGCCGCCGAGAGAATCGCGTCAGGCGCGATGTGCGTGAACGTGAGCATCGTGAAAATGCCGACGATGGTAAATAGCGTCAGCCACGCCTCCCAACGCAATTCGGCGATACCGATAGCTTCCGGCGCATCGACCGCCATCGCAACGCAGGCAAGCGGGACCAACCATAGAAGCCGCTTTAACCGCCAGGGAAGACTTGTTGCGCAATCCCGCCACCATGGCTCTCTGTCGGGAGACTTGCTGGAACCGGGGCTCGCCATATTCCATACAAACCGTAAACTTGATACTGCTAGATGAAGATGGAGACGCCGGGTTGCCCCGCGGTCGCAAGCGTGTCAAGGATTTCGAGTGATGTGTTGTATGTTACCCCTTACGGCGAAACAAGACGCGCAAAGCACCCCGCGAGGTTCAAGCCGGCTGCTCATCGCCTACGAACATTCGGAAGTTATGTTTGCTTGGCGTGCCTTTACCTCACCCCGAGGCTGCCCATTCATGTTGGCGGCAAAGCGTTAGAAAGACACTTCATGGATTCCGAGTGCATCACCGCCGAGGCGACGAGCAAGTCCGCATTCCCGCATCCTGGCAAATGGCTCAGGAAACTCTACCATTGGGTGTTGCACTGGGCCGATACCCCCTATGGCACGCCGGCTTTGGCCGCCCTCTCGTTCGCGGAGAGCTCTTTTTTCCCCATCCCTCCCGATGTGTTGCAAATCGCGCTCTCCGCTGGGAAGCCCAAGCGAGCTTTTTTTTACGCCGCCGTGAATGCGATCGCATCCGTCTGCGGGGCCGTGGTCGGCTGGTGGATTGGCTACGCCTTCTGGGAACTGCTGGGAGGCTTGTTCTTTGAATATGTCCCCGGTTTTACGCAAGAGAAATTCGACAAGGTCGGTACGTGGTATCAATGGAACGCTTTTCTTGCCATCTGTGGCGCCGCCTTTACGCCCATTCCGTTTAAGGTCTTTACCATCGCGGCGGGCGTGTTCAGTGCCTACGTGAGCCTGCCGACGCTGGTCGTGGCTTCGCTGATTGGCCGCTCGGCCCGATTTTTCCTCGTGGCCTCGGTTCTGTACTTCGTCGGTCCGGCGGCGACGCGGTTTCTGGAACGTTATTTTGAATGGATTACCTTCGCCCTGTTCCTGCTGCTGGTAGGCGGATTCCTGGCGCTGCGGCTTTTCATGTAGTCGTTGAAAACGGAAGGCCACGATCCGACGCCGCGGCCGACCGTAGCTCGCCGCTTATCAAATCCTGCGCAACGTCATTGGCCGCGAAATCTGTCATGGCGAACCGTCACGGTCGACATGCGATTCGCGCGCCGCAGGGCATGGATCGATACTATCATTGTTGGAGCCCGGAGGAGGAACATGGCACCATCACCAACTGAAGGATCGCCTAAGTGGCGCCATGCGGATCTGCTGCAAGCTCTGCGGGAGTTCTCGCCGGATACTTCCTCCGATGATCCGCCAGAAGTGCAGCAGGCGCTTTATCTGGCGCAGCGGTTGCAAAAGCGGGCATTGGAACTGCAAACTCCTGCTGAAGCGCATCAGCAAGAAGAACTGGACCGTATGCTGCAATCGCCGGGCGACAAGTTCACGCTCGTGCAGATGACCGACCAGGCATTTCGGTCGAGAAAGTCCGAGCGGGCCGCCGACCAGCTCGTGCATATCTTGGACGTGCAGGGTGTGCCACGTTTTTTTAGCCGTTTGGACCGGGCGCTGCTGCGGGGCTTCCAGTCGTTTGGCAATTACCTGCCCGACGTGGCGGTCCCCTTGGTCAAGGAGAAGATGCAACACGAAACGGCGAACGTGATCCTGCCTGCCGAACCCGACCTGCTGACCCACTTCTTGCGCCAGCGGCAAGCCAGCGGCGTCCGAGTAAACGTGAACTTCCTGGGCGAGGCGATTCTGGGAGAGCAGGAAGCCCAGGGGCGTCTCCTCACGTATTTACAGGCCCTGCAAAATCTTGAGATCGAGGTCGTTTCCATCAAGGTTTCCACGCTCTATTCGCAGATTTCCACGCTGGCAGAAGAGCACACGCTGGAGATCTTGGCGGATCGGCTGGAACTTTTGTACCGGGCGGCGCTGCGCCACGAATTCACTCGCCCGGATGGCTCTCGCGCGAAGAAATTGGTTTATCTCGACATGGAGGAATACCGGGACCTGCACATTACCGCCGAAGCGCTCATGCGGACGCTCAGCCGGCCTGGTTTGGAAGATGCCCGGACCGGTTTGGCGCTGCAAGCGTACATCCCAGACTCCTTCGGCGTGCAACAAAGGGTCACGCAATGGGCGCGCGGGCGCGTTGCGTCGGGTGGCGCGGCGATTCTGCTGCGGATCGTGAAGGGAGCCAATCTGGAAATGGAGCGGGTGGAAGCTTCCCTGGCCGGTTGGCCGCAGGCTCCCTATAAGACGAAAATCGAAACGGACGCGAACTACAAACGCATGCTGCGTTTTGGCCTGCAAGCGGAGAACCTCGCCGCGGCCAAGCTCGGGATCGCTTCGCACAATCTCTTCGACGTGACGTATGCCATGGTGCTTGCGGTGAAGCACGGCGCGCTGGATCGCGTGCAATTTGAAATGCTGGAGGGCATGGCCAACCATCAGCGGCGGGCCCTGCATGAATGGTCCAACCACATGCTGCTCTACGCCCCTGCCTGCAAGCACGAAGACTTTGTACACGCCTTGGGGTATCTGATCCGCCGCTTGGATGAGAACACCGGCCCGGAAAACTTCCTTCGGCACGCCTTCCGGTTGCAGGTCGGCTCGCAGGATTGGCACGAACTCCAGGACGATTTTCGGAATTCGGTGCGGCTTATCGACGAAGTCAGTTCGGCCCCTCGCAGAACGCAAGATCGTCGCGAACCTCCCGCCGGAAGGCCGTGGAATGGAGCCGACCTCGATTCCTTCAGCAATGAGCCAGATACCGACTTTGCATTGCCACACAATGCGGCCTGGGGCAGAGAGATTCTGGGAACTTGGGAACAACAGACCGCGCAGTCACCTTTGTTTGCTCCGCTGGTCATCGCCGGTCAAATCATCGAAACCGGTCGGCAGCGTCGCTCGCGGCATGACCCTTCCCGACCGGAAGTCGTCGTGGGCCATCACCTGCAAGGCGAAATGGAAGACGTGGAGACAGCGGTTGCTGCCGCACGAAAAGACGACGGCGGCTGGCGGGCCAAAACCTGGCAGGAACGCCGCGAAATTCTGCAAGCCGTGGCCCATGAGATCCGCGTGGCCCGAGGCGAACTGATCGGAATCGCTGCCGCCGAAGGGGGCAAAACAATCTTCGAGTCCGATCCGGAAGTGTCGGAAGCCGTCGATTTTGTCGAGTTTTATGCGGGCGCGGCGGAACGGTTGGCGAAGCTGCCCGGCGTCGAAGCCCGTGGGCGTGGCGTGGCGGTGGTGATTTCTCCTTGGAATTTTCCGCTGGCCATTCCCTGCGGCGGGGTAGCCTCGGCGCTCGCGGCGGGGAATACCGTCATCTTGAAGCCCGCGTCCGACACCGCGCTCACGGCCTATCGCCTCTGCGAATGCTTTTGGGAGGGAGGCATTTCGCGGAAAACCTTGCAATTTCTCCCTTGTCCGGGAAGCAGCGTGGGTGCCCGCCTCGCGCGGCACGAGAGTGTGGACGCGGTGATTCTCACCGGCGGCACCGAGACCGCGTTGGCCATGCTCGAACAGCGTCCCAACATGCGGCTACTCGCGGAAACCGGCGGCAAGAACGCAACGATCGTGACCTCGTTGGCCGACCGGGATCAGGCCATCAAGAACGTGATTCACTCGGCGTTCAGCCACTCCGGACAAAAATGCTCCGCGACCTCTCTGTTAATCCTGGAAGTGGAAGTTCACGACGATCCGCAATTCCGGCAGGCCCTCTGTGATGCCGTGGAAAGCTTGAACGTGGGCGCAGTATGGGAGCCCCGAACCCGCCTGGGACCGCTCATCCGTCCGCCCAGTGGAGTGTTGGAACGGGGCCTCAAGGAGCTCGAACCGGGCGAGACTTGGGTGGTGATGCCGCGTAAGGTCGACGCCAACCCGGGGTTTTTCTCGCCAGGGGTTAAATGGAACGTGCGGCCCGGTAGTTTCACCCATCTGACCGAACTGTTTGGCCCGGTTTTGGCGGTGATGAAAGCCCATGATCTGGAACACGCCATCGAACTCGCCAACGGGACGGGCTACGGCTTGACCGCCGGGTTGGAGAGCCTCGATGACCGTGAGCACGCTATCTGGAAGGAACGCATCATCGCGGGAAATTTGTATATCAACCGGCCCACGACTGGCGCGATCGTCTTGCGGCAGCCTTTTGGCGGGATGCGAAAATCCTCCTTTGGACCTGGAGTCAAGGCGGGAGGTCCCAATTATCCGGTTTTGCTCATGCATTTTGCCACTCAACCGGCTTCCGTGAAGCCCACGCCTCTCGATGATTTCCAACTCGCGCGATTGGCTGAGCAACCTGAAGCAGAAGGGTCGGACGTTCCACCAAACGTGCCCGCTACGGACAAGCAGCGCTTGCTGGAAGCGATGTGGAGTTACACCGAAGCGGCTGAGCAGGAATTCCGATCGGAGCACGATCATTTCCGCCTGCTAGGACAAGACAACGTCCGTCGTTATTTGTCCGTCGAAGGTCTGGTGATCCGCATCCATCCCCGAGATTCGTTTTTTGAGACCATGGCCCGGCTATGCGCGGCGAGAATTGCTGGTTGCCGTCCGACTGTCAGCGTGGATCCAGCTTGCCAAATGGAGTGGCTGGAATGGGCGAAGGGCGAAGTTGCAGCATGGTCTCCTGGGTTTTCATGGCTCGTGGAGGATGAGGCCGCGCTGGCGAACCACCTGCGTGCAGGGGAGATCACGCGTGTGCGTTTCACGGGAGCCGACCGGATTCACGAGGATTTATTCGCCGCGGCGGCGCTGAACGGTGTTTTTCTCGCTCGGGACCCGGTCCTGCCAGTCGGACGACTGGAATTGCTGAATTACCTGGAAGAACAATCCATATCGGTGAATTACCATCGGTACGGGAATCTGGGGGCTCGGGAAGGCGAAACTCGCCGCGACACGCTGTAAAAGCGGCGGCAGGGTGAGCTAGTTCTACCTACCGCCCGAAATTATCGTCACCGGCCAGATGGTTCATTTCCTGCTACATTCCCTCGACGATCAAGGCACCAACCAGCGTCTCGAACCACTCCTCCGACGAATGCCTAACCGCACTGGTAATTTCTTCCCTGGATTAAAGAACTGGCCATCCTGCCAAATCCCCCCCAAGAGTGTGAAGTATCCTCGACATCCCCTTTTGACGTGTCTTCCACCAATCAACAACCTCCGCAACCGAGGTCCCGCACGCCGCGAAACATTGCCTTCTGGCAGTCGAATTGACACCAACCGACTGCCTGGCAATAATCCGCCTCCTTTTTTGTGCCTGGACCGCAACGGTGTGGGCCGTACTCGCATCGAGCGTTTGTTATTGCTTGATCGTGCCATATGGGCAGTAAACCGTCTTTGGATCGCCGGTTCCAGCTCCGCCGGTTCCCGCCGCGCGCCTCAATGGTTTGGGCGAGGGCTATTTTCGGCGGTGGACTGTTAGCGGCCATGCTGATTCCGCAGCCAGTCTGGGCGGAACAGATCAGCTCACCTGCACGGCAATTGCCGGCGATCGATACCTCGCTGGCGGCGGGCACTCGGTTCTTTACCAGTAGCGCGCGGGATGACGCACGCTTCGCTCGCTCTCCGGGGCGGCCCGAGACCTCGCAAGCATATCGCCCGGTATCTCAGCAGGAAAAGTTGAGCGTGGCACCGGCCAACAACGCTCCCCCAGAATTTGTGCCTTCCGCTATCGACGAAGCAGACTGGGGAGCTTCGGTGCAACCAGCATCCGCCTGTCCACATTGCCAGGGGCACGTCCATGGACATGGTGGGATCTCGCTGCCCCCCTGGCTGCGGGGAAATCCCCCTTTTTTTGAAGGTGAACGCTACCTGGGGTGGGGGCGACCGCTGATCACCTCGAGCTGGCGGAATCGTCCAGGCAGCGCGAGCGCGTTCGTCGGAGGGATTTTTGCCGAAGGCTTGATTCCTGGACAAGTGGACCAGGGCTCGGGCGTATTCCTTGGCGCGCGAATCGGTTGGGATCTTGACCATTATTTAGGGACCGAGGCACGCTTTGGGTTGGGCTATCCGGAAATCAAGTACGCTCCTACTGCCGGTCTGCCGGGAGACACGGGCCGCATCATGCTGGGCGACCTGAGCCTGCTGTATTATCCGTGGGGAGATGCCCGCTGGCGGCCCTATCTACTCTGGGGTCTCGGCGTGGCGGTATTCGATTTTACCGATCATCTAGGCAGGCCGACGAATCAAGCGGCGTTTGGAATGCCGATTGGTATCGGCGTGAAATACCGCTGGGACGAGCGTATCGCGTTGCGGGCGGAACTCTTGGACAATATCGCTTTCGGCTCCGGCGGCGGCTTGGAAACCATGAATAATTTTTCGCTGACGATGGGAGCCGAGTACCGCTTTGGCGGCAAGCGGCCCAGCTATTGGCCCTGGCACCCCAGCCGCTTCCTGGCCCATCACGACAATTAAAGGCCCCTACTTTTTAATTGCCGTGGGAGCGCCGAGCCGTTAAATTTTTGGCTCATTCGGTTGCCCATGTGTGAACTTCGCGGTGAAGTGTAACCTCCTACATGGGAAGCCTGCGTCGTGGCTTCAGATTCTCCCTCGATGCGGACACAACCGATTCAAGGATCCCATTCCCGGCCATGCACAATACTTTCTCCATCCCAGCCGGTTTTCAATTCGCGGGCCTTCACTGTGGCCTCAAACAGAATGCCACGCGGCAAGACTTGGCGCTGATTCTCTCCGAGAGAGCGGCGGTAGCAGTTGGCGCGTATACGCAAAATCGCGTGTTCGCGGCACCGGTGGCCCTCGATCGCGCCCGAACTCCCACCGAAGGTGCCCGAGTCGTGGTGATCAACTCGGGCAATGCGAACGCCTGCACAGGTAAACGCGGAATGCGGGACGCGGAGCAAATGGCCCGGTTGGCAGCGGAAGCAGTGGGCGTCGCCGAAGACGCGGCCCTAGTGCTTTCCACTGGGATCATCGGCGAATTCCTGCCGATGGAGAAAATCGCCCAAGGCATTCCCCGAGTCGCCGCCGTTCTCGACAGTGATGAGGCTAGCGTCACGTCGGCCGCGCGGGGCATGATGACCACGGACACCGTGGAGAAAATCGCTAGCCGAAAATTTCAAGCGTCGGGCCATGAGGCATGCGTGTTGGGATTGGCCAAAGGGGCGGCGATGATCGGGCCGAACATGGCGACCATGCTCGCCCTGGTCACCACGGATGCCGCCGTCGAGACCGAATTCGCACAGGAAGCCTTGCGGGAAGCGGTTCAAGAAACATTCAATTGCATTAGCGTCGATGGCCACATGAGCACGAATGATACCGTGCTGCTGTTGGCCAACGGCGCGTCCGGCGTCGAACTTACGACCGAGGAATTGCGGTCCCAGTTTCGCCGGGCGCTGCGGGAAGTGTGCGCGGACCTCGCGCGAGCTATTGTCGAGGACGCCGAAGGGGCCAGCCATTTGATCACGCTGGATATCACAGGGTGTGCCAGCCGGGACGAGGCCCACCGCGTTGCCCGCGCCATCGCGGAAAGCCCATTGGTAAAAACCGCCGTATGTGGGGCGGACCCCAATTGGGGACGGATCGTGTCGGCTGCCGGCTACGCGGGAGTTCCTTTCGATCCAAATGAAGTTGTCTTGACGCTCAATGGCGAAACGTTGTACGAACATGGCACGCCCACCGACTTTGATGCCGCCGCCGTGTCCCAATCGATCCGGGACCGGCGTGAAACGCATATCGAGTTGCGTCTGTCGCGCGGGAACGTGTCCCTCCGCTTTTGGACCGCTGACCTGACGGCGGAGTACGTCCGCCTCAACGCGGATTATCACACATGACCGAACCGCTGGAGCGGATTCGCACGGGGGCCCTATTTACCGCGTTAGTCGTGGCGGTCGCCGTCGTCGGCTACCACTACATCTCGGAAAAAAGCTGGCTGGACTCGTTGTTCTTCGTCGTGATCACGATCTCCACCGTGGGGTTTGGAGAGAGCAGCGAACTGCCTGCCGCGGCCCAATGGCTCACCATCGGCACGATCGTCTTTGGCATGACCGCGGCCGGTTACACCATGAGCGGCGTATTGCAAATGGTGACCGAGGGCGAGGTCCGGCGAATCTTGGGGGTGCGACGCATGAAGATGGAAATCGATCGCCTTGAAGGGCACATTCTGGTTTGTGGCTTCGGGCGGATTGGGCGCATGTTGTGCGGCGAGCTGCATGCACAGCACCGGCCATTCGTGATCGTGGAATCCAATCCGCAGAGAGCGGATGACGCCGAGAAACACGGGTACCTGGTGATGCGCGGCGACGCCACCACGGAGGAGGTTTTGCTGTCAGCGGGATTGGAACGCGCCCAAACCATCGTCACCGCCCTCCCCAGCGACGCGGATAACGTGTTCATCACGCTCACCGCACGCAATGTGAATCCCGATGTGATGATTATCGCCCGAGGGGAGTATCCGTCGTCCGAAAAGAAATTCCTACAAGCCGGGGCTAACCGCGTGGTCCTTCCCGCCGCGATCGGCGCGCAGCGGATGGCCGGCATGATCATGCGGCCCTCCACGCTGGAATTGATGGATTTGGTTACCGACCGCGAAGTGCTCGAAGTGGAACTGAACGAGATGTATGTCGTGCCCGATTCCGGCCTCGTGGGACAATCGATTCGCGACGCCGACGTTCGCGCTTCGTTCGGGCTACTCATTGTCGCCATCAAAAAGCATCACGGCGGAATGGTCTTCAATCCCGCCATCAACGAAGTCATTGAAGGCCGGGATACATTAATCGGCATGGGCCGGGCACAAGACCTGGACCGCTTCCGTGAACACTTCGGTTTGCAAGCGCCGTGAAAGTTGGAGTATCAGGATGACGACGCGGCAAGTTGTCGACAACTAGCCCGCTGCTGATTGTTTTTCGGCCAATTCGGCCTGGCACCGCTCGGCATAGGCCGCTTGATCAGGCCACTTTTCGGCAATGTCACGGTACATGCCCATGGCCGCACTCCAATCTCCCCGGCGTTCCAATCTGGCTGCCGCCGCGAGGGTGTCCTCTGGATCATCGAAATCCTCGAAAGAACGCTGGCGACGTTTGAAACGTGCCAGTATCAGCGGCCAATTCAATTCCGAAATCCCTAGCGTTTTCACCAGCAAGGCGGTCGGAATCGGCGAGAAATAGACCGTGGGCCGATACCAGCCCCAGGCGCGGATTCCGGTCAGTTCGCCAACCAAGCGGGGAAGGCTGTAGTACAAGGCAAACAGAGTCACGGCGATCAGTAGCGTCCGCAGCGAAAATTTCACCGCGAATCTCTGAAGTAAGTACACCACACAAAAGATCGCCAGCAAGATCAACAGGAGGTTGGCCGCCATTGCCCAGGGATACACCCGCGAGGGCGCGGGCGGAGGAGGAGGTGCGCCCACGGGCAGCGGAGGTCCGGGCCCCAACAGGTCATTGGGCATCACATAGCGAAATGGCCAACCCAAAGGGAACGGCATGTCGCTCAGTTTTTTGTAGTATTTGGCGTCCGAAACTTCACCGGTGTTCCGATCGATTGGCCAGTAAACAAAAGTGGGATGATTGGACCAATAACCGGACCAGGCCCAAGCCAGCACCATGAGCCAAGTCAAAGCCGTCCAACGCTTGGGATGTAACTGACTGGAACTCAATTATTTTCCCATTCCATGAGACGTCATGGCAAGTGTGTGTCGCACGGAGTTGTAGTGTCGGTGGCGCTGTAAATCGCGGGTCCCGTTGGCGAAATCACCGTCACATGGAGTCGGAACGCGCTATAGACAGTCTTGCCGCCCGCATCACTGGATCATGATCATGATACCGTGGCTTACAACGGATCATCCGAAGGGGACGGAGTATAGGGGCGTGGTGGCGGATTCAGAGGACGATGGCCGGACTCATCTCCACTGGGTCTCGATTGATCTCCACCAAGCGTAATGTGCGGTATCACCGATTGCCTTGGCGGTCCCGAATGCTGGTTGCCGCTCTCGGAAACTTGGATATGGATCTCGATGTTGGAAAAGATCGAGACCGTGTTTCCCGAGAAGAATTGCGTTTCGTTGTCCGAGAGTACGCTAGGCTCATTCTCTGAAAGCAGGTGGCCCTCATTGCCCGAAAGCAAATTGACGGCTACCCGCGACAGAAACTTCCACACAATGTCCGAGAGTTCCCATTCCATCTCCCGCGGGCCACCCGTTGGCTTGGACGGGCGAGGCGGATTTTCCGGCGGTCCCATGCCCGGCACGTCCGCCAACTCATCGACTAAACCATCCACATGGGTCTGGCGATGAACGGAGATGCGACCCGGTTGCGTGTCGAAGTCCTCCAGGAAGAATTCCGGCGAGACGTCCTCCTCAATTTGCGGCTCGTCGAACACATCCTCTACTGGCGACGCGTCTTCTGCCGTGTCCACACCTTCGAAGGGAGCGAAGTCCTCTTCTTGGGCAAAGGAATGGGTGGCGTGGCAGGCGAACAACGCCAGCGCGAGAGCGATTCCTATCGTGAGCAGTTTCTTCATCGTGTTATCCCTTTCGCAAAAAACCGGGTTCAACCTGCCTCACCCTGGACGTCATAAACTTCTGTCTTGTCGAGTATAGCCCCCTCGTTGGACCACACAAGCCTACGATAAACAGGGCTATTTGGCCAAAAACGGTCTCGACGGAGCCTCTCGACACGGGTATGCTGCCCCTCATTCGAAGATATGAGGAGTGCCATGGACCGCTTGCATTATTTCGAGGATCTGGAGGTTGGGGGTCGCTGGGAAAGTTCCGCCCGCACCGTCACCGAGACCGATATCCTCCAGTTCGCCGGCATGACGGGCGACTTTGATCCGCTGCACGTGGACCACGAGTACGCCCGGGAAACCCCTTATGGCCAGATTATTGCCCACGGGTTGTTGGGACTCTCCTGGGTTGCCGGGCTGGCTAGCCGCCGCCCCTCCGTGCGGACCTTGGCCTTCGCCGAGATTGGCCAGTGGCGTTTCGTGCAACCGATTTACGTGGGCGACACCGTGCGGGCCATCACGGAGGTCTTGGAGAAATCGGATCCGGGCCGGCGCTCGGGCCGCGTGACTTGGCTGCGGTCGTTGGTCAATCAGCGTGATGAAATTCTGCAACAGGGAACCTTCGTGACGGTCGTGGCCACGGCTGCCGCTGCCCGTCGTACGCGCGTCGCGGCACATTCGGCTGCCTGAATGAGGTTCGCGATAGAGCGCCTCCGATGAGATGGGCCCGTGAGAAATCGGCTGGCCCTGGCGGCAATTCATAAATGCTAGCGAAAGCCCGTCCGCGCTGTTTCTACGTGGGCGAGATTCTGCCGCCCGTGGATGTGCTGCACTGGAATTGCCGATAACCATTTTGTGAGCGTAGCCAACATGCTGCCGTGAGTTGGCGGGCAATGCGAAATTCACGTTGGAGAATTCAGGCGTAGTCGATTAATTAGAGTCCAACGAGCCCAGGCACCCAGCCCTTTTCTTGCGAGTGAGCACAAGGTGCCAGAACACGAATCCCTGTATCAAGCGGCGCTGCGGCTCTCGGAAAAAGAGCGGGCTGACTTGGCTGCGATGCTGATCGACAGTCTGGACTAGCAGACGGACGAGGACGTGGAAGCGGCTTGGAGTGTGGAGATCGAACGCCGCGCTGGCCAGCTTGATCGCGGTGCCGTCCGTTCCTTATCCGGAGGCGCGACGCCAAGTCCTTCGAGCAACGGATGTCCCTCACGAAGGTTGAATTCCACCCCGCGGCGCTGCGACGCTAAGGCATTGGTTTTCACCGTTCCTACTTGATGGTTCCGGCGTCGAGGTAAAGTCTTGTGCCTCGCGTCGCCATGGATTCCTGGCCAGCGCCACATCCCACACCGACCATTTCCGTGCATCGACTGCGCGCTTTAGGCGCACTCGCGAGTCGGCCTTAAGAGTTCACTGGATAATGGTCAATCCATTTCGCGATGAAATCGCGGATTCTTTCGCTGATGTGTTTGCTCGGCACAAGACCTGGCGCGCACTTTGCAGATCTGGCAAGAGTTTCGGCAAGTGCGTCACGTATGAACCACGTGATGCGGACGCCAGTAGCGAAGGGCCCGTTTTTGAGCGTAGGCAATGGAACGTTCAGTGCCCCCCCGAACATGACCAGAAATGAATGAGGACATACATCATGCCGGAGTCAATGATTCAAAACAGACAATTGCTGTGCATCTTCGGTGCCGCGTTTGTGATGACCGTGGTGGGCTATGGACTATCCACGGCCACGTCCAATCCGTTCGTGCCAGATTCCCGCCAAGTTGCGTCGGCTACGGCGGAAAAACCTGCGCACGCATCGAACGGAACAACGGATGACAACTTACCAGATGACGTCGTCGCGGTTGACTCGGCGAAGGCCGAAACGACACAAGATGAAGTCCTCGTTGAGGAAAATGCTGGCCTCGAAGCGGATCTTGCCGATCCGGATCTCGGAAGTGAACCAGATTTATTGGCGACTGCTCCAGATGAAAGTTCCGCAGATGCTGATGTTTCCGAGCCGAATCCGCTGCCAGAGTTCGGCAGTGGCGCCTCTCCCGAATCGTTAAGTCGTGACGACTCAGAATTCGAAGTGGATGAGCATCTAGATACGGATGAGCGATTATCCATCGAACAAGCATCCTTTTCGGATACGGTGACAGACACCGTGGAAGTGGCGAACCTCGATGCTTCGCCAATTTCGGAAGTCGAGTTAACCGATCTCGCGCCAGACCCACCATCCGCGAGCTTGCCGGAAACACCAGATGCAGCGACGTCGGAAAATCCAGTCGATACCCAAAGCGAAGGTTTTACGGGACAGGAAAGTACAGCGTCACAAGATAATATCGAAGAAGAGAACCCGACAGTATCTTCAACATCTTCAGTGGCCTCTGAGGCTATCGAAGTAAATGATGTCAAGGACAAACCGGTTAACGACGAGAATGCTTCGACGTCCGCCAACGTCGATGATGACGCTCCGCCGCCAGCGCTGCCAAACGTCCCTGCTGAATCTCCGGGGGAAGAAACCTCAGGCGAAGAAACCTCAGCGGATACCGATCTTCCAGCAGTTCTGCCGGAGGCCGATTCCGATCCACCTGCAATCGAGCCGACAACATCGAAAACACTCGTTCTTCCCACGGAGACTGCCGAGAATGGCTCTGCAAAACCAATGAAAACTCAACCGGTAGACCAACCGACTGAAAAAGTCACCGTTGACGATGTCTCTGAAGGTGCCGTAACGGAAACACCAGATTCCAAACCAGAAACCGTTACACCGCCAGCAAAAGAAGACGAGCCGGTTCCGCCAGCGAAAGAAACAAAGGCTGAACAACCCACAATAACACGGGCATCGTTCTTGGGCGTCGGCATCCGTGAAATAAAGGGCACGACCGTCACGTCACTTCACATAGACTCAACGGCGGAGTCCATGGGGATCACCATCGGTGACAAGATCCTGGCGGTCGATGGGACGGAGGTCAATGATCTTGCATCCCTGCGTGAGACATTGAAAAAGATCGCTGCCGGAAAGGAGATTGTGGTCACCGTGCGTCGAGAAGACTCGACCGTCAAGCTGGGACCAAAGGCACTCGGTGCCCGTTGAGCAGACCTCAACAGCGGTTTTGCCCATTGCCGACGAGGCGTTTCGGCGATCGAATTGATTGATCACCCGATTCTCAAGCTACTTCGATTCTCATCCATATTTGGCAACGGATTCGCTTGGCGTCCACCTCGCCGGGGCGCCATGTGCCCGAAGAATATTGGTTGGGGAACGAATACAGCGTCTCCTCCCTTTGCTTTGAAGTCTCGTCGTGGCCAAACCGCTGAACCGTATCCTGACCGGCATCGTTTTCTTCGTCGTAGTCTGCCTGCTCGGGATCGCGGGCTACATGCTGGCCGGCTGGGAGATGATGGATGCCCTGTATATGGTGGTCATCACCATCTTCGGAGTCGGTTACGGAGAGGTCCAGCCAGTTCAGTCTCCCGCATTTCGCGTGCTGACGATTAGCACGATCATTGCCGGCTACGCCGCCGTGATTTACACAGTAGGCGGCTTTGTACAAATGGTCATCGATGGTGAACTCAACAAAGCCCTGGGAGTCCGCAAAATGACTCGCGAAATCGAAAACTTGCATGGCCATGCCGTGATCTGCGGCGTTGGCCGCATGGGCACCATCCTTTCGCAGGAATTGCGGGCCTCGAACAAATCCTTGGTCATCGTGGACTGCGATGAGGATCGTCTGCAACAGGCGGAAAACCTTGGACACTTAGTCGTCAAGGGAGATGCAGCGGATGAAAGTGTTCTAGAAATGGCTGGGATCCGACGTGCTTCGGTGTTAGCGACCGTCCTTTCCGATGACGCGACGAACGTTTTCGTCACGATCACCGCTCGCGAAATGAATCCGAAGCTGTTCATCATCGCGCGGGGCGAGAACCCTCGCACGGAAAGAAAACTTCTGGGATGCGGCGCTGATCGGGTGATCTTGCCCACGGCCATCGGAGCGAAGAAGGTCGCCCAGTTGATTATTCGTCCTACGGCGGAAAACCTCCTGGAACAGCTCGCCAGCCGAAGTGATCTGAATGCCGAGTTGGGTGAAATCGGACTTCAGTTTCACGAGTTGGTCGTCAATCCAAGTTCGGAATTCATTGGCAAGCCTCTGAGTGACGTCAAAATCGATGGGCACAATGGCCTACTGATTGTGGCCATTCGCCACGCGGAAGGATCGACGACACTAAATCCGCCACCAAGCACTCAGTTGTACGAAGGGGATACGGTCATTGTCATCGGCCACGCCGAAGATCTTCCCACTTTGAAAATGCGCTTCTCGTCGCAGGCACATCCGACGATCTACCGGGGTGTAAAATTGAATGCCTGATTTTTGGCCGGAGCCATGCAACGTCGCCAACATTGAGCAACACGGACTTGAGTAAAGTGACCATCTCCCGGTTCAAACCACCCTGCCTACCGAGCTCTCAATGCTTGTTGAGCCTGTTCGCGGGCGGCCTGGTTTTTCGCGATGGTCTCCGCGATGCTTTTTTCAAAAGCGGCGGTTTGGGCTTGCATCGCTCGGCGGGCCATGAGCGTCGCGAAGCGGCCTTGTACCGCGGTGGTCAGCGCCAAATCCCGCGAAAGATACTCGTCCATATTCGGCTCTCGATATTCGATCGCCGTCAACTGATCTAAGAAATTCTCGCTCTGTTCTTCGGTCAACAACGGCGTCAGTTCGTGGAGTGCTTCCCAGGCCAGGTTCTCGTAGGCCAGGCTCGATAGCAAGTGGACGGCGAGGCCGCCGCGTGAGGTTTTTTGCGCGTATTCGATGAGCGTGACGTAATTCCGCGCGGCTTCCGGCGGTTGGCCATCCATTCCCGCTAAGCGGGCATCCGCCCACAACAGTCGGGCGACTTGTTTCAGTGGACCCACATTATTTGTTGCACTTTGCTGATAGGCCGCCGTGTACTCCACCGGCACCACGCTTTCCATCGCCAGCGCTTCGTGAATTTGGCTCAGCGTTTTACCATTCGCCGCAAGGAATGCCCGCAAGGTTTCCGTGTCCGCTTGGGAGACGTCTTCCGGAACGCCTTCGACTTTTTCGCCCAGCCAGAGGAGCAACGGGTAGGCGTTCGGATCAGGGAGCACGACCTTGGGCGCTGTCGGTGTGGCAAGCCAGGCATATGCCATGGCGCCCAACAACAACGCGACAACCGCGATGATTCCCACCAAGAAGCTCGCCGTCTTTCCTCCCCGCATATGCACCTCCCATAACCAAAATTTGACGAATGGACAAAAAGCGGACCGTTCCGGGCTCATTTTCGTATCGCGTTCGTAATTCTTGGGATCGCATGTGGTCAAACCACACGACTTCATGAAGTCGCCTTCCGAGTTACTCGCCGGTTATGTGGCCGTTTATGGTCCGGATGGGAATCGTGATTGGCGGAACGGAGGACGCTGCACGTCCGTGTGCCACGCACTCGGCTTGTCAAACGGCACGGCTCGCGCTACAGATGTTGATGGAAGAGGTGGTGCGAATTTTAGCCGCAAAATAATTCGTTATTCATCATTCATCGCGGCAAAACTTTTCGTCCGCCAATCAAGACAAAATTTGCGCGAAATGCCTGTCTTTGCACGATTCCTGAGATGCACAGCAACCCAAATTGTACCGCACCCAAATGGATAAAATACTCGCTGTGGCTCGCGGGGATTTACAACGTGGCCTGGGGCGCGTGGGTCATCGCGGCTCCTTTGCTTTGGTTTCGCTGGACCCGCATGGAAGATCCACGCTATCCGCAAATTTGGCAGTGCGTGGGGATGATCGTCGGTGTGTACGGCATCGGTTATTGGATCGCCGCCAGCGATCCCTTTCGCCACTGGCCGATCGTGCTCGTCGGTTTGCTGGGCAAGATTTTTGGACCGATTGGCTTTCTACAGGCCGCGATTGCCGGCGACCTGCCTTGGTTGTGGGGTTTGACGATCCTGACCAATGACCTCATCTGGTGGATACCGTTCGGCGGAATTCTCTATTTCGCTTGGCAAGTCAACCGCCGCGAGCCCGACAACTCGACGTTGGATAGACAAGAGTGAACGTCATCCGTGCATGACGCGCCACACCATACTCGCGGCGAGCCAGCCCCGCAGCGTCCAGGCAACGGTCCGAATCCAGTTGCCCATCACCAACCTACGGCACGCCTGTGCGTCGAATCCCAACAGCAGCGTCCTGTGTACGGGCACTTGAATCAAGAATGTCGATGCCCAAACTAGCGATACCAACATAATGCCCGCGACGATCCAAGTGGTGGGAACGCCGGTTGGCCGGTAAAACCACAGCAAGACGGTCGTGATCAACTCGGCAAACATCAGCGGCATCACGACGTAGGTCGTCAGACGTTGATGATCCTGGCAGTATTCGCTGAAACGCTCCGGGCCGACTTTCATGAACAGCGGATAATGCACGACTTGGACCATCCAGATCAGGCCCACCATGGCCCAGGTCGAAGTCAAGTTGAGCAGCAGGATGAAACTCGAACTCATGTCTAAAACAAACGCGTTGGGCGGACCGGAGCGTGCCGAACCGTCGCCGGAAACTTCGAGCCCATGGGTAACCGCATCGGTGCCTTAACGCATGGCCTCTCGAATCGTCTCGATCCGGGCCCGGTTGACGCCAAGATCGGAATGGCCCATGCGTGACGCCGAACGCACGTGGATCACCTGGGCATCCGCGTCCACCAAGAATTCGAGATCATCGACAAATCGGAAAATTCGGCTCCGCGACTCCGCATGCAGATATTGGTCTGTCTCCTTCACGATTTTGGTTCGCGGCTGTTCTTTGAGCACCTTGCGAAGTTTTTTCATGGCCGCGTCGGCCGCACCCGAAAAGGCGATCGGTTCGATGAAATGTTCCGGATCGTCGGCTTGGCTCGAGACGCAATTCGGGCTGTCAGGACAGCGAGCCAGCCGCCCATCGCGTGGGCCTAGATTCTCCGGTTTGGCAGCAAATATCGACAAACTCACAATTCCCACAAAAAACACCGCAACGCAGGCCGCGGCAATCCAGGCGTACCTCCGCGGGCGGAAGGGCGAGAAGAAGAAGCAAGACGAGTTCTAAGGCGATTCTTCCGCCTCTTTGGCCTGCTGAAAATCTGAATGGAGAGCGAAATCCAGGTCATCGGTAGAGGACGTGATCTTACGTCGCAATCGGACCGTCCCATCCAGGTACCATGGCGGCACTTTTTCTCCCACGATGCGGGCATTATCCGCGTCGGACTCGGTGGTGCCGGTGCTGATCCGCACGGTGTGTGCCCCGACCACGGCCCCTTTGGAGACGGGGTAGACGGTTTCAAGTACGTAAGTCCCCGATTCGTCCGAAAAGCCGACCGATCCCGGCCCGACCTCCCGGTTTTGCGAGGAACCGGCCATCGGCTGGAAGGTCAGCCGGGCATTGGACAAGGGCTCGCCATCAAGGGTGACTTTCCCCGAGACCGGGACCACTTCATACGGGGCGCTCTTTCCGCAACCGAACGCCGTGAGCGTGAATATTAATGCGACGCATGGGACATCCATCCATTCACCACGATAGCGAACTTGTGCGCCGCGATTCCTGAGCGACGCTTCAGTTGGCTGCAAGTTCGCTCGTCCGTTCATCCGCCCCTCCCTCGATGGTCCCCATCGACCATGTGATATTCATGTCCTGATTCGGTGAGACAAAAGTCACGGAACCGTCGCAGAGAAGAAAATTCAACCCGTTGGGATGCATGCTGGCGAGGCCCCGTTTGCAGACATTGGATTCGCCCAATTCCACGCAGCGGTCATAGTCGGGAATGAATTGCCGGCTTTCCGGAACAATTGTCGACTGGTTGTAGAATCCATAGGTGTAGGCCCAAAACGTACCGCGATTAAAATGAGTCGCCGTGGCCCGTTCGCCAATCATCAAGGTTTGGGAAGTGCCATCGGTGATATCCTCGATCCGCTCACTTTTGAGCCCGCCAGTGCCCACGGTATGCAGTGGTCCGCGCCACGTGAGGGACAATCCGGCGACCTCCACCGCCTCATGCGTGTCCCACCATCCCGGGTGGCCCAGGCTTTTGCCGGAGATGGCCCGATAGGAGCCGCGACGATAGGCGACTCCGCGCCCCGACGCTGGTCCACTCTCCGGTACGAGCAGGTCGTCCGTCTCTTGATCGCTGGGACAGACATACATCGTGACTCGTGCCTCGCGGACGAATTGATTTTCAGGATCCTCGTTGAAGGCATTGGTGTCGTATTGGTCGAACAGTGACTGCATCTCCAACTGCGGGAGAATGGAGATTGTCCAGGTGATGAGGCTGGGCGTGGAACAGCAAGGACCTTCGGTGATTCCTCCTGGTGGAAACGTTTTGTGCTGGTCGTGATAGAGGTGAAGAGCCAGGCCCATCTGCTTCAGATTGTTCACGCATTGGGCACGCCGCGCCGATTCCCGCGCTGATTGCACGGCAGGAAGCAATAGCGCCACGAGAATGCCAATGATGGCGATGACAACCAACAGTTCCACCAAGGTAAAACCGTATTTGTGCCGCCTGGACATTTGCGTGCTCCTTTCGTGCATCCGACTTGCCGTCGACCGTCGAATCATCCCGCAGTTCGGTCGCCGCTTGCGGAAGAGCCGTGCTACTCGTTTGCCACAAAACACTTGTAACAAATGGCTCGTCTCCTCGCAATTAAGTCATCCTGACTGACTCATCCCCAGTTTGCAGAGGCGTTGGGAGGAGCACATAAAAAATGACGGTGTCTTGGAACGTGTTTCTGGATATGAAATTTGGTGGCCAAACCCATTTCACATCGAAACACGGAGGAAACCGCCATGGATCGTACTGAAGCGATCGGTGGGGTGCTGATGGCAAGTGCTAGATTGTGATGGAGTATTCAACCACACCCAGAAGAGGGCGTGGCTTTGGCTTGCTCCGAAAGCAGGGCGATGTGAAGAGGACAACGTAATGGCGACTTTCGCCAATCCCTTGTGCCACGATCACATCCCAGTCTTTCCACGCGCTCTCTTCTTTCAGGCCCCTGTTGGGATTGCGAAGGAGAGCGTCTTTTTTTTCATCCGGACAGACACGCCGAAACAGCAGATTCGGCTAACGGGCGCACGACCGTAGGCCGTGAGTTTACGACGTATCAGCAACGAGCCCAACCAAAAGCATGGCTGACTCTCGTGGATCCGACGCTAACACCACGACCGTCCACGGCAACGTTGCCGTGGACGAGGACGCATCTGGGAGTCATCGTTTCAGTTATGTTCCCACTTACGATCTCGCATTAATTGTAGGCGCGAACAGTGCGGCGTCGGAATGCCCAAACGAAGCAACCACTCAGAGCCAAAAGCAGCAACGTTGAGGGCTCGGGGACGGCGGCGACCGCACCTTGTTGATTGAATACGCCCACGAACTCCGTGAAGTCGATCAAGTCCACCTTGCCATCGAAGTTGAAATCTCCTTCGCTGAAAGTTTGGCCGGAGCGGAAATTGGCCACCAAGATTTCGTAGTCCGAGCTATCCACGGTCCCGTCGCTATTGAAATCGCCGGGAGCCGCGCCGAAATCGGCATTGGGAATCACGACGGTATCGAAGCCGATCCATCCCCAGCCGCCGGAATAGGAATCGAAGATATCCACGCGATAATCCTTGCCGTCATTCGCCAGCGGGACCAAATCCTCGCGAGGAATCGTCACGGTTTCCCAGACATCCCGGCCATCGCGCTCCTTACCGTCATTATTGAACGTGGGAAAACCCCAGCGCACATACTGGTCTTCCGCCACGTCGTACAGCGCGAACCCTTGCCAACCGCCGCTGCCTTTGTTGGGTTCCAGATCGGTCGGCGATTGTGGCGGCGTATCGGAATTTGGATCAAATGACCTGCCCCCTTGGGCTTGTCCACCAATCATATCCACGGAAATATCACTACTGTCGTCGAGATTGAAAACGGGTGATCGGAGGATCTGAGTCAGCGCGGTGCTGTCGCGCGCCGTGAAAGGAGAAGGAAGGACGCGTGGATTGGGGATCCGTTGCGGGTTGCCAACCTCCCCAATGCCATGCACCGAAGAACCTTGCAGGACGTCGAATCCTTCGCCCCCGCCGGAGTCGACCGCTTCATCGGTGACCGCCCAGCCATGGGGCGTTTCTCCTGGCCCGCCCCCGATCACTAGAGGATCACCCTCTCGCGTGATGTAGTCCCAGCCCTCGAACGTACCGTCGTCGAAAGTAAAGGTAAATGGAGCGCCCATCGCGAACGTCGTGGAAATCAACAGGCAGCCAACCGCTCCTGAAATCCTGAAAAGCATCTTCATCGATATTCTCCATCCCAGTGGCAATGCTGATGGTCCCGCCCACACCGGACGAAGCCTGCTTGATGATCAGTTATTGCTGAGACATGATGCCTGTCAAACGGACTAGCCGCGGTTCACGGAGATTTAACACACACCGCTTTGAATGCTCATTTTTCCGGCGTAGCGTAGCCAGGTATGAGGACATACAGGGGTTGGGAAATCATCTTCGCGGCGGCGTTAGCCCACTCGATACTCGCCTGCGCTGAGTGGCAAAGCGTCCGCGCCGCGGACTCCACGGCCTCGGACGCAGCGGCCAAAACCAGTTCAACGACGCCCGGCACGGAATCGCCGTCCGCCCGAACCTTGGCCAATGAGCGGGATGAGCTCGACCGGACGGTATGGTCGCTCGAGGTCGAGGCGCAGCGGTTCGAACGGGCCATCGTCAGCTTTTGGGATCGATTGCGAAAGAGCGACGACAAGTTCAGCGTGCTGGCTGGATTTCCGCGAACGTCCATCACGCTTGGGGAACCTCTAGACACCGCCAGCCTGGAGTTGGGAATTCGCCGCATCCGTTTCGGCGCGCCGGCCAAGCAGCTCACGGGGACGCAATGGCGGGATCTGCTTGTGTCCTTTGAGAACGCCGGATTCCGGCCCGTCGAAAGTGAATGGCATCACTCGTCTTTTTTGCCAAATGACGAGGGAGCCGAATCCCTGATTGACTTCGTGCTGCATGTCTCGCACCACCGCGCGGGCGAATCACGGAGCGACGATCCTCGATTGATCTTGCGGGGCAAGCTCCGCGTTTCCTGGATGCCGAACGGTAATGAACCGCTCGCCAGTGACGTCTCCGTGGAAGAACTAGAAATACTAACGCGCGCTGGCGCTCCGATGTTTGAGAAGGCGTTTACTTATACGCGGCGAGATCATGACGTCGCCAGTGCCCATCCCATTTTGCTATACGACTTGGATCGGAACGGCTATCCGGAAATCGTCCTCAGCCGATGGAACCGGATCTACTGGAACGAAGGCGCGGGACAGTTTCGCGAAGGCGTGTTTCTCAAGAACCCGCCGAGGCTCGCCGAAGCCGGGTTGATCGCTGATTTCACAGGGGACGGGCGCGCCGATTTTCTCTCCGTGGATAAAGCGGGCAGGCTTCTGATCTTTCCAGGCAGAGAAGGTGGGTCTTTTGAAGAGGCCCGGCCAGCCATCACCGACGTCCTCGTACCGGACGCGCTGGCCATGACCGCTGGCGATGCCGACCGGGATGGAGACCTCGATCTTTGGGTCACGCAATACAAGCCGGCTTATCTGCAGGGACAGATGCCGACCCCTTATTACGACGCCAATGATGGCGAGCCCGCCTACTATTTGGAGAACGATGGAACGGGGAACTTCCGAGACAAGACGGAAGCCGCTGGGCTGGCGAAGAAACGGCATCGCCGCACGTACAGTGCGTCCTTCGTGGATCTCGACGAGGATCGTGATTTGGATCTGCTCGTCGTGAGCGATTACGCCGGCGTTGATGTCTATCAAAACAACGGGCAGGGCCAATTCACCGACGTGACCTCCGCGCTTGTTGATGAGCGGTATTTGTTCGGCATGGCGCATACCTTCGGGGATTACAATCTCGACGGACGGCTCGATGTTTACGCCATCGGTATGAGCAGTACCACGGCCCGCCGGCTTGATGCCATGCGGCTGGGGCGCGAGGACCGCCCCGACGTCCACCATATGCGTTCCGCCATGGGATTCGGCAATCGCATGTACCTCCGCGACGAAGATCGCTGGCGGGCGCCGGCGTTCGCTTCCCAGGTCGCCCGCACAGGTTGGTCCTGGGGAACTGCCTCATGCGATTTCGATCTCGATGGCGATCAGGACATCTACGTCGGCAACGGATTCCGCAGCGGCGAATCGTGCCAGGATTATTGCAGTACTTTTTGGCGGCATGACATTTACAGCGGCAGTTCCACGCCGGATCCCCAAGTAGCCTCGCTCTTCTCCGATGTCATGCGGGATTTGAACGCTGGCCAAATCTCCTGGAACGGCTACGAACACAATGCCCTGTTGCTAAACCTCGATGGCCAGGAATTCGTGAACGTGGCCTTTCTGCTCGGCGTCGGTTTCGAATACGATTCCCGCGCGGTGGTCGCCAATGATCTCGACGGCGACGGGCTGCCCGACCTTCTCGTCACCGAATACCAATTCGCGGGCCGGGGCTGGCTGATGAAACTGCACGTCTACCGCAATACGCTCCACACGGCGAACCATTGGATCGGCGTACGGCTGCACGAGTCGGCGGGCAGCGGCGGCTTGCTGGGGGCGATGGCCCGAATCACTAGCGGCGATACCGAACAAGTCCGGCACTTGGTCGCTGGCGACTCCTTTCTCTCCCAGCATGCCAACACGCTGCACTTCGGGCTCGGTGACCGGACCGCTGTGGAGAAGCTGGAAATCCTCTGGCCGAACGGCCAGGCGACCTTGCTAGATAACCCGGCGATTGACCGCTACCACGATGTTTCGTGGAGATAACCGCACCAGCCAATCGCGTGGTCATTGTGCCCAGGGCTTTCGCGTAAGAGAGTTCAGGAATTACACGTGAGGCGGCAACGAATGCCAGCATGGCGATGCTCAGTTCATTCGATTCGGCAAAGGTTCATTTCGTCGACTCTGACAAATGCACGTTTCCAGTTGGCAATCGCCACGGTCTGGCCGAAGAGAACTTCGTTACTTCGCTAATAACCAAATAGGTCATCGTAGTTCATTCCTCGGGGAAACCGGGCGATGATGCGAGTAATGTCTCGATGAAGCCGCAGCCGCAAGTCGTGGGGATGCAAAGCCACACGGAGCGGGCGATTTGCCAGCGTGGCCAGCCAGCAGTTTGTTTGATTGGCCATCTTAAGTGCCACCTGCCGGGAGAAGTTGTCCGCCTCGAACCCTACTAGAGGCAGCAATCGCGTCGAATCGGCTTTCGCGCTGTACACGCCGGCCAGCGTTTCGTAAAGGCAAAACGGCAGCCGGGCAAGTTCTTCCTGTCCCACCTCTCCCATAGCCCAAGCCGGCGGCACATAGAGCGCGGGGACCTCGAATCCGTGGTCGTCAAACCATTCGGCACACCGCTGCATGAGCGCGGACACGGGCCGATTTCCCCAGTCGAGATGCTCGGCAACGTCTCGCGAAATGAGCCAAGAGTGAAGGCGGTGGTTAATGCCTCGAATGCGATGGCAACGGTGCAGCCAGCCGTGTCCCGCCAGCCGATAGCCTTGGTCTTCCCAGCGCCGAAGCCGCTCGATGTCGGCAGAGACCCATTCAAGTCCCGGGACGACGAGCAACGTTACCTTTTGGATGCCGAGGTTGTCCGCCAAATGCAGGAGTTGTTGCACGTCCTCCAGCGTGGACGGCATCACGTCATGGATGGAGATGATGCTGGCGGAGGTCGCTGCCATGCGGTTCGAAATCATTCTCTTGAAGTAGCGGATCCGGCTCGGAAGCCCCGGTCGCCAGCGTATCTTCTCGCGCCTTTTGCCGCGAGCCACGATCGGCCACGTCGAGGAGAATGTCGATCCAGCGGCGGATGGTCTCTTCATTGAATTGCGAAGCGGCCTTCCAGCCCTCCTCGGCGGCGGATTGGCGGCATGCTAAAGGAAGTCGGGCCAGACGAGTGAGGGCCTCCGCCACATGTTCGTCCCGGCGGATCGTGAACAAGAACTCCGCCAAAGCCGGCCAGAGGGTGATGCCACAGTCCTCGGAAACCAAGACGGCCCGGCGCCGTGCCTGCGCTTCCAGCGCGACCGTGCCGAAGGTTTCGATCGCCGAGGGCAACACCAGGACGTCGGCGTCGTCGATCGCTTCTAGAACCTGGCCACGGTTCAGCCAGCCGAGGTAATCCAGATTGGCCAGCCGTGCCGCGGCCTGCTTGACCCGGCCACGTAGCGGTCCGTCCCCACCGATGGAAAAACGAAAATGAGGCAGCCGCTGGGCGGCCTCCAAGATGTGATGCACTCCCTTCTCCGCCGCCAATCGGCCTAGAAAAATGACGCGTGACAATGGGGTCCGGAGCGGACGGCAAGGTACATGCAAAAACGGAGCTGCCAGCGGAGTGCCCGCGATGCGCGCCTGTTTCGCGCCGCGGCGTTTAGCGTCTTCCAAGGATTCCACGTTCATGGCGACCACCGTGTCCGCACGCCGCAACAGCCAGCCTACCGCCCCAGAGAGCGCCCACCGGGAGGGCGCGGCCCAAAGGGGATTCCAATACAAGTCGACCAAGCGGTCGAAATTGGTGTGGTGCGCCACCGCGACCGGAATGCTCCTCCGTTTTGCCAGCCACAGCCCGGCGGCCGCATAGGGCCCTAGGCTGGGGATCACGATCACATGGGGCCTTTGTTCTTGCAGGAGGCGCGCCAAGGCGCGGACGCGGGGAACGAATAGCCGCTGCGTGGCGTCTCCAGGCAAGGGGAGGGAAAGCCGCTGATGTCCGGCGGGTGGATCCCGCTGGGGCGCGACAACCGTGAACGAGCCCACTTGGCCACGCAGGTGCGTCGCCAAATCCTGATAATAGGTGCCCACTCCATTCCGGGCCGCCTCGGCGTCGGAGATCACGACGACCCGCAGACGCGTCGCGGAGAATGGAGGTTTTTCGCCCGGTGCCCGGTCAGTGTGAGGAAGCGGGGGTTCCGGCAATGGTACGCTGCTCCCCTTTTGCAGGTGTGGTGTGTGGCGGTTGATGCTCAGGCGCGGATTCATCCAGCAACCCCTTATAAACTTTACCGAACCGGCGGGAGATGTCGCAATCGGTCAAGCCGAATTCCGCGAGGGAATAGCGATGTCCGCTACGGTATTGGCGCGCGCTGGCATTCAGAAGGCTCAACTGTCGGCTGAAAGCTTCGGTGACCTCGAATCCCAATTGCCGCAGACCGAGTTCGACTTCACGTCCCGGTGAGTTTTTCAGATCAGCATAAGGCGTCAAACAAAAGCGCTCTTGGGAAATCCGCCCCGCGCATTGCCAAAGATGTTCGTAGTAAAACTCGAATGTCCGCAGGAATTCCTCGACCAACTTCGCGTCATGGGGATCGTGTCCGAAAGCACGGACGCCCTCGCGAATGGAGCTAAGCTGAGAGGGAATCGTTTCCTCCGGCGCGCGAAACAGGCCGATGAACCGGGCATCCGGGAATTCGTCCGACAGAGATTCGATCCACGATGTGAAACACGGGTTCTTGGACAAGAAAATTTTATCCGTGCCCCGAGCGTACAGATGCCGTTGGACGAGTCCCTTGTACACATGCAATACATGGCGTCGGGTTTCAGGTGTGATGTCCCCATCAAAACGGGACAACCGCCACAGCGCCGCGCACCTGGGAAATGCAATGACCGGCAGAAAACAGGCTCCAAAGGGGAACAGGGCCAGATAGTCTTCCTCCGGCAGCAAAAGTGACGTGTGATGGATGTGGCGCTGCGCCCCTCCCAGGGCGCGCTCCAGCCAGGCTAATAGCCTCCGCAGCGGCCCGCCCAAACAGGAGTCGATACGCTGCAGGCCGAGCCAAAACATCTTTTGGCAGATGGCGGGGGCGAAGAGCAGTTCCCACAACGGAAACGTGGTGAACTGTTCGGTGTCACTTGCCACCAGTCGATGCATCAGCGTCGTGCCGCTGCGCGGAGGCCCCACGATGAACAGAGGCCGCCTGACCGGAACCCGGCGAAAGCCCGGAAAGAGAACGTGGTCGAGCGCCAAGGCCAGGCGGTTCATGAGCTGAAGCGGCAGCATCAAAGCCAACAGGCATCCCTGGCTGGCAAGCCGCCGAACTTGACATGGAATGCCGCCGGGAGAAGCAGTCCACATACTTCTCAAGAGCCGGTTCCAAGTGGGCAATTCATTCCGCAAGGCTAGGTCCCGCCAGATTCTTAAGAGTGTGGGCTAACCCATCGCGCCGCAGCCTCACCGTATCCTAGCCTCACGGCAAACAGTTCGAAAAGGGGTCGTTACCGGCGGTATGGATTTACTCTCGTCAATACAGCTAGCCGAACTGCCTTCTCGATTCTCCACGAATGTCCATCATGGTTCATGGGTGTCCCCTATCCCTGCGCTGGAATTCGCCAAATCTTCATTCCACTTTCATAATGAGTCGAAATATTTGCCGTTGGACTTGCCATGCGAACGTCCGCGCCGGCACGTCTTCGTGAAATACAAACGCGGCCACCCTGGAGCATCGCGGAACACTCATGAAGGCTGTTCTCATGAAAATCATACGGTTTGCATCGCGGGTTGGTTTTTCCTCCGTGTGGCTATCGGCCTCTTATTCGTTTCCACGGCTTTCCCTAACGAGCCGGCCAGGGATGCCGCACCGGCTGACGTATTGCTCATCGCGCATCGTGGAGGTGTCGTGGACGAAGGCCGCATCGAAAACAACTTGCCCGCGATCGAGGAAGCGGTCGCGCGGGGCTATTTCATGCTGGAAGTCGACCTACGCGAAAGTCGTGACGGCCATCTGGTAGTCCAACACGACGAAGACTTCCGAAGATTCTACGGCGACGCGCGAAGAGTAGACGAACTAACTTGGGGGAAAATTCAACAGCTTCGATCCAGCCCCGGCGAACTGCGGCCGATGGACTTCGCGGAATATGCCTCCGCCTGTCGGGACAAGATCCGCCTCATGCTGGACACGAAGGGTCCCGATCACGATGAATCGTTTTTTTCGGAGATGCTGCGTATTCTCCGGGAAAATGATCTGCTCGAAGACGCCTTCGTGATTGGTACCGCAGTCCAAACGGGTCTTTTATGGTAAGGCCAAAATCGGACTAAACCGGCGAGAGCTGAAGGCGGCGATGGAAAAGGGGGAGGACGTCGCGAAATTGTATTTTCTCTTCGAGCACGGCGCGGATTTGGACGCGGAAACCGTGAAGCTGGCGCGAAGACAGGGGGTCGTTGTCGTCCCTTCGGTAAACATCTTTCATTACCCGCCCGAGAAGCATCACAAGCTAGCCGAGTCCGACATCCGCCGCCTTCGCAAGCTTGGCGTGAAGTACTTCCAAATCGACTCGGTGTACGAGAAATATGCTCGTGAAGATCCCAATTCTCGGGCAGCGGTACGATAGTTCAATATGGACTAAGGTCAATCGACGAGAGATTTCACCGACTAGGCGTTTTGTGTCGATGGCTCTTAACAAATTTTGAACGTATTCCGCCCGATTGCGAAGCCTCATGCGATCGCGACACCGCTCACCGTTCCTGCACCCGCGCGATTTCATCGCCGGACAATGGCGCTGCCTTTTGTGGCTATCGTTGGCCGCGATGCCCGTGCTCTGGCATGTACCATCTCTGCATGCCATGACACCCAGCGTGGAACGCGTCCATCCGCTCGGAGCCCAGCGTGGCGCCACGGTGGATCTCGAAATCAAGGGCGTCCGGCTTTCCGAGCCGCTGGAATTGATGTTCTATCGAAATGGTGTCGCGCGGCAAGAAATTCGTGGACGTGGTTCGGAACTTGTCGAAGCACGCATCACCCTGTCTTCCGATTGCACGCTCGGCCAACTCTCCTTTCGCTTGCGAACGAAATTCGGAGTCTCGGAATTACACCTGCTCAGCGTGGCTCCATATCCGGTGGTCGCCGAGTCGGAACCGAATTCCGACATCGAAGATGCCCAAACGGTGACATCGGGGGGCTGTACGATTGAGGGCGTACTGGCCGACGCCGATGTCGATTTTTTTCATGTGTCACTCCAACGGGGAGAGCGATTGAGCGCGGAAATTCACGCGATGCGGCTGGGAGCACATCTCGTGGATCCGTATCTGGCCATCCTTGACGCTGATGGTCGAGTGTTGGCCGAGGCGGACGACACGCCGCTGCTCAAGCAAGATGCATTCGTGTCGATCCACGCGCCTGCGGATGGTACGTACTTTGTTCAGGCTCGTGAAAGCGCGTTCGGCGGCGACGACCTCTCCCGGTATTTGTTACACATCGGCTCTTTTCCTCGGCCTAGGGGCATTTTTCCACTGGGAGCACCACCTCAGTACCCATGAATAAGTCTTTGAGCGTTCGCGAGAATCCGATAAGCTGGGCCCAGACAAGGAGGTCAGGCGATGGAATTCTCATTGAATGCCCGG